>DAMANX010000014.1:0-130696 GCA_032073245.1 Tannerellaceae bacterium
ATTTGAAGATTTTTTTTAAACTCCGCCTTCAAAATCCCAAAGGGATTTCATGTGAATAACCGCGGGATGTAATCCCGTGGATAGTATAGGAATGACAACCCTGTCGGAGCCTCGAAGAGGGTCAATAATGGCTTTTTATTCACCCCCATTCGGGGCTGCAAGAGGATATATCTATTATCTACCACGGGATTATATCCCGCGGTTATTCACATAAAACGTCTTTGACGTTCTTGTATGTATCTTCAAATATTTTTCGAATTAAATAATAAGGCTTCCATAATATCAAAATAAAAAACCTCCAAATGAAATAATCATTTGGAGGTTCAGTAGTTATTGTGTGTTTGATTATCAGAAATTATATCCAACTCTCACCGCAATCATAGCCTGATCGAAATCCTTAATAATATTATATTTAGCTTCCAATCCCACAGTTATCTGCTCAGACGCATAAACCTCTACTCCTAAACCCAGATTCGCCCCAAAACGGGTCCAATCATCCTTAACTTTTAATGGCCCTTTAGTTTCCGCTTTCCAAAAAGATAAACTTAATCCTCCTAACGGATAGAAACCAAACATTTCACTTAATCTAAATACATAATGTGCATTTAAATCAATTGACCAGGCACTTAAACCATCATTTTTCACATAATGAGTAAGGGATGGAGTTAATCTGAATTCATCAGTTACATTATAACGATAATCCAGACCTAATGTTGCATTCTCCCACTCAAAACCATATCCTACATTAAAACCCACAGAAGAATCACCTTGCTTATTTTGCGCATAAGCTCCTACACATAAAACAGATAATAAACAGATAACTAATAACCTTTTCATACCCTTATTATTTTTTAGTTAAACATTAAAAGACTATTTGATTTCATTTATTTTTAAACGATCGCCGGCCGAACGAACAATACTACGATAATATTCTTCATCATATCCCGGAAAATCAGGATAAGCAGAAAGTCCGTAACCATTTGTCATAAACTTACCACCTTCTTCTTTCTTTACATTTCCATCGATATATTTCACGATCAAGTATTCACCTAATTTTTTCCAACGAGCTGTAGCATCGTCAGCAGTCGTTGTACTATACCATGTAAGGAACTTACGAGCTTCTATAGGATCTTTTGCATAAAGATCCTGTGCTGCTTTATCAATAGAAGGAACCATATCTTTAAATCCATTTTCCAACTCACCTTGTACTTTACGAATATCTTCTATCATAAAGCTATATTTATGATAAGCCATATTTGCTACCCAGTTATGCATCCAGAAAGCAGATGTCCATGAAAAAGTCATCATATCTCCATTCCCTACACGATAACATTCCGGTGAATCCAGAATACCACAATAGAGGGGAGTAAATACTGCCATATCCGCATCATCCACACCAAACCAAAGGATACCACCGATTGCATCCGGAAGCCAGTTACGCATTTGCGGAACGATTACAAAACCTGTTTGTTGTGTGGCTATAGCACGTTCATTCACATAAGTTTCTCCATCAACTGTAAAATTCATAGGACGCCAGCGATAAGGCACTTTATATGGGCCGGCGCCTGCATCTTTTGTCATATCAAGATCAGTTCCTTCGTAATGATCACGCATAACATTTTGTACATCTTGTACGGAAAGTTTACGATCTGGTTTGATATATAAAGGCATTGGTTCTTTTGTTGGATCACCTTTTATAAAATCGGTGTATTTCACCATTGACTTATCATATTTGCTAAAGAAAGCCCACACACGTGCTTCGCAGCCACGTAATCCGCTAAAATCATAAGGGTTATAAGCTTTTGCAAAACTGAAGTCTTTATCGTTACCTTTATAATATCCCATTTCACGTGCCAAAGAAACAACATCCGGAGAATACAGGCAGTTTTCTTTATCATCAAATGGGATTTGTTGGATACGTGCCTGATTGGCATGTGCGGATATACAATCATCCGGAACACGGATAGCCACCCATACAGCTCCCTTTTTATTAGGCCCTTTACCAATCAGTTCCATTACCCATGCTTCATTCTTATCAGCAATAGAAAATGTTTCTCCACTACTGCAATATCCATGATCGCGAACAAGGCCGGTCATAACTTCAATTGCTTCACGTGCTGTTTTAGAACGTTGTAGAGCGATATATATCAGGCTTCCATAATCAATAATACCGTTCGGGTCAGACAGTTCTGAACGACCACCCCAGGTGCTTTCTGTAATTGCAACCTGATACTCATTCATATTTCCGATTACAGAATAGGTTTGTTCCACCTGAGGTATTTCACCCAGAGGTTTCCCGGAATCCCACTCAGTTACTTTTAACATTGTTCCTTTTGGCCAGGTAGCAGCCGGCCAACGATAAAGCTCACCATACAATGAGTGTGAATCGGCCGAGTAACTAATCATTACGGAGCCATCTACTGAAGCCTTCCGACCTACCAGTAAACCGGTACAAGCCATTGCTTCCATACTTGTGAACAGGATTACACACAGAATCCCAATTGTCCATTTCTTTTTCATGGTATATAAACGTTTAAGCAAATAATAATATATAAACTGCGGCACCACTAAGGTAACCAGCCAACGCCAAGCCCGAAAACCGCTTGAAATAATACATAAAACTAATCTTTTCAATCCCCATTACCGTAACTCCTGTTGCCGAACCAATGATAAGGATACTACCACCTGTTACACCACAATAAGCAAGGAATGTCCAAAAACCTCCATCCGTTACAAAATATTGTGCATATTCGGAAAGTTGTGTTGTAGCATCCGCAATAGGATACATTCCTATTGTTGCAGCAACCAAAGCCACGTTATCTATACTCGAAGAAAGAATACCGATCAAAAAACTGATCAGATAAGGTTCATGCAAATGTTTATCCAGAAAACCCGACATCAGACTTAAGTGCCCGGATGTTTCAAGAGCACTTACAGACATAAGAATTCCCAAGAAAAAAAAGACTGTAGCCAGATCTACATTTGGTAATAAACGTGCTATGCGATTTTTCTTTGATTCTTTGAGTTTTATTTTACGATACATCAAATCCGTGTAAATCCACAATACCGTCAATCCGGTCAAGACTCCCATAAAAGGAGGTAAACCAGTCAGGATTTGGAAAACAGGTACCAATGCTAACGATAATATTCCAATTACAAATATTGTACGACGGGAATGATGCGACAAAGCCGTAATACATTCATCATCGATATCATAATCACCGGGTTCACGTAATTGAGAACCTTTTTTAAATAACCAGAAATGAGCAATGGTAACCGGAACAAGCATATTAACCAAGGCGGGAATAAACAGATGGGATATCTGGTGCCAAGCAGTAATATTCTTTCCTACCCAAAGTAAAATAGTAGTAACATCTCCAATCGGTGACCAACTACCTCCTGCATTGGCTGAAATCACAACCATACACGCATATTTCAACCGGTCTGTACGATCGGGTACCAACTTACGTAATACGGCCATAATAACGATTGCGGCAGCCAGGTTATCTAATAATGCAGAGAAGAAGAATGTTGTAAAACTAATATACCATAAAAGTTTTCGTTTATTAGTAGTAGCCAGATAATTTGTCATAGAACGAAATCCACCATGCTTATCTATAATATCGACAATAAGCATGGAGCACATCACAAAGAAAAGTGTTTCCGAAACATTTCCTAAATGATAAACAATATTCATGTCTGAAATGAAATGAATAAACTGCTCATGAACTGGGAGTGTTGCTACCTGTGGGTTATCGGTTAAAAAGCTCTGGAATAATGGGCTAGCATGAACTATAAATATATTGTAGGCATCCAGCATTAAAATCAACCACATAGAAATTGCCATCAACAACGCGATGGCAGCCTTATTTATCTTTATCTTATCCTCTAAAGCTATGGCTATAATTCCAAGAATAAAAATAATAGGCATCAACTCAAACATAACAATAGTTATTTAATAATTAATGTATACAAAAGTATAATAAATATCGGAACGATGGGGGCTTAAGCAAAAAAATTAAAAGAAATGACCAATATACTTGCAAATATGACGAATAGTGTTTATATTTGTACTTTCATAGTTAAGGTTTTGGTTAAATGTAGAGGGGGTAGCTTGTGAAAGTCATCCCTTCATTTTTTATATACTATACAGATATTCAATCTCTTCCGCCCATATATCTTCATTGGGAGTTTCTAAAATCAAGGGCATATCATCAAATCGATTATCATGCATCAACAATTTAAACAGGGTCATACCCATGACTCCTTTACCAATACTATCATGCCGATCGACATGCGTAGCGACTTCCTTTTTGGAATCATTCAGGTGCATTCCCATAAGGTACTTAAAACCGACAATTTCATTAAATTGTTTAAAGGTATTTGCATATCCTTCTTCTGTTCGGATTTCATATCCGGCAGCCAATGTATGAGCAGTGTCTAAGCATACCCCTACTCTGCTTTTATCCTCTATCCTTTCAATTATATAAGCCAGATGTTCAAATTTATATCCAAGGTTACTTCCTTGTCCGGCGGTATTCTCAATCACAGCACATACATCCTGAGTTTGATCCAATGTCCAGTTAATCGATTCTGCAATACGAGCTAGGCAATCCTCCACAGACATCTGGTTCAGATTGCTACCCGGATGGAAATTAAGTCGATCTAAACCCAATTGTTCACATCTTTGCATCTCATCCAGAAATGCGTCTCGCGATTTTTGTAGTGCTTCATCATCAGGATGGCCTAAATTAATCAGATAGCTATCATGCGGAAGGATATGTTTGGGTTTGTATCCATATTGAACGCATCTTTCCTTAAATAATTCAATACTCTTTTCGGTTAATGGATTTGCTTTCCATTGCCGTTGATTCTTTGTAAACAGAGCAAAAGCTTTTGCTCCGATATTATGTGCATTTAATGGAGCATTTTCAACCCCACCAGATGCACTTACGTGTGCTCCAATATATTTCATCTTACTTAATGTTTAATTATAAATGATAAATCATTAATTATTTCGATATTTTTCTCAATCTCAAGTTAATCGTTAAACACTAATCGTTAATCGTTTGTTTGCTCTTCTTCCGTCTTGCATCCGCAAAAATGGAATTCTTCAGTAGCCCGTTCTGCATTCACCACAAAAAATACAAGATCAGCACGTGCACAGAGCTCATCTTTTGAATTATATATTTCGGACTCCAGAAAAACAGCATTTCTTTTTATTTCCTTCAATCGACCACGAATCATGAGTCGCGGTTCATCCGTTGATATACTTTTTATAAATCTTGCATCCAAACGGGATGTCACCCCTGTTGTTTGCAGTTTTCGCAACACAACCCATCCGGCCAATTCATCCATAAGTGTACTTTGTATACCCCCATGCAATGTTTTCAACCAACCCTGATATTCTCCTTTTGGTTTCCAAAAAGCTACAATATCATCACCATCTTCATAAAACTCTAAATGTAATCCGGAAGGATTTGCAGGTGAACATCCAAAGCAGAAATAGCCATCCAGGCCATCCCAAGGGTTTATGATTTTCTTCATTTCAGTTCAATTTATTATCTTTCTACCTATGCAAACTTACATAAAAAAACCGTCTTCTCATTCGAAGACGGTTTATAGATTTATATTTGAATATACGCTTAATTATATTCATCAGCATCCGGAACAATAAAATCAACAAAACAAAGTGCAGCCAATGCTGTTCCATATCTCTTTTCAATAGTGATACCTTCTGTTATAAAATTTAACTCACCCAAATAGTATTTACTATATGTTTTCTGATGAAGATCATTGATAACACGGATCAAACGCGATTCAAGCTCCTCTATCCGGTAACGCCCACTTACTTCACAGACTAGTGCTCCTAGTTTTTCATCAAAATTCTCATCCAAATACATCCACGCATATACAACACCGGCAGATATAAATTCATCCTGATATCCATGAGATACCGCCATTATTGTTTTCAATTCCGAACCAAAAGGAGGGAAATCAATTTCATCCATGGTAGCCAGTCTGGCTTTTGCCGGTATTACAGAAGAATAAGTCATTATATTAAAGTCTGAAATACCGGCATCATACAAAGCCATGTGATAAGAACCGGCATGTTTTTCCAGGTCCGAATCTCCACTTCCTTTCGTTATAAAAAAAGTATTTGGAATTAAATTTCCGATTTTCTTTTCCATTTACAAATTGTTTTATTTGTTATCAACATTTTTCTCGTTTCTTGAACAAAATGAGCCCACCTTATGTTTTAACTATAAAAGGATATTAACATTATAATCTACAAGACTATGTTAAGTTTATGTTTGAGTGTTTTATTAATGATTACAAATAGTCAAGTAACAAATAAAAATCAAGAAGTTATGAAATTTGAAGTAGTAAATTTACCATACGCAACAAACGCGTTGGAACCAGTTATCAGCAAACAAACAATAGAGTTCCATCATGGAAAACATCTAAAAGCATACGTGGATAAGTTGAACGAACTTATTCCGGGTACAAAATTTGAAAACGCAACATTAGTTGAAATCGTAAAAGGTTCGGACGGAGCTATTTTTAATAATGCAGGCCAGGTCTTGAATCATGAATTATATTTCACTCAGTTCTCACCGAATGGTGGTGGCAAACCTTCAGGTAAATTAGCTGAAGCTATTGATAAAGAATGGGGATCTTTCGATGAGTTCAAAAAGAAATTCGAATCGGAAGGTGTTGGCCAATTCGGTTCAGGTTGGGTTTGGTTGGCAAGCGACAACAATGGAAAACTATCTATTGTAAAAGAAGCAAATGCTGGTAATCCTGTAACAAAGAATTTGAAACCTATCTTAGGTTTTGATGTATGGGAACATTCTTATTATCTGGATTATCAGAATCGCCGCGCCGATCACCTAAAAGAATTATGGAAGATCGTTGATTGGAAAAAAGTAGAAGAAAGATATTAAGTAAGATAGTTACTGTGTGTAAGTTTATGTGTGTTAATAATTACCGTCCGGGGTTTCCCCGGGCGATTTTTTCTTTTTATAAGAGATTATTTATTGATCACAATTACCAATTAAACTGGATAATTGAGGAAAATTTGAAGATAATACGATATAAGTATCTCGGCTCCCCTCATGCCTGAGGAGGGGGTGGACCATCGTTTGCGATGGTGGAGTGGTGGGAGAAAAAAGAAATAGGAATTATCTTTATCAAGAAAACAAACCGCCCCACCGCTGCAAGCAGCGGTCCACCCCCGCCTTAACCAAGGCGGGGAGCCAGGTTACTATAGTCTACACATCATTAATATATCATCATTGGAAAATAGTTCAAATTTAAAACTATTGGAATACATCAAAATTCCAACAGATAAAAAGAGCCACTCAATTCTGAGCAGCTCTTTTATATATTATTATATAGATTTCTTTATTTCTTAAATCCTAATCCTAAATCTACAACCGATGCACTTGGCAAAGCCTGTATTAATCCATTCACCATTGGAAGCAATTCTTCAGGTATCATTGGAGTGATTATAGGAGTAAGAATTTCCAACATAGGAATGATCATATCTTTAGACACATAGAATGTAGATGCATTGCCTTCTTGTTTAATGTGAAGAGGAATTCCATAATATCCACCTAAATCTGTCAATAAAGGTACTAATTTTTGAATGTCAAATGGGATCACTCCTTCTGGAATCAGTGAAAGTACATTTTTATCAAAAGTTATCAAAAGATCATTACCAATTACTACATATTTTGGCTGTATTACCGCCAAAGCTGCAATCAGTGCTACAGGCATTTGTGCTGGGCTAGATTCACCAACTTTAGTCCAGTTGAACTCAAATGTTCCGGCAGTTGACAAATTCACATTCACTCCTGATACTTTTTGAGCCATTAATTGACCTACTATTCCTCCCAATTGAGGAATCATTGCATCCATAACAGGATCACCGGTTTTCAAGTCTGTATTCCAATAAACATTAGCTATTGTAGCTTCACCGGTATTGATCATATCTAGTTTTAAATTGCCGGTTACAATAGTACTTAATTCACGTACAACATCGATAGATAATAGCCCTTTAGTAATATTACCGCTTATTTTTATTTTGCTATTATTATTCACGGTTGTTTCACCTGTAAGTGAATAAACGCCACCTGCTTCTGCTAATTTTGCATCAATAGTAACAGTTTTACTATCTGGAACGATATTATTAAGTGTAACTGTAGCTGCTTCAGCTGATTTTGCATCTACTGCAACTGATTTACCAGTAATATCAATTGCGACCTCATTAATTTTAGCTCCTAGTTGCTCTTTCCCTTCATAAGTCTTTGAAATCTCTTTCCAGCCGTCTACCTTTGGTTCATCATCGTCATCATCACTACAAGCTGTAAACAAGCTCAATGCAAAAACAAACGTAAATAAATACAGCAAGTTCTTTTTCATAATTACTTCATTTAAATTAAACAATCTTTATCTTTAAAAAATACGTTGCGAAGATAATGAATAACTTGGTATATGAATGGGCCTTACAAAGAATTCATTCGTCAAAAAAAGGATTTATTATATATTTTAACTTATAATCACTTATTGGTCATTATATTTAAAACTAATTTATCAGTCTCTTCCATTCCTCTTGAGCCTATGATTGTTAGGTTGGCTATTGACTTATCTACATCCTCATCTATAATACCTTCAACACATGTTACTACTTTATTTTCCATTGCCATTAAAGCGGAAAGCATAGCTGTTGAAACACCACTGGATACTTTCATTGCACAGCTCGGTTTGGCTCCGTCACATATCATACCGGTTAAATTACCTATCATATTTTTTATGGCATAAACAATTTGATCCTTTGTACCTCCCATCAAATAGGTTATTCCACAGCTGGCTCCTGTCGCCGCCACCACACATCCGCACAAAGCGGAGAGCTTTCCAAGGCTTTGTTTTATATATATCACCATCAGATGACTTAACATCAATGCACGAATCAATTCTTCTTCAGAGCAGTCAATATCGTCAGCAAAAGACAGAACAGGCAATGTGGCGGCCAGCCCCTGATTCCCGCTTCCTGAGTTTGTCATTACAGGCACCATAGCGCCATCCATACGGGCATCACAAGCTGCAGCTGTCATAGCCAACATACGTGTATAGGACGATTCTCCCAACCATTTCTTTCCTCTTTCACTTGACACAATACGCCCAACTGTATGTCCAAAGTTATTATGCATAGACTCTTGGGCTGCTTTTCGATTGATTTTCGCTGATTCTTCAATAAAACGGATTTCATCCAATGGCGTTTCCATAGCAAAAGAATAAACCAAATCAAAGGTCAGGGCTATATCCTCTTCTTCTTTACTTTCTCTGCAACAATCTTTCGTTTTTCTTTGATCCTTTATAACTATTCCATCTTTCTCTTCATATATAATACCTGTATGATCATGGCAGATAATAGCTTTGGAAGATTTTTCTCCACGATAGCAAAGTACTTCAATATATAGCTTATCTACATTTTCCTTTAATCCTATCGAAATTGTCTTTGCCTCTACCATGGATTTTCCTTTTTCCAACATATCGGGAGTCAAATCACGCAAAACTTCCAATCCATAGTCTGACTTACCTATAAGAGCGCCAAGCGCAATTGCAATTGGTAAACCTACCATACCGGTTCCTGGTATACCAACTCCCATTGCATTTTTTAATACATTGGCACTTAAATAAACATCAATTTTTTCCGGTATATTCTCTAAAAGCTCTGCAGCTCTGGCTGTTCCAAGAGCGACGGCCATTGGTTCGGTACATCCGATAGCCGGTATAACTTCGCGATGTATAAGGGCAATTATCCGTGATTTTGTCAGATCGTTCATGGTATTTAACGTTTAATAGGATCAATCCGGCAGCAAAGATAAGGAAGATATTTCGTAACTCTTTTAATAAATCAATAGTTACAAAACAGCGATAAGTATAAATTGATGTAAGGTACATTTTCGAGTTTTTATGTAATGTTAGATTTGAAAATTTCCAAACGACGGCGGTAGAGACAGGGCAAGCCCTGTCTCTACCAACTTCAACTATTTTTCATATTGAAAATTAAAACTTAAAGAAGAAGAGAAGTGTTATATAAGATATATAAGAAAGGAATATAATATGAACAATTCAAACATTACAAACCTATTAGGTGAAAAAAGTGAGTATTATCTTAGTCACATTTGTAAAACGATTGACAAATCGTTGATTCACGTTCCATCTCCTACTGCAATAGAGGATATATGGATAAACTCTGACCGCAACAATCAAACATTAAATAGCTTACAAACTATTTTCGGACATGGACGTCTGGCAAATACCGGATATGTATCCATATTACCTGTCGATCAGGGAATAGAGCATACTGCCGGAGCTTCTTTTGCTCCGAACCCACTCTATTTCGATCCCGAAAATATTGTAAAATTAGCCATTGAAGGAGGATGTAACGCTGTTGCTTCAACTTTTGGGGTTTTAGGAATGGTTGCCCGTAAATATGCTCATAAAATCCCTTTCCTGGTGAAAATGAATCACAATGAACTTTTGACTTATCCGAACAGCTACGATCAGGTAATGTTTGGTACGGTAAAGGAAGCCTGGAATATGGGAGCCGTTGCAGTAGGTGCAACTATTTATTTCGGATCGGAACAAAGCCGCCGCCAATTAGTGGAGATTGCAGAAGCATTTGAATATGCCCATGAATTAGGTATGGCTACGGTACTGTGGTGTTATCTACGTAATAATGACTTTAAAAAAGATGGTGTGGATTATCATTCTGCAGCAGACTTAACAGGCCAGGCGAATCATTTAGGAGTTACCATTCAGGCAGACATCGTAAAACAAAAACTTCCAGTTAATAATGGAGGGTTCTCCAGTATAAAATTTGGTAAGATCAATGAGAAGATGTATACTGAGTTAACAACCGAACATCCTATAGACCTTTGTCGCTATCAGGTTGCAAATGGATATATGGGTCGCGTCGGATTAATTAATTCAGGAGGAGAATCACATGGCGCAACCGATCTTGGAGAAGCTGTTATGACAGCTGTTGTAAATAAACGTGCCGGAGGTATGGGGCTGATCAGTGGACGAAAAGCCTTCCAAAAACCGATGAAAGATGGTATTGAATTACTCAATACTATTCAGGATGTTTATTTGGATGAAAGTATTACGATTGCGTAAAAAATAATTTCCAATTGTAGGGGCGGCCCTATGTGGCCGCCCTTTTATATATTATTGGGGCGACCACATAGAATCGCCCCTATATTTTGATATTATAAATATCTTTCTGTTAACCCTCCAAACGCATCTATTCGCCTATCCCTGAAGAAAGGCCACCAGCGACGTACCTGCTCACTTCTTGTTTTATCTATTTCAATCACTTGCATTTCTTCCTGATCATTGGAAAACTCAGCCAATAACTCCCCTTGAGGGCCGGCAACAAAACTATTTCCCCAAAACTGAATACCATTTGTCTGTCCTGAAGAATCCGTTTCATGTCCTACACGGTTCACCGTAATAACCGGTAATCCATTTGCTACAGCATGTCCCCGCTGTACAGTTACCCATGCACCTAATTGACGCGCTTTCTCTTCTTCAGTATCACTACTCTCCCACCCGATTGCTGTCGGATAGATCAACACCTCTGCCCCCCGCATAGCCATGAGTCTGGCTGCCTCAGGATACCACTGATCCCAACAAACGAGAACACCTAATCGTCCAACTGAAGTATCAATAGGTTCAAAACCCAAGTCACCGGGTGTAAAATAGAACTTTTCATAATAAGCAGGATCATCCGGAATATGCATCTTCCGGTATTTACCGGCAATACTTCCATCTTTTTCCATCACAACTGCAGTATTATGATAAAGTCCGGGAGCTCTTTTTTCAAATAATGACAATACAATGACAACTCCCAGTTCTTTGGCTAAAGCACCAAAACGTTCAGTAGACGGTCCCGGAATAGTTTCAGCCTGATCAAAAATATCAGTATCTTCCACCTGACAGAAATATACACCATTATGTAATTCCTGTAAAACGATCAACTCGGCACCTTGTTTTGCACAAGTCCGTATATTTTGTTCCAGTTTATCTTTATTTGCCGCAATATCACAGCTGTTTGATTGTTGAATTAATCCTACTTTCATATTTATTGTAATTGATTAAATGAAATCTTCCGGATATTGCATCGTAACACAATGCAAGGATCCATGTTGCTTTATCAAAGAAAGACAGTTTATACCCACTATTTCCCGATCAGGGAAAGCTTGTTGTAATGCCTCTTTTGCTATTTTATCTTTTGGAGAATCATAAAAAGGTAATAGAACTGCATTATTTATAATCAGAAAATTAGCATAAGTAGCAGGAAGACGCTCTCCTTCCCATTCTACTTTATCTGCCATTGGGAGTGCTATCAGTCGATAAGGAGTACCATCCTTTTGTGTAAAGGCCTTCAATTCTTCCTCCATTTGTTTCAAGTCCGGATAATGTTCGTCTGCTTCATCCGTACATTGCACATAAGCAATCGTATCTTCGGCACAAAAACGAGCTAACGTGTCGATATGACTATCTGTATCATCTCCGGCCAGATAACCACTATATAACCATAGTATACGGTCTATTCCGAATATATCTTTTAAATGATACTCTAATTGTTCCTGGCTTAGGTATTCATTTCTATTTACAGATAATAAACACTCTGCTGTTGTCAGCAACGTTCCTTTACCATCTGATTCAATACTTCCACCTTCTAAAACCAAAGGTTGCAAATTGGCATGCTGCACCTCTTCTTTAAAAGTATCAGATATAAATAATTGTCGTGTGATCAGGTTGTCCATATCTGCTGCAAACTTCATTCCCCAACCATTGAACACAAAATCATATACTGTCGGAACTCCTTCGTAGAATAAGGAGATTCCTCCATGATCACGTGCCCAGGTATCATTTGTTTCCATCTCACGGAAAATCAAATTATCCTCATTTACTTCACCTAATTGTTCACGGACTTCTTTTTCATCGGAGCAAACAATTAACAGCTTTTCTCGTTTGAGAATTTCATGGGCAATTGAAACAAAACAAGGAATGACTTCGTCCATAATTGGCAGCCAATCTGTTTCTTTATGAGGCCATGTTAATTGAACGGCACTTTGAGGATACCATTCGGCAGGAAATATAGTTTCACCTGTACTCTGCATACTTCTTATTGTTTAGCCAGTAAAAGTAGTCATTTCTTCGATAGTAATCAAAAGAGAAGATTTCTATTATTATCATTTTGTCAGAAATAGGCGTGTATTTTCCTTTTTACTAGCGTCCGTGAAGAATTTTACGCGCGTGTAATATTTTTTAACATATCATTAAGGCGTTAGAATTTAATTTTGGCTATCACTTTGTAAAGTTATAAAAATGATAAATAAGGAAGAATCAGTATACAGATGAGATAATAAAAAGGATGATCATAGATTCATATTTTACTATCAAATCTGTGATCATCCGTTTGATTTATCTTATCTGGGTACCAAAATTTCTTGTGCACTCTTTATATATTCTTAATCTCTAAAATCCTCCAAAACTTCTTGAAGCTCTTTACGGGAAAAAAAGATGCGACTTTTTACTGTACCGATAGGAATACCTATTTTATCAGCAATTTCCTGATATTTATACCCACTCAAATACAAAGAGAAAGGTATTCTCAATTCATCACTTAGATTTTCGATTGCATTATTAATTTCGCTCAAGTTATAAGATCCGTCAGGTGAATCAAAACCGGACTCATTCACCATATCGAGGTTATATAGATCAGCATCCTTATCAATCATAGTTTGTTTACGAACTACTTTATGGTAATTATTAATAAAGATGTTGCGCATTACTGTCAAAACCCAACCTTTGAAATTAATATTATCCACAAATTTTTCCTGATTATTTAGAACCTTCAATGTCGTATCCTGAAGTAAATCTTCCGCATCATCGCGGTTAGCGGTTAATGACAAAGCAAAATTCATCATGTTGTCCTGGAGACCTATTATTCTTTCTTCAATTTGATTCGTTCTCATAACTTTAACTATTAATGGTTTTCTTTTAACCTTTTCTTTGGAGCAAAATTACATGTTAATAAAATACCCTCCAATCTCTTCTTTTTATAGGCTTATAGAGCATATCTATATATCCAAATAATTGTTATCTTTGCTGTCATACTATATCATCGATAAAACATTTAACATGAATATACAGCAATTAGAATATATCCTGGCAGTCGACCAATATCGCCATTTTGCAAAAGCAGCAGAACATTGTCATGTCACTCAACCGACACTGAGTATGATGATTCAAAAAATGGAAGATGAGTTGGATATCAAGATTTTTGACCGAAGCCAACAACCGGTTATTCCCACACCGACAGGACGTAAAATCATTGAACAGGCAAGAACGGTAATATATGAAACAAACAGGATCAAAGAGATAGTTGTAGAAGAACAAAAATCATTATCCGGAGTCTTCCAGTTAGCTGTATTACCTACAATTGCACCTTATCTGTTACCCCGCTTCTTTCAACAATTAACTTTTAAATATCCTAATCTGGAGATTCGGATGCTGGAAATGAAAACAGCAGAAACTCTTGCCGCCTTACAAAATGGAGAAATAGATGCTGCCATTATTGCCAATCAGCCGGTAGAACTATTTCTGAAAGGAACTCTGCTATTTTATGAGCAGTTCTTTGGTTATGTCGCCAAGAATGAACCTATCTTCAAAAAAGATATGATCAAAACTGCCGATATCAGCGATGAACATCTTTGGTTATTGGATGAAGGGCATTGCTTCAGAGATCAGTTGATGCGTTTCTGCCAAATGGAAAAGGTTAAAATACGCCAGGCAGCCTATCAACTGGGCAGCTTGGAAACATTCATGCGCATGGTAGAAAGCAACAATGGTGTGACTTTTATTCCTGAACTCGCGACATATCAACTAAGTGAGGAACAAAAAGAATTGGTACGCCCCTTCGCTATACCTAAACCTACCCGGGAAATAGTATTTGTAACACGTAAAGATTTCATCCGCAATACAATAGGCGATCTTATAATAGATAGTGTAAAAACATGTGTACCGAAAGAAATGCTTACTCTTCAACCGGGGCAGAAGGTGGTTTAATTACATTACTAAATTGAAAATCTCAGTGTTTCAGGATCTTTTCGAGTATCCCAAACAGAAATAATATAAACCTTTTTGTTATCAATAAGATAAATCAATTTATAATGTGGTTTCACTACCAGTGAACGAAATTTTTGCGGTAGATCCGCTAATAATATCTCTATAGAACCTGCCTGTGGATATATTTCTAATGTTTTAGCAGATGCATAAATCTTTTTCACAATTTCATTTGCTGCTTTTTTATTATCCTTAGCTATATAATTATAAATAGGTAATAGTCTGGCTTCTGCCCGTTTTGTCCATATTACTCTAGTTCCCATTCAGGATATTTTGCAGGAAGATCCTTGTTATCAATAAGATTGCCATCTTCAATATCTTTCAATGAGAGTCTAATTTCCTCTTTCAATTCTTCCAAAGTAAACTGACAAGGAGGCTTTTGATAAATAGCGATTGGCTCTTGAATTGATGATTTTTTGTTTACTTCCTGATCTGAATAGTCTTTTTTCTTCGGCATGGTTGAATATTTTAAGTCATTGTTCTTTCTAAATATACAAATATAACCTTTTCTCCATTATTTTATATGAAATTTTTCATTTTATCTTCATGAAACAGACTTCTCTCGCTATATTTTCTTTCTTTACGGTAAAAAAATATCACTTTTTGCTTGCATATTCCAAAAAAGCGTTACTTTTGCAGCCATAAACAAGAGAATTGTAAGAAATGAACAAGTTTAGCTTTACATACTTTTATTTTTACTTTTATTTTAGCAGAATAAAGGCAGGAATTTGTATGTAACGCATTGATCGAGAAAAATAAATCAAAAAGCAAAATATAAAGTCCTGCCGATACGGTGGGACTTTTTTTGTTTATAAGCTGAACAAGAAAAAAGAAGATGAAAAAGAAAGTTGCCATTCAGGGAATAGCGGGTTCCTATCATGACATTGCCGCAAGGAATTATTTCAAAGAGGAAGATATTGAGATTTTGGGTTGCAACTCTTTTCGGGAAGTGATCGATACAATCCGTAAAGACCCTTCCACTACCGGAGTCATGGCTATTGAGAATACCATAGCGGGAAGTTTACTCCAAAATCACGAATTAATACGTCAGAGTGGGTTGAAGGTTGTCGGTGAATATAAGCTACGAATTTCTCATTCATTAGTTGCACTTCCCGGAACTTCCATCCATGAAATCGAAGAAGTTAACTCCCATCCTATCGCGCTCATGCAATGTACTGATTATCTTGATACCCTGCCAAATGTAAAACTGGTCGAAAAAGAAGATACAGCAATGAGCGCCCGTTGGATATCCGAAAATAAGTTGAAAGGCCATGCCGCCGTTTGTGGTAAATTAGCTGCAGAAATCTACAAAATGGAGATATTGGCGGAAGGTATTGAGACTAACAAACGTAATTTCACCCGTTTCCTCACAATCGCTGACTCATGGTTAGCAGAAGAAATGATCGAAAAAGATGAGATCAATAAATCTTCCCTTGTATTTGCTCTTCCTCACACTGCCGGCAGTCTTTCTAAAGTTCTTTCTATCCTTTCTTTTTACGATATGAATATGTCCAAAATACAGTCTTTGCCTATTGTTGGCCGCGAATGGGAATATCTATTTTATGTCGATCTGACCTTTGTGGATTTCACACGCTACAAACAAGCATTAGACGCGATCCGTCCATTAACTAAGAATTTTACAATATTAGGAGAATATGCAGAAGGTAAACAAAGTGTGTAAAAACGGTATTATACCGGCGACACGCGTAAGCAATGTACAAGAATACTACTTCTCAAAAAAATTAAAAGAAGTAACCGATATGAATGCCGAAGGCAAAAATGTAATTAACCTGGGCGTTGGGAGTCCTGATCTTTCCCCTTCGGAACAGACTATTGAAACTCTTTGTTATCATGCCCGCAAAGCTGATACACATGGCTATCAACCTTATACAGGGATACCGGAATTACGCCGTGGGTTTTCAGAATGGTATAACCGTTGGTATGGAGTTGAGCTGAATCCAGAAAATGAGATCCTACCTTTGATAGGTTCCAAGGAAGGTGTTCTTCATGTATCAATGGCTTTCCTTAATCCCGGCGACAGCGTATTAATTCCTAATCCGGGTTATCCGACATACAGTTCTGTCAGTAAATTGGTAGGAGCGAACTTAATCACTTACGACCTGAAAGAAGAATCAGGATGGTTTCCTGATTTCGAAGCTATGGAACAAATGGATCTTTCCAATGTAAAACTAATGTGGGTAAACTATCCCAATATGCCAACGGGAGCGAATGCAACCATGGAACTCTTCGAAAAATTAGTTACATTTGGACAAAAGCATAATATAGTGATATGTAATGACAATCCATATAGCTTTATTTTAAATGATAAACCTTTGAGTATTCTAAGCGTTCCAGGGGCACGTGAAGTATGTATAGAGATGAACTCTATGAGTAAATCTCATAATATGCCGGGGTGGCGCATTGGAATGTTGGCTACTAATGCCGAATTTATCAGTTGGATACTCAAAGTAAAAAGCAATATTGACTCAGGTCAATTCAAACCGATGCAACAAGCAGCCGTTTCGGCATTAAAGGCACCGGATAAATGGTATGAACAAATGAACCGGGTTTATAAGAATCGCCGAAATCTGGCCGGTCAAATCATGGAAGCGCTGGGTTGTAGCTATGATGAAAAACAGGTAGGGCTTTTCTTATGGGGCCGGATACCTGCCCATATTAAGAATTCCGAAACACTTGCTAACAAAGTATTATATGAAGCCAACGTATTTATTACACCAGGATTTATTTTCGGAAGCCAGGGAGACCGTTATCTGCGTATCTCGCTCTGCTACAAAGAAAAGGTTTTGGAAGAAGCACTTCAACGTATACAGGCAGTAATTGGCCTAAACAAACAAACTGCATAATTTTTATAATTGATAATTAACAATTGATAATTGATAAAATAATATACTTATGGAATTAGAATCTATTCTTTTACCGGGCGTTGACTCTACCCGCCCAATCGTTATATCAGGCCCATGTAGTGCCGAAACAGAAGAACAAGTAATGGAAACTGCTCGTGGGCTAGCCTCACGGGGCATCAAAATATTCCGGAGTGGAATATGGAAGCCACGCACAAAACCAGGAGGTTTTGAAGGTGTAGGAACTATAGGTTTACCCTGGCTGAAAAGAGTAAAGGAAGAAACAGGTATGTACATTGCAACTGAAGTGGCAACAAAAGACCATGTAAAGGAAGCGTTAAATGCAGGTGTTGATATGGTTTGGATAGGTGCCCGTACTACTGTTAATCCTTTTGCCGTACAAGAAATTGCGGATGCTCTGAAAGGAGTTGATATCCCTGTGTTAATCAAGAATCCCGTTAATCCCGACCTTGAACTATGGATTGGTGCAATAGAACGGATTTATGGAGCAGGCCTCCGTCGTATAGGAGTAATTCATCGTGGATTCAGCTCTTACGACAAAAAAATGTATCGTAACCTTCCTTTATGGCATATTCCTATCGAGTTGCGTCGCCGCATGCCTAACCTACCTATTTTCTGTGATCCAAGTCATATCGGAGGAAAACGGGAACTTATAGCGCCTCTTTCTCAACAAGCAATGGATTTGAGCTTTGACGGGCTTATTATTGAAAGCCATTGTAATCCTGAAGCTGCATGGAGTGATGCTTCACAACAAATAACTCCTGATGTACTGGATTATGTTCTCAACCTCCTGGTAATACGTGATGTGCAACAATCAACAGAGAATCTCAGTGAATTACGTCGTCAGATCGACCAGATCGATGAACAACTACTTGAAATTCTTTCTAAACGTATGCGTATATCTCGCGAGATTGGGATATACAAAAAAGAGCACAACATGCCTATTCTCCAATCTCCACGTTATACTGAAATATTAGAAAAACGTTCTGATATGGGTGAAGCAATGGAACTGAACACCGATTTTGTAAAAGAGATATTGCAGGAAATCCACGAAGAGTCTGTCCGTCAACAGATGATAATTATGAATCAACGATGAAAATACTTATACTTGGTGCTGGAAAGATGGGTTCTTTCTTCACCGACCTTCTAAGTTTTGACCATGAAGTTGCTGTCCTGGAAAATGATCCGAAACGATTACGTTTTATTTACAATGCTCTTAGATTCCAGAAAGCTGAAGAGATTGCAGAGTTTGCTCCGGAATTGGTTATAAACTGTGTAACATTGAATTATACTATAGAAGCTTTCAATGCTGTACTACCTTATCTGCCTCCTTATTGTATAATTGCAGATATTGCATCGGTAAAAACAAATCTGAAAGAATTCTATGAATCATGCGGATTCCCCTATGTTTCTACGCATCCAATGTTTGGCCCGACCTTTGCTAATTTAGGCAATCTGGCAAAAGAAAATACAATTATCATTTCGGAAGGCGACCATTTAGGACGGATCTTCTTTAAGGATTTATATGCTGGCTTACATCTCAATATTTGTGAATATACTTTTGAAGAACATGATAAAGTAGTAGCTTATTCATTAGGAATTCCTTTTGCTTCTACAATTGTTTTTGCTGCGACCATGAAACATCAGGATGCACCGGGAACAACATTCAAACGGCATATGAAAATTGCGAGGGGACTTTTCTCTGAAGATGATTATTTACTAACTGAGATTCTTTTCAATCCCCGCACTCCGAATCAAATCAATCGTATACAGGAAGAATTGACAACCCTTCAACATATTATTGAAAAGAAGGATAGTAAGGCAATGAAAGAATATCTGAAGAGAATTCGGAAGAACATTGAATAGTGGTGAGCGATGAACGATGAGTGATGAGCGATAAATAAGAAAAATGACAATCATTACTCATCGCTCATAACTCATCACTCACCACTATAAGTAAGCATTTTCCACCACAAACGGCATATCTTCATTTTCTACAATGATCAGATTCCTATGTAATTGATTTCCGGAATTAATAGGATAGATAAGGAATGGTTCTTTTATTTCTTCAATCACATCCGATATACCATCGCCAGAAGTAATATAAGCTTCAAGATCAAATATTCTTCTAAACTTTAACGGACTTCCATCTGCATCCATCAACACACATGTAATACTTTCAGGGAAATTTTCCTTCTGGAAACCCGTAACAGGATTAGCAATTTTCCGGGTAATAATCAACAAATAATAATCTCTCATAGCTTTTGTTTTTGGTAATATAATACAATCTCCGGAAAGTTTTCTTGGTCTAACCGGTCATTATATAACAAAGTCTAAAAGAGGTTTGTTCCGATAAAAACAAAAAGATTCTAAACTAAATCCATCACATCAGTTTCGAGCATATAAACACCCTTTGCATGTCCAGGATGTGCATTCTTTGCTTTAAATACATATTCTCTGCCAATTACAGGCATTACTCCGGGAGATTCTGATAATTCAGCATGAATAGTATCACCTGGCTCAAATAGATTTGTAGCTGTATGCGATACCTGAATCTGTACTATTGTAACAGGAAATTGTCCTTCTGCAGCGCCTCGTCCAACGGTTTCTTGTTCAATAGATAAAACTCTTCCACCCCACTCATACCTTTCGTTCTGTGACACAGTAGAGATAGGTAAGTTTTCGGAGGTCTTTGCCGTTTTAGAAATTTGTTTGACCAAGACATAACGGATAGAAGATGCATCAGCCGGAGGATTCTCTATTTTTTTCTCCTCAACTTCCAATACATATTCATTACCATCCTCATAGTTAAAACCTTCAATCTGGCTATAGAAGTATTCCCAGTCTGATGCATTTCCTTTTTTTACTAACATACACTTTTGTCTTCCAACACCACTACAATCTACAGTTTGGGAAGCAATTGTATATTTCACTACATCTTTTTTCTCTGTACAGGAGAGCATCATAAACAACGCTCCTATTAAAACATACATACTTTTTTTCATCATTGTCCTTTTTTTAATATGCTATTATAACAACAATGAGAATAAAATAATGTTGCAGCCTATCTTATCTTCACAGACAGGATAGGCTTAATTTTAGTCTAATCAAATTATGTTATTATTATAATTATAAGGAAATTCCCGATTCTTTACTTCTGATCACATTATCTACTCCTATTTTCCTCTTTATATTTTTACGGAATGTATACCTGAATAAAATCCAAGGATAATAAGTTTTACTTTCACGATTATAAGAATTATAATGCTCGCCGTAAGTATAGGTTTCTGTACGTGATTTGCCGATAGCATTGGATAGTGCAACTGCAACATACATATTATTTGTAAATTTATAGATGATCTGTAAATGTGTGTAAGGAGTGGCCTGTTTTATTCGAGACACGGCTGTATATGAATTATTTATATGCTCAAAATCTCCCACAAACGACCACTTTTTATAATTTAACATAAGTCCGCCACCCCATGTTAAATTCTTCTTTGCTGGTAAGCTCGTAAAATAATCCACATTATGATATGAAGAAGCATACACCCTACCATATTTAAATCGATAGTTCGCTGATGCACCGGCTGATAATCTTTTAAATTTCCCCAAATTCTGATATGTACTGATATAAATATCATCTTTGCTATATCCATAAGGTTCAATTCTATCCGTATAAATATTATAGGAGATAGAAGGAGTCAGATAAAATCCTGATTTATTAAATGTATACGACCCGCTTAACTCATGATTTTGAGTTGGGAGTAGTTCAGGATTTCCTTTTATAACTACCAGTGAGTCTACTGAAGTATTATAAGGATTTAGTTGTCCAACAGGAGGAGCCTGATTTGTTAATGTATATCCAAACCGAAAAGAATTATTGCTATTTATTTCATAAGTTCCACTTATTGAAACTCTTGGCTTTACATAGTTATTTGATGACTCTCCTGCCTTTGTCAAAATACCTTCAAATCCAATAGATACAAGATAATATAGTTTCTTTATTTTACTACTGAAGTCAGTATAAAGATATTGATTCCATTTTTTATGATGAAAGATTGGATTATTCTCACTGATTTTATCAATTTCATCATTCAAATAACTTGTAGAACTACCAAAATTTAAACTATGAACATCCCAGTCCCATGAATAATTGATATCAAGGCTTCCCGACCAACGATCGCTTTGATATTTATAGAAGTTATCATACTTCCAATCATTATAAGATTCAACAAGTTCATTTCTGTTTTTATCGCCATTTCTATTGTATGCAAAGGTTGTTTCCAGAATTTTCTTAGGTGCAAAAATATGTCTGTGGTAAAGACTTCCTGTAAAAATATAAGAATCATTTTTACCTTTTGAATTGTAAGTAAAAGGACTAGTTATTTCGGACGTATATTCTCCATTTCCCCAGGTTTTATCTTTCTTGTCATCTCCTGTTCCATACAAATGGGCAATTAAAAAATCGTTTTCACCCGGACGCCATTTCAACAATAATTCACTGATATAGTTGTTTCCGTCTTTTCTGTTTTTTTTGGATGCCTCTTTATAATAACTCTCCCCCTTTTGCCATTCATTTGTCTTATTTTCATCATGATATGTATAATGATACGCACCTCTTCCATATAATGAAAATTTTGGATTCCCAACTTCAAAATAAACAACACCGAAGCCATTTCTCAGTGGAACATCATGTCGGGTAGCCGTTTCGAAAAAGAGGTAAGGAGCAGCCTTGCGTTTTAATTTTATATTAACAATATTTTTCACGCCTTGTTTCAAGTATCTTGCGCTTACTATATCCATCACCTCAACGGATTCAATTTCTGTGGGATCTATAGGTGTAACACCCGAATTTATTGAAATACCATCAATCAATATTAGAGGGGCTGACCCATCTTCCATCTTAATGGTCTGTGTACCATCATTAGAAATCAGTTTAGGTATTTCTTGTAAAGCCAGATAAGCGTTTCCTCTACTCTTGGCCTCCTGGGAAAGATAAAAGATTTCACCTGTAGCAGTACGTTTTACATGATTACTTAAATCTGCTGTAATAACAATTTCATCTAAGTTAACTTCTGCATTAAACAACGTAAAATTATTAACCAGATCTTTTTTTATAGAAAGAATTTGTTGCAATGAAGCATAACCGAATGCCCTAATATCTAAGTTAAAATCTCCTGTAGGTAGATTTTTGAAACTAAACTCACCTTTTGCATTTGTATATCCAGCAGCAAAGATGGAATCATTGGCAGATAATACAAGCTGAGCCATATCCAATGGTTCTTTATCTGAATTGAGTATCTTCCCGGAGAAGGTATTCTGAGCATACGTTACAGCCCCATAAAAAATCAATAATTGTAAGATTACAATGTATTTTCTCATAATAGATAATATATTAATCATTGGATACCTATTAAAGAACTATTAATTAGGCTCTTCAATTACTGAAATCGAAGTTATTTTACCATCTTTTGTTATAGAAAAAGAGTAAGAAACACCATTAAATTTGTAATAAGAAGGATAAACTTTTGAGCCTATTTTCTCATCAACAACCCGAAATGCTTGCTCTTCATCTTTTTTAAAAGCCTCAATAAATTCATTTGTTAAGGATGGATTATCACGGATCGTTATAGTCTTTATTATCCTAATTATCTTCTTTGTCTGTGGATCTTTATTCTTTAAGATATTCATATTGACAGAATCAATCGTTTCACACTTCTTCACTAAGGCATTCAAATTGCTTTGAGCCATAACATCAATTGAAAAATTTCCTAGTAACAATACTAATGCTACAATAAATACATGTTTTGTTTTCATACGTCATTATTTTATTTTTTATATTTTGGTCGTATGGAATTAACTCGCCTACGCTCGTTGAACGCTGTTTCGCACTAATGTCATCGTCTTTAGCTAAACAGTTTTAATGGCTCGTTTCATACTATTGATTATTAATTACATTCGATATCTAATATTTTCTTGACTTCATCGCGTACTCTTCCATCCGGGAAACTGTTGATTATCTCGCAATATTGGGTATTTATATCTTGTTGTATCTGAATAGCTATATCATTTGATTCAAGTGAAGTTTGCAAAAGACGCTCCGCCCGTTCTTTATGAAGCATAGCAATCTGATAAGTAGCTTCAAGTTCCTCCTGTATCAATTCTAAATCCGTTATCCGCTCTCCATTTCGTATAATATAGCTTCCTTCAAAAGGATTAAACTCTTCCGTTTTATCCAGAAATAACGGGCGTACAGAAAGAAGTAAAAGAATCATTGCTGCAATACCGAATCCTGTAATCCACCATTTTCTAGCGGCTGGAATACGCTTAACAGATACCCGCATATCCGATTGGTCTAATTCTTCTGCTAAGCCTGATTCGAAATAACCGAAAACCGGTTTATAAGAACACAAATGTTCCGGTATATCTTTCCCTCCAAAGAAATCATATAATTCCTTTTCTTCTATATTGGTAGTTCGTCCTTCAAAGAAGCGTTCCAATAAGTCTTCGATATGTTTATATTCCTGTTTCATTATGATTGCATTTTAAAGAAAATTTCTTTCACTCGTCGTCTGGCGCGGGAAAGGTTCATACGTACAGCATCAGGGTTACTACCGGTTAGTTCTGCTATTTCTTCCACCTCATACCCATCAATATGTTTCATCCGAAGGATGGTTTGTTGTAAATCGGGTAGACTGTCAATAATCCGCATCACATGCTCCACATTATCTTTCTGTTCTAAATGATAGTGCGGTGTTTGTATTTCACTAACTAAAGTGTTTTCTTGCACATCTTCCCGAATGCGTTGAGTTACCTTTAAGCGATTCAAACAAAGATGCTTTGTAATTGTCATTGAAAGAGCCGCTATATTATCATACCGGTTCAAATCATCCCGCATATACCATAGTTTCAGAAACACTTCCTGAATGACATCCTCACTGTCATCCATGTTTTCCAATATCCGTCCCGCATAAAATAGCAGTTCTTCGCGCAATGGTAATACTTCCTGTTTAAACTGTTTCTGATCCATTTATATGATAACGACAATCGAAAGATAAATATATAACATCAAAAAGGGAAAAGTTTTGTATAAAATAGAAAATCCCGCCTTCACAGGTAGGATTTTCCCATCTAATTAAGCATGAAAATTGTTATTCGCTCTTGATACTATTGATCGGATTTTCCGTTGCGGCTTGCCAGTTTTGGAATGTGATGGTTACCAGGGTTATTACAGCTACCAGCAAGAAAGCTAATGCAAAAACCCACCAGTATATTGGTGTTCTGAAAGAAAAGCTACCTAACCAGTTTTTCACCAAATACCAGGCAACAGGAGCAGCAATAACAAAACATATTATTACAATTCGTATATATACAGAATTAAACATAGTGATTATCTCACTTACTGTAGCTCCAAAAACTTTACGCACTCCTATCTCTTTACGACGGTATTGTGTCTCAAACATAACCAACCCAAAAACTCCTACAATAGAGATAATGATTGCTAAAATGCTGAACAGTGTTATCATTTTATTTAATGCATTCTCTTTTTTGTATAACTGATCATAGAGTGAATCATAGAATTCTATTTCAAAGGGTAAGGCAGAATCAATCTCATGAATGGTTTGGCGAATATGTTCCACTGCTTCCGACACATTTGCACCCGCTTGTAACTTAATATAGGATATAGGTAAATTTGCTTTTGGATACATTAGGAATGCTACCTGATCATTCTCCTGACGAAGAGATGTTAACTTCACATCTCCTGTAAATCCGACAATCTGTTGTTGTGATCCTGTCCAGAATCGATTCATATATTCACCAGGCTCCATATCAAACTTTGCCTGGAGGTTATGATCAAATATATAATACATCGTTGAATCACCCTTGGCATCGGTTTCGGAAAAATTACGTCCTCCCACAATTGGGATATTCATAACAGTCAGAAAATTAGGAGAAACTTCTATAACCTGAGAATTAAGTGTCTGATTCTTATATTGCATATCATACGAGGTGTATGCATCGGAAGATCCTAATTTCTGGGTAGAAAATGCGACATCTTTAATACCGGGATATTCTTTCAATTTATTGATCAAAATATCTTTGGATTGTGCATACATTTTTGTTCCAATATTAACCATGGCTACATGATCTTTATCGAAGCCCAGATTATAGTTTCTCATATAGTTATTCTGTAACTGAATAAATAAAGAGCCGATTATAAGGCCGATAGATACAATATACTGAAATCCGATAAGTGCTGTCCGCAATTTACGCCCGGACGTAGATAATCCAAAACTTCCCTTCAAAACCAATGCCGGCGGAAATGATGTCATATACCAGGCCGGATATAGTCCGGCAATTATTCCAATAATCAATGAAATAAAAAGCATTATCCCTATGAGAGGTATATGATGAGAAATGTTTAAATCGGCTATTATAAAAGAGAAAAGATTCATTTTATTTAATAGCATAACAAGTAAAAAAGCTAATAAACATGCTATTAAACTCATTCCTATAGCCTCAAATACTAAAACAGAACGCAAACCGGAGGAAGAACTACCCAATACTTTTTGTGTATTAATACTTTTCATTCTTACAGGAGCAAGAGCCGTACTGAAGTTTGTAAAGTTTATGCAAGCAATAGTAATAACCAGAAATGCAATCAACAGGAGTAATTTAATTGTATTGGGATTACCTGCTTTAACAACATCATCCAATTGTCCTTGCATATAATAAATATCTGTCACGGGTATTAATTCCAGATGGGTATATTCAGGATAATCATGACCGGCAAAATCAAAAATCCGGTTAAAGTTTTCCTCTACAACTTCACGAGAGTCCGGAGAGTCAAGCAAAACATAAGAGAGAAAGTTTTGAGACATAAAATCATTCTCCTGACTTTTGTCAATACCTGTATAAATAACATTATCCAACTGGCTGTTTTCAGTAATATCTTTATAAACCCCACCTACCGTTAATGTATTTATTCCTTTTGTCCAAATATTGTCTTCCGAATGAATCTTTTGTCCGATAGCTGATTTTTCACCAAACATACGATGGGCCATACTTTTGGGAATAATCACCTTTTCCGGATCTTTCAAACAATCTGAAGCACCTTCAATCATTTCAAAACCAAAAATTTCTGTAATAGAAGGGTAACAGGTTACCACAAGTTCTCTGAATCCAGTCCGGTTTTCACCTTCTCCTACAGTTAAATATTTAATCCCCGTAAACATATTCAATATACTACCTGCTTCAATGTGGGGAGAAGAAGCAAAAACCTCATCCGAAAAACCTCTTGTTATAATAGTCCTGAATTTATCATCCATATCTCTCGGCATATCCACACGGAATATCCGATCGGCCGTTGAATAGCTTCTATCAAAGGAACGCTCATACTTCACCTGCATGATTATAACCATGAAAGCAGCAAAAGCGACACATAGTCCTGCAATATTCAGAAAGGAAGCCATCTTAAAATGCTTCAACACATTGACAAAATTCTTGAGTATAGTATTCATAGTTAATAAAATTAAGTAAGATCAAAAATCGTATTGACGATCACTCGCTCTTTACATTATCAGCTGGATTTTCGGTTGCAGCCTTATAGCAATTTATACTTACTGCAGCTAATATAATAACCCAAACTAAGAATGCACATAAAAGGAAAACAAACGGAGAAAGTGATACTTTATCAGCAAATTGCTCCATCCATCGCTTAATAATAAAATAAGCAATGGTACCTCCTAATATAATAGCGGGAACCGCCATTCTGGATATATCAGTTAAAAATAACCGTTGTATATTCATTACTGTGGCCCCATTTACCCTCCGGATTGCTGTTTCTTTACGTCGACGGCTCATTTCATCATTTGTATATCCAATTAATCCGATTAAACAGATGAGCAGGGTAACCAAACCTCCTAATAACACCTGATCGCGGAATTGACGTGAATCTTTATACTGACTCATCATCTCTCCCGGGAAAGAAACCACCACAATATCTTTATCCGGTAATAATCCTTTAAGAACATCCGATACTTTCTCTAACGCTTCCGTAGTAGGTTTATGAAATTTCACCAATAACTGAGAAGCCGGATTGGTAGCATAGAGCATTATAGAAGGGCGAGTATCGTGCCAGCCTATTCTTCCTACACGAAATTCTTCGTATACACCACAAATAGTAAATTGCTTGGTTCCTTCACTGTGTTGGCTGATCATAACGCTTTTACCAATGATGCCATCACTCAAGTCCATGTAAGGGCTAAGTTTGTCGATAAAGCTACGGCTTACCATTAATTCATTGGAAGATGTAACGTTTTCTTTGAATGGACGCCCTTCTATTATAGGTATTTCCATTATTTTATGATAGTCATTCCCTACCCAGCACAAATCTGCAATGTTAAATAGATCCCCAGTCCTATCCGGCAGAAAAATATTATTTCCGGATGCCCATTCAAAGGGTAATTCCGTGAAGGTGGTAACATCTGATACTTCAGCCAACCGCCCTACTTCATCGATGGCTTTTTGCCGCATATCTGCATTTACACCCGACAAACTACAATAAGCAAGGTTTTCATACGAATATCCCGGATTATCATTTATCATGTAATCGTATTGCCGGGCAATAAAAACCAACATAGTAACGAAAAGACTGGCAGCAATAAACTGAAAGAAAAGTAAACCAAGTTTCCAGAAACGACGGTTTTCCGTATAATTACGGAAAGCTGTTGCAACAGGAACACGGCCAAATAAATAGCCCGGAATTAATCCGGATATTAAAAAGACAAAGACGCAGACACCAACCAACAGAAGTATACTCCTGATTGTAAAGAGAGCACTGATATTTGTATTTAATAAATCCTGTATAGTACCACGAAATACCAGAATTAATAAACCTGCCAGAATAAGAGACAAAATCAAATCGACCAGAGTCTCTTTCAACATTCGTCCAAGTATACTTCCTTCAGAAGCGCCATAACATTTATAGACCGCCATTTCTTTGGAACGGTTCACTAAAGAAGAAATCACAATAAGCACATAATTCATTACAGCTGTAAACAGTAACGCAAAAGCTAACAAACCAAGTAATAAGTTCATGCGCTTTACACTTTCCGAACCGGCATGTACTTCCAGTAAAGGTTTGAAATAGTAATCTATTGTAAGTCCTACCTCTTTTAAATACTCCAGAGGAAGATACTTTTCCTTCATCGTTTGAATTTGTGGCCCGAAATTTATCGGATCAGTTCCCGATACAACTTTTACATAGCTCCTATAGCGTTCATTCCCCAACCACCCCATAGAACCATCTCCCATAAAGCTGGGTATTGAATTCATCGAAAGAATCAAATCATAGTTCATGTGGGAATTAAGAGGAATATCTTCAAAAACACCTCCGATAGTTATATTACGTCCAGGATGATTATCAAAGACTATAGTTTGGCCCATAGCTTGTTGAATGCCACCCATACGCTCCGCTATTGAACGTGAAACCAATGCATACATCGGACGGCTTAGAACATCTTTTGAATCTCCAGCCAGAATAGGACGGGGAAAGACATCAAATAAACATGTATCTGCAAAAACTGCAATACTCTGGATTTTCTTTTTATCATTGGTAAAAAATACACCATTGCCATTTATCCATGTATAACGGGTGGAAGCTTCAACTTCTGGAATCATTTCTTTCATTCCAACAACTACGCCACCACTTGTTTGTCCAAAAGGCTCGTTTTCTCCTTCCAGGGTCACATATCCTACTTCAACATTGTAAATCCGTTCCTTATCCGGAAAGAAATCATCATAGGATTGTTCGAAGTAAACCTTAGCTATAAGTACCAACCCCATAGCCAATCCTATACCCAGAGAAATGATTTTTATAAAATTATTTCTTCCTTTCTTAAAGAATACACGAATAATATATTCTATGATGTTCATAATTAATTCAAAGATAAAAGCATTATTCACTCTTTACATTTTCAGCCGGATTCTCAGTTGCAGCACGGAAACTTTTTAAGCTAACTGCAAAAAGAATGATAGCTAAAACCATTATTCCACAGAATATGTAATTGAATACTGTAAAACTTGCCTGTTGAGGGAACTGCTCCAGCCATCTGTTAGCAATAAAGAAGGAAGCTATTCCTCCAAGAACAAGCGCAGGGAGAGCAATCCAGGAGATATCTTTTATAAACAAACGTAAGATATCGGCTATTGTCGCACCGTTTACTTTACGAATTGCTGTTTCCTTACGACGACGATTCATTTCATCACTGGTGTATCCCAGCAGACCTATTAAACATATAAGAAGAGTCACAATACCTCCGATAATCACCTGATCACGGAATTGACGTGAATCGCGATAACGATTCACCAATTCAGCCTGATAGGAATTCACAACAATATCATTTGTTGGCATTAGTGTACTTAATAGATCAGAGACATGAAGTATATTCTGTGGGGTGAGATTATGGAATTTCACCAGTAAATATTCCGAAGGACGTTCATTGTAGAACATAACAGTAGGCCTAACATCCTGGCGACCGATAGTTCCCAAACGAATATCTTCAAATACTCCACAAATAGTATAGGGCTTTCCACCGTGCTCACTGATAGTAATCGCTTTTCCTACAACACCATCTTTCCAATCTGTATGAAGAAGTATCTTATCTATAAAACTCCGACTCACCATTACCTCATCAGAAGATGAGATATTTTCGCGGAAAGACTCTCCTTCAATAAGCGGAATTCCCATAAATTTAAGATAATCATTTCCTACCGAATATAGATCGGCTATATTAAATAAATCCTCTTCACTGCCGGGTATACCTATATTATTACCGGATGCTCCTATAAAAAGCAAAGACGCTGCTGTGGTAACTTCTTTAACTTCCGGCATACGGGCTACTTCCTCTAATGCTTTTTTCCTCATCTCTGCCTCTACTCCTGAAAGGCTACAATAAGCAATATCATTTACTTTATATCCGGGATCATCAGTTACCATATAGTTGTATTGATTAACTATAATGAAAAGTAAGGTAATAAATAATCCTGCTCCAATAAACTGTATAAATAATAAACCTAATTTCCAGAAACGACGACTTTCACTATAACGTCTGAATGCTGCTGCTACCGGTACATGTGAAAAGAGATAACCGGGTATAAGTCCTGATATCAGAAATACTAATACACATATCCCTACAAGCAATATAAAACTTTGTGGTGTAAAGAGTGCACCTAAAGACTCATTTAATAAAGACTGTATTGTTCCCCTGAAAAGAAGAATTAATAAGGTTGCCAATATTAGGGATATGAACAGATCAAAGAGGGTTTCAGAAAGCATACGACGATGTATATTGCCTCCTGAAGCTCCATAACATTTATATACAGCCATTTCTTTGGAACGGTTAACCAACGATGAGATAACGATCAGCACATAATTAAGTACAGCTGTAAATAAAAGAGCAAAAGCTAAAAGGCCTAATAGCCAATCCATTCTTTTAACATCTTTACTGCCGGCGTGAATATCTAACATGGGAATAAAGACATAATCAAGTTCTATCCCCATATCCTTCATCTCTTTCAGTGGCAAAAATTTCTTTTTTATGTCATCAATCTGAGGGCCGAAAGTAGATGGATTGGCTCCCGGATAAAGCTTAACATAAGAATAATAACGGTCGTTTCCTAACCAGTTTTCAGTTCCATCATAAGTAAATTGGGAAATGGATGGCATGGAAATAATCAGATTATAGTTAAGATGCGAATTTTGAGGAAGATCTTCAAACACCCCACCAATTGTAAGAGTCTTGCCCGGGTATGTATCCAATTGAATGGTTTGTTCCATAGCTTTAGAAATCCCCCCCATATTTTCAGCAATTTTACGTGATACCATTACATACATAGGACGAGCTAATACCTCTTTGGCATTTCCGGTGAGAACGGGAAGTTCAAAGACATCAAATATACCATTATCAGCCATAATGATATTTGCTTTATACTTACTCTTATCTTCCGTATAAAAAATATCATTCCCAAATAATGTTGTATACCTGGTAGCAGCTTCTATTTCAGGGATATTACTTTTGAAACCGGGTGCCACCCCACCACTGGTTCGAGGAGAATCACCTTCATCCTCGCCCATTTTGAATAACATCTGTACCCGGTAAATACGTTCTTTGTCTGGGAAAAAGTCATCGAATGATTGATCGAAGTAAACTTTTGCGATTAAAACCAATCCCACTGCCAGTCCAATGCCCAGTGAAAGAATCTTTATGATGTTATTACGCCCTTTTTGAAAAAAGGATCGAAATAGAACTATTATATTTTTCATATTCAACTTATTTTAGCAGTGATATTATTTTGATAACCCCCGAGTGGGTTGAAAAGAATCTCTTTTATTCTTAATTATTCTAGCACAAGAACTTCATTATTCTTATAGCTTTCATAGCTGGATACAATAACACGTTCACCAGGTTCAAGACCTTCCAATACTTCATAATATTGCGGGTTCTGACGACCAATACGGATATTACGACGATGGGCTTTCTTTCCGTCTTTATCCAGTACAAATATCCAGCTTCCTCCTGTGTGTTGGAAGAATGTTCCTTTTGGAATAAGTATACCTTCTGTTGGTTGTCCTAACTCCAGATTGATATAATAAGTTTGTCCGCTACGAATATTATCGGGACGCTCGCCGGTAAAAATAAATTCGGCACGGAATTTACCTTCCCGTACTTCAGGAAACACTCGCCGGATAGTAAGAGCAAAACTACTGCCTTGTCTTTCAAAGGTTCCATTCAGGCCGGTGCGTACACGGTCGATATAATGTTCATCAATCGATGCTGCTTCCACTTTATAGTCTGATAAGTCATTAATCTGACCGATCTTTTGTCCTGCCGAGATACTTTGTCCGAGAACAACATCCAACATACCCAATTCTCCATCTATTTGAGAACGGATATTTAGATTTTCTTTCCGTTGACGAACCAGATGAAGATTCCGTTGCATACTTGCTAATCCATCTTCCATCTGATCAACTTGTAACGAACGATATATAGAATCCTGATAGATACGTTCCGAGATCAATGAATGCTTTTTTACTGCAAGTTCAAAATCTTCCTGAGCCTTAATAAATTCTTCACGAGCTACTAAATCTTCTTCATATAATTTACGAAACTGCTCAAAATTACGACGGTTACGTGTCATATCCAGATCTAACTGTAGCTTTTCATTTTCATTATTCAATTTCTGTTGTTGCAAAGAGATCTGCGTATTACGCAAAATATTTGTTTGCTCAGTTAACTTTGCCTCTGCATCTAATATCTGAAGGTCTAACTGGGAATTACTCAACCGGACAATAACATCTCCCTTTTTCACCATCGAACCTTCTTCTATTACTTTCTCTTCTACAATACCACCTTCCTGCGGGCTTAATTGTACTACTGTAATAGGTTGAACCTGCCCATCCACCCGGACAAAGTCATTGAACATATCTCTTGTCACATTTCCTATACTGACACCTCTTGAATCTACACGCAATGTAGATGAGTGATCACCGAAAATAATCCACCCCACCAATACAAGAAACAATACGCCACCTATTACGTAAGGAAGATGTTTCTTTTGTATGCCTTTCTTTTTTTCTAATTGAATATCCATGGTTCTATATTTTATTTGTTTCAGACTTAATCCTTGTTCTTTTTTAATGAATGATTATTTAACCTCTTGTACTAAAGGAATACCTTTATAATATTCAACTTCTTTACATTTGATTAGATACATAAGCTTTCTCTGCAACAAGTTAGCTCTCGACATGAGAAGCGTATTTGCTGTTGTTTGCAAATCAATAGGACTCATTAAACCTTCTTCATATTTCCGAAGAGTAATCTGATAAGACAATGCATCCGCCTTTTCTTTTTTATCCATCTGAACTGCTTCTTTGGCATATCCATCCCGGTCATGTACTGCTTTCTCTATAGTTGTCTGTAGTTGACGTAAAATCTCTGCTTTTTCCTGTTCAGCTATACGTACATTGTTACGTGCTCTGCGGATATCTGTAACCCTTTCCAACCGGCTGAATATAGGGAAACTTAAGCTTACTCCAATATATTCCCCACGGTTGTTTTTAAACTGGTTTTTAAAAGATGCCGGAGATACATCCGATTTCAAATTATCATAATAACTTGTGCTTATTCCGGCGTTGAATGATATGGTAGGAAACAAACGCCCTTTTTCTATAAGATGCAACATTTTCTTGCTTTTTAAGGAGAACTCCACCTGTAAAGCAACAGGATTAGCAACCGTTGCATAATCATATATTTCAGCTATCGATTCCTGGGGAGTTAAATACATTACATCCGCAATCAGAGTATCAACTACTAATTCCTGGTCGTAAGGATAATTCATAACTTCTTTCAGAGAAAGCATTGCTGTATTATAAAGATTCTGATTGTTAATCAATATATATTCATCTTCTGCTACCTGAGCTTCAAACTGCGCTTTATCAGATTTCCCTTTCAATCCCAATTCTTCCTGGCGAGTCGTTTTATAAAGAGTCTTTTTGCTCTCTTCCAGTTTTTCGGCAGCATATCTTACTGTGCCCCGGTAGTAAACAACATCAACAAAAGCTGCCATTGTCTTAATTGCCTGATCATCCTTTGCCTTTTGAATATCATTATCACCAGCCTTAACATTCACTTTTGACAATCTCCATTGGTTTACTAACCGCCCCCCATTAAATAAAGGGATGGATGTATAAGCATTGTAATAGTTATTGAAAGTAGTCGTATTCTTGTATGTATTGGTTTCCGGGTCAATAGAACGACCATAATTATATCGTGCTGTAACATCTGATCCAATACTTGGTAAAAAAGATGCTATTGCAGCAAGACGGTCTGCCTTGTTCGTATCATAAGCATATTCTTTTTTCTTGACTACCGGGCTATTCTCCACCGCATATTGCATACACTCTTCCATTGTCCAGACTTTGTCCTGAGCAACCATCAGGCTGGCAATACCTAATGATAAAATGGCTGTAAATAATATCTTTTTCATCGCTTAATTGTTTTCTACACACCCAATAGCAAAGAATGTGCCAAAAGAAATAAGAAACTAATAAACAATCGTTTACAAATGATCTTTTTTACTGCTATTGTCTAATAATTAGACAACGCTGTAAAAGAATTTGACAGGTCTAAACGCAGGCCTTCGGTCTACTACGTATCCCTCTTGCTTAGGAGTCAAAGAAGTCAGAGGAGTAAAGGAGTTAAGTAGTCGCTATGCAGTATTTTCTTTACGCTTTGCAAAGCGAAGGTTATTTCTACTTGACTACTAAAGAGTAAAGCGATTGATAACTACTTGACTCCTTTGACTCCTAAGCAAGAGGGATACGTAGTAGACCGAAGGCTTGCGTATAAACAGGGGTTTATTTAACAAAAACTATGTCTAATTATTAGACAGGTAGTAGGAAGTATGAAATGCAAAAAGTATCTTTGTCGGAAGAAATTAAATCTTTTATATTCAGATGTCTAAACAAGGTACCATACTCGTTGTCGATGATAACAAAGCGATATTAACGGCTGTGCAAATGCTGTTGGCCACCTGCTTTGAAAAAATTATAACTATCGGAACACCCAACAAGATTAAAACTGTACTCGGGGCAGAGAAAGTCGATGTAGTTCTGTTGGATATGAACTTCAGCGCCGGTATAAACAACGGTAATGAAGGCTTATTCTGGTTATCGGAAATTAAAAAAGATCATCCGAACTTACCTGTGGTCCTTTTTACAGCTTATGCAGATATCGATCTGGCTGTACGTGGAATCAAGGAAGGGGCAGCCGACTTTGTCGTAAAACCCTGGAATAATGTAAAACTTATTGAATCCATTCAGGCTGCTTACGATCTACGGCATAAAGGGAAAGCAAATGCAGGAAAAGGCGGTAAATCACTTGTTTCCAAAGAGAGTGGCATGTTTTGGGGAGATAGCCAGGTCATGCAACAATTACGTAATCTGATCGACAAAGTAGCTTCTACCGATGCCAATATGCTTATTACCGGAGAGAATGGTACCGGGAAAGAAATGTTGGCCCGTGAAATACACCTGTTATCTGTTCGTAAAGATGAACCTATGGTAGCTGTCGATATGGGAGCAATCACTGAAACTCTGTTCGAAAGTGAATTGTTTGGCCACGTGAAAGGTGCTTTTACGGATGCCCGTACCGACCGTCCCGGAAAGTTCGAAGCAGCAAATAACGGAACTCTCTTTCTGGATGAAATTGGCAATCTTCCTTATCACCTGCAATCAAAATTATTAACTGCCATACAACAAAGAAGTATCGTGCGGGTAGGAAGCAATACTCCTATACCGGTTAATATCCGGCTGATCAGCGCCACCAATAGAGATGTACAACAAATGGTTCACGACGGGCAATTCCGTGAAGACCTACTTTATCGTATCAATACAATCCATGTAGAAATACCCCCTTTACGCGAACGCGCCGAAGATATTGTGCCTCTTTCTGAAATATTCCTTACTAAATATGGAAATATCTATGGGAAATCGACACTTAAGTTATCAGAAGATGCTAAAGAAAAACTAAAAGAACAACCTTGGCTAGGCAATATCCGTGAATTGGAGCATACTATTGAAAAAGCCGTTATCATAAGTGATTCCAATACATTAGAAGCAGATGATTTCAGTTTCCCGCGCAAACAATCTGCTCCAATGAAAGATGTAACTACATTGGAAGAGATGGAATATGCTATGATTAAAAAAGCAATGGATAAGTACGGAGGCAACCTCTCTATGGTAGCCAACCAATTAGGTATATCCAGGCAGACTCTTTATAATAAGATTAAAAGGTATGAACTTTGAATCAATTATTAATTATTAATGGTCAATTATTAATGAGTTAAGGAATGAGTATTGCCCTGGTTTTACGTAGGATATATAACAGCCTGGCTTTTCGGTTGCTACTTGTGATAGGTTTTACTATTGCACTCACTTATTATGTGCAGATACAAGATTGGGCAGTAGTTGTATTCCTAGCTATTGGTGAACTGTTATCCCTCATATTAATAAGAAATTTATACAGGCAGAATGCTCGAAAAGTAGCTTTCATGTTTGATGCTATTGATAATAGTGATTATGCTTTTAAATATGCTACTAAAGGACATTCTTCAGATGATAAACTGGTGAGTAAATCACTGAATCGCATTACCCAGATTCTATTTCAGGCAAAAGCCGAAGCCATCCAAAAGGAGAAATACTATGAATTGATCATGGACTCTGTCAATACCGGTATCATAGTCCTTGATGACGAAGGTTATATTTATCAAACAAACAAGGAAGCACTACATCTGATGGGACTCTCCGTTTTTACACATGTAAAGCAATTAGCACGTGTAGACTCAGGATTGGAAAAAGTTCTACGTGAAATACGGCCCGGTGATAAACATCAGGTATCATTCTCCAATGAGCGGGGAACAATCTTCCTTTCTGTTCGTGTATCAGAAATGACTCTGCAAACTAAACACGTCAGGATTATCGCCATTAATGATATCAACCGGGAATTGGATGAAAAAGAAATTGACTCCTGGATACGATTAACACGTGTGCTTACACATGAGATCATGAACTCTGTCACCCCTATCACTTCCTTAAGTGAAACACTTCTTTCTATTCATGAAGATGTTAATGACGAGATTCGGAATGGCCTGGAAACAATCAGTGCAACAGGTAAAAGCCTGATTTCCTTTGTTGAGTCATACAGGAAATTCACTCATATCCCCTCTCCTAATCCGTCTTTATTCTATGTGGGTAAATTTCTGGAACGAATGGTACAATTGGCTCGCCATCATAATAACTTCCCAAACATCGAGATCATTATGCAAGTAGAGCCTGAAGATCTCATTCTTTATGCGGATGAAAACCTGATTACACAAGTTGTCCTCAATCTGCTTAAAAATGCAATGCAAGCTATCGGAGCTGAACGTTCGGATGGCCGCATCGAGATCCATGCTCTATGTAATGAAGACGAAACCATCCGTATTGAAGTAAGCAACAACGGCCCGGCTATCCCACAAGAAGAAGCCGAACATATCTTTATTCCTTTCTTTACAACAAAAGAAGGAGGAAGCGGAGTCGGCCTATCCGTTTCGCGTCAGATCATGCGTCTATCAGGAGGTAGTATTACACTTAAAAGCGGTCAAACGTCCAAACAAACAACATTCGTATTAACATTTCCTTGATGTTATTATCTCAGGAGCGTTCGACAACCGTCGGTCAACTGTTCGACAGCTGTCGGACGGCTGTTTGACAACCGTCGGTCAGCTGTCTGACAACTGTCAAACACTAATAAAGGCTGCATTTTATTATATTTACCACCAGAGATTTGGCTTTTCACTTACGTTCTTCTTTATTATATAAAGTGTTCCTGTCTATATTGAGACGGGGTTTTACCATAAGTTTGCTTAAATACTGTACTGAAATAACGCTGATTAGAGAAACCCGCACGTTCGGAGACTTCCAGGATTGTTAAATCCTTATTGGCCAGAAGTTGCAAAGCTTTTGCCATACGGAATTTGTTGATATAGTCACCAATACTTACATCTGTCAGTAATTTCAGTTTATTATATAGGGTTGCACGGCTCATTGCCATTCGGTCGGCAACAAAGTTTACGTCCAAATCCGGGTTTTCGATATTCTCGAGGATCATTTCGTTTAGTTTCTGAATGAATTGCTCATCTGCATTACTGATTGTATCTTCTTTAGGAGACACAATCTGTGTATTATCCCGGTAACGTAGTTTGATCATTTCCCGATTGCGTAATTGATTGCTGAGAATGGCAAGAAGAAAATCAAGGTCAAAAGGTTTAGCCAGGTAAATATCTGCACCAAGTTTATAGCCCAACACAGTACTTTCAGGATCAGTCCGTGCAGTTAACAGTACTACCGGAATATGGCTGATATTGATGTCACTCTTAACCTTCCGGCATAATTCAAAACCATCCATACGCGGCATCATTACATCACTTACAATAATATCGGGTTGATTCCTTTGAATTATCTCCATGGCTTCTACCCCATCTTCAGCGACATATACCTGTTTAAAATATTCTTTGAATGTATGTTTGAGATAATCTCTTAATTCAGCTTCATCCTCAACGACCAGTACCGCATATTTCTTCATAGAAAAATCATCAGTTGCAGCATGTTGTTGTTCAGATGAAAGTAATAATTCATTCAGATAAGGTTGGGAGTTGATCTTTGAATTGGTATTAATTACAGGTAATTCAAAATAGAAAGTAGCTCCCTTTTCGGGATTATTCATAGCACCGATTTTACCTTTATGCATTTCCACCAACATGCGGGAATACGACAGACCGATACCACTGCCCTTGCGATCATGTTCTCCTTGATAGAAGCGTGTAAATAATCTTTTGGGATCGACATTGCCTAGACCTATTCCTTCGTCAGAAACAGAAACACGCACTAATTGTTGCTCTAATCGGGTGGATATAGTAATTACAGTACCGGGCTCACTAAACTTTATCGCATTCATTAAAAAGTTAGAAAGAATCACTTCACATTTGGCTGCATCAAAAGGAACTTCCCCTATTGAATTATCCAGATCATACACAATCTGCATATTCCGGGCAGACAGTTCACTTGTAAAATCATCCACAATCATCTGTAACCATGCATTAAGGGTATGATTTCCAATATTCATTTTCTCTCCGCCGACTTCCATCTTACGCACATCAAGTACCATATCAATCAGGTTCTTAATGCGTCGTGTTTGTTTGAAGATACCGGTTAGCTGTTGCTGTTGATCCTCATTTGTTATTTCTCCGCTTTTTAATAGTCTTTTTAAAGGTGCATAAATCAAAGTAAGAGGCGTACGAAGCTCATGGCTAAGATTGATCAGAAAACGAATCTTTTCTTCGTAAGTTTTCTGCTCGTGCTCCTTCATTGCCAAAATCATTTTACTCTCATTTTGTTTAATAAGAGTCCACACAACTAACCCGGTGCAAATAAGGATAAACAGAATAGAAAGTAAAATAAACCAGGTACTTTTCCACCAAGGGGGAGTGACTGTTATTGATAATAATTCTACCGGAATACTCCAGTCTCCATTCTTTTTGTTACATGACACCCAGACCTCATAATGCCCCACGGAAAGAGAATGAAAATTGATAGTATGGTTAGTTGACTCAATCATCTCTTCCTGATTTCCTTTTATATAATAGCGGAAAAGTTTTTTTCGCAACAAATCATTTTCCTTCACAATAACCTTGGTACTCAAAGAGGTATAGTTCCATGGCACTGACAAGTGATTACCATCGCTGGTTACCAAAGAACTAACCGAAGCGCCGTTGAGCATAACATCCAATAGGTTAATCACCGGATCTGGATCATCCACGAAAAGAAGGTCATTTTGAATATGGGATAATCCCATTACACCTGCCATATACATATCTCCCGAACGTGTTATCAAGGGAGACTTAGAGATATATTCATTCGGTGAAATGCCATCCGATTCACCAAAAAAGACGATCCGCTCATCTTCCGGGGTATAGGCATATAACGCATTATGTGTTCCTACCCATAAACGATCGGCATTATCGAATCCCAGCGAAACAGTTCCGATAAAACGATTCGTTTCTTTCGGTTCCAGTGTGTTATTGATAAAGTTATACAGATAAAGCCCTGTCGTACTGCCAATCCATAAATTCCCACGCTTATCCCGACAAGCAGCAGATATAAGGCCAATTGATTCTCCGGTTCTGTAAAGTGGGCGCATGGTGTACTGTTGCGGATTCACTTCAAACAAATCATAAGATCCTCTAAGGTAACTCACATAATTATTACCTTGTATAAAATGTAAAGAAGAAAGGATTAATCCTTTTTCTTCAGTAGTTATTGTATGGAGAGTTTTTTCGGACTGATTAAAAATATAAGCACTATCAGCAAAAAGATAAAACCTGTCTTTATTCAGTCTGCTCAGATGCACGGACTTACCTGAACGAAACATTTGGTTGTGTTTTCCTCTTCTATCCGTAACAGCATACTCTCTTACTGTTCCAGTCTGTTTATTGAATAAGTATAGCCCCCGGCTAAAGTAAGATAAAAGCAATTCATTCTCATTAAAGTCGATAATTGAAACAACCTTTGCCTGATCGGTTGCCGGATAATGTTTGAAAAGCTTTGTCTGCGGATCAAAACGATTAATTCCTCCTCCATCAGTACCCAACCAGATAATTCCGTTATTATCTTCATACATGCCGACAACAGTTTTCTCACTTAGCCCATATACAGAGTTCATGGGAGCATCTTTATAGGTTTTCATCAATACTTCTTTCATACCGATTAACCCGCCTCGTATACTACCTGCCCATATATTATTTTCAGGATCATTATACAAACAATAGAAAGAATTTACCGGAAGCGAATACAGTTCACCGGAACTATGTTCAATTGTACGTACCGTACCTGTTTTAGTATTGTAAATATTGATTCCTCCACCATCGGTAGCCAACCATAATTCATCATTACGCCCTTCAATATCCAAAACGACATCATTACTCAAGCCATTCTCTGTAGTCAAGTGGTTGACTAATAAAGTTTCCCGGTTATAAGCAAATACGCCTTTTCCATAAGCAGACAACCATATATAATCGGAATCAATATGGATTGCAGTGATCTCCCTCTCATTGGTAAAAGATGCTTTCTTCATTTCACGCGTATGCATATTGTACCACCACGTCCCTTCCCAACGGCAGGATAATAAAATCAACCCCTCCTCTTCGCTATACATTTCAGTCTGGTCAATATAAGATGACGGCAGAGGTTCTTTATTCATTATTTCCAATTTCTCAATATTGCCATTGGTATAATTATATTTATACACTTCTCCCCTGCCAAAGAAAAGAACCCCATCCTTTACAAGTTGGCAAGCACGTGAAATTAAAGGCCTATCATTCCATATAATACGTGTGAAATTATCTTTCTCACGATTATAGAGACAAAGCCCATATTCTGTTCCTATCCATAAATTATGGTGAATATCTTCTGTAAGGAAATCTATTTCATTATAAGGTAACGAAGAAGGATCGTCCTTTTCCTGATAATATGTTTTTATTTGCTCCCGGTCAAAACTATTTAACCCAAAACGTGTACCGATCCAGATTACACCTTTATAATCGGTTGTAATACATCTGACTGTAGATTGTGACAAGCCTTCTTCCAGGGATATCTGCTTAAAATAATAATCGGAAGCAGCTTTAGTTCCTCCCAAACATAAACCGATAAAAATGCAAATGAGATAGAGTTGTCTTTTCATTCGTATAGTATTCCTTATTCCTTTTTATACTTTGTATCCTTGAGTTCAAGCCTCTCAATATGTAGTAGAATGTTTAATTTTCCGTAAATAAATATCAGTTTATCTCCTGTATAATCAAATATGGAACATTCTTAGATAATAACAAACATGCTCGTCCGGTAGTACTTCTTATATTTGTGGCTAAAGTATATAAATCCATTGATATATGAAAATGAAATCACATTTATTACTCGCAGTTCCGATGTCCGGCCTTATCCTTTTCCCGGCATGCCAGGAGAAGAAAAAGGAGACAAACAAACCGCTCAATATAGTTTATATAATGACGGACGATCATACACAACAGATTATGAGTTGTTATGATAAACGCTTTATGGAAACACCGAATCTGGACCGGATAGCTAATAGTGGAGTACGCTTTACGAATAGTTTTGTATGCAATTCTATCTCCGGCCCAAGCCGTGCAGTTCTATTGACAGGCAAGCATAGTCATAAGAATGGGAAAATCGACAATGAAGCTGTGTTTGACGGTAATCAACAAACTGTACAGAAACTACTGCAACAAGCGGGTTATCAAACTGCCCTGATAGGCAAGTGGCATTTGGAAAGTACACCTATTGGGTTTGATTATTGGAAAATTCTTCCGGGGCAGGGAGATTACTACAATCCTGTCTTCATTACACCTAACGGGAATGAAGAATATGACGGATATGTCACTAATATTATCTCTGATCTAAGCCTGGATTGGATGGAACAAAGGAGAGATAAAAATAAACCATTCTGTCTCTTCATCCACCATAAAGCAGTACATCGTAATTGGATGGGTGACACAACCCATCTGGCACTCTATGAAGATAAAGAATTTGAATACCCTGCTAACTTCTTTGATAATTATGAAGGCCGTCCGGCGGCAGCTGCCCAGGAAATGAGTATCGATAAAGATATGGATCTCATTTATGACCTGAAAATGAAAAAAGAAGGACAAACCAGCCGTCTGAAAAATAGTTATACCCGCAAAGATGATACTCAAGGCACTTACGGACGAATGAACGAAAAACAAAAGGCAGCCTGGGATAAGCATTACCAGCCAATTATTGACGAATTCTATGCATCCAATCTGAAAGGAAAAGAATTAGCAAAATGGAAATACCAACGGTATATGCGCGACTATATGAAAACAGTCAAATCACTTGACGACAACGTTGGCCGCATTCTCGACTATCTGGAACAAGAAGGTTTAATGGAAAATACACTGATCGTGTATACGTCCGACCAAGGCTTCTATATGGGTGAACATGGTTGGTTCGATAAACGCTTTATGTATGAAGAATCAATGCGTACTCCATTGATTATGCACCTTCCTACCGGTTATAATAAACGAGGAGATATTCCGCAATTTGTACAAAACATTGATTATACCCCGACTTTTCTTGATTTGGCAGGTGTTGAAATACCTGAAGATATACAGGGAGTTTCTCTTTTACCCTTATTAAAAGGAGAAAATGTGGAAGATTGGCGGCCGTCGCTTTATTATCATTATTACGAATACCCGGCTGAACATGCCGTGAAAAGGCATTATGGGGTTAGAACCGATCGATACAAACTAATTCATTTTTACAACGATATAAATGTATGGGAGCTATATGACCTGCAGACAGATCCGATGGAAATGAATAATCTTTACGGAAAAGAGGGATATACGGAGATCACTGATTCACTTCGTAGCGAACTGCTTCGTCTACAGGAACAATATGATGATCCTATCCGTCACCGGATAAACGATATAAAGAATTGATTCAAATAGAGGAGAATTTTTTAATAATACGATACTAGTATCCCGGCTCCCCTCCTGCCAGAGGAGGGGGTGGACCATCGCTTGCGATGGTGGGGTGGTGGGAGAAAAAGAAAATAGGTATAAATAATTTATCAAGAATACGAACCGCCCCACCGCAGCAAGCAGCGGTCCACCCCCGCCTTAACCAAGGCGGGGAGCCGAGATACTCTAGTTCGCACAACGTAAAATCCACCATTTTTCAAATCTTAAATTTCACCTGATTCAAGGTATTTCTTATACCGAACTCAAATTAATTAAATATTATGCTACATACTATGAATAAACTCTTATTCTTATTGGGTACAATCTGCCTTCTTGGTGGATGTACCCAATCTACCCCTCCAGCCGTTATTCCAAAGCCGCAGGAGATCACTCTCAATAAAGGTGAATTTTCTTTTTCTTCACAAACAGCGATCCAAATAGAAAACGAAGAACAATTAATCATAGCAAACCAACTAGCAGAATTATTCACCCAATCTGCCGGTTTTACTCCTACAATAGAAAAGGCATCTCTTACAAATCAAAAGAACTATGTACAATTCGAAACAGATACAACATTTAATACCGAATCATATCAACTTGACATTAGCCCTACTCACATACATATCAAAGCTGCGGATAACAACGGCTTCTTTTATGCCGTTCAATCACTCCGGTTGTTATTACCTCCTACTATAGAAAGCAAAACAACACAGCAACATATTGAATGGAAAGTTCCCGCACTCACACTCAATGATGGCCCCCGCTTTTCCTATCGCGGTCTTATGTTGGATGTGGCACGTTTCTTCATGCCAAAAGAAAATGTGATGAAAATAATTGACTGCATGGCGATGTTGAAACTTAACTATCTGCACTTTCATCTTACGGATGGAAACGGTTGGCGATTGCAAATCGATAAATATCCGAAACTAACCGAAATCGGAGCCTGGCGTGTTTACCGCGAAAGCGATTTCTCTCAACGTAAAAACGCCCGCAAAGAAGAGCCCACCCCAGTTGGCGGATTTTACACAAAAGCAGATATCAAGGAAATACTTGCCTATGCAGCCGCGCGACAAATAACAGTGATTCCGGAAATTGAAATGCCGGCACATACCAATTCCTCTCTTGCCGCCTATCCTGAGCTGGCTTGTCCGGTAGTAAATACATTTATTGGCGTACTGCCGGGAATGGGGGGACATGAACATACCGATGCCATTGTTTATTGTGCCGGAAACGATAAAGTATTCTCTTTCCTGGAAGATGTTATTCATGAAGTAGCCGATTTATTTCCTTCCCCTTATATCCATATTGGCGGTGATGAAGCGTCTAAACGAAATTGGATCAGATGTCCTTTATGCCAACAACGGATGAAAACAGAAAACATCACCGATCCGGAAGATTTACAGGGATACTTTATGAATCGGATAGCAAGTTATGTAAGAAGCAAAGGAAAACAGGTGATTGCCTGGGATGAAATAACAAACAGCCATATACCGGAAGGAGCTATTATAAATGGATGGCGAGGGCTTGGACAAGCAGGTTATAAAGCCGGAGAATCAGGGCATTTTTTTATAATGAGCCCGGCACGCATTCTCTATCTTCCCCGTTATCAAGGACCTCAATGGTTTGAACCTCGAACCTACTTCGGGAATATAACCCTTAAAGATGTCTATGATTATGAGCCCATCCAAGCTGAGTGGAAAGCAGATGTGGCTGCCAATATGATTGGTATACAGGGATGCTTATGGACGGAATTTGTAAATGACCCGGCACATGCTGAATATATGCTTTTTCCACGTTTAATTGCGCTCGCCGAAACTGCATGGTCAAAAAAAGACACAAAAGACTGGAATGGTTTCCTCAAACGTCTTGATATTTTAACCCAACACTTAGAATATATGGATATTAACTATGCCCGTTCCATGTTTAATCTGGATCATTATATTAGTGGAACTGGCGAAGAATTGAAAGTATCCCTTTCATGTATCCGCTCCGATATGGAGATAAGATATACTAGAGATGAAAGTGAACCTATAGCCTCGTCCCTACTCTATAATGACACATTACAAATAAAAGATAACGTTATTATTAAAGCTGCCACATTCTCCAAGGGACAACGAAAAGGAGAAATATTGAGATTGCCTATTGAATGGAATAAATCTACCGCCAAGCCTATCTTAAGTGAAAACAAAGACATCTATCGCTTAACAAACGGCATTCGTGGAAGTGACAAACATACGGATTTTGAATGGTGCGGCTGGCATGGAGAAGACTTTACATTTACCATTGATCTTCAAATGACCCAAAACATTAATAAAATAGCTCTTGGCTGTATCACTAATTATGGCATGGCTGTTCACCGCCCACGTCAGGTTAATATTTATATATCTGATGATAACAAAACATTTCACCCGATCGAAGAAAAAATATTAACTGATTCCGAAATATTCCAGGAAGGAATCCGACAAGAAGATATGGTCTTTGATAATATAAATGCCTCTGCCCGATATATAAAATTCAATATAATAAATCCGGGGAAATGCCCTGCCGACCATGTGCGGCCGGAACAGGCTACGTGGGTTTATTTGGATGAAATAATTATAGAGTAAGATATCGTAGAGACAAGGCTTGCCTTGTCTCCAAAACTCAAATACTATATAACATTGTCAATCCGGAGACAAGGCAAGCCTTGTCTCTACCACCGTCGAAAACATCAATTATTGATTAATAAAATATATAATATGAAAAGAACATTCTTCCTTCTCTTTTGCCTGTTTGTATGGGGCAGTTCAAATCCTACAAACGCCCAGGAACTCCCCGAATGGCAAAGCCAATACGCCTTTGGCCTAAATAAAGTCAAACCACATACGTATGTCTGGCCTTATGCCAATGAGGATGCCGTTCAAAAACGGGATCACGAATCATCTCCATGGTATCAAAGTCTAAATGGAAGCTGGAAATTCCATTGGACAAAGAATCCGGATAACAGGCCAAAAGAATTTTATAAACCATCCTTCTATACAGGAGGCTGGGCCGATATCCAGGTTCCCGGCAATTGGGAAAGACAAGGGTACGGAACAGCTATTTATGTAAATGAAGATTATGAGTTCGATAGCCCGATGTTTAACTTTAAGAAAAATCCCCCTTTTGTTCCCCATGCTGAAAATGAGGTGGGTTCCTATCGTCGAACATTTACTATTCCGGCCAATTGGGAAGAGAAACGCATTGTGCTCTGTTGTGAAGGGATAATTTCTTTCTATTATGTATGGGTTAATGGGAAATTATTAGGATATAATCAAGGTTCGAAGACCGCCGCTGAATGGGATATAACAGATCACTTGCAACCCGGAGAAAATACTGTTGCATTGGAAGTGTATCGATGGAGCTCCGGATCATATCTTGAATGTCAGGACTACTGGCGTTTAAGTGGAATTGAGCGGGATGTCTATTTATATGCTACACCCAAACAATATATTGCTGATTATCGTGTTAATGCATCACTGGATAAGACTAATTACTCAACCGGGCTATTCTCTTTAGAAGCAACTATTGAAGGAACTAATAATACGGGAAACATTTTCACATACAAATTAGTAGATGCAAATAATAAAACGATAATATCCGAAGAAAAAAGAATCACAAACAATCACATTAGCTTTAGTGAAAAACAATTACCTGAAGTATCTCCCTGGAGTGCCGAACATCCTAATCTATATACCTTAATCCTCTCAATTAAAGATAAAGACGGAAAAGAAACAGAGATCACTGGTTGCCAGGTTGGTTTCCGTACTTCCGAAATTAAGAACGGTCAATTATGTATCAATGGAGTACCCATTTTAATCAAAGGCACCAACCGCCATGAGCATTCCCAACTTGGCAGAACAGTCAGCCGTGAATTAATGCTGAAAGATATTGAATTGATGAAACAGTCAAACATAAATACCGTACGTAATTCTCATTATCCAACGCACCCTTTATGGTATGATCTCTGTAATGAATATGGCTTATATGTTATAGATGAAGCCAATATCGAATCACATGGTATGGGCTATGGGCCAGCTTCTTTAGCAAAGGATACAACATGGCTTGCAGCCCATTTAGATCGTACCGAGCGTATGTATGAACGATCAAAAAATCATCCGTCTATTATAATCTGGTCTTTGGGTAATGAAGCAGGGAACGGTATTAATTTCGAAAAGACTTATGATTGGCTGAAGTCAACCGACAATACCCGCCCCGTGCAATATGAACGGGCAGAACAAAACTACAATACAGATATTTATTGCCGTATGTACCGGAGCGTAGGTGAGATAAAAGCGTATGTCAATCAAACAGAGCCAGCCATCTACCGTCCATTCATTCTGTGTGAGTATGTACATGCAATGGGTAATAGTGTGGGTGGACTAAAAGAATATTGGGATGTATTCGAACAGGAACCAATGGCTCAGGGAGGTTGTGTATGGGATTGGGTAGATCAGTCTTTTCGTGAAATTGATGCAGATGGAAACTGGTATTGGTCGTATGGAGGTGATTATGGTCCAAAAGGCATTCCCAGTTTCGATAATTTCTGTTGTAACGGATTGATCAATGCAATCCGTGAACCGCATCCACATTTAAGTGAGGTAAAAAAGGTCTATCAGAATATCAAATCCACCCTGCTAAATGAAAAAGATATCACCCTTTCAATAAAGAATTGGTTTGATTTTACAAATCTGAATGCTTATACATTGCATTGGGAAATAAAGGATGATAAGGGTAGATTGGTAAAGGAAGGGAAACAAACTGTGGATTGCGCACCTCATAACACGGTAAAATTGCAACTTGGAAAGACTCCATTACCAATGGATAGTAAAGAAGCATTCTTAAACCTTAGCTGGACAATAAAAGAGGAACAGCCTTTTTTATCTTCATCTCATGAAGTAGCTTATGATCAATTTGTGTTAACTTCTAATAAGAACTACCATCCTACCTATCTCCAATCAGCTGGTACATCTTTACAGGAAAACAATTCCACGTATAGCAACAATATAATAGATGTCACTTTTTGTCCGGAAACCGGTGCAATGACATCTTACAAATTGCACGGAAAAGAATTACTTGCTACACCTGTTACTCTTAATCTTTACCGTCCAATCACAGATAATGATAATCGGGATAGGAACGGTGCCCGTTTATGGAAAGCAGCCGGGATAAATTCATTGAAACAAAAAGTAACCAACTTCCAAAAGCAAAAGAACCAGGTAAAAACCTCTGTAGACCTGATCAATGAAAAAGAAGAAACCGTAGGAACAGCTTCATTTACTTATTTAATTAATCCGGATGGAGAAATAAAAATCGAGACTCTCTTTATACCCGACACCAGTATTATAAAATCTGTTGCCCGTATAGGCCTTACATTTGAAATGCCTTATGATTATAAAGAAGTTGCACTCTTAGGCCGTGCCGGCATCGAGACACATGCCGACCGTAAACAAAGCGGATGCATTGCTATCGAACAAACGGATGCAGAACGTATGTTTCATTATTACGTTAAACCGCAATCGACAGGAAACCGTACGGATATGCGTTGGGCAGAATTAACCGATACAAACGGTTCCGGCCTTCACATCACCTCCAACAAACCCTGGCAATTTAGTGTAATACCCTTTACTGATACCAATCTGGATGCCGCTACGCATATCAACCAACTCAAAAGAAGCGGTACAATTACAGTCCATCTGGATGCCGAACAGGCTGGTGTGGGAACAGCCACCTGTGGCCCGGGAGTACAACCACAATATCTAGTACCTGTCAAACCGACAATGTTTGTGTTTAATATCCGCCCTACTAAGTAAGAAAAGCATACTTATCTAACAAACTATTTCATTACATTTTATATCAAGTGGACTATCCCGGTTCCCCTCCTTGAAAAGGAAGGGAGCCGGGATAGTTATATCGTAAATATTCAACTATCATTTTGTCAAAAACTTGCATGAATTTTTCTTTTTACGGGCGTGTGTGAATAATTACACGCAAGTGTAATATTTTTTAACATATTATTAAGATGCAAAAGCGGTTATTTATCTTTCATTATGTCAAAGGTAAAAATGTTGCTCTATGGGTGTATTTATCTAAGACCATATTATGGGGTATATAAAAAATCCCCCTGTCTGGAGACAGGGGGATTCGAGTTGCCCTATTAAAAACTATATAAAGTAGGAATCAGTTAGGCTAATTAAGATAAACCGGTTTATTTTTCGGCATGTCCTCCTCCAGTAGATGGCCAATAAATATTCTGATACATATATGTATCGTCTTTGCTTCCACTAGGCGAAGAATAGAGCATTTCTCCAATTCCGATCGGAGTTAAATAATAAGCATCATGCCAGTTATAACCATTCCTTAAATCATTCGTACCTGACATACTTCGGCTGTATGGACGAAGATATTTACCTAATTCCGAACTGGATACAATTGCATAATCAGAGCCGTCGGCAATCATTTCCACCGGATTACCATCTGCATCGACTATGTATTTTTTGTACATATCATCCCAAAAGTTCACTCCCTCGGGAACCCATTTCATGGTCATTAATCTATCTAATGAGCGCCAACGAAGTAAGTCCATATAGCGTTGTCCTTCACTAAACATTTCATTCATACGTTCCCGACGAATATTATAAAGTGTTCTATCTACCATTGCTGTTCCGGAATAAACACCAAAGTCTCCTTCTTTATTTAAATCGGTAGCTGCGATAGTGGCATCAATATCAGTACTAACACCTGCACGTGTACGTAAGTCCTGCCAATAGTTTTTAGCTGTTCCGTCAAGAGATCCGTTCAGTTCGTAACATGCTTCCATGTAATTCAACAAGGCTTCGGCGGTACGGAAAATCGGACAAGCATTCGTGCCTCGTATTTCATCATTGGTTGTCTGTTGGTAATCATACGTATAATACTTACGAGGTTGATAACCTGTAATACAACGTTGTTCGTCTATAACTTCCGTAATAGGTGCCTTAGAAAATAAATCCCCTGCCTTTGGCGAAGCCGGATCCGTATCGAGCATAGTACTCTCTCCCCAGATAAATAATTGTAACCGTTCATCACGGCCTGCTTTTGCATTATCGACAGAAACATCACCTTTATAATCATTACTTGCATAGATAGGCTTACCGTCTTTCATCAGGAAAGATTCCACAAACGTACGGGTATAGCCGTCGCCACTACCGACTTTACAACGGTAAGGTGCATTATGTTTCACGTTCTGTGAACCATTGTACCCTTTCCAGAATAACACTTCAGGAACTCCAGTCAAGGAAGGCTGGCTATACATTTCAAAATAAGGATTCCATCCGCTGGTAACCCCCAGATCAGGTTCTAAAATATGATTATTGGATGTTAGCTGTGCATTATCTCCTACCTGCTTTGCAGCTGCCATAGCTTCAGTCAGGAAGTAACGGATTTCGCCGTCTATATCAAAAGTCTTTCCACTATTATAGGAAGCACTTGCTCCGGCCCAGTTATTATCTCCCGGAACACGTCCACTCCCCCTATGATATTTTTCGAAAGTACCTTCATAGAGTGCAACTCTTGATTTGAACAACAGGGCTGCTTCACGATTCAGGCGCTGGCCACCAAACTTATTACGTGAAGACAGCATTTCACTCGCCTTATCAAGATCTTCCAGAATGAAACGGGCTACTTCATTACGGGGCGAACGCTTACTAGCCTCGATAACAACATCGCTGTCATCAGGCAAAACAGTGGTTACAATAGGAAAATCTCCGAAGACAACCAAAGCTCTGTAATAACTGATGGCACGCATAAAGTATATTTCACCGATATAGTTACGTATAGTGGCTTCATCTCCTGATATTTCTCCCGCTTCATATTTAGGCAGTACAATTTCCAGAAAGTAGTTACACACACGAAAATTGGCGAAATAATCTGCCTGAAGATTCTTTCTCGAAGGAACTTCCCAGTAATTATCGGCAAACAAAGAGGTATTTCCATTGACACCTTGTACGAAAATATCCGTATTTCTGTCCGAACGGGCCATACCGTCGTTATAAGCTTGTTCATGATACATTGAACCATTGTATGGATTCTTCAGGAACGAGTTATAATAATTGTTCAGATAAGAAGCCAACTGATCTACCGTCGAATAAAACGACTCAGGTGTAATCTGGCTTACCGGCTCCATGCCGATCAGATCATTACATGAAGGGGTAATAGCTATTGTCGAACTCAACAGAGTGCACAAAGCTATATTTTTAATATTTAGTTTCATCATTTTACTTTTTAAGATTAGAAATTAAGAGATAAGCCTACTGCAAAAGTGCGTTGCAACGGATAAGTTTTACCTGATCCCCATCCTTCGTCACCATAACCGCCAAAAGCTTCCGGATCGTAAATACTTGAAAGACTGGTTATTGTAAACAAATTATCGCATGATACATAAACACGGCAATTGTCGATACCCGCCTTACTTACCCATGGACGTGGTAGAGTATATCCAATCTGCATATTCTTACATCGCAGGTAAGAAGCATCTTGCAAATAACGGGTCTGTGTAACCTGATTCTTCTGGACTCCTCCGAAATAAGGTTTCGGATAATAGGCATTCATGTTATCTTCCCGCCAATAATCCAGGTGATCTTCAAAGCAAGCCGATTGCCATACGTTTCCGGTTGCTCCCCAGAAATAAGCATCTCCTTGCCCAAATGCCCAGTCACGTTTCAATACTCCCTGGAAAAACACAGAGAAATCGAGGCCTTTCCAGGCCACATCCAGATTCAAACCTACACGGTATCTTGGAGTCGTATTTCCAATAACTGTCAAATCTCCATGATTTTCGAGTGTGTTGTCACCGCTGGAAACAACGCCATCTCCATTGAGGTCTTTATACATAACATCGCCTGCACTCCAGTTAGAACCCCAGTTCGGGCGGTTATTTACAATCCATCCGTCCATCTCTTCTTGTGAAGAAGCAATTCCTTGCGTGCTATATCCCCAGATCTCATTCAACATTTTACCATCATAATAGGTATTTATTGCACCTGTTTCATTGGGATAAGTCAGAATCTTCTGGCGGGAATCCGATATATTCAAGCGTGCTCCGTATTTAACCTGACTGACCTGATCTCTCCATCCGATCTCCAATTCCCAACCGGAAGAACGCATATCACAATTATTGATTTGAGGAGCCGAAGTTCCTAATGCTGATCCTAATGTTGGGGCCGGGCCGATCATATCCTTTGTTGTACGTGCGAACCAGTCAAATGATCCTGTCAGGCGGTTGTTTAATGCTGCCCAATCCAAACCAACATCCCAGGTTTCTACGGTTTCCCATGTTAACATAGAACTGACAATCCCCGGTAATGAAGATGTATTAGGTTTTTCACCATTAATAAGCCATGTTCCGTTGGCAGCCCCAATAGCCTGTTGTTGATAGAACGGATACCAATCTGTAAACGAATCATATCTGGAACTTGTATTACCCAATTGTCCCCATGAAGCACGTAGTTTCAACATGCTGATATCTTCAGTCAGGTTTTTAAAGAATGATTCACGTGCAATATTCCATCCCAGGGATACAGAGGGAAACCAGGCCCAGCGCTGATCGCCCACGAAACGGGAAGAACCATCATAACGGATATTGAACTCCAACAGGTAACGGCCGTCATAATCATAATTTAAACGTCCGAAATAACCTGCAGTAGCCCGATTCCAATAGCTATCGCCAGTCTTCATATTTGTTTGTACCTGACTTAAATAAGGTTTCTCTGTTGTTGTCAGATTTGTACCTTCTCCCGACAAGTTATCCTGATCGTAACGCTCATAGTTTACACCTGCCATTACTTTTCCATTATGAAGTCCAAAGCTCCTTGTATAGTCTGAATATACATTCACAGTATAATAATTCTGCTTGAAACGATTATCACGAACATAGGTTTCCGTTCCATAGCCACTGTCACGAATATAAGGGGTATTATCTACCATATAATGATAGACAGGAAAACGGCTCCGTGTATTTTTATTATAGGTATTACGCATAGAGCCTTCTGCGTAGATGCGCCACTCTTTAAGAGGCTCGATAGTGAACCTGATCTGCTGCGTAAACAGGTCATTATTTTCACTATAAATACCACCGTCTTCAAGTTCGGCAATTTCCATTCCATCGGCCCAGTGCCCGTTAGGGTCAACCGGATAACAGGTAGGCCAACGACGTGCTATGTTATGGAAAAACAAACCTGTCATATATTGAGGTTTAGTATAATCCTTACGAGTCCATTTGTTTGTATAATCCACACGAATCCAATCCGCAAGCTCAGCTCCAATTTTCGCATTCATTGTATACCGGCTCATTTCGTCGTGTCCGTGAGCTATTAAACCATTCTGATTGAGAAAGCTTCCACTAAGTGACCAGACGACCTTTTCCGATCCGCCACTCAAGCTAAGATTATGCTGTGTTGAAGGCACATTCTTTTTGTAGAATTCGTCAAACCAGTTAGTATTAGCATACGCTGTACCATATTGGTTCCATTTTCCATTCGTTCCGGCTACAGCACCATAATATTCCTGTTGAGTTGGATCGGTATATTCTCCTCGTTGGAATTTCAATATTTTTTCCATCGTTTCATCAGAGAAGTAATTACCTCCACCGGAGTTTCTATTTGCCGTATTGAAGAAGTTTGCAAAAGTATAAGAATCCACCATCTCCGGTACTTGAGTGGCCGTACTGAAACGAACATCTCCCGAATAGGAGACTCTTACCTTTCCTGCTTTTCCGCTTTTGGTTGTTACTAAAATCACTCCGAAAGCTGCACGTGTACCATAGATAGAAGCCGATGCTGCATCTTTCAAGACGGAAATACTTTCAATATCATTCGGATTAACCAGATTCATATCACCTTCGATACCATCAATCAGGATCAACGGGTTATCGCTGGAACTGATAGAACCTGTACCACGAATATTGATATTCATACTCGAGTTCAAATCTCCCCCGCTTGAAGTTGTTGTAAGATTCAAACCGGGAATAGCTCCCTGTAATGCCTGGCTCACATTGGCTACCGGACGTGATTCAATCACATCGGCACCAACCATACTCACGGCTCCTGTTACATTCACCTTCTTTTGTGTACCATAGGCAACAACAACCACTTCATCCAATGCCTGAGCATCATCTTGTAAGATAATATCCAGGGTTTGTTGTGTAGTGATTCTTATTTCCATGTCTTTATATCCGATATAAGATACTTTCAGCGTAGCCCCTTCCGGCACACGCAAAGAAAATCGGCCGTCAATGTCTGTCACTGTACCGTTTGTAGTTCCTTTCACCGATACATTGGCACCAATAACTGTTTCTCCGGTAACGTCTTTTACTACTCCGGAAATAATGCGTTCAGTTTGTTGAACAATACTTGTCCCCGCTTTTCCATCCGTACTCGGACTCAAGGTTAAATTGTCTGTTTCAGCTTTAAGCTGAACAGAAGAGAACAGAAATAAAGAGGCACATACCACGCCCCAATATCCCATTCCCCTGACTTCATGTCTTTTCATGTTGAATGTCATTTTTTGTTTTTCCATCAATACTTTCATTAAATTCAAGATTTGTGAGATTCTTTGTTTTACTGATACAAAGGAAAAGATAGCTTACTGAAGAGGTATCCAATATCGTCTAAGTTTTTTTCAATTTCGAATAAATATGAAAAAGCAGAAAATGGAAAGGATAAATGCTTACGCGTACAAAATAGAATTAGCTAAAAACAAACATTTAGCTAATAAAAAACGAACATTTAAAAATAAGAACTTAACACTATTTGCGGAAAGTGACTTTACGGTTCATAAGAAAATTAACAGCTCCATAGACAAACAATCCGAGAAACTGAGCCAGGTATTCATTCATACCCAATAACTCTACCATACATAAAAGAAAAACAAACTGAGCTCCATAGGCCAGCCCGAAAGCGAAAAGGAAAAGCGGAATCTCACGTTTCAAACTTCCTTCAGAAGAAGAGAATATCCAGTATTTACTCCAGATAAAGTTATTGATTAAAGCAGCTATATATCCTGCAATATTCGACCAGATATAACCAGAATGAAGAAGATCCATCATTATCCAGATCACTACATAGGTAATCAAGGCATTTAATGAACCAATTACTATAAACCGGAAAATGCGTACGGATTCTTTCATTCTTTATTTCAATCTACAAACATACAAAAAACAACTATCAAAAAGAAAGTCTTTATCTAATCTCTAAAACAAACAGATAGGTTAAAAAGTGTTTCTATATATAGAACAGGGCCAAACTATATATAGAATAGTCTTATATTATATATAATACTATCATTTTGTATTAATGGTATTGAATTGATAATCTGGTTCAATTATATGGTTGGTAATCGCAGATAAATAATTAAAAGAGGCTGCTAATATGCATAAGTAGCCTCTTTTTCTTACTTTTGTTCTCTGGAAAGAAGTAGTTTCTCATGCTACAAAATAATTATATATGAAAAAAGCAATTATTACTCTATTATTCCTGGCTGGTATAATGTTCCAGGCAGATGCTGCCCATAGAGGGCGGGTCTTTGTTGACAAAAACAAGAATGGACGATTTGACAAAGGTGAAAGCGTATTACCCAATGTGATGGTTTCAGATGGGTTAAACGTGGTTAAGACTGCGTCTGACGGTTCTTTTACACTTCCCGGACATGAAAAAGAACGGTTTATTTTCATTACCATACCATCAGGTTACAAAACAGATAACAAACATTATATCCCGATCAATAAGGAAATATCCTCCTACGAATTTGGCGTTCAACCCTATAATGGCGGTATACAAAATGACGGAAGCCATAAATATATTCAAATTACTGATACGGAGATTTCCAGTACTGAAGGACATGATGTATGGATAAAGAACCTACGCGATTATGCTGCAAATGAGAAGGCAGCTTTTATTATGCACTCAGGAGATATCTGTTATGAGAAGGGCCTGAAGGCACATATAAAAATAATGAATACAGCCAATATGGATTGTCCGGTATTCTATGGTATCGGTAATCATGATTTGGTGAAAGGTGCTTATGGAGAAGAATTATTCGAAAGTATCTATGGACCTGCTTATTATTCTTTCGATGCTGGAAATACACATTATGTTGTCACCCCAATGCCTCATGGCGACTTTAAACCATCCTATACTACAGAAGATGTTTATCGCTGGTTGAAAAATGACCTGGCTATGATTCCGAAAGGAAAGCCTGTTGTGATGTTCAATCACGATTTGCTTACCCATAGTGATGTCTTTCGTTTTGGTATTAGCGAAAGCGAATCGATCGACTTTAATAATTACAATCTGAAAGCATGGATTTATGGCCATTGGCATATTAATTACATAAAAAAACAGGGAAATGTATATACAATATGTACCAGTACGGTAGATAAAGGAGGTATAGACCATTCAACAAGTGCTTTCCGTGTAATACATGCAGACAAAAGAGGAAATATATCCAGTCAGTTGCGTTATTCATATATAGATAAACATATCGAAATAGCCTCACCGGGTAAAGATGGATTACCTTTATTAGTTTCAGGTGCTATTCCTCTGACCGTGAATACTTATTATAGCGCTTCACCAACAAAAGAAGTCAGTTATACTTGCCTTGTAGATGGAAAGAAACTATTTAATAACCGTAAACTCAACCAAAAGACAGACTGGAGCTGGACAGATATGATCTATCTGACCAATAGGCCGGTAGGCAAAACCATTACGTTGAAAGTAACAGCTACTTTCAATAATGGAGAAAAAGTAGAAAAGGAAACCAGTTTTACCTACAATACCCGTCAAAAACAAATCAATCTGGATGGAAACTGGGATAATCTTCTAGGGAATGCCCAACATACCGGAACAAATAATGCAACTATAGAGCCTCCTCTTAAAATGTCATGGGCTTCGAATATCGGTGCTAACATATATATGGCTTCCCCTGTAATCCATAAAGGGAAAATATATGTTGCGTCGGTTGACGAAGACCTGAAAGGCAAAGGGCATATTTATGCACTTGATAGTCAGAACGGCAATCTACTCTGGAAATATCCGGTTAATAATTCAATAAAGAATACGATAGTTGTAGAAGACAGTGCAGTATATGCCCAAACAGCTGAAGGTAGCTTGTATGCCATTAAAACTGTGGACGGTAGCCTGAAATGGGGTACACAATTACATGTAAACGGGCTGCCGGCATTGATTGAAGGGTTAGTGATTTCAGATGGTGTTATTTATGCGGGAACAGGAGGAGGCCTTTGCGCTTTGGATGCCCGTAATGGAAAAGTTTTATGGGAAAACAAAGATTGGAAACAAGGTGAAGGAACTACCTCTACACTTGCAGTGGGAAAAGGGATGCTGATTGGTTCCGTTCAATGGCATGGATTATATGGTAATGATGCCCAAACAGGAGAATTGAAATGGCATTTAAACAAAAATGGCATTACCAACAGGGGATCTTCAGCTGCTATACATGATAATCTGCTTTATATTATATCAGCCAAGTCATTGTTCATTATAGACCCAACCAACGGGAATGTGATTGTACGTAAAGAATATCCTTTCAGCATAGATGTTACTTCTACCCCACTCCTCACCAATCAGGAAATCATTTTCGGTTCAGTTAATGACGGATTAATTGCTGTAGATAAGGAAACCCTGGAAATCAAATGGAAATATCAAACACAGGATGCCTTTATTTATACGGCTCCATATACCCGTAAAGCATCGGCAACAATTGAAACCAGTCCTGTTCTTGTAGGTAACACAGTATATTTCGGTGCTTCGGACGGAACTTTGTATGGTATTGATAAAGAAAAAGGCGAGCTTGTATGGAAACATGCAACAGGCGCTCCTGTATTCGGTTCTATGGCTGTTTCGGGAAATACCTTAATTGCCGTTGATTTTGGAGGCAATGTATATGCCTTCACCGGACAATAATATTATATCCTCAACTTAATTATACAAACACAGAGGCACGGAGATACGGAGTTTTCTAGATTAAGAAATTTAAAATTTCTGTGCCTCTGTGTCTCTGTGTTTGATATTTGTATCCCCTCTTTTCATTTTCCCCCAAAAGTTAATAAATCATTAAGAATGTAATAGTTTACTTCTATTTAAAAATTCGCCATTATTTTTGTAAACTCAAAAAATACAAAAACGCACCATGGGCATTAATCGCTTTTTCCAGTTTTTTCTCCCCAAAGAAACAAAGTTTCTCACTTTACTTACAAGCCAGATTGAGGATATAGTAAAAGCCTCAGATTTACTCATCAAGTTTATGAACACTCCGGAACATGAAAACCGGAAATTAGTCTACACACAGATAAAGGAGATTGAAAAGCATTGCGATACGCTAACCAATCAGATTCTGGATGAATTAAATAATACTTTTATTACCCCTTTTGACCGCGAAGATATTCATGATCTGGCATCGCAACTCGATGATGTTCTTGATTTGATCAATGGTTCTGCAAAACGTGTTATTTTGTATCAACCCAAAAGAATGCCTGACAGCATGGCGGAATTGGCAAAATACATCAAAAAAAGTGCAGAATCCCTCCAAATTGCAATTATAGAACTGGAAAAAGTCAAAAAGAATCCAACCATCGTAAAACAGGAATGCCGCAGATTGCATGAAATTGAAAATCAAGCAGATGATGTATACGAAATGTTTATTATCGATCTTTTTGAAAATGAGAAAGACGCAATTGAATTATTGAAGCAGGTAGAAATTATGCAAATGCTTGAAAATTCTACGGATAAGGCCTATCGTGTATCAGATGTGCTAAAAACAATCGTTGTAAAATACGCCTAAACACTACTCACCTGATGACTCTACTGATTGTTATTATTTGTCTGGCGCTTATTTTCGACTTTATTAATGGGTTTCACGATGCAGCCAACTCTATTGCTACTATCGTTTCCACCAAAGTGTTGTCCCCTTTCCTTGCCGTATTATGGGCTGCTTTCTTTAATTTCGTTGCATTCTTTATCGCTAAGTTTGTTATAGGAGAATTCGGTATTGCCAATACAGTCGCCAAAACAGTATTGGAAGACTATATCACACTTCCGGTAATTCTATCCGGTATAGTTGCTGCCATTGTCTGGAACCTGTTTACATGGTGGAAAGGCATTCCTTCTTCTTCTTCCCACACGCTTATCGGCGGATTTGCCGGTGCAGCTATTGCTTATGGTGGTTTCAATGCTATCCATGCAGGGGTAATCCTTAAAATTGCAGCTTTCATTATCCTGGCACCTTTCATTGGTATGTTGATGGCATCAATTATCACAATCATCATCATGAATGTATGTAAAAAAGCTAAACCGGCTAAAGCAGAAGCCTGGTTCAGACGTCTTCAATTAGTTTCTTCGGGTTTATTCAGTATCGGACACGGATTGAATGACTCACAGAAAGTTATGGGTATTATTGCTGCAGCACTCTTTGTGGCAGGAGGTAAAGTCGGTGATATCACGGCAATTCCCGATTGGGTTCCATTGGCTTGTTTCAGCATGATTGCATTAGGAACAATGTCAGGAGGATGGCGAATAGTTAAAACAATGGGAACTAAAATTACAAAAGTAACCCCACTTGAAGGTTTCGCAGCAGAAACAGCCGGAGCTTTAACTCTTTACTTAACGGAATACCTCAAAATACCGGTAAGTACCACACACACTATCACTGGTGCAATTATTGGTGTGGGCGCCGTTAAACGCCTCTCTGCAGTCCGCTGGGGAGTTACAGTCAATCTGATGTGGGCATGGATTATTACTATTCCTATCAGTGCTTTATTGGCAATGGGAGTTTATTTCCTGCTTAAGTTATTTGGATTATAATCAACATCTACATAACATGAAAAGTATATCTTTTATTCTGTTGTTAGTCTTATTTTCATTTGCCATTCAGGCAGCAACAGTAGATACGCTGAATGTGTACAGTAAGTCTATGAATAAAGATATACAGGTTGTGGTTATTTCACCTGATAAGAAACAAATATCAAGCGCCGTTATATATTTACTTCATGGATACGGAGGAAATGCCAAAACATGGATTGGAATAAAGCCCGAACTCACAAAGATTGCCGATCAGTATGGACTTATATTCGTATGCCCTGATGGTAAAAACAGCTGGTATTGGGATAGTCCTAAGAATCCATCTTATAAATATGAAACTTTTGTATCCACTGAATTAGTAAAATACATTGACACTAATTACCAGACTAAAAAAGATAAAACTGCCCGTGCCATTACCGGTTTAAGTATGGGAGGACATGGAGCCTTATGGATAGCTTTCCACCATAAGGAAACTTTCGGTGCTGCAGGAAGTACCAGCGGTGGAGTAGATATCCGTCCTTTTCCTAAAAACTGGGAAATGAGTAAACAACTCGGGGATTATGCAAATAACAAAACCATCTGGGAAAATCATACAGTTATCAACCAGCTTAATAAAATAAAAAACGGAGATCTTGCTTTGATTTTCGACTGCGGCACAGATGATTTTTTCTTTGAAGTAAACAACAATTTCCATACAAAATTACTAGATCAAGGTATTGATCACGACTACATCACACGCCCGGGCGGCCACAATAGCACATATTGGAAGAACGCCATTGATTACCAAATCCTATTCTTTCTGAAATATTTTGACTTATCACTCGGGAATAACTAAATAAATAGGATTATTATAGTTTGGCTTACTGCTTATTTCTATTTTGGAACAATCTATGCATTCAGATTCCGGCAATGGAGGCAACCCGATACCTATTCTAAGACTATCAGATTTAGCTTTATCCTGTAAACACACCCCGCTTGCACTTGTCCATGCTTTATATGGTGTATCATAATAAGAACGTCCTTCAGTGGACACATAATGCCTGTCTAGTGCATAACTAAACATAAGTGGACTCAAATTACCTTTATTTACTTCGCTCATAAATAAATCGTAATATTCTTTTGCTATTTTAGTAGGATTATGTACGAGATATATAAAACCTGTGCTACTGACACATTGCTGTTCCCAATTTTTTTCACCCACCATTTTTTTATTTGGAAAACCATTCTTCTTAACAAATGAAATGAACTTATCAAAGTTCAAACTGTCAAATTTAATTATACGTTCTTTTAGAATTTCCATGTAATCTGAATTTCTAATCGTTTGATCAATTGCATAAAGTTGACATAACTCAAAAGCTAGAGAATCTTGTTGAGATGTTGTTAATTCTTGCCCGTAAATATTCGCAGAAAAGAATAAAAGTACTAATAACTGCAAAACTTGTTTCATAGCAATCAACTTTTTAAATATTTCTTGTGCAAAATAAAACAAATATTCAAATATTGATTTTGTTTAAATCTTATTTTAATCAAAATTAAGTTGAAGGTTATACAATACAAACAATATATTAAGGGGGCTATTTCTATAATAGAAACAACCCCCTTCTTTCAAAAAACTCTTACTCTTATCAGAAAGTGCCCGGATCTTCCGGATCCTCCTTTTCCTTTTCTTTTTTCTCCATCTCTAATCGATCAAAATCCGTTTGTTGACGGGCATTGCGAAGTGTTTCTCCCGGAGTAAAAACAATTTTCGGATTCCTTATCTGATCGGTATCAAAATCCTCTTCCTTTTCAGATCCGGTGGATCCCACACTATACCGAAAATTACCAAATTCCCCAAACTGAACAATATGCCCTTGCATAAGATGCTTACGTATCAGATGGTTCATACGATCCAATATTCCTTTCACCTGATTGCTCGGTATCCCGGATTCTATGATCTCATCCAACAAATACCTAAAAGGAATTTTATCCGTATATACCGCACGTGCGTAAACTTTTTGAGGAATTGCTTCCTGATCTTTTCCAAGATTCTTTCCTTTGACTAATTTGAATTTCATTGACATAATACTTACTTTTTAGTTGTTGATTATAAGTTGTGTACACGGTTCAAATGTAGAAATACAGTTTTATGGGCTGTCTGTGGGTGTCAGTTTGTGTACCTATATGTCTTTAAAGTTTTACGTTTTGGCTAAAGCCATCTTCTATATATTTCTCTCCCCACATCTAAAGCAGCGGGCTATTGATTAAATCTCTGTACAAACAAAAAGGGCGAACCATCCGATCCGCCCTTTCTCTATTGTTTGTTTTAGAATTAAATACTATTTCACGATCACCTTCACAACTTTATCCCCAACCCGTACAATATAAGGCCCTTTCTGAAGCGGGAACCTATTCTCACCAACCATCAAATCCCTCACAGCAATAATCATTCCCGAGAAAGACATCACATAAGCCTTCGACGGTTCCTCCGTTTGGATATACAACATCTCCTCACCTGTCCAAATCTTAAATCTATCACCTTTAACTTCCGTATTTCCAACCGGATCAGGATTAGGATCATTACCATCGATCTGGAACTTGGCAACAATATGAGTATCTTCCCAGATCTGTAATAGCTGCCCGTTCACTATAGGCTGCCCGTTAGCAGTAAATACCTCCAGCTGCAAACCGGAATATTCCGTCGAAGGAGAAGCTGTTACCCTCACTGTTGTTCCGGCATCCACATAGCTGCCTGAAGATACCTCCCAGTTATCATTCCGGTAAAGCGTTACCAGGATATCACCGTACGAAGCATCTGTGGTTATTGTATAAAGATCTGTCTGAGGAGGTATATAAGCCGATACGGTAGCCACATCACTCGTTACTATCTTCGTTCCGCAAGCTGTGGTCACACCCGATACCACGACACGGTATTTACCCGTCTCCGTAGCATCATAGACGTCCGCGTTTGCCCCACCAATTGGACTAAACACGCCATTTACTTCTTTCTCCCATTGATATAACAGGCTTCCTCCTTCGGCTATTACCTGCAGCGGATAAGTACCACCCGATAGATAACCACTGTTAGGTTGGGAAAGTATCTTTGTTGATTTCTCTACTGTAACCAAAATTTCTTTCGTTGTACCGTAAGTTCCCCGGGCATTCTTTGGTTTCACCTCATACATGGTGGTAACTGTAGGTTTCACAAAAGAATTTGGAAGTAACGAACCATCTTGGTAGAATTCGAGTACCACACCTGTTTCATACGTCACTGCAGTTGCCAGGTCAATACCTGAAGCATTATCACACATATAGAGCGGTGTCGTTACCGTAATATCCAATGGAGGATAAACCGAAACAGTCACCTCTTTACTCTTTACATTCGTACACGTAGAGATAGCCTCCGCATAATACACACCAGCCTCCGTCACCGTAATACTGTTCGATTCTTCACCTGTTATTACAACACCGTCCTTATACCACGCATAACCTTCCGAAGCACCTGTGGCAGTGATCGCAAGGGTAGTAGAAGTCCCGTAATCCAGATAAACCGTCCGGCTGTCGTCCAGGTTACCGGTAATCACTACGGGTGGAGTCATCGTAAAGATTATCTCCCTCGCAGGAGCTTTCTTGTCCGGATTAGCCGTCATATAAGATTGAACCCAAACACTACGTGAACCGGCAATCTCTATTTCATCCATGATCTCACCATCAAGGTCTTCTGTCCGGTAAAACTTCAAGCTCACACCTGAGGACAATCCGCTCACCATACCACTGAGCATAGACAAATCATACGTAGTTGTAGAGCAAAGCGCTTGTGGCTGGGCCAGCGTATATGCCAGTGAAGGACACACTACAGCGACTACCTCATTACTCTTTATATTCGAACAGTTCTGAGATAAGGCATATACATAGTAGGTACCCGATTCCGTTACGACGAGGCTGCTGGATTCTTCCCCTTGAATTTGTGCACCATCCTTATACCAGGCATAACCCGAAGCATTCGCAGCTGTGATGGAAAGGGTGGCAGAACTTTCAAAATCGATATAAAGTGTCTGGGTGTTATCCAGGTTCTTAGAGATCGATACCTGCGGATGCATCACAAAGCGGATATCTTTCGGTTCACCCTTCTTATCGGGTTTTGCCGTCACGAACGATTGCACCCAAATCGTACGGGAATCAGAGACAGTAAGATCTCCTGCTATTTCACCGGTGAGGATACCGTTATTGTTCGACTCATAGAATTTCACATCCACTCCCGCTGCCAGGCCGCTTACGAGGGCACGGATCATGGCGGTACTGTAAACCTTTTCTTCACAAAGGGGAATAGTCGTCGTGCGGCTGTAACCCAGTGACGGATAGATTTCCATGGCTACAGGCACGTAACCGTAGCTCTTACCTTCGAATACGGCCGACACCCAGAAAGGTGTAACGCCTATATCAGAAGTCAGTGCCGTAAAGTTCCACGGGTTATTTTCAGAACCGGATAATTGATTACTACCTGCAGCATCGCGATACCATGCTCCTTCGAAGCCATCGCTTTCAACTCCCATGCTGACAGCTACCCCCACCTGTGCTTCAATAGCCGAAGAAGAAGCCATAGCTACCCATGCAATACTGAAAGGTTCCACCGAACCGATATCGGCTGGTTTAGGCGGGCAACCGGCACCGAAGCTCTGGTTGGAAATTACGGCTGCCCTGATTTCCTGCACCGGTTCGTCTGTGAGACGTTCCGGATCATCTTCAAAAACAAGCGGGATACGGAATGTCACTGTTTTACCGTTCCCTTTATCAGCAGGAACATTCATCAGGCTCACCGGTAAATTAATCAGAATCACACGGATATTCTCATTGTCTTCATCTATAGATGCTTTGCTTTCGACATCCGAAAGATCAATACCCAAAGCCGTGCTCACGATGTTGACCGAACCCGATGGGTCCACATTCATTTCACATGGCACACGCAGGCGTAGCACATCTTCCGGTGCGGTGTTCTGTGTTGTTCCTTTCCGGGTGATATCCACCTGAAGTATAGCTCCTTTGCGGTACGGATTAAAAGCCGAGATAGCATTTTCAAAGGAGGCAGCCATCTCAAAACTATAATTAGAATTGATCGATGGAAGTATGATCGCACTACGTATCTCATCCCCATACCCTTTCGGCTGCTCATTAAATGGAGTTGAGCCGGCAAGAGTACCCTCGAAGCGGAAACCATCGAGTGGTGTTTCGCAGTCGGGCTTGAAGGCTATATTAAAACGTGCTTCCAGCTGGTTGGTTGCTCCTAAGCGGCCTGGCATGTCGATAATAGTCTTACCCAGTGCTTCAGCTAACTTCAGCTCAACCCTTCCACCTACGCTCCCAAGGGCCATGAGGTCATCTATAAGTGTTCCTTGTACTTCTTCTGTGGAGCCATTCCAGGTAATGGTGGCTGTGCCGTCGAAGACTTGTCCGGCAGGAACATCGAGCCATATCGAGGGGTTACGGATTTCGCCGGCGCTGCTACGGGTGTTGATGTTTGCTGAGACTGTATATGAAGTATTATAAACCAGTTTCGAGCGTGGGGTGTTATCTTCCAGGCTTGTGCGGATCTGGCCGCTGATAACCGAAGAAGTAGGCAGGATCCGTATCTGACGGATGGCACCGCGGTAGGCTATGTGGGAATCATCAGAAGGATTAAAGGAAGCATCATTTACATATATATTATCCCAGGCGGCATTGAATCCTGTAAAAGTATAAATTTTTATATCCTCAGCACTACTGCCATCACCATCATAATTGAAAAACAAAGTATAGGATAACCCTTGAGTTGCTGATAACTGTGGCAGTTGGAACCAGCGCCTACCAGTACCTGTACCTGTTATTGACGTACTACCACCCGAACCAGCAAGTTCTATGGTAGAAACGTTACCATCTACATAAAGCCAGATATCTTTTATATCAAAATCATTCGGATTTCCCACTGTCAATGGAGTACTAAGGCGACCTGATGAAGCCGGAAGTTCCGTTGTAGATAAATCAAGTGAAGTACCAACACCAAGGTAATTGAAATAGAAAGTACCTTCAGTAATGGTTTCAGGCGTATTTTCGCCGTAAAAATTGTGGAAAATTACTTTATAGGGCATAGCTGTACGGCCTGAAGGTGCACTTTGGGTAGCCTTCACAGTGCCGTAAACATACATCCGCCAGGTTCCTTCAGGATAAATAACCTTTCCATCAGCTCCATCCATCGAAAACTTATCTTCAAAATTATAAGTATATTTATTACCTTCAATAGAAGGTGTAATATCAATAGTTTTAGCAGCTGCTGAGCTTGCTCCTTCTGTTATCCTGATATCAATAAGTTCATATCCTTCCGGAAACTCAAAACTAAACTCCCTGGGATAGGACGTTTGCCGTACTTCAAATGGAAAAGCATCTGTAGGAATTCCAGTGTTGTAGAGTGGAAAAAAATACCACATTTGGGCATTATTCACTCCGGGTGTTTCCGTATTATAGAAATTTACTCCATTACTTCCGCCATTATAGATATAGTTACGAACCTCTACCCCTTTCATTTCCAGCGTTGCCTTGTCGGTTCCTACACGCCCCTCAATATTGTCGGCAAACGGATCGGTCACAGCCTGAGGAGTCAGGAAACATTGGGTGGTAACAGGATAGAAACTTACATTATTAACTCCGGTCCGAACCTGAAAAGGTAAACGAACTAGCAATTTATCTCCCCCTCTGAATTCAAAACCTTCTTTATGGAAAGATAAATAACGTAAGACTGTTGATCCGGCAACTTCGTGATAAGTCATAAATTCTGTAATTTCCTCCTCCCCTTCTCGTGAAATAGTCAGGGTGATGCCTGCTTCATCTACTGTATAATTCCCACTATGTATAGATTTGTAGAATAAATTAGTTATTGTCGTTTCAAAAGGCAGATATAAATAGTCCAGATTATTTTCCAATACTGTAGCTTCCCATACCAGTTCTCCTCTGTCTCCTACGAGGAAAAGATCGTTACGGATTCCATCTTCAGGCAAGGCTTCTTCCCGCGAATCGGGGAGCCCATCATTATCAGTATCCCGTAGCCCTACAGTTTTCCGTACAGATCTAAATCGGTTCAACTCGATACCATCTTTTTTACACAGCAAAGTAACTGTTTGGAATCGTTGAGTTATTGACTCAAACTTCTCATTTCCTACAATAAAGTTTGTCCCATAATGAATAAGTCCCTCCTTATTCGGTTCACCTGGAGAGAAATCATTAGCGGTATAGGTAAAACCAACCGTACAGGCAGTTCGAGCCAGCGTACCCGCTATATTCCAGGTATATGTTTTAGAGCCATCTGATTCAATTACCGGAGCCGGGATTGTGCTTTCGTACCAGATTGACGCATTCGTATTACTTATCCATTTGATCGGATCTCCCTCTGTCAGGCTCAACCACTCCGGAATACGCACAAAAAAATCTTGAGAAACACCATACGTTGCATTTGTATAGGAAGGGGTTATAGGGATATTTGCTACACCTGTTTCTCCCGATCGAAGTTGAATTTCTCCAAGAACCGCGGGAAAATTAGGAGGAAATGAATTTGCTGTATAATATGACAGAGCTTTTCCTGCGTTTGCTATTCCCCCTTTACTTACCGCACTGATAGGCTCTGCCGAGACAGAGTAGATATAAGATCCCGCATAATCCTCATTTACAGTTGTATTATCGAATATTTGCCCTACTACCATCGGTATTTCTAAATGAAGTTGACTCTCCGTCGGTAAAGAAACATCCTTAGGGAAAGCAATAATAATACTTAAAGGTTCATCCGAATGATAATTTGCATAGTGTGAATAATTTGTTTGTAGTTTATACTTAACCGTTATACAATCACTCTCTAATTTTGTTTTTTCTCCTTCTCCAATTTGATAATAAATATTATCGATGTCCATATAGCCATACGCCCCACTCGATATCGTTGTCTTTAATTCATAGGCCTCAACTCCCTTATTGGTAAAAACGACATGGAGCATATTAGGTTCGGCAGGGTTACCATGTAAAGGAAGCTTCCACCAGCTATTGGATGAATTTGTAATCTTTGTATCCGGATCTGAAAATGATGTAAAATACATATTGGGAGCGCCAATATCTGGAGCCCCTGCTTCCGCTGGGTAACGCATCATCAGTTCTACACCCGATACCTGGCTTAAGATATTACTAATAGTACCAATATTGGGGTAAATACTTGTAGTTGTGATTGTATGGTCGCCTCCATAGGTAGATGAAGCGTCAAATGACAAGGTTTGAGGAAACTGAGTCAGTTTCCCACCATCCAAATCATTTGTTGTAACAATTACTATATATCGTAAACTTTTTGTAGCAGTAATAGCAGTTGGTTCAGCAATTGTTAATGTTTTATCTCCCAATGAAAAATTTTCTAATTTAGAGTACATATCCGTTTCCAACCAGATCCGGAATTGTGTTGCTTCACCAACCGATGCCGCCAGATTCAATTCAAAACGGTGAGGGGCATCGGAGGTTGAATCAAATACCTTTACCGGCTCATCTGACGAGGCAATAATATCAGGTATAACCAGCCTGAGAAAGTAATTCTTAGTATCCAGTTCTACCCCCTCCTTATTTTGTATGGAAACAACTATATTTCCTTCTTCAGCTGTGCGAACAGTCGCGAGAGTTATCTGCAAAACAACCGGTTCCTGCTTGTTCAGAGGCGAAGTATAGGTAAATGTATTAGTCTGGATACCATCTGTTGTACTTACCGTACGATCCGGTTTAAGCGAAATATTATTAACCTCTCCAGCATGTGTAGAATAATTAACACCAACGGGTTGAGTTACTATAACTTTTGCTCCATCCAGATCTTCATCCGGTATAAATGCTATTGTAAGTATCTCGTTCGGCCCCAGCACCGTCATCTGTTCCGTTGACAACGATACCCCCTGATCTATCCACCCGATCTGGGCATACCCGGAAAATAGATTTCCTGTAATAAACAACAACAAGAGTATGACACGGCTCTGCCAACACCATTTTATATTAAACAGCTCCATGGCTCTTTGCCGGACATTCATGTTCTCACCTTTTTGAAATGTGTTTACTTGTTCCATAAATCTTTTGTTTTTAAAATTCATTTGTCTTGATTTCTTTCTTTTCCTTTTGTTTATATTATGCGGTACGTATCTGTCACTTTCAAAGTGACGGAAAGAAGAAAGGTTGGCTTGTAAATATTTGGTTTTTAATGTTATACACAAATTACATCACTTCATATTCTACAAATCAAAACATCTTTCAAACATTTATGGAATTCCTATGAAGGGAAGATTATCATGGATCCCAGTATTTACCTTCCCTTTATCAGAAGAATAATGATGTCATTTTTCAAAAGGATAGATGAAGTAGTTTCAAAACTATTTGGTAACCGTTTTACAGTTAACTGATTATGGCACATCTTAAACAAAAAAACAGCATTGTCAAAAAACGAGGGTATGATAACTTACCCCAGGTGGAATACCTTACAATGCAAACAGGAACCACCCGGCAAGTAGTCGTCTTTGAAAGTGAGATTATTTTCCTTCAACGAGGCACCCTTTCAGTAATATCCGGACATTTACCCCAGCAAACCATTGTTGGGGAAGGGGCACTTTTATTACTTCCCGGATATAAATACACATTTAAATGCAGGGATGAAACATCACTTATTATCTTCCGCATGTATAAAAGTTTCATCCATTTCAGAAGCTTTATATACTCACTTCCCATGGACGGGCCTTCAGTATACCCGCCTATGGTTCTCCGTCATAATAAGGAACTTAGCACCTTCCTTGATGAACTACAAAAGGATATAATAGAAAGCAATACCGCTCAGGAGAAAGCAAAGGACCTGATCTATATCCTTGCCCATACCTATACACAACGGGAATTATCCTCTTTCTTCCATCCACTGCTCGACCAGAAATATTGCTTTGCCTCCTTTGTATACAATAACTACCTCAAAGTAAGAAATATACAGGAACTGGCATCAGCTTACTGTCTCAGCCTTTCCCCCTTCTATAAACGATTCAGAAACACATTCGGAATGGCGGCCTATCAATGGGTGATGCACCGCAAGAATGAAATCCTGCTCTATGAATTACAGAATGGAGATAAGATACTCAAACAGATAGCTGACGATCTCAAATTCCTATCACCATCACAATTCTGTGATTACTGTAAGAAACATTTGGGATCGGCGCCGGGACAAATAAGGAATAGAAAAATGATAGAGAGTTGAATTATTATAAAATAAGGAAGAATTAAGAATTCGCTATCTCGGATTGTGGTGTATTTTTGCGTGATTTAATAGATTAAATTTCATATAATCCGTCACTTTGAAAGTGACACCTATGCCATATTACAAAAGTATAGATGTGGCAAAAGTAACTCTTTCACAGCACATCTGCAAGTTTATCCGGCGATTTTCAAAGCCTTCACAACTTTTTCGTTAGCCTTATCAAGAATCTTCCTGTCAAAAGCAGCCAGGTAGATGGTGGTTGTTTTTTGTGATGTATGCCCAAGAGCCTCCGATATGACAGCCAGTGGAAGATTCTCCCCTTTAGCAATCGTAGCCCAGGTGTGTCGCGCCACATGGCTCGACAGTGAAAAAGGAAAAGTGAAAAGTGAAAAATTATCAGGAGATAATATGTTTTTTATTTCTTTTTCTTTCACTTCTAATTTTTCACTTTTCACTGTCAACTGTGCCGACAGGCGCTTAAGTTGTCTGTTTTGAACGCGCAGGGCATTTTCGTATTGCAGTCTTTCGTTACTTCCCGGTTTCTTTATCAGAGGGAAAATATATGGGGAATGTTTGGTTTCAGATGCAAAATGAGAAATGATTTGTTTCATTTGCGCGGTAACCTTCATTTCAAGTAATTGGCCCGTCTTTTTGCGACGGTATCTGAGAACCCCGCCCGTGATATCCGTTTTCTTCAGGTAACACAAATCAACAAAAGACATACCCCGTGCATAAAAGCAAAATACAAAAAGAGCCAATGCCGTTGATTGGCGGTCTTTCTTCCAACGGCTGATCAAAAGGCTCATCTCTTCTTTTGACAAAGCCCGTTTCTCTGTTACCTGTACACCCGTGAATACATCCCTGAAAGGATTTTCCGAAGGGGCATCCAGTAACCGTGCATGGACAGCTTTGTTATAAATAGCCCGGAGCATACGCATATAAAAAGAGACGGTATTCAGCGAACGCCCCGCACCACGCATCCATTGTTCAAAACGCACAATCATATCATTATGGATATGGGCTATAGGCAAATCTTCACATCCGAGGAAAAAAAGGAACCTTTTACAGGCGGTCTGGTATGCCCGCGCCGTGCGTTCATGCCCCTGCTGATAAAGTTCAGCGCTTAGGCGTTCGACAAAAGGATAAAGTAGAACGCCTTCACGGTGTTGTTTGTAGCGTTCCATAAGCAGGGCTGCACTCAGGCGGTGTTCCGTATGGAGTCGCTGCGCTTCACTCTGCAGCCAGTTTAATTCTTCATGCAGCTCTTTCTCGATTCGCCACAATTGCGTGCGTCTATCCCGGGTGCAATAATCAGTTACCACTTGTTGTTTTTCTCCGTCCCATTCCGATGGGTATAGGCGGAAAGGAAGGGTAAGGTCGTTCGAAGAGCGAGCATGGATTACTCTGAGGAATACGCTTCCTTCCCTGTCGCGCCCCAAAGAGGAGGGGCGGACATGCATTTTAATTGTTGTTCTCATTTTTATAAATAGTTAATTACTACAAAATCTGACGATTTTAGTGATGAGTGGTGAGAGATGAGTGATGAGTGGGGCATGTTCAGGCCATTTATTACTTCACATAACCTTATAATCGTAAACAACCACCGCTCATCTCTCATCACTCATCTCTCTCACTAATATCCTACAAATAAAACAAAAAAAAGAAAGGGTTGGAAGTACATAATCAATCGGTTCTCATTTTATCAGAGCCTTTTATTTTCATAATATCTGCTTATTAGAGGGAATGGCTTTAAAAGGATGTATATTTATACGTGTCATCTTTTATATTAGCCAAAGAAGAAGGAGAACTTGTAAAGAAGAAAAAACCGGAACTGCAATAGTGTCTTTATTATATTCTTTTGCCAAAATGAAATTGTTTTTGTCATTCTCCTATCTCATATAATCATTTTTTTGTTTGTTTTTCGTCTTGATAAGAGGCGAAAAAGCTGGTTTATTCTACCCAGAGACCATGATCATAAACAAAAATAATAGGGAGCAAAAAGTAAAATGTCAGTTCTAAGGTAATATGTGTGCGTTTTACCTATAGTATGAGAGTAGAATACCTATAGTACGAGCTCATTCTATGTATAGAAACACTTTTTAACCTATCATTTTATCACAATAAGATCTATCAAACACGAAAAATTAGAGGGGGCCTGTTTTTTGTCATGTACAATGCGTATAATTCTTCGTACACGCCTGTAAAAAGAAAAATTCATGCAAGTTTATGACAAAATGATAGTTGGAAAATAAGTTATTAATGAATAAATAAACCCGGTTAAAGCAGAGTTAATCATGAACAGAGTAGAATGAACCTAAAAATTACACATTGTGTATTTTGATTAATTAACCATTTTAAATTCATTACTTTACGAAATAATCGTAAATTTGAGCAAATCAATTGAACTGTTATGAAATATACAATAGCTATCATAATAATATGTATGTTATTTACCTCCTGTATAAACAAAGATAAGAAGGTACAGACAAAAGAACAGACTGCAGCACAATTAATCAAAGTTGATTTTAGTAAGGAATACAAGGATCGGAAATTTCCTAATACTAATTACTCCATGACTATCCAAAGATTGGAGGATAATGAAAAGTACCCCATTGGCTATATTGATAAATTAATTGTTGACGATAAACGAATTTATATTTTAGACCGTTCCAAGGCAAAATCTTTGTTTATATATAGTAGAAATGGAAAATTCTTACATGTGATTAATCAGACAGGAAGAGGGCCGGGTGAATTTAGTTCCCTTCAGGATTTTGATATTGATAAGACAACGGGAAATATAGTTATCATGGATATGGGTGGAAATAAATTCATCTTTTATTCGCCTGAAGGAAAATATATCAAAGAACTTAAATATGATTTTATGGCTGTTCGTTTCAAATTAGACAATGATAATACTATTCTTATGGATAACGGAAATATTCCTTCCGAAGATGCCTCTTATTATCTGAAAAGAATGAACATTGAGGGAAAATCAGTGAGTAATATTTTCCCTTCCGACCCTTCTACAATAGGGATAACTTTTAATCCACGGTATCCGCTACAGCAATATGAGAATGAAATATTCTATCTCCCAACATTAAGCAATTGCATTTATGCTTTAGATGGTGATGAACCCCGAGTAGTTTATCAAATTGATTTTGGAAAAAACTGGCCTTCCAAAGAGTTTTGCGAAAGAATAAAAAGTATACATCCATTGAAAATAAGAGAATTTATGTTTGAGAACAATTATGTTTGCTTCTTAAATTATATCCAAACAAAAGATGTTCTACATCTTGATTTTCATAAAGAGAAAAACTATTCCTTTTATTACAATAAGAAAACAAAACAGTCGCTTTTGGTAGCAATGGAAGATGAGAATATTTCATTCCCACTTGCAACTTATAATGATGAATTCATTTTTGTAAAATACAGCGAGAAAACCGGGCTTCCGATCGTTGTTTTTTATACAGTGAATTTTGAACTCTAAAAACCAGGTTAAAACCAGAGTTATGTTATCGAATATTCGAACCCGACTGAAGTCGGGTATCAATTGCCGTCTGCTTTAGCTGACGGGTAAAATTACAATAAAAAGGGCTTTAGCCAAAGAATATATCTGTTTGGCTAAAGCCCTTTTCTATATCTATCCTAAACCGTCTGCTAAAGCAGACGGCAATTGATAATAGGCTTGAAGTTTATTTTTCTTTTGATAGTAAATCTAATCTATTTACCTCTTAAGGCCTATTTATTCATCTCCGACAAACGATAGAGCATAAGGCTTCTATCCAATGGTTGCACATTGTCTACAATCCAGTTTCTCATCTGCTGGCCGGCATCTGTGTCCTGAGAAGCACTTATAAAATCCAGGTTTATTCCAAGCTCTTTCGCTACGTCGTTGGCTACTATAGGCCAGATTTTACCTATATCACCAATTACAGGAAGACTACCTTCATGACGGGCAAAAGCCGACATTTCCATGCGGAAAGGTATTTTAGCAACTTTTGTTTTAGGTAAACCTTTATCGATTGCTTCCTGTATTGTTTTACTTTCTTTATCCAAGTCGACGGCCTTACGCAGATTTTCATCCAGATCGAATCGCACTAACGTTTTATCCTTCATCGAAAAAGTGTGTTCTCCACGCCACCACGACCATATTCCGTGTCCGGTATAGCACTCCAACGGCCCATCATGTATTTCCTGTGTCAGCGCAACTGCAGATTCTATAATAACATCGGCTGCCTCTATCATTTTTGCCAGCCTCATATTACGCCCTGAAATAGGTATACTGTCACCAATTGCCATTCCTACCTTACCTCCGCCTATCAGCTGTGGTACGGTAACCAAGCATTTTGCACCTTTAGCAGCACATGCTCCCAGCATTGTCATCGGATCACAACCCAACCCGGCAACTTCTTCAAAAGAAAGCCCGTAAAGTTGTGCAAGTTCCATAATCTCCGAGGCAATCATCTCACTTCTTAATCCCATTGGATACGCCATATTCCCGGCAGCTTTGATGATATTCGAGTGGATAGGAAGAGTTTTTCCTTTTGCTATCAGTTCATTGTCTATGATTATTTCTTTCTGAAGATCAGCTTGTTGCTTATCTGTAAGGTCGGTAAATTCAAACAAACCACCCCGGGGTATATATCTTTCATCCAACCCTAAAGCAGATGCCTGTACACGCCATACCCTGTCAAGCGAACCGGCCATTTCATGAGATATCACAGCTGAACTAGTGGATACGAAATCGACTATTCCTTTATGTATAAGCTCAGCAATCATAGTGGTAACACCTTCATGTATATTAGGGCCACTACCTGTGACAACCAAAACTTTACCACCTCTTTTTTTTGTTTCTACGATTTTTTGTATTGCTACAGATAATGTTTCACGCGACCGGTCATCTAACATCCCTTTAAAGGATTCAATACTCTGTTCTCCGAATTTTGTAGTCATAGTTGAATTATAGGTAATTGAAATTTCTCATATAAAGTACGGCAAATATAATGGAAAAAAATGAAAAATCATGAGAGGTAGGATGATTGATTGTAGAGACAGGGCTTGCCCTGTCTCCATGAAAAAACATCTTTAATTCAATTTATTTGTTAGCCAAGGCAAGGCAAGCCCTGTCTCTACATAGATATAAACCGACAACCAGAGACATTCAACGACAGCTCTATTTCAGACATTCATACCTTTCGATCATTAATCAATTATAAATAAAGTACTCTTATGGAAACAAAAGAAAAAACAGGGTTAAGGCCTATTCATATAATAGTGATTCATTGTTCGGCTACACGGGAAAATTGTGTGTATACACCTGAACAATTAGACAGGGATCATCGTGCGAGAGGTTTTTCGGAAGCTGGGTATCATTTTTACATTCGTCGTTCGGGAGATATTGTCATTATGCATCAACTTGAAATGGTACCGGCACATGTGAAAGGGCATAACAGATACAGTGAGGGTATATGTTATGAAGGTGGGCTGAACAAGTCAGCTGAACCAACTGATACGAGAACGTCGGAGCAGAAGCGAATGCTTAAACTCTTAATTCATCAATTACATGAAAAATATCCAACAGCACGAATTTGTGGGCACAGGGATTTATCTCCTGATCTTAATGGAGACGGGAAAATAAGTTCTTATGAATGGATAAAAACATGCCCGTGTTTTGATGTGGAAAAAGAATTCTCAAATTACAATCAACCTGATGAAAAAGAAGATAAATAAAACAGACAGCGAGTGTAACTGTCAGTTAGTAATAGCAGTAGTGTTGACCCTGGCCGGACTGATTCTTTTATTCCTGGGATTCTTTTGCTCTCCACAAGGTGAAATCGATAATTCAGTACTGATTGTCTTTGGAGAAGTAAGCACTTTTGCCGGGGCACTCTTTGGTGTGGACTATAAATACAAGAAGAAGCGGTGAGTGATGAGCGATGAATTATGAACGTAGAGACAAGGCTTGCCTTGTCTCCATTTGCATATATAGCTATTAAAACTATTAATTACTATGAATAAGATTAAAAAGGAATGTATTAAGAGTATCAATTATACTTTGTGTTATTTTTTTGTGGGGATGCGGTAGTAAACAGAAAATTGTTGAAGAACAAATTATTGAACAAAGAGATAGTATACAAATAGTTCGGATGGATAGTTTATGGACAGAAAAAATGCGGCATTCTGCCTTATGGCAGGAGATACAACGGCAAGAGATTATATTTTCTTCTCCGGATACTGCCGTTCCGCTGTATCCGAAACGTGTTATTTCGGAAATAATTACAACAAAGATAATAGAGGATGAAAACGAAAAGACGAATCAGGAGGCTATTGAAAAAGTTGATAAGTATAGTGTGATATAGACATATAAAAAAGATACAACAACAAAAACCAACAAAATATTTATTCTTACCTTGGTGATCTGTATAGTTATTTGTCTAGGCTTCATTTTCACAATAAAAAAACATCTTTATTGTACGGATAAATGTACCGGTATTGAATTGTATCGCGACACTGTTTTTACTACGGAATATTCTGTTCGTACTGCTATGGAAGCTGTTTATACATTATTAAATGTAGATCGTGGCGTTCCTGAAGTATTTGATTCTTCATTCGACGTGCGGGTACTTTTAAATACTATCTACTATTTGACTGATAAAAAGAATCTAAGCGAAATTAAACTTCCCTGGTTGGCATCTATTATAGAAAAACAAGGGCTTAAAAAGATTCATGGCACTTACATTGAACAATTGCTGCAGGATGCTAAGTTGTTGTAATTGCCAATTTAGTATAGCAGCTATATCAATTGCCGTCTGCTTTAGCTGACGGTTCATGTAATTTTATATTAAAGGCTTTAACCCAATGAATATATACTCATTTTGGCTAAAGCCTTTATTTTATTATTTTTCTCAGTCCGTCAGCTAAAGCAGACGGCAATTGATAAAAAACTTAGATATTCATTTTACTGTACTTCAAACTTCACCTTGCCATGAATTGCCGTAGAAGAACTTCCGATAAGAGCTTCAAATGTTCCGGGTTCAACCACCCATTCGCCTTTTGTATCATCATAGAAACTTAATGCCTCTTTGTCAATAGTAAAGGTTACCGTTTGTTCTTCTCCTTGATTCAGGTTGACTTTTTTGAATCCTTTCAATTCTTTTACCGGACGAGGAAGTGAAGATTTCAAATCACTGATATATAATTGAGCAATTTCAGCTCCGGCTCTGTTTCCGGTATTCTTTAACGATACAGTAAAAGTGATCTGATCGTTTACAGACATTTTGCTCTTATCAGCCGATACTTTACCATATTGGAAAGTAGTATAACTTAAACCGTGGCCAAAAGCAAACAAAGGTTTAATCTTTTCCTTATCTGTCCAGCGATAACCAACAAAAATACTTTCTCTATAAGTTTGTTCGCCATTACCCGGGTAATCACCTAGAATATGTGCACCATTATCTGTCAATTTAACAGGGAAAGTAAAAGGTAATTTTCCGGAAGGATTCACATCGCCTACTAAAATAGAAGCGATTGCAGGGCCTGCTTCCGATCCCAGATACCATGCCTGAACAATAGCAGGTACTTCTTTTACCCATGGCATAGCAACTGCGTTGCCCGAAATATTTACAACCACCAGATTTTTATTCGCTTTAGCCAATTCACTTATCACTTTATCCTGTCCATAAGGTAAACCTAAAGACGCACGGTCATTACCTTCGCAATCCTGTCCGTTATTCTTATTTAAACCGCCAATAAAGATTACAAAATCCGCACTCTTAGCCACATTCACTGCTTCAGCAATTAATTCAGCTTCCGAACGGTCATCATTTAGATTCTGTCCTGTGCCTAAACCATCTTGTGCAGCCGATGCTTCACCAACATACCCACGTGCATAAATAACTTCTGCCTGAGAACCTACACGCGCACGGATACCATCCAAAGGAGATATTTCATATTTTGCTTTCAGAGAGGAACTGCCTCCGCCAACAGTCATTACTTTGATTGCATTCTCTCCGATTACAGCAATCTTTTGTGTTTTATTCAGATCGATTGGTAATACATTGTTCTGATTTTGTAACAAGACAATGCCTTCCTGTGCTATCTTACGCCCTGCTAAACCATGTTCTTCTGTTCCGAAAGAACCCCAGGGACGTTCTTTATTCATTGTGGTACGGAAAGCCAAGCGAAGAATATTACGAACCTTTTGATTAACTACTTCTTCCGGTATTTCACCTGATTTTAACAAAGCCAGAAAAGGTTTAGCCAGATAATAGTTATCATAAGCATTACTTGCTCCTTCAGTCAAACCATCGGTCCATGTTCCGAATTCCATATCCAGTCCATTATAAGCAGCTTGTTTGGTATCATATACACCACCCCAGTCGGAAACAACTACTCCATCAAATTTCCAATCTTTACGAAGGATATCATTCAGCAGATATTGATTGTGGCAACAATATTCTCCCTTATATTTATTATAAGCACCCATTATAGCCCAGGCATCTCCTTCTTGCACTGCAGCTTTAAAAGCAGGAAGATAAATTTCATATAAAGCGCGATCATCCAGGCTTACATTCACTTCATGACGGTCGATTTCCTGATTATTCAATGCAAAGTGTTTCACACAGGCAGCTACTCCATTCTTTTGCACTCCCTGAATATAAGGAACAACCATACGGGAAGCCAACAGAGGGTCTTCTCCCATATATTCGAAGTTACGGCCATTTAATGGTGTACGGTAAATATTAACTCCAGGGCCTAACAATACATTTTTGTTGCGATAACGTGCTTCTTCACCTATAACCTTACCATACAGGGCAGACATTTCCTGGTTCCATGTAGCAGCCAGACAGGTCAATGCCGGGAAAGCAATACAAGAGTCATTGGTCCAGGATGCCTGATCCCATTCATCCCAGTATACTTCCGCCCGAATTCCATGAGGGCCATCTGTCATCCAGTTTTCAGGAATACCCAGACGGGATACACCTGCGGAACTAAATTTAGACTGAGCATGGCACATTGCCACTTTTTCCTCTAATGTCATGCGGGATAAAGCATCTTCTACGCGCTGTTCAATGGGTTTATTACTATCAAGATAGACAGGCTTTTCCTGAGCCATCACAGGGGCATACGCCAATAATGCACCGAGTGCAATGTTCATTAGTTTCATTACTCCTTATTTAAAAAATTAAAACTATAATTCTTTTCCTTACAACAATACCAGGAAACAAAAATGGGTAGATTTTACTACACCAGTGTTTTACTCATTTATCGTATGGTATCCAAATTGAAAAACCAACACAGCGCAAATATAAGAAGATTTGATTAGGTTTGGGAAAAATATTTAATTTTGTTCTTGTAGAGACAGGGCTTGCCCTGTCTCCATATTTGGTAAACATTCGTTTTATGGTGTTTTTTGAGACAGGGCAAGCCCTGTCTCTACAAGTGCGGATATTTAATAAATAGATTTATGAAAAAAATTTATACCGGTATAGCTTCTTATGGTATGTCAGGTTCGGTATTTCATGCTCCTTTCCTGGATATTCATTCTGGATTTGAATTACATACTATTGTAGAACGATCAAAAAATAATGCCCGAAAACGATACCCCAATGTACAGATTGTCCGTTCTTTCGATGATTTATTAGCTATTACTGAAATAGAACTGGTAATAGTGAATACGCCCGATGTAACACATTATACCTATACCAAACAAGCTCTTCAGGCCGGAAAAAATGTAATTGTTGAAAAACCCTTTGTGTTTGAAGTACATGAAGGAGAAGAATTAGTGGCTTTAGCAAAAGAGAAAGGATTATTACTAGCTGTCTATCAAAACCGCCGTTGGGATGGGGATTTCCTGACAGTAAAAAAGGTGATTGAGTCAGGAGCACTTGGGCGTATAGTAGAATTTCAATCTGCTTTTCAGCGCTTTCGCAATTACATTTTGGAGGGAACATGGAAAGAAAAATCGGATCGTCGTGTAGGAATGACTTATAATCTGGGATCACACATGATTGACCAGGCTGTTGTGTTATTCGGTATGCCTACAGCCGTTTACGCAGATATCGATCATCTGCGGGATAATAGCGTTGTAGATGATTATTATTTCATTACTCTTATATATCCACAAGTAAAAGTTTTACTTCGTGCCGGTTATCTAATGCGGGAAGAAACACCACGTTATTATGTACATGGAACATCGGGCTCATTTGTAAAATATGGACTGGATCCACAAGAAGAGCTATTAAAAAATGGAACATCTCCTACTGGCACTAACTGGGGGAAGGAAGAAGAGTCGCAATGGGGCATACTCAACACCGACATTGCCGGAATGCATTATCGTGGAAAAATAGAAACGATTGCTGGTAATTACGGAGCATTTTATGATGATATCTATTATGCTCTAACCCATAACGCAAAACCACAAACGGATGCGGAAAATGTACTCTTTGTTATTCGGATTATTGAAGCTGCTTTTCAAAGTAAGCAGCAAGGGCAGATCGTCTATTTTAAATGAAACAAGGAGATTATTTCAAAGAATTAGGCTTTTTCCACATTTTTTCATACTTTCGTGTGATGGAAAACAAAGATACTACAAACATTGATCAACTATTTTGGAGAATTGCTCTGAAGGATGATGAGAAAGCTTTCCGCTCCTTATTTTTCGAATTCTTTTCCGCATTATGTGTCTTTGCTCATCGGTATATTGATAATTGGGAAAGTTGTGAAGACATAGTGCAGGATACTTTTTTTAAAATATGGAAAAACCGTAAAAACATTGAGATAAATACTTCCAGCCGCAATTTTCTTATCACAAGTGTTCGTAATAATTGTATTGATCATCTGCGAAAACAAGAAAGCGAACATAACTGGCGCCTGAAAGAAATGGAGAAAATGAACGCTCCGGCTATAGACGATCTTTATTCGGTTACCGAATTAGAAGGAATGTTACAAACTGCTTTGGATAAACTACCTAAAAATACCCGCGCTATTTTTGAAATGAACAGATTTGAAGGGAAAACTTACGCGAAAATTGCAGAAGAAAAAGGAATCTCCGTTAAGACAGTAGAAGCGCATATGAGTAAAGCTCTCAAACATTTACGTCATGAATTAAAAGATTATTTGCCTTTTGTTATTCTCTTACTCTGGTAAATAAATATTATTTAACATAGGGATAAATTCTTCTTTCCACGTCTATTCATAAACGAATAAAAGTGGAAATAAATACTGAGCATATAATAGCCTACTTTGAAGATAGGTTATCTTCTGAAGATAATAAAGAATTTGAAGCTAAACTGAAGAGTTCCTCTGACTTACAAAAAGAGGTAGATAATCTACGTTTCATATTTGAAACAACCCGGGAGATCAATATTAGAAAAGATATCAATACATCTAAAAACTGGAGAAAATTATCCTGGCGCATCAGACTACATAAAGGGAGAAAAAAAATTGGGTATTTCATTCGAACATCTGCCGCTATATTACTAATCCCTGCATTATTTGCATCCTATTTTTTGTATGACAGGCTTGAAAAATGGAATACTCAATATGTAGAGCAAATTGAACTCACGACCGCTTATGGGCTGGTATCTAAAGTAACCTTACCCGATAGCTCTGAAGTCTGGATGAATTCAGGTTCTACTATTTCCTACCCAAAGCAATTTGCCGGCTGGCGACGTACCGTTCATATATCCGGAGAAGCTTATTTTAAAGTTTCATCTGATCGATTAAATCGATTTGATGTAATTACCCCAAATGGTATTTTGGTCAGTGCCTACGGGACGGAATTTAATGTCAGTGCTTATGAAGACGACAATGAAATCCATGCAACTCTTGTGAAAGGAAATATTGAAATAAATAAAACCGAAGAGAGTGAAGCTTTCATTCTTGATCCCGGCCAGGAATTCAGATATAATAAGACTAATGACCAGATAGAAATAGCGCAAACCAATATACTGGTAAAAACAGCCTGGAAAGACGGGAAAATGGTCTTTAGAAGGGCTAATATGACTGAGATTACGCAACGCTTATCCCGTCATTTCAATGTAAATATTGAACTTAAAGATGCAGAATTATACGATTACGAATACTCTGCCACATTCACAACAGAAACTCTCGATGAAATAATCTTTTTACTTGAAAAAACAGCTCCGATAAAATGCCAGGTAATTGAACCCGTTCAAACACAGGATCTATCATTTTCCAAACGAACTGTTATTATCAGGAAAAAATAAAATAATTAAGGGGACAAAAAATGAACACTACCCATAGGGTAATATTTATAACCTACGTCTAGTATATAAGTGTGATCATAATCATAATTAGTTAACCTTAAAAAAAACTCTATGGTAAAAACAAATTAAAAGTTTTGGATAACAAAACGGGAAAACGCAATTGCATCTTCCCGTATGTCTCAAAAATTACCGACTGACAATCTCACCTGACTGACGGTAATTGATTAATCAAGTTATATATAACCTAATTAAATTTTGACAACGTGAAATTATGAAAAATCAATCAAATCACGAAGGTTTTAAGTCTTATTATGGCTTATTATCAAAAATTCCAATGAGTATGCGACTAGCTACCTTATTTCTATTTTGCATTTTCATACAAGCACATGCAGAATCGCTGTATTCTCAAACGACAAAAATCACATTAAATCTGAGAAATGTTTCTGTCGAAGAAGTGCTTAATGCTATTGAAGAGAATTCCGAATTCTATTTTTTATACAACAGTAAGTTGATAAATGTAGACCGGAAAGTAAACGTAAAAGCAAATGCTAAAACCATTGATTCTGTTTTAGAAGATGTGTTCGCGCCCACGGAAGTAGTATATAAAATCGAAGACAGGCAGATTATTCTAAGTAAAAAAGAATATATCGAAGAAGTTAAACAACAGAATAAAAGGATTTCGGGGACTGTAAAAGATAATTTCGGGGATGCTATTATTGGTGCAAATATTAAAGTAAAAGGGACAAGCAGAGGATCAACAACAGATATAGACGGAAATTTTTCTGTAGAAGTTCCTGAAAATGCCGTTCTTGAAGTCTCTTATATTGGTTATATTACACGTGAAATTGCTGTTGGTAACCAAACTAATCTACAAATTGAACTTAGAGAAGATACACAAACCTTGAGTGAAGTTGTAGTTGTAGGTTATGGAAAACAAAAGAAAGTGAACTTAACCGGTTCTGTATCTTCTATATCTGCTGATGACATAGGTTCTATACCTGTTTCTAATATATCAAACGCTATGGCTGGCCGTATGCCGGGTGTATTCGCATATAGTTCAAGCGGCAAACCAGGTGCAAGTAGCCCGATCACAATTCGTGGTATTAATACTCCTAACAACTCCACTCCTACTTTTGTTATTGACGGTGTAGTACGTGAAAAAGAAGATTTCGATGCTGTTGATCCGAATGAAATTGAAAGTATTTCTGTATTAAAAGATGCAGCATCTGCTGCTGTTTATGGATCACGCGCCGCAAATGGTGTTATCTTAATAACAACGAAAATGGGGAAAGAGCAAAAACCTATGTTCCGCTACTCCGCATTAGTAGGAACGGAAAGAGAAACACGCCGTCCGGAAGTTATGAATGCTTACAACCGTACACAATATATTAATCATCGGTTAGCTTATAGTGGCGTAGATCCTACTTCTACCCGTTATTATGCTGATGACGAAGTGGAATGGTTTAAAACACATGACTATGACCGGTTGGAAATGGCCTGGAAAAATCCAATAATTACTCAGCACAATTTAAGTGTGAATGGAGGAAGTGATAAGATCAATTATTTTATGTCCGTTGGTTATTATGACCAAGGTGGTGTTTTTGAAAAAGTTAATTATAAAAAGTATAATTTCCGTTCAAATGTAAGTGCCAAAGTAAATGACAATCTTTCCATCACTTTTAATGTAGATGCAAATACCAATAAAATAGAAACACCTTATTGGCCTTATAATGGTTCAGGACAAAATACTTATGGTGTTTCTGATAATGATGTGATAAAGGATTTATACCGTGCATTAATGAATCATCCACGCACAGAGATTCCGTATGTAAATGGTTTGCCGAATGCGACTATTTATGGTTGGAATGTACTCGAAGTAATCAAAAGTGGTGGTAATGATGTAACGGATAAAAACACACTGAATGCACAATTATCGGGAACATATAAGATACCATTTGTAGAAGGATTAAGTGCAGGTGCCATGTTCAATTACAGAAGATATTATTCTGTACGCAAACAAACCGGAAAAGAATATCCGCTTTACGAACATGAAACATCCGGTAGCAATGGGAATTATGTAAAAGAAGATGCAGCCGTCACAAGAACTAAAACACGTACCGAATCTTTAGGAAATGGTATCCGGAAAGATTTCAATGAAAATAGCCGGTATACTTTAAATCTACAACTGAATTATGACCGAACATTTGGAAAACATGATGTTTCAGCACTGTTCTTGTATGAACAATTTGAACAAACGGGACAAAACATCTATGCACAGCGGAAAAAATTATTGACAAGTGCTATTGAAGAGATGTTTATAGGTGATGCAAGCGCTGAAAATAAAGATGCCGGAGGTGCGGCTTCAGAAATAGGACGCCTTGGATATGTAGGCCGTATAAATTATGGATTTGATAACAGATACCTTTTTGAAGCTAACTTCCGTTATGATGCATCCACAAAGTTTGCACCCGGTAATCGCTGGGGATTCTTCCCATCCGTATCGGCAGGTTGGCGTATTGCTGAGGAATCATTCTTCAAAAGCAATGAAGATTTGAAATTTATTGATAATCTGAAGTTAAGGGCTTCTTATGGTATATTAGGTAATGATGGAGGAAATGATGTAGCCTATTATCAATATCTAGATATATTTAATACAGCAACTGGTGGAGCTTTTGGTTCAGCAACTACAGGTATAGTTCAAGGTACTTATCCTAATAAATCAATAACCTGGGAAAAAACAGCAACTACAGATATTGGTGTGGATGTAGGTATGTGGAACGGATTGTTCTCATTAGAATTTGATTATTTTCATAAACGGACTTATGATATTCTTATGGCACGTACAAGAACAATACCAAGTACTTTCGGGGCTACCCTGCCTAAAGAAAACTATGCAGAATTGATTAATAAAGGTATTGAATTCCAGGTAAGACATGACAATAAGATTGGGGATTTTAATTACTTTATTTCCGGTAACTTCAGCTTTGCACGGAATCATTATTCTAAAATAGACGAAGCAGAAAATGCTTACGATTATCAGATTAAAACAGGACGTCCAATGAATTTCATTACAGGTTATGTTTCTGACGGTATTGCCCGTACAGATGCTGATCTTGCCGGCCTTCCTACATGGAATACCGCTCATCAATGGCAATTAGGTGATATTCGTTTAAGAGACCTGAATGGTGATGGCGATGTAACCAGCATAGACCAGACTGTCCTTTCAGAATACACAAAACATCCTGAAATCATGTATGGATTCAATTTAGGTGCTTCATGGAAAGGTATAGATTTTAATATATTCTTCCAGGGTGTTGCACATCGCTCCATTATGCCAGGTTATCGCAGTTGGAGATGGGATGAGCAATCCGTATTGGATATCTGGTCTGATGCTTATTCTAATAGCTCATTTAATCCCAATAATCCTTATATGAGAGATAATCTGGATGGAAAATACCCACGTGTGAATGGAACAGGTTCTTCCGGTGCAAATGGACAAGCATCTTCCTTCTGGTTATTGAATGGTAATTTCTTAAGATGTAAAAATCTTGAAATTGGTTATACTTTCCCCAAAGCAATGCTAAGTAAAGTTGGCATGAGCGGTTTACGTGTATATGTTTCAGGTACAAACTTATTTGTATTTGATAAAGTAGGAGTATACGATCCGGAAAATTCAAGTGACTGGGATGCTTATCAATATCCTATGATGAAAAGTTTCAATGCCGGTTTAAGTTTGACTTTCTAAATAATTGATAGTATGAAAAAGATAATATTATATTTTGCACTTTTAGGAACTATTCTTACATCTTGTACGAATGTACTGGATAAAACTAAATTAGATGCTGTTTCCGAAGATTATGTCTGGGGGGATGCTGCACTATGTACGGCTTATGCAAATACACTATATACTTATATTCCTGTATTTGATAATACACTGGCAGATGCTACAGATGAAGCTACAGGCGGAGGAACCTGGGTGAGCGGATCACTAAGTCCGGATTCACCGATACGTTACTGGAATTATGATCATATCCGCCAAATGAATATTTTCATTAATACCATTCAGGATAGAACAATAACCACAATTGATGAAGCATTAGCCGGAAGACTAGCATTAGAAGCCCGTTTTATCCGTGCTTTCACTTATTTTGAATTAGTGAAAAGATACGGTGGTGTACCTTTGTTGACGGAAGCACAGGTTCTATCGGATAACTTTGATGATCTATTGGTTACACGTGAATCTACAAAAAATTGTTTTGAATTCATTGTAAATGAATTAAATGCATGTATTAACGGACTTCCTGATTCTTATGATGCAGCTAACTTAGGAAGAGTAACTAAAGGTGCAGCTATGGCTTTTCTTGGACGTGTTTATCTTTTCCGGGCAAGTCCACAGTTTAATCCTAATAATACAAAAGAACACTGGGAAACAGCTTACAATCATAATAAGCAAACTCTTGAATACTTAAAAGGTAAAGGATACGGCCTTGTTCTGGAATCTGAAATGGAATATGGTGATATATTCTTAAATGAAATGAATAAAGAGGTAGTATTTGCTATCCGTTATGTGTATCCTGGAAGAACTCATAGTGAAGATGCGCGTATTCGTCCAATAACTCATGCTCAAAATAACACAGGTGGAAATCATCCTATTCAAAAAGTTATTGACTCCTGGCCAACTGCTGATGGAAAAAAATTCACCCTAGCAGATATTAAAGCAGATCAGGATATTAATGACCTATGGAAAAATAGAGATAAACGTTTCTATAGCGTGATTGTCTATCATGGCTCGCAATATCTGGATATTCCTTATATGTATATGAATGAGAATGCACAAAATGGTTACGCTTACGGTAAAAACAATGGTAGCAAAACAGGTTATTATTCAAAGAAATGGATCAATCAAGGCTATTCAGTAACAGAAGCTTCTAATTCAGGAACAGATTATATAGATATTCGTTTTGCAGAAGTTATGTTAAACTTTGCGGAAGCCGCCGTTGAGACTGGAAATTTGAGTGATGCGTTTGATGTAATAAGCCAGATCAGAGACAGAGCAGGCATCGAGAAAAATGTCGCAGGAGATCCGGAATTGGCAGGAAAAGAATATGGTTTGAATCCTAATATGAATCAAAGCGAAATGCGCCAGGCCGTACGTGATGAACGTTATATCGAGTTAATATTCGAACGCAAACGTTTATGGGATTTGCGCCGTTGGGGAATCTACCAGGATATCATGATTGGCCAGGGAAAACGTTTTGCTCTTATACTTGAAGAACAAGAAGACAAATCGCTGACATGGAGACTTTTTGATAGAGATAATACTCCGATGATCTCTGATGAACGGATTAATTTCCTTCCATTATCACAAACAGACGATTTAAATAAAAACTCCAAACTACAACAGAATAAAGGTTGGGGTGGAACTTTTGACCCATTAGAAGGAATGTAATTAGAAATTGTGTTTTATCTTTGACAGGAGTTAGATTAGAAAGACTAACTCCTGTCTTTTAATCGCTTATGTATATCATGAAAAAAACTCTTTCATTACCCATTCTTATGGGTGTGGATATTTTTTGTTCAATTTATACTGAAACTTATTGAAATAAATAACGGATAGGACGTTTTTATAAACTTGCTGAAAAGTATTATTGGCAATACTTATTAATACAAATTCCATGAGAAACATATTTATTTTTATATCATTCTTACTGATGTCTATTCCGGTTATTGCTAATCAGAAAGACTGGTTAATTGATGGAAGCACGTTTAATGCCGAAGTAAAAATATCAGAAAATGGAAAACGATTAGAATTAACGAATGGACTATTGTGCCGTACTTTTCTAATTGAACCAAATGCTGCGACTATTGCATTTGATAACCTGATGACCAATCAAAGTGAATTACGTGCTGTCCGTCCGGAAGCACTGTTAATTATTGATGGGAAAGAGTATCCGGTTGGAGGATTGAGTGGACAACCCGTCAGTAATTTTCTATCTGAAGAGTTTCTGGATAATATGCAAATATGTGACTCAGCTTTTATTTTGACAGATTATCAGATAAGTGAAACAAAAGAACGTTTTTCATGGAAACCTAATTCATTGTGGTTATCCAATTCATCACCCTGGCCGGCAGTAGGTAAGAGATTAACTTTCACTTATCAGGCACCCAATAAAGCTCTTCCTAAACATGCCGGATTGGTTGTACGTGTTATATATGAATTATACAGCGGTGCCCCTATCCTATCTAAATGGATTGAAATAGAAAATACAGGTAAAGAAAAAGTCAGACTTGATTCTTTCAAATCCGAAATACTGGCATTGGTCGAAACAGCTCCCAAAGTTCATTATGGTGAACCTCATGAAGCACGAATGATGGCACAGGAACCAGGGTATTACACAAAAGATTTTCGTAAACAACCTGTACAAACAGATGCTCCCCGTGACTATATAGACCGTTTCACACAGTTGTTTGTAGTAACCGACTATGCCATGGGTGGTGATATGGAAGCAATGAAAGATAATCCGGCAGTACGTTGGGTATTCGACCATCCTGAATATGAATATACAGGTATACGTTATTACGGTCAATATAAACCGGCACGTCTGGAAGTAACGCCTTTGCTGGGTCCGGGATTAGAAATTGAACCGGGAACGACATTTGAATCATGTACGGCGTATGAGATGCTACGGGATGCAACCGATAAGGAACGTCGTGGGCTTGCCGAATGCAAATTCTGGCGTATGATGGCACCCTGGACACAGGAGAATCCCATATTTATGCATGTGCGCGAGTCGGATGATAAATCGGTCAAACAAGCTATTGATCAATGTGCGGAGGTAGGTTTTGAAATGGTGATTATGACATTTGGAAGTGGTTTTAAAATTGAAAATGATTCTGCTCACTATATCAAACGCATGAAAGGCTTAAGTGATTATGCTGCAAAAAAAGGTATTGCTATAGGCGGTTATTCATTACTTGCAAGTCGCGGTGCAAAAGAACAAGATGCAGCAATCAGCCAACGTACAGGTAAACCGGCAAAAACACGGGAAGAAGGTAGTCGTTTTGGAATCTCTCCCTGTATAGCATCCGATTGGGGTACTGAATATTTCAATAAACTTGAAAACTTTTTTACAGTAACAGGTATGAATGTCTTTGAACATGATGGTTCATATCCCGGAGATCCTTGTGCCTCAACCGAACACAGTGGGCATACAGGATATGAAGACTCCCAATGGCAACAGTGGAAAAAAATTAATACTTATTACAGATGGTGCCGCTCTAAAGGCATTTACCTGAATGTTCCCGATTGGTATTTTCTCTCTGGTTCTAATAAGACACCAATGGGATATGTAGAAACAAACTGGTCATTGCCAAGAGCCTATCAGGAAATTATTGAACGTCAGAATATATATGACGGAACCTGGGTGAAGACACCGAGTATGGGATATATGTTTGTTCCCCTTACCCAATATCATGGTGGTGGAGAAGCAGCTACCATTGAACCATTAAACGAACATCTGGACCATTATGAGACCCGTTTACGTAATCTTTTTGGAGCAGGTGTACAAGCGTGTTACAGAGGTCCCCGTTTATATGACACGGAAGAGACCAAACAATTGGTTCAAAAGTGGGTATCTTTCTATAAACAATACCGCGCAATACTGGATTCAGATATTATCCACCTACGTCGTCCGGATGGACGGGATTGGGATGGAATTATGCATGTGAATCCGCAACTGAAGGAGAAAGCATTTATCTCTGTATATAATCCATTGGATATTGCGATTGAAAAGGAAATTGAAATACCAATGTATTATACAGGACTGATTGACAAAGCGCTTGTAAAAGAACAGGATGGTAATGGAGAAATATATACTCTATCCCGTGACTATTCTATTACTTTGAAGATAAAGATACCGGCAAAAGGGCATAATTGGTATGTAATTGAATAATACAATATGTTACTACTATACATAATATGACGTTGTTTTATGCATAGTTTAGAGACAAAGCATGCATAGAAACACTTTTTAACCTATCATATTTGTAGTGATAAACTTAAAATTGTGACTATTTATCAAATACTAATGGTATGGATTTATCGAAAGCAGAAAATATATAATATATAAATATCATGAAAAAGCTCTTATCTACAATTCTCATCGGGCTCTTATTTGTCGGCGTAAAAATTTCAGCCCAAACAAGGCCGTTCTCACTTACAGAAATGGACCTATCCCTCTCCTACCAGCAATATGGTTCACCTGTAAAGAATCATTCGGTCATAGGTGAGGAATTATCCATTGCAGGAGAAAAATTTACTGAGGGGATAGGTGTTCAGGCAAATAATAAAATGAAACTCCGATTAAGTAGAAAAGCGGAACGTTTCACTTGTAAAATAGGAATAAATGATCGTTTATTAGATTATGTAATTACTGAAATCACCCAAATTCCGCTAACAGACGGAACCATGCTTTTTTATAGAACTGAAAATGATAAAAAACAATTTTCAGGCGTAGGATTTGGTGATGGTTCATTATCAACAGGAACAGTTGTATATAGTATTCTGGCTGATGGAAGAGAAATCTATAATAGTGGTATTATCCGACTAGGAGAAAAAGCGCGAAATGTGGATTTAGATATACGTCGTATAAGTATTTTAGAGTTAATAGTTGAAGATGCCGGCGATGGAGCAAGTGGTGATCATGCAAACTGGATTGAGCCTGTGATTACCTATTCGGAGATAAAACCGTCATTGGTTAACCCTGATTATCAGACTGAATCCGAAACAATGCCAAATGAAATAAGAAATAAACTTGAAAAAAAAATCAAGACAATACATTCCGTACAACTACCTCTTGAACGGACAAAAACTGATTGGTTATTAGATAATTCTACATACAAATCGAATGTCTACCAAACACATGGTGGTAAAGACCTTATATTGACAAACGGTTTGGTAAGCCGTATTTTCCGTATTTATCCTAATCTGGCAACTATTGATATTCTCAATCACATGACCGGAGAAAACATGTTACGTGCAGTAAGTAATGAAGGTGTTTTAAAAATTGATGATAAAACATATACGCTGGGTGGACTAAACGGACAACAGGAATTTGGCTATACACAATATAAATGGATTGATAGCCTGCAAATTATTCCCAATTCATTTCGAATCACCGATTTTACTGTTTCTGATCTGAAACCAAGAATGAAATGGGCTAACAAACGGTGGTCATTAGTCAAATCCTGGGATGTTTCGGGTAAAGTTCTGACCTTCTACCTGGAGGGTCCGGAATATATGAAAGGAGTGAAAGTAAAACTCAATTATGCATTATATGATGGAATGCCTTGTATTAGTAAATGGATGGAAATAGAAAACCATACAGGTATACAATTTACATTGGATGAATTCATAACAAGCGCCCGCTTCCTTGACTTGATTGAAGACTTTGATCGTTTATTGGGGGCTCGCTCCACGTTCTTATTAGGTAAATGGATTAAAGATGCCCGTCAATGGGGAACAACAGAAGAAGAAAAAGATCTATATGAATGGAATGCCCGTACACTAGTTACAGTATGGGGACCCAAATGGACTACAGCACATCTGTTTGAATATTCCAACCGTCAATGGTCAGGATTGATGAAAGGATACTATAAAGTACGTTGGGAGAAATTCATAAGCTACCTCAAAGCTCAACCAAAAGGAGAATGGCGTTATGATGAAACATATATCAAAACACAACATGGCCGCCCGGCTCAGGATGCCAGTGATTTCTATACCCGCCTTACCAACTGGGAATATGATTGGGCATTCCAGAAAAATGAATATCCATCGGTTCCTTCCGGTGACGAAATTGAGATTGTAAGAGAATTATATAATAAATGGAAACCTGTCATGATTTCCACAAAAGAATCTGTAAAATAAATACTATGAAAAAGAGAGGGATTATTTTCGTATTGCTATGCATTTTGCATATAAGTCACACATATACACAGGAGGAAATAACTGATGCATTTGAAGATTTAAAAAGACAAGGTACCATTACAGAAGAAGATTCGGAGATGCGTATTGTTCCTTCTGAAAGTGCCTTAAAGAAATTATTGGATGAGCATCCAGCCGTAGGTTATTTCTGCTTTACGGAAGACCGGATGCATGACATCCGGCTGGCAGACGCGATTCCTGCCCGTTGGACAGAACGTCCGGTCTCTTCCCGTACATTATTGAAAGATAAATGTGCTCCCGGGGAATTCCATACCTGGCAGATAGGGGTATACACTCCCTATCAGGACTTAAATAATCTAACAGTGAGTTTTTCCGATCTTAAAAATGAAAAAGGAGATCGTATCAAGGCATCTGCACTGCGTTGTTTCAATCAAGGTGGAATTGATACTAATGGTAAGCCGTTCCGTATTGAGCTGAATATACCGGAAGGAAAAGTTCAGGCTTTATGGATTGGCACAGATGTCCCTGTTAAAGCGACAGGTACCTATAAAGGAACTGCTACGGTAAAAGCGGCAAATGCCAAACCGGTGGAGGTAACATATGAATTAACAGTCCAGGCCCCTCCTATCGAGAACCATGGAGATAATGACGGATGGAGAAAAACACGTTTACGTTGGTTAGATTCATCTATTGGTAATTCACCGGAACCTACCTCTCCCTATATACCTATTAAAGTTCAGAAACAGACAATCACATGGCTGGGAGGCGTTTTAGAAATTGCACAATCCGGTTTACCTGGAATGATTTCCACTAATTATGATAGGAGTAATCAGATAGATCATTCCATAGCAAATAAGATTCTATCCGGCGAAATGGTATTTGTTATAGAGACAAATGCCGGAAAAGAGACTTTAAAACCGGGTTCGCTACGTATAACCGGCCGTACTAATGGAGCCGTTAATTGGGAAGCTATTCAGAAAAGTAAAAACTTTGAAGTAAAATATATAGCTACCCTTGGGTTTGATGGGCTTGCCACATATAGTATACAGGTTAAGGCGTTAAGCGATGTCAAAGTAAAAGACATTCGTCTGGAAGTGCCATATACAGAATATGCAGCTAAATACATGATGGGACTCGGGCATAAAGGCGGTCTTCGTCCGGATTCCATTATCCGGTGGCAATGGGATATTAACAAACACCAGGATAAAATATGGATGGGTAATATTAATGCCGGTTTGAACTTCTGCTTTAAAGATGAAAACTACAAACGTCCTCTTGTTAATATTTACTATGGTCTCGGTAAACTAAACCTACCGAAATCATGGGGTAACGATAATAAGGGAGGTATCACCATAAACAAGGAAGACAATGAAGAGGTACGACTTATAGCTTATAGCGGTGAACGAAATATGACTAAAGGTGACTTATTGCATTATAACTTCACTATGCTTATAACTCCTATTAAACCTTTAAATCTGCACGAACTGGCAACTAAACGCTTCTACCATTCCAATAGCGACCTGAGTGATACCTATATCCCGAAAGCCCTTGAAGGCGCTGCAAATATGATTAATATTCATCACAAAAAAGATATCTATCCTTTTATCAATTATCCCTACCATGATGAATCAACGCCCGACCTGAAACGTTTTATCACGGAAGCACACGCAAAAAATATAGATGTAAGACTCTATTATACCACACGTGAACTAACAATAAAAATACCGGAATTGTGGGCTCTTAGAAGTCTCGGAGGTGAAGTGATACACGATGGCCCGGGAAAGGATGCACGTACATTAATTCACAAAAACGGACCGAATGAATGGCTCAACAAGAACCTGACAACAAACTTTATTCCGGCATGGTATAACGCATTCAGAGAAGGTAAATATGCAGGTGACATGGATATTTCGGTAATTACGACTCCCGATTCACGCTGGAATAATTATTACCTGCAGGGATTGGACTGGATGATAAAAAACATTGGATTGGATGGTGTCTATATAGATGATAGCGCTTTAGACCATCAGACATTGCAACGTGCCCGCCGGATAATGGATGCGGACGGAAAGAAAAGATTAATTGACATCCATTCCTGGAACCATATGAATCAATGGGCGGGTTATGCCAACTCTCTACATATATATCTGGAATTATTACCGTCTGTAGACCGTATATGGATTGGAGAAGGATTTCCTGCACATAATGCACTTGATTTCTGGTTAGTGGAAATGTCCGGTATACCTTTCGGACTACACAGTGAAATGCTGGATGCTCAAAATCGTTTCAGAGGAATGGTTTATGGTATGCTTCCCCGCCTACCCTGGAGTGGCAACCCTGTTCCACTTTGGAAACTTTGGGATGAATTCGGTATGAAAGATGCTCAGTTAAGAGGTTATTGGGACGAGCGTTCACCAGTTAAAACAGACAGTCCGGATATGCCGGCAACAGTTTATATTAATGGAGACAAGGCACTTGTTGCCATTGCCAACTGGACAGATATGCCTATCACAACTAAAATTACTATAGATGAAGAATTGCTTGGCTTCAAACCTTCATCAATCACTCTCCCTGAAATCAGGAATATGCAATGGGAAGGCAGAGTTAACCTCAACCGTGCGGAAGTACTTGGACGTAGCGGGTTGATTTTACTATTGGAAAAATAAAATAACCGGTACGGATTAACCCTGCCCCCCTTGCCTCTCTGCCAGCATTTTCCGGGCACGGTGGTAATTTCGGTAGTTATTGAAGCCGGAAGCCTGTATAAGTTCCAGAATAGAACGGCCGGCATTATCGGGGTCTTTACACAGCTGTTCGTATTCCTGGAGGCGGCAATAATTGATAAACTGGCTGAAATTAAAGCCATATTCCCGGTTGATAAATGCTGACAGATAGGTACGGTTCGTCTTCAACGGATAAATAATATCGGTGATCCGGAGTCCGGGATTAAGATAAGGCTTATGCTCCCATACATAATGTTCAAACTTTTCTCTATCCAGTTTATTTGCTTCCGCACCATCTGCTTCCGTTTTGTCATCCTCCGGGGAAGTGTCCGCTGACCCGGAGGCTCCTTCCTTACTGACGGCCGGAAACATAAGTACATAGTTGACGGCGAAAAGATTATAAGCAAACAGGATATCCTGCAACATGGTGAGTAACACCGGAAGCAAGGCAGCCAGTGAACGGATAAAAACCACGGGGATCAGCAGCCCCAATGTCAGGGGGAGAGTCGCCAATGTGATAATAAAAAGCGAATAGAGCCAGCGAACCGAAGAACGTTGATGGTCGGCCGAATAATCGGCGACCGCCTTCCGGTATCTACGAATACGGCGCAGTCCCCGGAACGAATAAAACAGGTTATACAGCAAGAACACCGGCACTTTTGAAGTAAAGAAAGCTGCATACATTTGATAGGAAGAAGGAAATTCCCGGCGTTCGATAATAGCCAGACGTATATCGGCCGGAACAAACAACGACCAGACCGCAAGAGTGAGACACAATACAAAGGGTATTATATAATGTATAAACGGGAAACCTTCATTCCTCCTGACTGTGGTCAGCCGGAATACATTATGATAGATCAGTACCTGGCACATCAAGGCCAACCAGTAAACAACCGCATGCACTTCACCGAACACCCGGGGAGACAGCACAAAAAGCCCCAGGCTCAGCCATGTCAGGGTCGCAGCCAGAAAGGCCCCCGCCATCCGCAGGGACAATTTGCGGCTATCCGCCTTCTTATCTCTCCATCCCGACAGAACCATCAGCACCCCACAAAAGAATGAGGTCAACATAGGAGCCGTGAAGCCTATTATTTGCAATATTTCTTCGGTTGTCAGCATATCCTTTTCAATCATCCTTTTCCCCGTCGTTTTCTTTCCTGGCAACCCGCACACGCAGGTAGTTGCGATAAGATCCGAATCCCACCTGCTCCGCCAGATCTTCCAATGGTTTGCGGACGTTCGAAGGAAGCTTTCGGATTCGTTCCAGTTCCTTTAACCGGCAATCATTGATATAAGCGTTAAAGTTCATTCCGTAAGTTCGGTTTATAAACCTCGACAGGTACGTACGGTTCACCTCCATGGCATCTGCCAGATCCGTAATTTTCAACTGCGGATGAAGAAAAGGCTTATTCTTACGCATATACTCATCCAATTGCTTCCGGCTGATCGGTTTATTCTCATAACGGGTATACACCTTTCTCTCCGGGACATGGGATCCTGTTTTTATTTCCGGCAGGTGAACCGAAAGTGTATACGGCAGGAAATTACGACGTAATACATTATATACCAGGATCAGATGCTGGGAGATCTGAAAAAGGACCGGTATCAGGATAAACACCGTGGAATAGGCTTGCCCGCGGGGAATTATAGCCACCGCCAGAGTGGCCACCATCAATGAAAGTGTAACCGCCATCAACAGCAGAATCCAACGCGACGGATGTTTCCCTTTCACCTCACCCGGCCGCGTGATTTGCCGGTAGTAACGCCAAAGATACACCAATGAGAGAACCGAATAGACCATATTGAACACCACCCGTGCCAATAGTTTTGAAAGGAACAACCGCGAATAAGCCTCCTGTCCCGGATAAAGCGCACCACGCCCTTCGACCAGCGCCAGGTTTACTTCGTAAGGCACAAACAGCGACCATACCAGCAAGGTACCGCACAACAGGAAAGGCAATAAGTAATGAGCCATCGAAAAACGCCTCCCCCGTTCATCCGACAAAGCCCGGATAAAACGGTAGAATTGAATCGGCACCAACAGATAGGCCAGATAAGCAGGAACATTTAGCAGAACAAAAACACGGGGTAGCCACGCGTAAGCAAAGACCGTAAACCATGCAAAAGACGACAATAAAAAGAAAACGATCAGCAACTTCTTCAGATGCGCCTCCTGCCGGGTAAGGCTATCGTAGGAAGCCAGCCACATCAGCAGACCCCAGGTCATACCCGAAGCTACCGGCAGCCATGCAATCATAACCTTTATTATCGCATCCGTTTGACTCATGCCGCAAAAATAGGAATTCTCCTCCCTATTTCTCTCTTCCGGGTTGTTTTTACATGCTTTTTTTCAGAAAAACAGCAATTGTACGATTTGTCAATAGCAGATTTGTACGATTTGTCCACTCTTTTCGGTTTATATTTACTTTGTTTGCAGGAAATTGTGATAAACAGGAAAAAGGAAACCTATCATTGAATCAATGGGCAAACATAAACCAACAACACAAAGTATAGAAATGAAAAGAAGTTTACTTATTACCATTCTCATGATCGCGTGTATATTATCCGGATCATGGCCCGCAGGGGCACAACTGAAAAGCGGATTGTCAACATCTCCTTTGCGGACGGACGATGCCGACCCCTGTTCAGGCATAGTAGGCAGTTTTACGGAAACCTTCGACACCCAATCTCCCACCAAGAATTGCTGGAAGGTTGCTGGAGAAGGTGAAAGCTGGTATCTAACCTCAGATCCGGATTATGTCCGTAGCGGCGATGGTTCTGTTTTCCATTCGGATGACAGCGGACCACAAGATATATGGCTGATTTCTCCCCCCATCGAATTGGAAGCAAACAAATCATATAGACTGGAATTCTGGTCCTATAACCGGTATCCGGATTATTACGGGGACGGAGCAAAAAACAGTGTCTGTATTTCCTACGATAGCGATGAGATTTCCAGTTTTACGAAGCTATGGAGTGCAGATAAGGTCAGTGAGAAATGGACAGATACCAATTTATTCATCGGTACCACGTCCGATGAAGTAATATATATTGCTTTCCGCTACGAGGGAGACAACTCACACTGCTGGTATCTGGATGATATCTCCCTCACGGAAGCACCGGTCAAAGACATTGCCATACGCGAAATACTGTCTCCCCGGAGCGGACTGCTCCTTTCTAACGAAGAGGTAAAGATAAAGGTAAGAAACCGGGGAAACCAAATCCTGACTAACATTCCGGTCGAGTACAGCCTGGATAACGGTAGCTCCTGGATAAGCGAAACAATACCCGGCCCTATTGCTACGGGCGAAGCAACGGAATATACATTTTCAGCTGTTGCCGACCTTTCAGAAGTCACCTCACACTACATTCAGGTCAGGACCGGACTTTCCGGAGATGAAGATACATCGAATGACTTCCTTGAGAAAGAGGTGAAGAACTACGGCAACAATATCTTTATGGGAGAACTTCCGGACGTAACAATCCTGAATAACATGGATTACTGGTTTTTTGATGAGGGAGGAATAGGCGACTATGTCGGACTCAACGGTGTGACTCAAACCATCACTTTATATCCAAAAAATCCGGGAGACTTCGTTTCCGTAACCTTTGAAGAATTCCGGCTTCACGGAGGAAATTCGATTTACCCTGATTTACTGATAGTATATGAGGGGAAAACAGTCGCGCCCGGAAACCTTTTAGCCACACTGAAAGGAGACCTGAGCGATGATCTTCCGGACTTTATATCATCAAATGCCCTTACATTCGTATTCTATAAGCAATCAAATGCCAGCCACACCGGTTGGAAAGCTCGTGTAAATAGTCATACTCCGCCACAACACGATATAGCGATCAAGATTCTTAAACCCCGGGATAAGGATGATAAAGTTGTAAATGGCCAAATATCCATAAAAGCAACAAACAAAGGATCGGAGACCATTACATCCTTTACGGCGAAATATCAGTTAAACAATGAAACTATTGTTGAAGAAACAAAGGACATCGACATCCCCTCAATGAAAACGGCCGAATTCACCCTGGCCACACCTTTCCCACGGTTGCCCGGCACCGACAACTATACACTCAGCGTGTGGCTCGAACTCGCGGGAGAAGACCCTTCCACAGAATCCGACAACGAGCAAACAGTCACATTCAATCTGCCCAGGCCCGTGAAAACAAATTCTTTCTCCGAAAAATTCGAAGGCAATCTTTTGCCCCAGGGATGGAATGTGTCCGGAAATGGTTATGTAGAAATAGCAACCGGATCCTTTGGAGCAAGTTCTATAAAAAATGCCCGGGAGGGAAACAAAAATCTACGATTGATGTATGCATCCCTAATAGAACCAGTTGTTACGGAAACCGCCCTTGTGGAACTTCCCTGTATGGATATCACGGATATGGTTGATCCGGTCCTCAGTTTCTGGCATGCACAGGAGCCATGGGGTGGTGACCAGGACGTATTACGGGTTCTCTACAAAACCTCCTTCAACGGAAGCTGGTCCGAACTGGCTGTATACGACCAGGCCGTAAACCAATGGACCCAAAGGATCATTCCGTTACCCGATCCGGGAGAAGAATACTACATTGCCTTCGAGGGAAGCCTTAATTACGGGTACGGTATCCTGATCGACGATCTGAAGATTTATGGAGAGACGGCCACAGAGCCGGGCACAGAAAGCTACCATACGGTATCGGTAGATGTCATCGAAGGCATAAAAGCCAACTACATAAACGGGCGCCACTACGTGGAAGCAGGCGACCACCTGCAGCTCATCTTCTCTATCGACAATCCGGAATGGACCGCAGATGATATCCGGCTGCTGGTGGACGGCAAGGAAACCCCCTTCCGCGAATTCGCGGTTGAGATTTACACCTATACTCTCAACCCGGTGGAAAAAGATCATACGCTACAGGTCATCCTCCGCGAAGATTATGACCCGACCCACAATACGGCAATCGTCCGCACAACACTGCATACCACCCCGGGCAACCTGACGGTGGAATCCTCCGCACCCGTACGGGTCGTTATCTATAACGCCACCGGCAAGCCCGTAGCTGCCCATACATGCCGGGGACACCTCTCCGTTGCGCTCCCCACAGGCATATACCTGGTGAAGATCGAAGAAGAGGTACATAAGATCAGTATTCACTAACCCCCTTATATAATCTGTTTTTATCAGATACCCCCGTGTCCTTTCCGAAGGCACGGGGGTATTTCTCTTTTCCGGGTTGCTTTATCAATTGGCTAAGGCGATCTATCAATTGGCTAAGGCTGAAGGCCTATCAATTGGCTAAGGCCGATCTATCAATTGATACTTTATAGTTTCAGCTTGCCGAACCGGCCGAAGGCCTATCAATTGGCTAAGGCCGATCTTCGATTGCCGTCGGTTTTAACCGACGGTAGATAATTCCGGCCCTGGGCCGGGTACCTCTGTGGGTTTTAACCCCTATATGACCGTTATAAAGGGGTTAAAACCCACAGAGGATAAGGCTTTGCCTTACATACTATAACCGTCGGTTAAAACCGACGGCAATCGAAGATCGGCCTTAGCCAATTGATAGGCCTTCGGCCGATTCAGCAAGCTGAATCTATAAGAAAGGCCTGCGGCCGGTTCGGCAAGCTGAACCCAAGATCGACGGCGATTGTTACTCTTTCACTCTGAGGTCAATGACCGATTGTTACTCTTTCACCATAGATCGACGGTCGGCTGTTACTCTTTCACCATGAGGCGCAATGTTGTTGTTTTTCCGGAGGAGAGGGTTACTCTCACGAAGTAGTGCCCGCCTATGGCCGGAGCCGTCATGTCGACAACGGTGCCCGAGGCTTTTGTATGGGTTACCAGCCGCCCGTAGAGATCGTAGACATCAATCCGGGCGCCCTGCAATTCTTCACCCTCTACCGTAAAGGAAGCATGGCGTTCCACCGGGCTCGGATAGAGCGTCAGGTCGGCGGCTTTGGTCAGCGTGCCGAATGTCAGCGGGCAACTCTCTTCGAAGCTGCCGTCTGCTTTCACGGCGCGCACATGGTATTCACCCAGCAATCCGGCAGGGTCGGTATAATAGACCGACGTACCGTGTTGCGCGATAGCCTGTCCGTCCCGGTACCACTGGAACGAAACATAGCGTCCGTCGGTATTCGTCACGTAGAGCACATCCGTCCACTTGATCTCCACATGCAGGGTGTTCATTCCGACACGCACCGTATCACTCGTTTCCGTATTGCAATAGCCGCTCACTTCCACATAATAGTCACCCACCGTCTCCTCTGCCAGCAGCGCGTGATACACACTGTCGGTTGCTCCCGGGATGATCTCCCGGTTCAGGTACCATTGGTAGGACAACACGTCCCCTTCGGTCTCCACCCGGAGCGTGAAGCCGTCGCCTTCGCAGCGCGAACCTACCGGCTGCGGCTGCTCCGTGATACGCACGTAGTCCATCACCTGTATACGGAACGGGAACAGGTCGGTATCTGCCGTTCCCTTTATGCGCAACACCAGGTAACCATAATATATACCCTTGGGCACATAGCCGTTTACGGGGATTGTGATCAAGCCGTTTTCAGGCAATGCCGTAAAGGTGGAATCGTCCTCGAACCCGGCGGCTTTGGCCGCATCCGTAAAGACCACGGCATACTCCAGCGGGTCTTCTTTATATTGCAAAACAAAAGAGACGGGATACTCCATATCCATATAACACAACGGAGAGCCGGGGCGCACGAATATCCACGAATCGGGGTTCGGGTCGGGTTCGATCACCGGAGGATCGGGCGGCAGCACCGGCGGCCACGGATCCGGCTCCGGGTCGGGTCCCGGCGGATCCGGCGGACCCGGCGGACCCGGATCATCCGACGGGTCGATGATAATGGTGTGACGGTAGAAACCCCATCCGTCCATCACCACCCGGCCTTCTTTGTAGAACGTATACGAACCGACCGTATAGATATAGGAACCCGTCTGCACATGTGCATTTCCCTGGTTAAAATCATACGGTGAGCCGGCCGTCAGCGGGGTGGTCACCGGGTATTCATATTCCGCAGGCTCGGCCGTGTACGTGATCTCCCAGCGGTCGTAGTCCAGCGGGCCCTCCACCACGGGGCGTATCCGTAGGAATACCGGCACAGGCTCCGTCACCTGCGTGGTCGTATTGTTGCGCACATCGCCGTAGGCATCATCGCCGTTCGTCGTGGTCGAAACCGACCACTGGAAAGAAACGTTTACGGCGGGAGGTTCCTCCTGATTGATCCGGATCGTATGCTTATAAGGTTCATCATCGAAGGAAACGGAATGCACCTCCGACCCTGCTTTATAGAATCGAATGCGGTCTACGGTGTATGTATAGGTACCCGACACGCGGTGCGGATTGCCTTCATTGAAATCCAACCGTTCGCCTTCGGCTATCGGAACGGTGACCGGATACATGTAGTTTGCCGGCACCGCCGTATAATCCACATCCCAGCTGTCATACTCCAGGTTTTCGGTTTCCGGACGTATTTGCAGGTAGACCGGTCCCGGAGCGTTGGCAACCGTCAATTCATCATTATCCACATCCGTAAACGAAGAAGGATCGGCGGTCGTGGTCGATACCGACCATTGCAGTCCGACTTCCGGTTCGGCCAGATCGATCCGCAACTTTATCTCGTAGGCCGTAGCTTTTACGAAATTCTGCCCGTTCTCTTCAAATACGAAATCGCCCATATTGGTCTTCACCGTAATTTCCAATTTTTCACCGGAGAGGTCGCCCGGATTGATCGTAATAAATCCCCGGGCATAATCGTCTACCGAATTCGGAACTGGCAATCCACCGTCTGCGATATGCAACGCGATGCCGGGATTTCCCCCTTGGAAATTACCTAATCGTGCAAAGTCAGGATGATTGGAACGCAGTGTCACATTCACGGTCGCTCCCGTAAAACTCATCACCGCACCATCGGGCGCCTTCAGAATAATATCGTCGACAATCAAGTCGTTTACATTGGTATTTATCAGGTATTCAATAGACGTAAAACCATGCATAAATTGAACCAGAGGTCTATCACCGATGTCGTATGAAGCCGCATTCCCGACATAGAACAGAGTATGCGACTGATGACTGTTCGAGGTTCCGCTCTGCGTTTGCAGATAAGGGATAGGAGTTACCTGCACCTGTGTCGGGTCTGTCGATGTACTTGCATCGTAAGGCCAATACGCATATAGATGGTGTGTCTCAGTGAAATTTATGATAGGCAGAGGTTCTACGAAACCCGTAGCCGTACTGTTCATCGAATACGACAACGGCCCCCTTAATTCATCCAGGCATTGCACAAAAACGCCCACCTTCGAACCCGGGATCACAGCCATCGCCGGCCATCCCAGCAGAAGTGCGGCAAACAGCACCATAAAGAGACGAATTCCCCGAGGTATTTCACATTTCATCTTACATGTTTGTCCTTTTTCTCCACCCCCTTCACGTGGAAGTACATTAGGTAGTATTCCTTTCCCTTTTCTCCAAAAACTAAACGGCTTCATAATTTCCTTATTAATAGATGTAACACACATGATTCACTAATATAATACATTTATATAACAATATATCACACCCGTTAGTTTTCAATACATAAACATTTCATTAACAAAGAGAAAAAGAAGCAAAAAAATTTCCGGAGAGCATCCGTTTCCTGCAAAACGGGCCGAAAAAGTTCGCTTATTCCCTCCGGAAGCGAAGAGAAAGAAAGAATAACATTAAGCGTATTATGAAGTGCGGCCGTCAGCAAGCCGAATCGGCTAAAGGGAGATTGCAACCGGGCAGCTCTGTTTTCTGATTAAAAAACAGGCTTTTATGAACCTAACTATTCGAAAATAGTTATATTTGTATATAAATTAAAAAGAAAAAGAAGATGAAGAAGAGACTACTTTTGAAACTCATATGTGCACCGCTAATGGTCCTGTTCCTGTCTGCCGGACATGCCTGGGGACAACAAAAAGACATAGCATCTTTAGATATTATCGTAACGATACCGGAACTGACTTACACCGGACAGTACCAGAAAGTGTCAGTTACGGTGATTGATAATAAAGGAACTCCGGATGATACGAGTGATGATATTACCTTAAAAGAGGGGAAAGATTATTTACTTACCCCTAATGAATTAAAAGAAGCAGGCCAGTTTAGTCTGAAGATGATTGGCGTTGGCTCATCATATTCCGGAACGAATGAGGTATTTATTGATGTCTTCCGGGCCTCAACAAATAATATTACGCTTGATGGTCTTAATTCCAGCTACCCATTTACCGGCACAAGTATAAAGCCCCGATTCAACCTCTATTTCAACGGAGTAAATATCGACATATCTGATTTTAGGATTGATTACGGAACGAACAGGAATGGACAAGGTCAAATCCTCCTGGAACCTTCTTCTCGCAGTAATTTTATCGGATCACAAACTATTAGCTTTGAGATCAACCCCGCCAGTACTTCAAACCTCATCATATCACCTATCGAAGTTCAGCCCTACACGGGAAGGGACATTAAACCGGAGCCGGTGGTTACCCTCGATGGTGTTACCTTATTAAAAGATGAGGATTATAGTCTTATTTATCCCGATGGGGAATATAAAACCCCGGGGAGACACAATCTTTATGTAGAACCTATATCTCCCAGCCTGGAGGGACCTACTATGACCACCTATTTTTATATAACCGAAGCGCCGCCGCAACAGGCGTATACCGTCGCTCTCCAGGTGGGTGCAGGCATTACGTCGAATTACAGTTCGGGCAATCTGCACGTAAACGCGGGTGATTTCCTCGACCTGACCTTCGATACGGAAGATAAGGACGTAACGGCCGACAATATCCTGTTTGAAGTGGATGGGGTGGAAACCGGATTACGTAGTTTCGGTAATGGCTCTTTCCGCTATATGCTGACAAACATAGAGGCAAACCATACGATACGGATCGCATTGCGCGAACATAAAGTGACACTGCCGGCAGTGGAAAATGCACGGATAATTCCGGAGCCCGGCACCTATGATGTGGCTTCCGACAGTCCGTTCACCTTCAGCCTGGTGCTCAACGACAATGTAGACCCGGAACAAGTCAAGGTATATGCAAACGGACAACTGCTTACACCCGATCCGGTGCGTGACACGACTCTCAGCTTCACCATCCCTAACGTAACGCAATCGCTCGTCATCACCGTGGAAGGAATCGGTGAAACGACAGGCAATACCGGTATCCCGGCAGACTCACGGGTATACAGCAGCCACGGAGAAGTGATCATCGAAACCGCACAGCCACAAACCGTACAGGTGTACAGCCTGACCGGCTCACTGATGGCCACCCACACCGTAAACGGATACCATAGCATCGCCCTGCAAAGAGGCGTCTACCTGGTAAAGATGGGAGGAAAAGTGTATAAGGTGATTGTTAATGGTTAATGATTAATGGTTAATCTCTTCAGCGTGAGATTTTTTTCTCACCAGCGTGAGATTTTTTTCTCATGCTGGTGAGAAAAAAGTTTCAACCCGCATCTTTTTATTGAAACAAATTAATGAACGCTACTAAATCTCCCTCCACCCTCAACAAAACCCCTTTCAGGGATGTTTTCTAAGATACAGGATCACACCTAACTATTGAATAAGTAATTTTAACCAAAACTATTGAATGAATATGAAAGCATTCTGGATTACCTTTTCTGCAATCCTAGTAATAGGATGCTCATCCTCTCGTAGTAAAAATCAAAATAAAGAAGTTGTGGACAATCAACCTACCTTCCGGTTAGTCTATCAACAGAATGGGCCGACTCTTGGTTATTCCCCTGGCTCCGGAGTGTCCATTCTAACTATAGATGGCCGGCAATTCAAAGATTTAAACCGTAACGGTACGCTTGAGCCCTATGAAGACTGGCGATTATCCGTAGATGAACGGGCGAAAGACCTGGCTTCCAGAATGAGTATTGAACAAATAGGCGGACTAATGCTTTATAGTCTCCATCAGGCAATACCTGCTGCTGAATCTGGTTTTGGCGCCGGAACTTATAATGGTAAAGCACTATCACAAAGCAATGCGCAATCTTCTGATTTGACAGATGATCAGAAGATGTTTCTATTAGATGATAACTTACGGCATGTATTGATCACCAGTGTTGAAAGTCCTGCAATAGCTGCGGAATGGAATAACCAAATGCAAGCTTATGTAGAAGGAATAGGATTGGGAATACCCGGTAATACAAGTTCCGACCCACGTCATGCGGCGACGGTAAGTGCAGAGTTTAATGCCGGTGCCGGAGGTGCCATATCCCTTTGGCCTGACGGGCTGGGACTGGCAGCAACCTTCGACCCTTCTATCATAAAACAATTTGGAGAAATAGCTTCGAGGGAATATCGCGCATTAGGAATTACCACTGCACTATCTCCACAAATTGACTTAGGTACAGAACCACGATGGTATCGCATATATATGACATTTGGGGAAAGCCCTGAGCTTTCTACAGATATGGCACGTGCTTACATCGACGGATTCCAGACATCTACCGATAGTGCAGAGATTTCCGGTGGATGGGGTTACCATAGTGTGAATGCTATGGTAAAACACTGGCCAAGTGGTGGACCTGAAGAAGGTGGCCGTGATGGACATTGGGCTTTCGGTAAGTTTGCCGTATATCCTGGTAAAAACTTTGAAATGCATCTTAAGCCTTTTACCGAAGGCGCTTTCAAACTGGATGGAAAAACAGGTAAAGCATCTGCCGTGATGCCCTACTATACGATTAGTTACAATCAGGCACCTGATGGTACCAATCTGGCAAATGGGTTCAGTAAATGGATTATTACCGATCTATTGCGTGAAAAATATGGTTACGACGGAGTAGTTTGTACTGACTGGATGATTACTCATGACGAAGGAAAAACACCGGATGTTTTCGAAGGTAAACCTTGGGGCGTTGAAGAAATATCTGTTGATGAACGTCATTATGTAGCAATTATGGCAGGAATGGACCAGTTTGGCGGTAATAATGAGCTCGCGCCGGTGTTGGCTGCCTATCAAATGGGGGCTCGCGAACATGGGGAGAGCTTCATGCGTAATCGTTTCCAACAATCTGCCATACGTTTATTACGTAATATTTTCCGTTTAGGACTATTTGAGAACCCGTATATTGATCCTATAGAAAGTCAAAAAATTGTAGGTAATCCTGAATATATGCAAGCCGGATATAATGCCCAATTGAAATCGGTTGTAATGCTTAAGAACAAAGAAAGTATCATGCCTCAAAGGGAGAAGAAAACTGTTTACATTCCAAAAATTACTAAACCGGAAATTCGTGACTGGTGGGGCAATATATCTAAATCCACATTTGACTATCCTGTCAACATGGATATGACCCGTAATTATTATAATACCACAGATAATCCGGACGATGCAGATTTTGCAATTGTATTTGTCAGAAGCCCACACTTCAATGCAGATGGTGGCGGATATGATAAAAAAGACCGTGAGTCGGGAGGCAACGGATATGTTCCTATCTCTTTACAATATACACAATACACAGCCATTCAGGCACGTTCAAAAAGTATAGCTGCAGGTGATCCGGTAATCGATCCGGAAATCACTAATCGTTCATATCGCGATAAAAGTTCTATTGCAGTCAATACAAAAGACCTGGAAACTATATTGGAAACAAAGAAAAAGATGAATGGAAAACCGGTGATTGTAGTGATTAATGCCGACCGTCCTTTAGTCTTCTGTGAATTCGAACATGAAGTTGAAGGAATTCTGATTCATTTCGGAATCAGTGACCAGGCGGTATTAGACCTGATATCAGGTAAAAGCGAACCATCCGGCCTCCTACCCCTTCAGATGCCTGCCGATATGAAAGCGGTAGAAAAACAAAAAGAAGATGTTCCTTTCGATATGGAATGTCATAAAGATACGGAAGGTAATATCTATGATTTCGGTTACGGGCTCAACTGGTCTGGCGTGATTAAGGATAGCCGTACGGAAAAATATAAGAAAAAATAAGAACTCTAAATCTTCAAACCTTACAATACTTGATTATTAATATATAAACCCCAGAACTATGAAAATGAAATTTACGATGAATGTGCTCCTGTTCACAGCCTTAATGATATATGGTATAGATACGGTATATGCACAGGACACAAGACGGGAAATTGTAGGTGTAGACACAACAGAAATTGCAGTGATCGATCAGACAAATGACCGTAACGTGATGTTGAATGCGGCTAATAATACTGGCCCACGCGATGTGAACATCGGCCTTCCAGCCAGTGTAGGTGGAACAACCGTTCTTGAAAACGGGCTTCCGGTTGTTTATTTCTTCTGGCCGGAAATGCCGACAAAGGCATGGCGACAGGATGCTACTATTAATCGCGTACAACTGTATGATCTAGGTACAACAGCTATTAAAATTGGTGATGTAGGATTTTCCGTAGATACTTATGATAATCTCGGATCCGGTATTTTTCAAGGAAGCGGAGGTTTGAATTTCAATAATTATGGACTACTTAGAAATGACATTAATATAAGTGGTCCCATAGGCAATAAAGGTTGGAAATTCACTCTTGGCGGCTACACAAGTTTTGATCCGGGCACATATACTCCTGAAGAAATTACTCCGTTTTATTCGGACCAGGCACATTTATACAAAGTAGGCCTTACTAAAGATTATATATATAGTAAAGGTACCGGGTCAATTACTGCATTCTATAAATATGCAAATACCCGCGGTTTATCAGGAAGTGAATATAGCCCTTTTATTTACGGAGAAGATGGAAAAGTAACTGAATTGGATAATTTCAAGATAGGACGTGACTCTTATTTCGAACGTTCAGGTAAAATCACATTACGGGATGCTTTTACTGAAGAATATGTCCGTAGAGATATTATCAACGATTATGCATCCGAATCTCATACTGTAGATATAATTGGTACTAACCGTAATCATAATGGGTTATATATGAATTACATTGTTCGCTATCACAAAGCCAAATCCGGCCATTACTTACCAATCATGGCAGGAGTAAATGAAGCTTCCGAAGGTCAATATACTTATGAAGATGGAACACCATATACAGGAAATGATGTGCAGAATGTTTTGGTTATTGCATCCAAAAGAACTCCTATTACTTCGATTACCGGAACTTTTGAAATTGGCAAACTATGGGGAGGAGTACACGATTTACGCCTGGGTTTAAACCAATGGTATTATAATATCGATAAGTTTGCATCTGAAAGTGTTATCTTCTCACAAGAAGTAGCGCCTGATCCAAGGAAACTTATTGAAGTCGGCGGTACTGCCAATGAATACGGAAATACATTTGCCGGTTATGAATATCATAATGGATATGAAAATAAGACAGCTTTATATGTGACCGATAAATGGGATATCAATGACCTGTTCACTATTAATTTAGGTGCACGTATTGAATACCAGGCTTTACGTGGTGACTATCAGGATGCATCACTAGGACTTACTCATTTGAATGGGCCAAAGACAGATATAAAAAAGGATTGGTTTAATAAAGCCTTTATGTTTAGTGGAGTCTATAAAATCACCGGACGTTTTGGATTATTAGGTGAAGCAAACTATAACGAGCAGGCCGGACATTTGGAGAATTACTCCATAGGACAAGACCCTGACCTCCAAAAATCAAAGGTATTAGGAGGTGGTTTCGGTTTATTCTTCAATCATAACCTATTCAGTCTTGTATCAAAAGCCACTTACATTCAACGCGACCAATACCGTACGACCGTTAACTTCTCTAACCCAAACAATCCTCAGGAAGTGAAACGGGAAATTACAAAATACGATATCAGTACCTTTGGTTGGACTACGGATGTACAGGCTAAACCTTTCCGTAACTTTGATCTTCATTTTCTCTTTACCTGGCAACTACCAAAATATAAAAACTATTCCGGCACGGTCGATTTCGGAGGAGGCAATGTTTCCGAATATGACTTTAGCGACAAATATGTAACAGGTGTTTCTAAATTCCTTATTGAAATAGATCCGAGTTATACATGGAATGACTTGCGTATCTGGGCGAGTGCCCGTTACTTCAGTAAACAATATTTCAATAAACCCAACACTCTGGAATTAGCAGGCCGTTGGGAAACATTTGCTGGAGCAAGTTACAATATTAATGAACACCTCGATCTTGGGGTAACGGTGGTCAATCTTTTGAATCAACGGGGAGCTAATGGCTCTATTCCTGATGCTGATCTTATCCTAACTAACGAAGAAGCACAAGAAAAAGTCGGACAAATAATGTCCGGAACTTATATTCGTCCGTTCAGTGTAGAACTGGGAGTAAAATATAAATTTTGATGGATTGTTGTGTTCAAATATTGTTAGATTTGAAGATAATATCAACATGTAGGGGCAGCCCTATGTGGCTGCCCAATAATCACAAAATCAATACATTCGGGCGGCCACATAGGGCCGCCCCTACGAGATAGACACCTTCAAATATTTTTCTATTCGAAGCCTAAGATATTAATATAAAATTACCATATCTTTGATAATTCTTCACGAATTCGGTCATTCCCCGGATAACCGGCTGTCTCGAATGTCTTTTTGCCGGCTTTATCAAAGATCATATAAGTAGGAATACCTTGTATTTTGTATTTATCACTTATAATTCTCCATTGTGCTTCATCCAGATAATAATGGATTCCTCCTATATCTGATAACATAGTCATCCATTTTGTGCGTGGTGAGCTTGCATTCGATATATAAATGGAGACTACACCTTTCTCCGCCATTTCCGGTTTAAAGGACTTTATTGTTTTCATTGCATTCAAACAAGGACCACACCAGGTTGCCCAGAAATCAACAAATACAGCTTTACCTTTATATTCTGCAATAATTGCATCTATTATTTTATCGGCAGCGACATCGGGTATATCTTTAATAATAAAACCACCTTGTGCCATAGCCTCTTCATATTCACGTTTGGATCTCTCTGCAATATATTTGTATACTTCCGGATAAAGCGGATTAGATGTAGCTTGCAATGTCTTTTCTTCTTCAGCAGTCAGATCGGCAGAATTCATTGCTTTTGTCATAATGGAACGGGTCTTATAAATATCCTGTATTATTCCTTCATTCGATCCGACCAATTCATTAAGCTTCTCTTCTGAAGAAACCACTGAAGCAAGAGCAATCTCAGTATAACCAATTTTATTCGTATAGATAGATATCGGATTATTCAAATCAAGATCCTTAAATAGTAAATAATCTTTCTCTGTTGGTTCCGGCCCTTTAAAATCAATTGGGTCATTATATTTCAATCCGTTCTTTTGACGATATAGATGTTCATATAAGCGTTTCATTGATATAACATAATTGACAATCTCAGCCTTTCCATCTTCTTTTAAAAGCTGTTTCATTCCCAGGTTTATATCTGCCGCATCTATTTTCTTTTCATTTTCTTTATATGCCTGCATCAGATAGTTTACAAATTCTTCATTATTCTTATCGAGTATAGTAGTATCTTCATGGGCCTTTATAGCGTACTCATTTCTCAGATTACTTCCATCCATCAATTGTTTATTAATTTGTGCATATTTACCGGTAAAGCCAGCATAGGTCATATCCGGTTGTGGATTATAACGAGATTTTCTCTTAGAAGCAGCAGTTGCATCATAATAAAAATCTACCGTTTCTCCCGGATCAATTAAAATTGCCACAAAATCATTCCCTGCCCGTAAAGTTATGCATGAAGATGAAAAAAGATCAAATTCAAATACATATTCATTATCATTTATCTTTTCGGCTTCAACTTCTTCTTGCTGGAAAGTAAAAGCATTATTTACATACATCATTAATGGCATAACATAACCTTCTTTTAACCCTGTGAGATGAACATTCAGCTTTGTTTTTGCAATCTTATATACCGGATTTTCAAGACCCACAGTTTTATCCGGTTGAAAAGATAAAATCTCTTTCGGAAGGTCAGGGGTATAGGTTTTCGGCTTTCCTGTCAGATCAATATCCCAAATCTTGAAACATTCATCACAATCGGACTCAATAAAGTCGAATGTTTTAATACCGTTAGGTAGTGGAGGAAAAAATAACTTGAAATGGTCTTCGCTGGTTTCCGGCATCCAATGATGTTCATTTAAAAGAATGTCTTCCGAACCTGTTATAATATATTTCTGTCCATTCGCTTGCAAATAAGTTGCGGAGTCAATGCGTATCCAGTTATTCGGATAAAAATAGGCATCAATATGCAGGATAGTTGCCGAATCCGTCCGTTCAACTTTTGCTATTTCCAGAGTAGTGGAGTTATAAAGTCCGCTTACAGGACGTTCGATAACCTGAGGTGCCTTATCCGTACACCGGATCATTGCTACTGCTAATAAAAGAATTGTAAGTAAATGACTTTTTTTCATGATGTATGCTTTTAGGTATAAATGATCTGTATAACTGTCAGTGGTTTATGTTTAATATCCCAGCGCTAAAGGTATTGATAATTATTTATCGACCAAGTTTTTTACAGTTTTAAGTACGATGAAAAGCCCCATAATAACAGCTAACAAAGTTTTTTTGATAGTATTCAAACTATTTATATTAACTTTATTCGTAGTATTGTACTGGAAAAGTAAAGCAAGGGATGATACGGGTAATAGGGGTAATACTTTTATTTTTTATTCAATCAATAAATCTTTTTTCGGCATCTTTCCGACATCTGAATATAGAAGATGGATTAAGTAGCCGGCAGGTTTTTCAGGTTAATAAAGATTCAACCGGATACGTCTGGATGTTCACTCATCTGGGGGTGGATCGTTTCGATGGAAGCGAATTCAGACATTATAAACTGGATGAAACGGTGGAGGCAAAAGACCATATTCTGTCTTCAACCATTATGACTTGTGACCGGAACGGAAAACTATGGATATCTCTTAAAAATGGCAATGTCTTTTATTACGATTCTCTTACCGATCGCTTTATACATCATATATCTCTAGCCGATCATCTATCAGAGCCAACTTACATCTATGAAATCTATTTTGATCGTGACAATCGTTTGTGGCTCTGCCTTTCAACAGGCTTATATCAATATGAAGAGAAATCAGATACGCTTATCCCACTGACTGATTTTAACAATGAGCATGTTACACGGATCATTCAAACAGAGGATGGTACTTTCTTCGTCGGTACAAACTCCCATCTTTTTCGCTTTACGGAAAAAGAGATTGGGGCATTTACAAAACCGGAGCAAATCGGACTACCCACAGAAATGAGAATAGAATCATTTTTTGTTTATGAGGATAATCTATATATTGGAACATTCTCAAACAGTGCCTTCATTCTCAACTATAAGACTAATAAAATAAATTCTCTGGAACATATTATCCCGGGTGTACCTATCCGTTCAATGGTTTCTGTTGAAAATGAGATATGGATCGGCACAGACGGATCGGGCATTTACTGTCTCGATAATAAATCCAATCAGCTATTACGTCGTTATCTGGCCGATGAAGACAACCGTAATAGTCTTGCCGGTAATACAGTTGCTGACCTTATGACAGATGAATTTAATTGTGTGTGGATATGTACATATACGAACGGAATAACGCTGTATGACCAACATTATCCGGCAATAAACTGGACGCGTCATGAACATGCAAGCACAAATTCACTCATTTCCAATCATGTAAACGTGATTATGGAAGATTCAGATGGTGATATCTGGTATGGTACTAATAACGGAGTCAGCCTTTATCAGCCTTCAACCAATCAATGGAAACACTTTCTCGAAGATAAAGGAGGAAGTAACGACAGGTCATCCGTTGTACTTGCACTTTGCGAAGACAATCAAAAGAGAGTTTGGAGCGGTGGATATGGCATAGGAATACACCGTATTGATAAGCAAACAGGAAAAACAGAAGAGATGCCCATGCATCAGGAAGGAAGCCCGAATGGGTTCACTTCAGATTATATTTATTCTATTTATAAAGAAGGAGATCATATTTGGTTAGGAGGTATTGAGGGAGATTTTACGCGATATAATATCCGCACCCACACTTATAATTATTATCCAATAAACTGTATCGGCGATATTCGTCGCGGAAGCGGAAATAATCTTTTACTGGCAGGATGTGACGGACTGGCTTTTTTCAATAAAACGGACGGAGCAACACGATGGTTTCGCGAATTTAACAGTACCATACTTCGCTATCCCATTCGTTGCCTTATACAAGCATCTAATGAAGATATCTGGCTGGGTACAGATGGAGAAGGTTTGATACAATATACTCCTAAAACAGGACAATCCAGATTCTTTACCCTAGAGGATGGAATCACTTCTAACTCTGTTAACGGATTAGTTGAAGATAAAAACGGTGATATATGGTTTACTACAGAGAAAAACCTATACAAAGTAGACAAATTAGCCGACCGTATAATAAGCATGAATGAATTTATCGGTGTAAAATGGGGACGCTACAATCCGAATGCATGTTTACTAAAGAAGAATGGAAACCTTGCCTTCGGTACTGCAGAAGGAGTGATTGAATTCTCTCCTGACTTTGATGTAGAACCGGCTGAGTCGGTTAAGCTTCTATTCACCGATTTCAAATTATTATACCAATCCATACAAGCCGGAGCCGAAGGGTCTCCATTGGTAAAAACAATAAATAAAACATCTTCCTTACGGCTTAAATATGCACAGAATTCTTTCTCACTCGGATTTTCTTCTATCAACTTCATATATCCTCATCAGGTAAAATACACATACAAACTGGATGATTTTGATAAAGATTGGCGCTATGCCGGTTCATCCAATAATGTAGACTATATGAATCTTACGCCGGGAAAATACAAGTTCCAGCTTAAAGCTGTTCATAAATATACACAACAGGTATTAGGAGAAAGATCGGTAGAGATTATTATTGGTAAACCTTTCTGGGCTTCTTTCCCCGCCATACTCCTTTATCTGGCTATTATCGGTATACTCGTATTCCTGATCGTTCAATACGGCCGGAATAAAATTGCAGAGCTCAATGCCCGTGAAAAGATCCGTTTCTTTATCAATATAGCACATGATATCCGCACACCGGTTACACTTATTAAGGCACCATTAAGTGAATTGGAAACAGAAGAGGAATTGACTGAGCGAGGCCGTAAATCTCTTTCGGTCGCAACGAAGAATGTGGATAAACTGTTTACTATGGTAACTCAGTTGCTCGATTTACAAAAGATCGACCACAATGCAGAAAAGATCGTCGTTGCCCCACAGGATATATATACTTATATGCAGGAAAAGATCATTGCTTTCCGCATGGCTGCTTTACAAAAGGATATCGATCTGCTTCTGGAAGTTGAACCTGATATACCCGAAGTATGGTTCGATAAAAGCAAAATGGATATTATTATGGATAATATATTATCGAATGCAGTAAAATATACTGAAAACGGATATATATCCATTACCATTAAACATAAAGGGGATGAATGGTCGGTCACAATACAGGATACGGGTATCGGTATTCCGGTAAGTGATCAAAAACAATTATTCAAACAATTCTACCGTGCCGGAAACGCTATCAATTCCAATGAAAGCGGAACAGGTATCGGCCTTTTGCTGACTGAGAAGCTGGTAAAAATGCATGCAGGCCATATTAATTTCTCGAGTGTGGAAAACAAAGGCTCTACATTTATATTGACATTCCCGGTAAAAGCTAAAAAACTTATGCTCACAGAAGAGGCTTCTGCAGAAAAAGTTGAAGCATCTGACGCATCATCTTTTACCCCTTCCGGTAAAGAAGTTTTATTGCTGGCAGAAGACAATGACGATCTGCGTGAATACCTCACTGACAGTTTATCCTTAGACTATCATGTAATTAGCGTTACAAATGGAGCCAAGGCATTGGAGCTTGCCCGTGAAATTAACCCGGATATTATCATATCGGATGTCGTTATGCCCGAATTACGGGGAGACGAAATGTGCCGTATCCTTAAATCGGCTATCGAAACCAGCCATATTCCTTTCATTCTCTTATCTGCTTTGAGCGAGAAAGAAAATGTAATTATGGGATTGGAGGCAGGAGCCAATGATTACATTATCAAACCGTTTGATTTCAGTGTATTAAAAGCCCGTATCCGGAATATCCTGCAAAGCAGAGAACAGATGCGGAAAACCTTCCTGTCCGATGATAAAGGTTTGGAAGATACCGACTATGCAAACGAACTTGACAAAGAGTTTCTTGATAATGCTATTCGAACCATTGAAGAGGAATTAAGTAATCCGGAATTTTCCATAAATGACTTCTGCCGTAAACTTGGTATGAGCCGTACTTCCGTATATAATAAAATAAAGACCCTGACCGATCAGGGCCCGAATGATTTTATCCGTATTATCCGGTTGAACAACGCCAAGGAATTACTAAAAACCAAAAAGTATACGATTGGAGAAGTATCTACAATGGTTGGTTTTTCCGATCCGAAGTATTTCAGCACAAGCTTTAAAAAACAATTTGGTATTAGCCCGAGTAAGGTGAACTAACGTGAAAATAACAGAAAGTATTTGATCTCGGAGGTGTTCGACAACTGTCGGACAGGTGACCGACAGCTGTCCCACAGTTGTCGGACGCAAATAAAGTAAGCAATCGCGCAAAGTATAGTCTAATACTACAATAAAAGAAGTGCCTTCATCAGAAAATCGGATTAAGACAATGTTTAATTACAGGTTAATAGCTTTAATTTATTATCACTTTTATCCACTATAACAGACATCAAACCTTTTTTGTCAGTTTTCAAACCCTCCTATTTGTAATAGTAAGTAACATTGTATGCATGAAAGAAAACACATTTAGATGTATATCAATAAAGCAGTATTAAATAATCTTAAGTTAGCATATAAATGGAAACATATTTAGGCCTGGATTTAGGCGGCACTAAATTACTTATCGGCGAGTTGGACAGCTGTGGGAATATCCTGAAGTACAAAAAGTACGATTCCGGATATTTCAATCAGCAATCAGCCTTGGATATTATAAAGAAATCACTGGACGATTATATAAAGACAGTGGGATGGACCAATAAGAAGCCTGTGGGCATGGGTGTCGGGCTTATCGGAAGGGTTGACCCTGAAAAAGGAATTTGGTTGCAGATAGATCCTAAACGCACACAACCGATCCCTCTTGCACAGGAATTATTCGATCTTTATGGTATACCTTGTCATATCGACAATGATGTAAAAAGTGCAACACGGGCTGAGCGTCACTTCGGTTTTGGCCAGATATCCCGCAATTTCATATATATAAATGTAGGAACAGGTATTGCTGCCGGGTTTGTTGTTAACGGAAGGCAAATTCGCGGAAGTCACTTTAATGCCGGCGAAGTGGGACATACCCAGGTTGGCGTCAATGTTGGAATCCGTTGTGGTTGTGGCCGTATGGATTGCGTGGAACTTATAGCTTCGGGTATCGGAATTGATGGATGTGCCCGTTTATTAAAGAATGAACTGGAAACCACTCTACATATTTCAGAAGATCAGGGAGAACGGGTAAACGTGAAAGAAGTATTCGAATTGAGCCGTAAAGGTGATCCTCTCTGTGTACAGCTGGTAGAAAACGCTACTCAAGCGCTGGCTAATCTTATTATGAATCTGGTAAGGGTTAGCGATCCCGATACGGTAGTGTTAGGAGGAGGAATGGTTTCAGACGGTTATCTGCATACTAAAGTATTGGAAAAGCTCAATGCGAATACTATACGATTTGTGAAAAACGGAGTAGTGATTACTAAATTGAACCCTGACTTTATTGGTTTAATGGGGGCAGGCGCTGTGGCTATGAATGTATAAGAAAACTAAGAAATATGAAAATCACCATTACAAAGAACGAAACTGAATTTGATAACCTGGCAGCATGGCGCATTATCGGAGAAATCTTACATAATCCCAAAGCAGTTATAGGCTTATCGACCGGGCGGACTACCCTTAATATGCATCAGCTTGTAAGCAAGATTTATAAAGAAAATCCTTTTGATATCTCAGGCATTACCTTTTTCGGTGTTGATGAAGTAACCAATGTTCCCCGTGAATATAAAGGAGCCTGTTACACTATGCTTAAAAACGAAATTATCGGCCCTCTGGGTGTAAAAGAAGATAATTTTATTATGCCTCCTACCCTATCCGATGACTTCGAAAAGGAATGTGATATATTCCAACAAAGATTAAAAGAAAGAGGTGGAATAGATATGCAGATACTTGGTTTAGGCACCAACGGGCACTTGGGTTTCAATCAACCGGGAACTCCTTTTGAGAGTGAAACATGGGTTTCCAGTATGGATGAAGAACTCGAAGCACGTATACGAAAAGAGACAAATTCTCCTGCTGATAAAGAATTAGGAGGATTGACATTGGGCATCCGCAATATTATGCACGCAAAGAAAATCATTCTGGCTGCAAAGGGTGCTTCAAAAGCTAAAATCGTAAAGAGAATGTTGGAAGGAAGTATCACAACAGATATACCTGCTTCCATATTACAATTACATCCGAATTGCGAGTTTCTGTTAGATGAAGAAGCCGCAAAAGAATTGACACATTACAACCACTAATGAAGAGAAGGGGGAGAGCTTGCCGGAACAAGCGGAATGAAAGGGTTCCTTAACTTTCGTCTCCCCCTTATTTTTTTATCATTTGTAAGTAATTTCTAAACGTTAATCGTTAAAATAATACCATGACACAGCAAGAGAAACAAATTAATTATGTCGGGCCATTCCTTACAATGGTCTTTCTGTTCTTTATTGTTGGTTTTTTAACCACAGCCAACACTCAGTTCCAGGGACCTCTTAAGGAAGCCTTCCTCGAAGGGGTGGGCGATATGAAAAACACATTTGCTACACTGATCACTTTCTCATGGTTCCTGGCTTATCCACTTTGTGGAGGAGTCGGTTCTTCATGGACAACAAAATTCGGATACAAGGGGACATTGATTCGTTCTTTATTTATTATGATCCTGGGATTAGGATTTTTCTTTCTTTCTTCGTGGTTTACAGTTAAATTTCCTGAGGCTAATATCCATATAGGAAGTAATACCGTACCGGTTGGATTCTTTATCTTTCTTTTGGGTTCATTTATTGTTGGTGCTTCAGCTACTATCCTGCAGGTAGTAATTAATCCTTACCTCACAGCATGCTACGTTAAAGGGACTCAGCCTATTCAGCGTATGGCTATCGGGGGATCGGCTAATTCGATCGGAACTACTATTGCTCCATTCTTTGTAACAGGGATTGTGTTTGGCGGAGTAGCGATGGAAGATGTACAGGTAAGCCAACTGATGATACCATTTCTTTCCCTCATGATTATCATTGCAATTGTTGTTTTCACATTATACCGTTTATCTCTTCCTGATATTCAGGGAACAAAAGCAGAAGTTGGTGAGAAACTGGAAAAAAGCGTTTGGTCATTTAGTCATATAACTCTAGGGGTTATCGCTATTTTCTTTTATGTTGGAGTAGAAGTCTGTATCGGTGCCAATATTAACCTGTATGCCATTGAACAGGAAGCGGCAAACGGGCCTTTCTCTTTCTTCGGAAGCAGTTCGCTTACAATATTCGGCATCAACTTTGCAATTCCTGCATTGATGGCAACACTCTATTGGGGCGGCATGCTGATCGGCCGTCTGGTTGGAAGTTCTTTAAGCACCGTACCTCCCCGTCTGCAATTAATCACGACCACTGTTATGGCAACGGTTCTTACATTGTTGGCTATCGGATTAAACAACCCCTGGTTATTAACAGCTGTAGGCCTTTTCCATTCCATTATGTGGGGAGCTATCTTTACATTATCCGTTGCCAACCTGGGTAAATATACTTCGGTTGCTTCCGGTGTATTTATGATTGGTGTTGTCGGAGGAGCTATTCTACCTTTGATACAAGGTGTACTGGCCGATGTTCTGGATGGTTGGAGATGGTCGTGGTTTATTGTTATCTTCGGGGAATTATTTATGTTGTATTATGCGCTGATCGGTTCACGTATCCGTCAATCAGCAGAAACAGAATAAAATTATGAGACGATTATTTCTATTCATTCTTCTTGCAGGATGCTTCACTCATGCCTGGTCGCAGTACCAAGTAAGCGAACAACGCACCTGGGATAGGTTTCCACCACAAGCACAGGAACGCGGATTTGGCCTTCATGCTTCACAACTTGTTCAAATGGATGACGATGAAGCCTTGGAAGAGGTTATGCTCTTTAGTGCCCATAACGGACATTATCCTTATTTCGATCTGTTTCGTAACTATTACGTAATTCTTGATTATTGTACGAAAGAGATAAAGTACAAATCCAACATAACCGTATCTACAAAACGGGATCTTATTTTGGAAGACCGTAACAATGACGGCAAATTCGAACTCTACCGTTCCTATTTCAAAGATGGGGAATTTACAGTAGATGAGTTTGGAAATAACCTAAGAACAAGATGGGTTTATGATTGTATTGACTTTAAATCAAAATAAAATGAAAGCAATAAAAGGAATAATACTGACATTTTCTGTACTCCTAACTACCATAGGTTGTAGCGCAAAAAAAGAAAGCCCAAATAAGGAACAGGTTAACGACAAGGTTATAATAGCCTATGTAACATCCTGGAGCCAGACAATACCTGATCCGGCGCATATTACACACATTAACTATGCATTCGGTCATGTAAATGATACTTTCGATGGTGTTCGCATAAGTAATGAAGAACGGTTAAAACAAATTACCGGATTAAAAAAAGATTCTCCTTCACTGAAAGTCCTACTGTCTATTGGCGGATGGGGAAGCGGACGTTTTAGTGAAATGGCAGCAGACGATGAACTACGTAAAAAGTTTGCTGCGGATTGTCAACGGGTTGTTAAAGAATTCAACCTTGACGGCATAGATATTGATTGGGAATACCCGACTTCTTCTATGGCAAATATATCTGCCTCACCGGACGACACTCAGAATTATACACTATTAATGAGAGATATCAGAGAAGCCATCGGAAAAGATAAATTACTGACACAAGCAACTGTTGCAAGTGCGAAATATATCGATTTTCGTGCGATCGATCCTTATATCGACTTTACTAATATTATGGCTTATGATATGGCATCTGCCCCTAAGCATCATTCCGCCTTGTACAGGTCTGATAATGCAGGAGGAAACACTTCGGATGAAGCGGTAAAAGCCCATCTTGCAGCAGGAGTTCCCGCAGGAAAACTTGTTCTTGGAATGCCTTTCTATGGCCGGGCTACCGAAAGTTTATCTAACTTTACAGACTACAAAAAGATTGAAAAACTAACCGGGTATACCAGAGAATGGGATGAAGTAGCACAGGTTCCTTATCTGAGGAATACAGAAGGTGAATTTGTTTGTGGATATGACGATCCGCAATCATTGGCTATTAAATGTCAATATATCCTGGATAATGAATTATTGGGTGCCATGTATTGGGATTATGATGGTGACAACGAAGCGGGAGATCTTCGCAAAACCATATACAATAGCCTGTATAAATAACTATCAAACACAGATGTTTATGAAAAAATATATTTGGATAATCGTCACCTTTTTTCTGGCTCTCGCGATCTCTCCACAAATTGCAGCACAGAAAAAAATGAAAGCAATGATTGTTACCGGACAAGACGGAAGCCATTGGTGGCAAGGCGGTAGCGATGCTATAAAAATGATAATGGAAAACAGTAACCTGTTTACTGTAGATATTCATACCACCCCAGCCCGGGGAGAAGATATCAGCACATACCATCCCGACTTTAGTAAATATGATCTGGTAGTCTTTAATTACGGAGGAGTGACATTGGCTGAACCGACACGTAAAAACTTTGAAAAATATGTTGCCGATGGTGGCGGAGTAGTTATTGTTCATTCATCCGTTGTTCCCATGGACGATTGGAAAGAATATAATGTAATGATCGGAATGGGTGCCTGGAATGGAAGAAATGAAAAAGATGGCCCATACATATATTGGAAAGACGGCCGCACAGTATATGATTATTCACCAGGTGGAGCCGGATATCATGGTTTACAACATCCGTCTACAATTACACATCGCCAACCCGAACATCCTATTTTAAAGGGATTACCTACTGTCTGGGATCATTTTAAAGATGAAATATATGCTCGTTTAAGAGGGCCCGGCAAAAATATGCAGATACTAGCAACCACTTTTGAACAACGCAACGAAAACGAACCTGGCCGGGATGAACCAATGCTTTGGACTGTTAACTATGGGAAAGGAAAAGTATTCGTCACTTTACTTGGCCATGCAGGCAATGATCCTGAGCTCCGGTATGCTATGGAATGTACTGGTTTTCAGGTAACCCTACTAAGAGGAGCTGAATGGGTGGCAACAGGAGAAGTAACACAAGAAGTACCCAAAGACTTCCCAAGTGAAGGAATCAATACATTACGCAAAGAGTTTAAAGCTCCATTTCATGCTTATTGAAATAAGGTTTACAAATTTATGAGTAAAAACAGAAAGTAAAGAATCACTAAAAATCATCACACATGAAAAAGTTATTGAGTTTATTAATGGTCATTGGGATATGCTTTAGCGGTTGTCAAATGGCATCTTCCAAAAAGAATGAAGAGAAATCAACTACGGAAACAAAGGCAAATACACCGGTTAAAGTATTAGTACTTACTGAAAGAGGGGGTCAACATGGTGGTTTCACGGATGCCGGTTTGAAATGGCTCGCCGAAGAAGGCAAAACACATAATTATGAAATCACTGAAATCAATAATACAAAACCTATAAATGAAGAATACCTGGCACAGTTCAAAGTTATTATTCAATTGGATTTCCCTCCGTATACATGGACAAAAGAAGCTGAAGAAGCATTTATCAAATACATTGAAGAAGGCCGCGGAGGTTGGGTGGGCTTCCATCATGCAACCTTACTGGGAGAGTTCGACGGATACCAAATGTGGCAATGGTTCTCTGAATTTATGGGAGATATTCGCTTCAAAAGTTATATCGCACCATTAGCCGATGGTACTGTTAATGTGGAAGATAAAACACACCCTGTAATGAAAGGTGTAAGTGAATCATTTGTTATTCCGGATGATGAATGGTATACTTTCAACAAAAACCCACGGCCAAACGTACATGTACTTGCATCAGTTGACGAATCTACTTATACACCTGCTTCAGATATCAAAATGGGAGATCATCCGGTAGTTTGGATAAACCCTCATAAAAAAGCACGAAATGTATATTTTGTTATAGGCCATAGCAGTAAGTTGTATGATACGGAAGATTTCACAAAGATGTTTCGTAATGCCATATTGTGGGCAGGAGATTTTAAATGATTAATGATTAACGGTTAATTATTAATTTAACAAATACAGATATGATGAAGACTAATAAGATACGACATACTTTTATACTTTTGTTTATTTCCTTGGTGACTGGGCTGTGTTATGCCCAGGCACCTGAAGGATATCCTGCTAATTATGCCAGTGCACCACGTTTCAAAGCACTTGTTTATTATACACACCATGCAGAAAAGGCTCATGTGGACTTTGCTCTTCAAGGAGTGGAATTCTTTAAAAGGTTAAACTACGGTAATGGTTTTATTTTAGAAGTCACAACAGACTTCTCCCAATATCCGTATGAAAAGCTCAAAGAGTTTGATATCGTTGTTATGCTCGACGGGTATCCCAATAGAAAAGAAGATCGCGACGCTTTTGAACAATATATGGAAAACGGAGGTGGCTGGATGGGTTTCCACGTTGCTGCATATAATGATAAAAACACAAAATGGCCATGGTTGCTACAATTCTTGGGTGGTGGCGTATTTTATTGCAATAACTGGCCACCTCAACCGGTAAAATTAACAGTGGATAATACGAATCATCCGATCACAAAAAACCTTCCGTCCTCTTTTATCGTTCCTGAAAGCGAATGGTATCAATGGAATCCAAGTCCACGCGAGAATAAAGATATAGAAGTGCTGCTGACTCTTTCTCCTGATAATTATCCATTAGGAATTAAGGACGTCGTTAACTTCGGTGATTTCCCGATTGTGTGGACTAACAAGAATTACCGGATGATTTACCTGAACATGGGACATGGCGATGACGAGTTCACAGATGCAACACAAAAGCTCTTATTCATCAATGCTTTTCGATGGGTATTAAGTAATAGCCCGAAAGGAGATCCTTTTAAGAAATAAGGAATGAGGAGTATGTCAAAAAATACGATATAAGTATCTCGGCTCCCCTCCTGCCAGAGGAGGGGATGGACCATCGCTTGCGATGGTGGGGTGGTGGGAGAAAAAAGGAAATAGTTATAATATTTTATCCTCAACACGAACCGCCCCACCACTGCAAGCAGTGGTCCACCCCCGCCTTAACCAAGGCGGGGAGCCAAGTTACTTTAATTCACATATCATTAAATAAATCACAGTCACGGAATCTTGAAATCTTAAATAACAAAAGATTTATCTAAAACACTATAGAAACTTTAAATTGAAATACCAGACAAATTTATGAGTAAAAGAAAATATATAATTCCCTGTCTAACATTATTCCTATGTACTTTCGCCTTTGCACAGGTGAGATTAACAAATGATACCGATCTGGAAAAAGAGATCATCCGTACAGGACTAATCCATAGTCCACTCCCATTGGATGTATCCAAATCGTATGAAGCTAACGGCTTGAAGAAAAAAGTTCTCCAAAGCGAACCACTTACAAAAGAAAATAACCTGACAGGATGGAGCCATAATGGATTAGGGTATATGGATTATTCCAAAGAGAAAACTGTCTCAGGAAAAGGAAGTATCAAACTCTCCTACCCTACTTCTACTGGTAAACGGGCACAAGGTCCTCCATCCGACCCTGATTATGCAACCTATGGAGGTGCAAGTATCCGTTATGATGTAAAGGGAGCCAATTGGGAGAAATTTAACAGAATTGTTTTCTATATTTACCCCGATTGTGAAGGAACACGTGTTGTTAACATGAATCTCTCTATAAATAACGATTCCAAAACTGATAAACCCGGTTATAATCGTCAATCAGGTGGACATTTAATCAATCTGGTCAATAAACAATGGAATCGTTGCTTCCTGGATATCGATGAATACCAACGAGACAATATTATCCGAATCGGCTTCAGTGCCGGCGGTAAAGGGAAAGACCGTACAACGGGAGATTCCTTAACCTATCATATTGATCAGATTGAACTGCAAACAATTGAAGATCCTGAGATTGTAAGCGGATGGCAACCGGGATATAACCGTTTGGTTTATTCCACTACCGGTTATATGTTGAACGACCGGAAAACAGCTATTCTCAACATGCCCGAAAGCAAACATAATGGACAATTCCAGCTTCTCAATGCACAAACCGGACAAGCTATCTATAACGGCAAAATAAAAGAAGAGAAAACAACCATAGGAACATTTAATGTACTCGATTTTTCTGATTTCAATCAAGCCGGAAGTTATAAATTAAAAGTTGGTGATATTGAAACTCCTTCTTTCCTCATTGGTGAAAATATCTGGGATGACTCCATGTGGCGGGTACTTAACTTTATTTTCTGTCAACGTTGTGGCTATCCGGTTCCTGGTATCCACGGCACATGCCATAGTGATCTCTGCTCCGTACATAACGGTAAAAAGATTTCTTATGCCGGTGGTTGGCATGATGCAGGCGACCTTTCCCAACAAACTCTTCAAACAGGAGATGTTACTTATGCACTATTAGAAGGGTATAATAAATTGAAAGATACAAATGAATTGCTTGCTGCCCGACTGTTGGAAGAAGCAGAATGGGGTTTGGAATTTATTTTACGCAATCGCTATGGGGATGGTTATCGTGCCAGTAGCGTCGGGCTACTGATCTGGTTGGATGGTATTTTCGATACATTTGATGATATTAATAGCGTACGGGTACAGAACCTGGCATTTAATAACTTTCTCTACTCCGGTTATGAAGCGTATGCTGCCATGACAATTAATCGTGACCCTCGGCTACAGGAATATCTGGTTCGTGTTGCAAAAGAAGATTTTGATTTTGCAATGCAACGTCATAAAGAAGTAGGATATGGAGAATTTATTCATTTCTACGAACATGGATACAATACATCTGAAAGTCAATATATGGCTACCATATCCTGGTCGGCAAGTATGCTTTATAAACTCACAAAAGAACAGAAATATGCCGATCTGGCTGCCGAATATATCCGGTATACACTTTCTTGTCAACGCACAGAGCCTTTGAATGATCTGGATAAAACAAAAGGATTCTTCTACCGCGATACTACCCGCCAGTCTATCGTTCACTATATCCATCAATCACGTGAACAAGTCTATATGCAGGCTATGACTTTGTTGTGTGAAACCCAACCTAATCATCCGGAATATAAAAACTGGGCAAATTCTATCGGTTTATATGGTGATTATCTGAAAGGTTTAATGAAATACACAGCACCTTACGGAATGCTTTCAAGTGGAGTATATCATATTGATGAACACCGTGATTCTGTCAGTTTCTACAGGCTTCATCTATTCCCCCCTAAAAATGCGGAAGAACTATATACAGAACAGATTAAGAAAGGTGTTCAATTAGATAAAGAACATTATATGAAACGTTTTCCGGTATGGTTCAGCATTTTCAATGGAAACAGTGCTATTCATCTTTCGACAGGAAAGGCTGCAGCTCTTTGTGGTAAGTTCCTGAAAGATGATGAGTTATTGCAGATCGGACGTGAACAAATGTACTGGACAGTAGGTAAGAATCCATTCGGACAATCGCTTATCTATGGAGAAGGACATAATTATCCACAAATGGATAGTTTTTCCTCCGGAGAAATAACAGGTGAAATGCCGGTGGGTATTCGCAGCCTTGGAAATGAAGATGTGCCTTATTGGCCTCAAACAAATAATGCATGTTATAAGGAGGTATGGGTAACAACTGCGGGAAAATGGATTACCTTAGCAGCAGAATATTAATAATATACAACATGAAAACCACAACAGATTTTACCCAGCGAAACATTGAGATAGATATTCTACGGGCGTTAACCATGTTACTGATGATATTTGTAAATCATCTATGGACTATATCAGGCTATCCCGAATGGCTTGGCCATGCCGATAGTAAACAAGACATGCTTGGACTGGCGGATATTGTTTTCCCCTGTTTTCTGTTTGTGGTAGGAATGTCAATCCCATTTGCCATCGAACGCCGTTTCAGCAAAGGACTATCAGGAGTTAGTACGGTTGCACATATCCTTACCCGTACTCTGGCACTATTGTTAATGGGTGTATTCATTGTAAATACAGAATCAGGCGTATCGGGTGAAACAGGTTTTTCGGTTGCGACCTTCCGTATATTGATGGTGATCGGATTCCTGTTGGTGTGGAACGTATATCCCCGAACAAATAACCCTAACATAGAGCGCCTATACAGTGTATTAAAGATCGTCGGTTTATTGATACTGGTTTATCTGGCTATTATATTCCGGGATGCAAACGGAGGTATATTCCAGGCACGCTGGTGGGGTATATTAGGTTTGATCGGATGGTCGTATCTGGTATGTGCCTTCACCTATCTTTTTACACGTGACCGGTTACAATACCTGATTCCTATCTGGTTGATACTTGTTCTTATTTGTATTTTGGAAAGCAATCTGATCAGTGGAGGATCAATACTAAATCTTCCACGTGGTAATTTCTTTGATCAGTTACTAGGAGTAGTACACATAGGGAACGGCGCTTTACCTGCTTTCACTATGGGAGGTATAATTCTTTCTTTAGTGAGTACTAAATACATGCATATTGCCAACAAGAAAAAAATTCTTTATACAATACTGGCCGTAGCAGTTCTTTTGATTGCCGGAGCTATATCGCACCATTTCTGGATCGTATCAAAAATTCAGGCTACACCTCCCTGGATATTTTATTGCTGTGCAATAGCTGTGGGCTCTTATGCTATTATTTATTGGTTGGTGGAAAAAGGAAAAGCTTCCTGGTTCAATATAATTAGTACAGCAGGAACAGCAACTCTAACCTGTTACCTTGTTCCTTATGTTGCCAACAGCGTATCTTCTTTATTGGGGATTCGTTTACCGGAAGCGCTCACTGTCGGGTTTCCCGGAATAATGAGTTGTATAGTCTTTTCATTTATGATTATTGGTTTAACCTGGCTATTAGGACGAATACATATTAAGTTGAAAATATAACATTCTTCATTAAACATATATACCATGAAACAACTTGTAGTTATCCTTATCATGTTCTGTTTCTTTTGTTCAGGAATGAGTGCACAATCACAAAAGATCGACTCACTACTTCCCACACGGGGATTGGCTATTGCGGCCCCTTCTGTTGCCGGAGTTGATTTGTTTGTAAAGTTTATCGAAGAGGAATTAGCTCCTGCTCATTTTAATCTCTTGATTCTCCGGGTTGATTGGAATTACGATTATAAAAGTCATCCGGAATTAAAAGACTCGAACCCGTTAACACAATCTGATGTAAAAAAGATCATTGCCGTATGTAAAAAACACGGTATTAGTATCGCTCCTCAAATCAATCTACTGGGCCATCAATCATGGGCGGAAACAACTTATGCTTTACTGCGTGAATATCCTGAATTTGACGAAACACCTCATGTGGATACGAAGAATTATACCGGATGGCCCAACCCTGATGGATTGTATTGTAAAAGTTATTGTCCGCTTCACCCGGGAGTACACAAAATTGTTTTTGCTTTGGTCGATGAATTAATGGAAGTATTCGAAGCCGATCTCTTTCATGCCGGCATGGATGAAGTTTTCTATATTGGAGATGATAAATGCCCCCGTTGCAGTGGACATGATAAAGCAGAGCTTTTTGCAGGTGAAGTAACAAAAATTCAAAATCATCTGGCACTTAAAGGAGCACGATTGATGATCTGGGGTGACCGTTTGATCGATGGTAAAACCACCGGCTTAGGAGCATGGGAAGCAAGTATGAACAATACATATCGTGCTATAGATATGATACCCAAAGATGTTTTTATTTGTGATTGGCATTATGAGCGGCCAGACCAGACTGCTGTATATTTCGCTATGAAAGGTTTTGATGTAGCCACATGTCCGTGGAGAAAACCGGAAATAGCAAAACAACAATTAAAAGATATGATCGGCTTCCGTGAAAAATCCACCCGTCAAATGTCAAAACATTTTCAGGGAATTATTACTACAGTATGGTCGGGCGCAGACCGTTTTCTAAATTCTTATTACGATCCTGCAACCTACACTAAGCCAGATACAGATGCCGCTACAATAAAAATGTTAATCGAAGAGTATAAAGGGATGAATTAATTATAAAGCTGCCTCTATTGCTATTATCATTTTGTCAAAAATGAGCATGAATTTTCCTTTATACGCGCATGTAAAATGATTTACACGCATAGTACATGACAAAAAATAGCTCCCTTCTAAGTTTCGTGTTTGATCGATC
>DAMANX010000015.1:0-112994 GCA_032073245.1 Tannerellaceae bacterium
TCGGAAACAAACTATGTGTGAAAAATGAAAATTGTATGGGTGATTTGACAATATGGTATTCTATTTTTTTTGCAGTTGCGCAATTGAAATACGGTCTTTACCGGATAGATCTTTAAGTAGTTTTACATTCTCATAATTTTCATTTTGTAATAAGGTAATCATTTCCTGGCCCAACTGTGCGTTGATTTCAAAATAGAGAAACCCATTAGGTTTCAAATATTTATTTCCCAATTGTGCAATGCGGCGATAGAAAAGTAAAGGGTCATTGTCGGGCACGAATAAAGCGTTTTCCGGTTCGTGTAGCAGGACGTTTTTCTCCATTCCTTCTTTTTCAGAGATCATAACGTATGGAGGGTTGCTTACAATGAGATCATAGCTGTTATGAGAAATAATATCCAGTTGTTCGTTGGAAAGTATATCTGCCTGAATAAAAGTAATATTGTCAACCTCCAATATATCTGCATTTTTCTTTGCAGTAGTAAGAGCCTCTTTGGATATATCAATTGCAGTAACTTGTGAGCCTTTTATTTTTTTTGCTAAAGTTATAGCAATACATCCACTCCCTGTGCCAATATCCAATAAGTTGATTTTTCCTTCTTTCTGATCGATAAGGATACGTTCAACCAGTTCTTCTGTTTCTGGACGAGGTATAAGGGTAGATTGGTTTACCAGGAATTCATATCCATAAAAACAGGTTTTTCCTATAATATATTGTATAGGCTCTGATTGACGTAATCGTTCAATAATCTCTTTTATTTCTCCTTTTTCGCTGTCGGATAATTCTTTATCTTTGTCGGATAGAAGCTGATAAGATTGGATACCGCATACATGTTCCATGATCAGACGGATAAAACTACGAATCTCTTCGGGTGGATAAATGTCTTTAAGAGTACTATGTATGTATGAAATTGTATCTGTCATGTGGCAAAAGTAGTGGTTAATTATTAATGTTATCCGGGAAATTTGAAAAAAAATAATGGAAGCTGTTGAAGAAAAATATATGGAACGTTGCATTGAATTGGCTCGCGGAGGTATGGGAAACACATATCCTAATCCTTTAGTGGGAGCTGTAATTGTATGCAACGGAGAAATTATTGGAGAAGGATTTCATCGTAGAGTAGGAGAGGCGCATGCTGAAGTGAATGCTATTTCTTCGGTCCGTAATAAATCTTTACTGCGCGAGTCAACTTTGTATGTAAATCTGGAGCCTTGTTCTCATTATGGGCGAACACCACCTTGTGCCGAGCTGATTATTAATAAAGGAATACCTCGTGTAGTAGTCGGATGTTTAGACCCTTATCCGGAAGTTTCAGGAAGAGGAGTTCGGATGCTCTTGAAAGCTGGAGTTGAAGTTGTGACCGGTGTCTTGGAAAATGAGGCGTATACTTTAAATAAAAAGTTTATGGTTTTTCATGAAAAGCAGCGGCCTTATATTATGTTAAAATGGGCACAGACCACAGATAGATTTATAGATTATAGGCGAACGGATTATACAGAACCTGCTTTAAAATTATCTTCCGGAGAAACACTTCGCATGGTTCATAAACTTCGGTCGGAATATGCCGCTATTATGGTGGGAACCCGGACGGCCTTGCTGGACAATCCTTCATTATCAGTACGACATTGGAGCGGCCGGTCCCCTGTAAGGATTGTCTTGGATCGTCATCTATGTATACCTTCACATTATCATTTGCTGGACGGAACTATTCCGACTATTGTTTTTACGGCTCGCGATGCTGCAAACCGGAAAAATGTAGAATATATCTGTCTTGATTATACATTACCTCTTTTACCTCAAATCATGCAAATTTTGTATAAAAAGAATATAAACTCTTTATTGGTAGAAGGAGGTACGCAATTATTAAATAGTTTTCTTCAGGAAGGATTCTGGGATGAAGCGCATGTTGAAGTGGCTCCCTTTCTATTAAAAGAAGGAGTATATGCCCCGGAAATGAATTTATCCATAATTCCTTTTGTACAGGCAGAAACTGAACTGATTGAAAATGAGAAAAAACAAAGAATAGTGCTTCATTATGCAACAAATTAAAGTTACATTTGAAAAATGAATACCTTTATGCCGTTTTCTTTTTTATTCATTCTTTTTCAAAAGTAATGTATAAAGGCGTAAAAAGTTGTATCTTAACCCTGTTATGGAAACTAAAATAATATAAATATTGCGCGTGATTAGGTATAAAGCCAAAAATGTTTCTACTTTTGTGCCTTAATATGCGATAACTTATGTTTTGATGAAAAAAAATTTAGTACTGTTAATTACAGGATGTTTTGTTTGGTTGATGTCTTCTTGTCTGGGCGATGATAACGATAATACAGAATATGTATTGCCGAAGAATTGCCAGATCGCAACATTTACTTTATCACATGATTCCATAAGTGATTTGGGGGATGTGAAGTTTTCAATAGACCAATTGAATGGATTAATCTTCAATATGGACTCTCTACCGTATGGTACAAAACTTGAGAAGGCAATTTGTAAAATTGAATATGTAAGTTCATCTGCTGTTTCCTCATTGAAAGTGATGCAGGAAGCGGTGGGAGATACTATTGACTGGAACGGTACCGATTCCTTGGATTTTTCAAAACCAGTGAAATTCCAGGTAATAGCCTATGATGGAGTGACTAAAAAGGAGTATATATCTAAAATAAATATACATACAGTTATTCCTGACACTTTGGAATGGTCATTATATGCGACTGAGATAACAGGGCAGACTATGAAAGAGCAGAAGGTTATCATGGTTCCTTATGAAGGACGCGATTGTTACTTTTTGTATGCCCAACCTGCGGGTACTAGTCTTCCTTATCGTTTATTCTATTCAGAGGTGTCGGATATGAAAACCTGGACTCCGCTTGAATTATTAGGGTTGCCTACTGACAAAATAATACTATCACAAATAACAGAATATGAAGGTACTTACTATGTTCCTTCCACAGATGGTATACTTTATGCTTCTCCAGCAGGACGAAGTTGGTCTCCGGTAGCCGATGCACCTTATATTTCTTATGTTCTGGGTGATGTAAAAGAAGGGGGGAGGCAGACTTCCGCCATGTCGGTTATTGTTAAAGAAGACGATATTCTGAAGTTCGGAGCAAGAGACAGTAAAGGAGCATGGACAATTGGAAATGCAGTTCCTGAGAACTTCCCTGTTTCCGGATTTGGAAAAGAAAATTATGCGTCATTATACAATTCTTATTTAATGGTTGTCGGCGGGAGAACTGCAAATAATCAATTAAGTAATTATTCATGGGGAACAATTGATGGTGTAGATTGGGCCTTACTTACAGATGAGAATTCTAATTATTTTATAAAGCGAGAAGGCGTTATGGTGACTGCCTACGATGATAAGATTTATTTAATAGGAGGAATTGATGCTGCAGGAAAAGCTTATAGTGATATTTACGAAACAATAGATAAGGGACTTACCTGGTCGTTGGTAGACTCTATGATAGTGCTACCTAACACCTATCGCGAAAGAGGATTCTCTTCTATTATTGTAGATAAAGATCAATACATATCTATTTTTGGAGGTAAGATGTCCACGAATGGGAATGTAATGCAGGAAATCTGGCGTGGGCGAATCAATCGGTTAGCTTTTTGAGTTGGGTTTGTCCTCAGATATGGAAGGATAAAGACGAACATCTATATAATTTTATGAGGCTTTTGACGTTAAGAAAAGAAGTGCAGTATATAACAGAAAGCATATGACTTCAACTTTTTTTCAACGCATACTCATAGTTGTTTTATTTATTGGAACATTACCGGCGCTTTATGCGCAGGAATATAAATATGAGATTGGGGGCATGGTTGGCGCAAGCATGTATATGGGCGATGCCAATAAAACCTCTATTATAAAGGGACTGAACCCGGCAGTGGGTGGAGTTTTCCGTTATAATGTCAACTTCAGGTGGGCCTTTAAAGGTGACTTGATGTGGGCAAAAGTGTCAGGCAAAACAGCCGGATTGAATAATGCTTTCCCTTTTGAAGGGGATATCTCATTTAGTCGTAGCTTGATCGAACTGGGAGGACAAGCAGAATTTAATTTCTTCCCATACAGCGATAAGTATGCCTATATGAATACAAGGCGTTTTACTCCTTATGTCCTGGTTGGGCTGGGTTTAACAGTGGCTCCCGGTGGGGGTGAAACAATGGCGACTGTAAATATCCCCTTAGGAGTAGGGGTGAAATATAAATTGAAAAACCGGATTAATCTCGGGTGCGAATTTGCTTTTCGAAAACTTCTCAGTGATGGGCTGGAGGGAAAAGATGAATTGTCAGATCCGTATGGCGTTGAGAGTAGTATCTGGAAAAACAAGGATTGGTATTCCTGTTTAATGTTTTCTATTACATGGGATTTCGGTCCCCGAAAGGAACCTTGTAATAATGCAAACAGTATACCTTTCTGGTAGAAGTAAGAAAGAGTGAGCAAAATAATGTATGTCGTTGATAAATAATATAGACAGAAACAATCTGCCACATCATGTGGCAATCATAATGGATGGGAACGGACGCTGGGCGAAAGCTCAGGGGAAAGACCGTAGTTATGGACACCAGGAAGGTGTTGTTTCTGTTCGCAAAGTATTGGAAGCGGCGACTACTGTTGGACTGTCCTATTTAACGGTGTATACCTTTTCCACTGAAAACTGGAATCGGCCTACTGCTGAAGTACAGGCCTTGATGAGTTTGTTGGTTTCAGCGATACAAAAAGAAACTCCTGATCTGATGGATAATAATATCCGTCTTATGGCAATTGGCGATTTATCACGTTTACCGGATGATGTGCGGGCTACTTTATTGGATTGTATACAAATGACTTCAGGCAATACAGGAACTACTCTGGTATTAGCTTTGAGTTATTCTTCCCGGTGGGAGATTACAGAAGCTGCAAGGCAGTTGGCGGTAAAAGTGGCAGAGAAGAAGATACCATTGGAAGCTATTACGGAAGAATTACTATCAAACCATCTTACTACAAAAGCAATACCTGATCCTGACCTTTTGATCCGGACAGGTGGTGAGAAGAGAATTAGCAATTTCCTGTTATGGCAATTGTCTTATGCAGAATTATATTTTACTGATATATATTGGCCCGATTTTAGAGAAGAGGAGTTGTATGGAGCGATCCTGTATTATCAACAACGGGAAAGACGTTTTGGTAAGACAAGTGAGCAATTAAACTATAAACAATAGTTGTTATATGTACAAAAGATTAGTGCTGTTATTGATTGTCGTGGGCTTTACCGTAGGTGCGTATGCACAGGAAATTGACACGACCCAGGTTGATACACCGGTTGAGTTGCCGGTTGTTTCGTATACCCTAACCCCCCGTAAATATAAGATTGCGGATATAAAGGTGACGGGTATGCCAAATTATGAGGATTATTTATTGATAGGATTTTCCGGTTTATCAGTAGGTGATGAAATTTCTATACCAGATCCAAGTGGAGAGATCACACAGGCTGTTAAACGTTTTTGGAGGCATGGGCTCTTTTCTGATGTAAAGATATTAGCAACTAAGATCGAAGATGATCAGGTATGGCTTGAATTTCGCTTGCAAGCGCGACCAAGTATTTCGCAAGTCAATTATTACGGTATAAAAAAGGGTGAACGTGAAGATTTGGAATCCAAGTTAGGTCTGAGAAAAGGTTTTCAGGTAACACCAAATGTGATAGACCGTACAAAGATTGTTATTGAGCGATTCTTTGACGGGAAAGGATTTAAAAATGTAGATATTAATATTGTTCAAAAGGACGACTTGGCCGAAGAAGGAAAAGTAATTATTGATATCTATATTGATAAAAATGAGAAGACAAAGATACATCGTATTTATCTCGAGGGAAATGAGGCATTATCCGATCGTGATATTAAAAAGGTGATGAAAAAAACCAATGAAAAGGCTGATTGGGGACGTGACTTTATAACGAGTATCAAGGAAATGTTCAGTACAAAGAAGTTTACTACTGAAGAATATGAAAATGATAAAGCAAACATCATCCAGAAATACAATGAATTAGGTTATCGTGATGCTGTATTATTGGAAGATAGTGTGGTTAACCATGATGAAAAAACAGTTGATATATTCCTGAAATTGGATGAAGGACAACAGTACTTTTTGAAAGATGTCCGTTTTGTAGGGAATACAAAATATCCGGGTGATCAACTTGAATTTCTTTTAGGAATGAAAGCCGGTGACGTTTATAATATGAAAAAATTGAATGAGCGTTTATTGGTGGAAGATGATGCGGTAGCAAATCTATATATGAATGAAGGATACCTTTTCTTTAATGCTGATCCGGTGGAAGTTGAAATCGAAAATGATTCAGTCTCTTTGGAAATACGTATCCAGGAAGGCCCGCAAGCTACAATTAATCGGGTAATTATTAATGGTAACGACCGCTTGTATGAAGATGTTGTACGCCGTGAGTTACGTACAAAGCCAGGTATGTTATTTAGCCGTGAAGAGTTGATGCGTTCACTTCGTGAAATTGCTCAGATGGGGCATTTCGATCAGGAAAATATGAATCCACGTCCGATTCCTGATCCTGATAATGGAACAGTTGATATTGAATACAATCTTGTATCCAAGGCAAATGACCAGATTGAGTTATCAGCAGGTTGGGGACAAACCGGGGTAATCGGTAAATTGAGTTTAAAGTTTACAAACTTCTCAATGAAGAATCTCCTTAATCCAACTACATATAAGGGTATTATTCCACAGGGAGAAGGGCAAACTTTGACTTTAAGTGGGCAAACAAACGGTAGATACTATCAGGCATATAGTGTTTCTTTTATTGATCCGTGGTTTGGAGGAAAACGCCCGAATACACTTTCTGTAAGTGCTTATTTCTCAAAACAAACAAATGTTAGTAGCCGTTATCTGAGCAATAACTCAGGTTATTATGATCCGTATGGTTATGGTTACGGCGGTGGATATGGAGGTTACGGTGGTTATGGTGGCTATGGTTACGGTAATAATTATTACAATAACTATGAGTTGGCCTATGACCCGGATCAATATATCACAATGTTTGGACTAGCAGCCGGGTATGGTAAGCGGTTGAATTGGCCGGATGACTATTTCCAGTTTATGGCAACTTTAAACTATCAGATGTACCGCATGAAAGACTGGGATTACTTCCTGGTAAATAATGGTGTTTGTCATAATATCAACCTGGAGTTAATGTTGCAACGTAACTCAATCGATAACCCGCTCTATACACGTAGAGGTTCTCAATTTATGTTCTCTGTAAGTGCTACTCCTCCTTATTCATTATTTAATAATAAGGATTATAAAAACATGAGTGACCAGGATCCTGAAAAAAATCGGTTTATTGAGTACCACAAATGGAAATTTAAAGCAAAGACATTCCTTCCTTTACTTCCTATCGGAAATATAAAACGTACTCCTGTTATTATGGCGCGTGCTGAATACGGTTTCCTGGGCTCTTATTCAGAGGGAAAGAAAACTCCGTTTGAAACCTTCTATATGGGTGGGGACGGTATGAGTGGTTATTCAAGTACTTATGCTATGGAGACCATCGGTCTACGTGGGTATTCAAATGGTAGTATTGCCGGTAATGGTGGTTATTCTTCCTATGGTTATGCATATTCCCGTTTGAGTATGGAACTTCGTTATCCGTTCTTGCTGGAACCGACTTCCACAATCTATGGATTGGTTTTCGTAGAGGCTGGTAATGCATGGACAGAATTGAAAGACTTTAACCCATTTGATTTGAAACGTTCTGCTGGTGTTGGAGTACGTATCTTCCTTCCGATGATCGGTTTGATGGGTATTGACTGGGCTTATGGTTTTGATAGGCCTCAGTATGACTCAGGTGGTGGTAGAAAAGGAGAATTCCACTTTATTTTGGGACAAGAGTTTTAAATTAACGTAATTTAGTTACAAGATTATAAACCCTCTGTTATATTTGTAGTCTATGAATAAATCGAAGATGGGATGCGCCTCGACAATTTCAATAAATTGGGTTGCTCTTGGCTTTCACTTTCTTTGAAATCTTTATGGTTGTAATTAAAAAAGGAGAAGTTATGAAAAAGATTATGGTAACAGGTTTGCTGATGATGTTATGCACTGTTGGTGCAATGGCGCAGAAGTTTGCCTTAATAGACATGGAATATATATTGAAGAATATTCCCGCTTACGAAATGACAAACGAGCAACTTGCTCAATTATCCCAGAAATGGCAGAACGAAGTTGAAGCCATTCAACAGGAAGCACAGAATATGTATAAGACTTATCAGAGTGACCTTGTATTCTTATCTGCAGAGATGAAAACAAAGCGTGAAGAAGAGATTGTGAAAAAAGAACAAGAAGCACAAGATTTGAAGCGTAAGTACTTTGGCCCGGAAGGTGAGTTGTTTAAACGTAGAGAAAGCCTGATGAAACCGATTTCGGATGAGATTTATAATGCTACCAAGGATATATCCGAAGATAAAGGATATCAGTTGGTTCTTGACCGTGCTTCAGCAGCGAATATTATATTTGCTTCGCCAAAGATTGATATTAGCAATGAAGTCCTGCTAAAATTAGGATATTCGAAATAATTGCGTAAATTTGTGCACTTTAGTTCTAAGTAATAGAGAGATAATTAATTAAACAAAGTAATATATAACAAGATGAAGAAACTTATTGCCCTAGTGGTGGTTATGATGCTTCCTTTATGCGCTTTTGCTCAGGAGGTGAAGATTGCGTATGTGAATACACAAGAGGTTATGTCGGCAATGCCGGAACTGCCTCAAATTCAAAAGCAATTAGAGGACTTTAGTGAAGAATACACAGCTGAGCTGAAACGTATGGATGAAGAATATTCTAAGAAATATCAGGATTATCTTGCTCAACAGGATTCTTTGACAGAAAATATCAAAATAAGAAGAATGCAGGAAATTCAAGGTATTCAAGAACGTATGGAGCAACTTTACCAAATGGCGCAACAAGAAGTTCCAAAGAAACAAGAAGAATTGTTTATGCCGGTTCAACAAAAGATGATGGATGCAATTCGCGCAGTAGGTGCTGAAAAAGGATATACACTTGTTCTTAGCCTTAATCCTGCAAATATTCTGTATACTGGAAATAGTGCAATTGATGCTACTCCATTTGTGAAGACAAAACTAGGAATATAATAAGAAATGATTAACGATTAATGATTAATTGATAATTATAAATTATAAGACCACAGACAAAAGGAAAGAAATTCTTTTATCTGTGGTTTTTTGTTTTTACACTTTCATTTCTTGCACTTCCCTCTTCATTAATAATTAATCATTAACAATTAACTCATGGGTCCAATCGGTATTTTTGATTCTGGTTATGGAGGTTTAACTATCTTTCAGAAGATACGTGAACTGATGCCTGGATATGATTATATTTATCTGGGAGATAATGCGCGTACTCCCTATGGGCCCCGTTCTTTTGATGTTGTATATCGTTTTACCCGGCAGGCAGTAGAAACTCTTTTTGCTGAGGGTTGTCAATTAGTTATTTTGGCTTGTAATACAGCTTCTGCTAAAGCTCTTCGTACTATTCAGCAGAATGATCTGCCGGAATGGGATTCTAAACGCCGTGTGTTGGGGGTTATTCGTCCTACTATAGAAGTAGTAGGTGAGCTTACGAAAACGCGTCATATCGGTATCTTAGGCACTACAGGCACTATTTCTTCCGGTTCGTATACACTGGAGATCGAGAAAATGTTTCCAGATATAGTTGTCACCGGGGAAGCATGTCCTATGTGGGTTCCCTTGGTGGAAAACAATGAATATTCTTCTGTAGGCGCTGATTATTTTGTACAAAAACATTTAGATCATCTTTTTACTCTCGATCCACAGATTGACACTTTAATACTAGGCTGTACCCATTATCCTCTGCTGGTTAATAAGATCAAACAATTCTTACCGGAAGGAATCAGTCTGTTATCCCAAGGCGAATATGTTGCCCGTAGTTTAGTTGACTATCTGAAGCGCCATCCAGAAATGGATGTAAGATTGACAAAAGAAGGTCGATGTCGTTTTCTTACGACTGAATCTGCCGAGAAGTTTTCAGACGCTGCTTCTCTCTTCCTGAAGGACAAAATAGTGGTGGAGCAGATCTCGATTGATTAGTTATGAAGCGTTTCCTGTTTGTTTTGCTTGGACTCTCATTCTGTATACTTAATTATGCACAGAATTTGGATGCAAAGCTTTCTTCTGAAGGATATGTCGATATATCTCAATTAGATTCTTCCATTCATATACATCTAATGTATGCTTATCCGGATAACTTTATGGGACAAGCTGTTTATGAAGGATTAACTAAAGCATGGCTTCGTCCTGAAGCTGCTACAATGCTGGTTAACGCCCAACGATTACTTAAAACAAAACATCCTGAATGGTCACTGATTGTATATGATGCTGCCCGCCCCATGTCTGTACAGCGGAAGATGTGGAGTATCGTCCGGGGAACCGATAAAACGAATTATGTAAGTAATCCTGCAAATGGTGGCGGGTTACATAATTATGGAATGGCTGTAGATGTTTCTATTCTGGATGAAAAGGGAATACCTTTGTCAATGGGTTCTCCTGTAGATTTCTTTAGCGAGGAGGCACATATTAATAATGAAGAGGTTTTATTAAAAAGCGGGAAGATAACTAAAAACGAATATGATAACAGGCGTTTATTGCGGCAGGTTATGCAAGATGCCGGTTTCAGAACAATACTTTATGAATGGTGGCATTTTAATGCCTGCACACGGGCGCAGGCACGTGAACGTTATCCGGTGATAGAATAATATCCTCAATGGTAGAGACAAGGCTTGCCTTGTCTCCAAGTCGCGAAATCTTGTGAAATATCTATCTTCGGAGACAAGGCAAGCCTTGTCTCTACCACCGTCATTATTTTAAGATATATTCTTCCCAAAAGGGGCTAATGCCAGTGCCGCCATTTTGAAATGCTGACGTCCAAAAGGAATACCGATAATAGTAATGCACAATAGCAAACCGAATCCCAAATGTGTCAGGCATATCCAAAAGCCTCCTACAAATATCCAAATAATGTTCATAATCAAAGATAGGCATCCACCTGAATTTCCGCTATCTGTAACCGTTCTGCCAAAAGGCCATAGAGCCAATATCCCCAATTTAAGTGTTTGTAATCCGAATGGAATGCCAATGATTGTTATCATCATCACCAGACTGGCAATGATATATTCGACCGCTGTAATTATTCCTCCAAAGATTAACCAGATAATATTTCCTAGTGTCTTCATTGTTTAATGAATTTGAAAATGATGAATTAAGTCTTATTATTCTATAGACGGTGCCCGCGATGTTAATGTTACACGGAAGCTATCTAATTCTGCCATTATTTGTTCTTTTACTATATTGAAACTATCCCTTAGTTCCGGTTTAACAGGTTCCGAAGGAGGAGATTCCATTTTTAACGGATCAATAGGCTCTCCATTCTTATGAACCCGGAAATCCAGATGAGGCCCTGTGGATAAACCTGTTGAACCGACGTAGCCAATCACTTCGCCTTGTTGTACATTACTTCCTACCTGAATTCCTTTATGGAACCGGCTAAGATGCATATAGGTAGTAGTATAGACCGAGTTATGTTTTACTTTCAGAAAGTTCCCTCCACCACCTGCCTGGAAGCCTTTTCCTACTATTGTGCCTGCTCCAATACTTTTTACCGGAGTACCTGTAGGTGCAGCATAATCGATGCCATGGTGTGCTCTATAACGCTTCAGCACAGGGTGATAACGCGAATTAGTGAATTTGGAAGTTATACGAAACAAATCCAATGGATTCTTGAGGAATGCTTTTCGCAGGCTATTGCCTTCTTCATCAAAGTATTCAGAAATGCTATCCTGTGTAAAAGGTACGGCAATATAATCTTTTCCCTTATGGGTGAAAATGGCTCCTTGAATAGAAGCAATTTTTAATGCCGTTGTATCGTCAATAAATGCCATATCATATAGTATCCGGAATGAATCACCCTCTTTTATATCGAAGAAGTCGATCTGCCAGGCATAAACATCCTCTATATGAATGGCAAGTAACGGATTAACACCTTGTGCGCGCAAAACATTCCAAAGGGAAGAATTGAGTGTACCTTCTATATATTTCCGTTGCAGAGTTATTGGTTTGTCAAATGTATAAGTACGAATGCTATCTCCTGTCAGATCAAGTACGGCATAATTGGTAAGTGACTTGGCAAAAGCAATATATTGAACTGTATTTGTGCTATCCATTGTCGTAAATGTGCAATAATGCCTTCCTGCCTGTAACTTTGTCGGGTCAATAACATCTGAACAGCATTTGCAGAGGTGATCTATTTCCTGTGCAGAGAATCCCATACGTCCGAAAATAGCGCCCATATTATCTCCGTTCTTTATAAGGTATTCAGTCACCTCAAGTGAATCAATGCAGATACCATACATATAAAGGCCCGGTATGGAATCTACAGTTTCAGAAGTGTCCTCGTCTTCATTCACTTGATTAGCAGTTCGCTTACAGGAAAAAGAAAGGATAAGTAATAGTAATAATATGATTGCACTTGATTTTTTCATGATGTAGAATTATAGTAAGCCTTCGGTCTACTACGTATCCCTCTTGCTTAGTAGTCAAAGGAGTCAAGGAGTTATCAGTCGCTTCGCTCCTTTATAGTCAAGTAGATTACAGTGCATTGCGACTACTTAACTCCTTGACTACTCTGACTCCTTTAACTACTGAATGAGGCGTAGTACGCCGAATTCTTTTTGAATTATACTCTTGATTGCAAACTTACAGAAAATTATATAAATAATGAAGCTCTTAAATGTTAACGAGGCTCTGTTAATATTCGCTAAATAGCACGCCCGGTTTAAACATTTCGGCTCATTTTTGCGTCTTATGGTAAAGGTATTAATTAATCAAAGAAAAAGAAAATGAAAAAAGTATTGTTATTTATGATGGCTCTCCCGTTGTTTATTGGTGCAATGTCTTCTTGTACCGGAGAGAAGGTTGATGCTAAAAGCCTTGAAGGCAAATGGAATATTGTCGAAGTTGAAGGCGCTAACGTCCAAAAAGAAAGAATGCCTTATATCGAGTTTAACATGACCGACAATAAAGTGCATGGGAATGCAGGCTGTAACATGTTTAATTCTGCTATTACCGTAGACAACAATGACCGTTCTAAGATAAGTTTAGCAAATGCTGCATCTACTATGATGGCTTGTCCTGATATGGAATTGGAAGGTAAGATCATGAAAACATTTGAAAATATCAAAGGTGTTAAAGCTGATAAAGATAAAAACAGAATGTTATTGGTGAACAGTGCCGGTCAGACATTACTTGTATTAGCGAAAAACTAAACATGTAGATAAAAAAGAAAGAAAAGAAGCGTTATTCTTATGAGTAACGCTTCTTCTTTTTAGAAACTCCCTGATGAATTTTGTTTGACAATCATGAATTCATAAAGGAAAGAACGTTCAGGCATGTAGAAGAAACGGAATTAAAGCGGTATTGTGTAATTAAAACCACCTTTTATCCAGATACCCGGCTGGGGAATATTACCCAGGTCATAATACGTTTTATCGAATAAGTTATTTACCTCTGCATAAACATTCAAATCTTTGTATTTCCAGTTCAGTTTAAGGTCTACCAGACAGTAAGGAGCATAGGGCTCTTCGTATGCCGGCTTCAAATCCACATATTTGGTATATCCCCCGGCACGGTCCTGCCATCTCAGATGCCAGGATGCAGATATATCTTTCCAGATCGTATGACTCAATTGTGCCGTGAATTTATGTTTAAGATATTCCAATGCATAGTTGGAGATAAGATCTTCACTGTCTTTATCCTGATGGATATAGGCATATCCTATATCTATTTTGCTGATAAAGAAATTGGGGTTGATTAATTCACGGGGAAGAAGGCTGATATTTGTTTCTACACCCAGGTTATCCACCTTTGTCAGGTTACGGCTCTCCCACAGGTCTTCCGGTTTTTCCTTTACCCAGTCTATCATATTCTTTCCTTTTCGGTAGAAACCGGCAACATGGGCACGAAGGAAATAGGTGCCATACTTTATCCCGACTTCAAAGGCTTCGCTTTCCTCTGGCTTCAGGTTGGCATTACCTTTAAGCAATTTACTTTCGTAATAGAGGTCGGTAAACGTTGGCATGCGTAATGCCTTATTCCAATTTCCATAAAGTCGCACATTATCTGCAATGCGGTAGCTGGCATCTATCCCGGGATAGAGTCGCATCCGTTCGTCCAATCCGGTATTGTAATAAGCCAGAACACCGGCTGAAAGTGTGAAACGGGAGAGTAGTATATTATGTTCCAGAAAATAACTGATGTGCGTACGATTGTCGCTTTTCAGGTATTTCTTGCCTTTATGGAATGGAACGTCTTTGGGTTCACCCATTGGCTTACCAAGTACATTACTCCGTACGCCTTCATTACGCATCTCTGCTCCAATAGAAGTGCGACCAAGCGACCATTCGGTACTGGCATTCAGATTGGCACCGAATACTTCCGTTTCATGGTAATTATGTCCTGTATACCATTCGGCAGGATTGTCGTGGAATAATTCGTACACATTGAAATGTCGCGTCCAATAAATCTTGGGTGATAGTTTGACTTTTCCTTTAGTATCTCCACCGGCCGAAACAAAGAAACGGCGTGAGTTGTCGAACTGATTAGGGTAGGCAGCTGAATAGAAAGAGTTTGCTCCGTAAGCCTTGTCAGTATACCCCGCCTGAAAACGAAAATCGGCTTCTTCGGTACGAAGTGCAGATTGCCAGGCAATGTTTAGATGCTTATATTCAGTATTATCGGTATATCCCCCTGATGATGCATATCCGGCTGAAAGGCGTTGGCTGAACTGCTTCGTAGAGTGATTCCCGGATGCTTCCAATTTCCAGGTTTCATGCATCCCAATGTAATTATCGGTGGTGATACTGTTTTCTCCACCGGTTTTAGTAATTACATTGATTGCACCGGCAAATGCACTGGCGCCAAAGATGCGGGAGGAAGGCCCGGATACGATTTCAATACGTTCAATGTCGGAGAGGTTGACGGGCATGTCGAAGCTGTAATGGCCCGTTTGAGGGTTGGAAAGATTAACACCGTTAAGCAGAACGGCAATCTGGTCGAAGGTACCTCCTCGGATGGAGATGTCGGCTTGGGTTCCCCCTTCACCGCGCTGACGGACATCGACACCTGCAGCATACTCTAATAGGTCTTGAATACTCGCAACAGGCGCCGCCGCAATCTCGGATGCCGTAATAACCGTTACAATCTTTGCAGCCTGGCTAAGTGCAATAGGTGCCAGGGAAGCTGTAACTTCTACTTCGTCCAGTTCTACAGTGTTTTCTTCACCGTTAACCAACCGGATGCTTTGTTGTGCCTGAGCTGTTGCCGGCAAAGCGAAGGAAAGAGTTGCGGCTGTAATCACTCCGATGTTTACTACTTTGTGCAAGCTGCAGAATATTCCGAATCCTTTACGGGTCAATCGTCGGAACCGGAGAACATTCGCCTTGCACAGGTTTTCTTTTCTCATCTTTTAATAGATTTAAATTAGTAATTGTTTATATAGCGTAGAGACAAGGCTTGCCTTGTCTGCATTCGCGTCATTAGTTGCTTTTTATAAGCTTGGCAAGTGGACATTCTTGGCTCCCCTCCTTTGAAAAGGAGGGGGTGGACCACTGCTTGCAGTGGTGGGGTGGTTAGACTCCCTCAAGTATCCTGAATTACATAAGAAAAGAATCTAACTACCCCACCATCGCCTCCGGCTCTGGTCCACCCCCTTCTTTTCAAAGAAGGGGAGCTGAGATAGTCCGCTTGGTATTAACTTGCAAAAGAATTAATCATACAACAAATATTTCTTGCGCATTTCTTTGTATTTATTCAATCCCGGTTGCCATGTAGCCCGTATATCTTCTTCATTCATGCCTTTGATCATTTGAAGACGTAGTTCTTTTGAACCTGCTAATGTATCAAACCACTGTGGACGGGCGAAAAAGAAGGCTTTATCCTTCCCAGCCTTTTCATAAAAGTCTAATAAGAAACATAATGTCAAACCACCTTCAAAGGCATATTCGCGGAGATCAGTACCATAACATCTTTTGTCCTTTAACACCGGATTCGTATCGAAACCGGGCAGCGATACAGGTGTAAAAGTAAATTGTCCGTATTTGGGATCAGGATAACCAATTACCTGAAATGGGTAATAGGTGCCGCGTCCGATACTCATTGTCGTACCTTCAAATAAACATAAAGACGGGTAAAGCCGTATAGCCTGATCATTCGGAAGGTTTGGGGAAGGTTTTACAGGCAACCAATAAGGATCTCCGTGCTTCCAGTTTTCCATAGTTACCACTTGTAGACGACATGTATCAGGAGTACTTTTCAGCCATTTCTCTCCATTGATCATCTGTGCCAATTCTCCTATTGTCAATCCATGCAGAATAGGTATTGGGTGCATCCCGACAAAGGATTCAAACCCCTTTTGAAGTATAGGGCCGTCCACAAAATCATTCGGATTAGGCCGGTCTAATACAATGAGTTCTTTGTTGTTCTCTGCACATGCTTCCATAACATAATGCATCGTGCTTATATAGGTATAGAAACGCGTACCCACATCTTGAATATCAAAAATGACAATATCAATATCAGCTAGTTGTGCTGCTGTCGGTTTTTTGTTTCTCCCATAAATGGAAACAATGGGCACACCCGTACGTTGGTCTTTGCTATCCTTTAATTCTTCACCGGCATCAGCTGTTCCACGAAAACCATGCTCGGGTGCAAAAACTTTTTTTACCTGAACTCTTTCCTTTAGTAATGCATCCAGTAAATGTATATTACTTCCTTCCAGAATGGATGTTTGATTTACTACTAATCCAACCCGTTTATCTTTTAATAAGGGAATAAGCACATCCATTCGTTCCGCACCCATTTTGAGGGGAGCAGTCTGTGCCTGTATAAAAGATGTAGATACAATGTAAAATAGAAAAATCAGGGGTAAATGAAAGTACATTCTCTTTTTCATAACTGTTCCTCTTCATGCTTCTGAGTAAGCAAAAGTACGAAATGTTTTCATTAGTCATTTCCGAAGTGAATGAAATAAACATCGTATCTTTGTTGTTTGTTAATAATGAAAAGAAAGATCATGTTAGATATACAAGCCATTCGCGAGGATTTCCCCATTCTTAGCCATAAGATATATGATAAGCCGCTTATCTATTTCGATAATGCAGCAACTACACAGAAACCCCGGTCAGTAGTCGAGAAGATAGAAAGTGGTTACTACAATGTGAATGCTAACGTACACCGCGGGGTTCATTTTCTAAGCCAGACGGCAACCGAAGCACATGAGGCTGCACGTAAAACTGTACAACATTTCCTGAATGCGCGGTCATCAAACGAGATTATATTTACACGTGGAACAACCGAGGCTATTAACCTTGTTGCTTCCAGTTTTTCTGAAGGTTGTATGGAGCCGGGGGATGAAGTGATAATCTCTACTATGGAACATCACTCCAATATTGTGCCGTGGCAATTGGCCACAGAACGCCAGGGAATTGCTTATAAAGTTATTCCTGTAAATGATTTGGGAGAATTGGATATAGAGGCATACCGCAAATTGTTCTCCGAACGGACTCGTTTAGTCTCGGTAACGCATGTTTCGAATGTATTGGGTACTATCAATCCGATGAAGGAGTTGATAGAAATAGCGCATCAACAGGGAGTACCTGTGTTAATTGACGGAGCACAATCGGTTCCTCATATTGCTGTAGATGTTCAGGAACTGGATGCGGATTTTTATACATTTTCAGCCCATAAGATATATGGACCTACCGGGATGGGAGTTCTTTATGGAAAAGAGCAATGGCTAGATCGACTTCCACCATATCAGGGAGGAGGAGAGATGATTGCTACGGTAACATTCGAAAAGACAGTGTTTAATGAATTACCTTATAAATTTGAAGCAGGTACCCCGGATTATATCGGTAGTACGGCTTTGGCGGAAGCACTCAATTACGTATCCGAATTAGGAATAAATGCGATAGCAACGTATGAAAACGAATTATTGCAATATGCTACAGAACGCCTTCAGGCGATTGAAGGAATGCGGATATTCGGGCAGTCTGCACATAAAAGTAGTGTAATATCTTTTCTTGTCGGAGGCCTTCATCATTACGATATGGGAATGTTGCTAGATCGATTGGGGATTGCTGTGCGTACAGGACATCACTGTGCACAGCCATTAATGCAACGGTTTGGTATAGAAGGAACTGTTCGCGCTTCTTTTTCATTTTATAATACGAAAAACGAGATTGATACGTTTATAGAAGGTATAGAGCGAGTGCGTAAAATGTTTTAGAGAATAGCCTATGTGGTATTATGTAAAAAGATATCCTCTTTCCCTTCTTATGATCCTTCTTGTGATCTATCTCTCTTTCTTCAAACCACCATCTTTGAATATTCCTCTTTTTGAGGGTTTTGATAAGCTTATACATTTTTGTATGTACGGTGGAGTGTCGGGAGTTTTGTGGCTGGAATATCTTTGGAATCATAGGAAAGAAAAGATATCTTTAAAACGTGGCATGATCGGAGCAAGCCTTTGTCCTATCCTTTTTAGTGGTATCATTGAGCTAGGTCAAGAGTATCTGACATCCTACCGAGGAGGAGAATGGCTTGATTTCCTGGCTAACAGTTGTGGGGTTATTCTTGCAACATTTATTTCCTGGTTTGTAATCCGCCCTATGATTACCCGGCGATACAAATCTTCTTATAATGTATAATTAACAAACAGAGTTCGCTTAGCGAAACGTAAAGCAATAATCATAAGGAATGTTGTTATCCTGTATGGAGAAAGGCCGGATTGAAGCCGGTTGTGATGAGGCGGGTAGAGGGTGTTTAGCAGGGGCAGTTTTTGCTGCAGCAGTTATACTTTCTTCCGATTTTTTCAATGAAGAACTCAATGATAGTAAACAATTGAGTGAAAAGAAAAGGTATGCACTACGGCTTATTATTGAAGAAGAGGCTTTAGCCTGGGCTGTAGGTATAGTTACGCCTGAAGAGATCGATCGGATTAATATACTGAATGCTTCCTTCCTTGCAATGCATCGTGCGATAGATCAATTAAAGGTTAAGCCGGATCATCTTCTTATTGATGGGAATCGTTTTAATCCTTACCCTGAGATCAAACATACTACGGTTGTAAAAGGGGATGGAAAATATCTTTCTATTGCAGCCGCCTCCGTTTTAGCAAAAACATACCGAGATGATTATATGGCAGAATTAGACCGGTTATATCCTGATTATTCCTGGAAAGAAAATAAAGGATATCCCACATTAGCACATCGCGAAGCTATTCGCCGGAGTGGCATAACCGTCTATCATCGGAAAACATTCACCTTACTTCCCGAACAGCTTACTTTAGATTTTTAATTATTGCTGTTCTTTTGAACGAAAAGCAAGGGCATAAAGGCGCATTTGTTTAACCATTGACACCAATCCATTCGAACGGGTAGGAGAGAGATGTTCTTTGAGTCCTATTCTATCTATAAAATAAAGATCAGCATCTAATATCTCCTGTGGAGTATGTCCTGACAAAACCTGGATCAATAATGAAACAATTCCTTTTACTATGACAGCATCACTCTCTCCCTGGAAATTGATCTTACCATCTTGATACTCGGCATGAAGCCATACACGACTTTGGCATCCTTCGATCAAATTGCTTTCCGTTTTGTATTTCTCATCTAAAGGAGCAAGCGAATTACCTAAATCTATCAGAAGAGCATATTTATCCATCCAATCGTCGAAGATAGAAAACTCTTCTATGATTTGATCCTGTATTTCGTTTATAGTCATAAGAGTCAGATTTACTTTTTATAAATTACTTCAAGAACTGTTTGTCCTGTAGCTTTCAGGGTTTCCCGATCAATATTATCCATATTGTCGTTCAGCGTGTGCCAATGTTTGCCAAAGCCTGTCTTCGATTCGGAATCAAGATTAATAATATCTATACAAGGAATATTACGGCCACGATGTACATATATATGATCGTCGGTTATTGTACTTCCCTGTGCATTAATGAAGTATTTACTGTAGCCCAGATTACGTGCAGCCTCCCATACTTTTTCTACAATAGGTGCGGCATATTGAACGGAATAACCCTCTTTGTAGAAAGTAGCATTTTTGGAACCTACCATATCAAGCAGAATACCATAGTCGGCCCGATAATTTTTTACGTGTGGATTCTTTGCCCAGAACTGTGAGCCCAGACACCAGGTATCTTGCTGATATGTTTTTGCAAAAGCCGGTTCTCCATAATCTTCAGCATCGAAAAAGATAATATCAATCCCTATTCCAGGATCATTCTGGCCTACCAGGCGAGCAATCTCTAATAAAACACCTACTCCACTGGCTCCATCATCCGCTCCATCTATTGGTGTATGATGATTTGCCGGATCAAGGTCTTCATCAGCATACGGACGACTATCCCAATGGGCAAATAAAAGAACACGTTTTTTATTATCAGGATTAAAAGAACCAATGATATTTCGTGCTTCCAATTTTGTACCATTGTAGGCAGTGAGAATGGCATCTTGAACAAATAAAGTAGCACCAAAGCGTTTTAGTTCGGAGATCAGATAGTCGCCACACGCCTTATGTGCTGCAGTGTTCGGAACACGAGGCCCAAATGCAACCTGATTGTCTACGTAGTTATAAGCGCTATCTCCATTAAAGGTTGGTACAGTAGGTGAAGCAGCCGTGACTTCTGGCTGAGCGGAAGTCTTTTCCACTGTTCCTTTCTGTCCGCAAGAGAATAATGTAACCCCCACTAAAACCAAAATTGTTTTAATCATATCCATATTGTCCTAATTTTTTATCTGTCCTATTTTGAAGCACTCGGTCTACTATATATCCCTCATGCTTAATAGTCAAAAAGTCAAGTAGTTATCGGTCGCTTCGCTCCTTAGTAGTTAAGTAGATTATAGCGCAATGCGACTCCTTAACTCCTTTGACTCCTTTAACTCCTAAGTACATACAGTAGTCATTACCCGCATCAGATTGCCACCCCATATTTTACGAATATCTTCTTCACTATATCCTTCTTCAAGAAGTCGAACAGTAATGTTAATCAGTTCATTAGTTGCGCTGCATCCGATTAATTCCCCATCACCGTCAAAGTCAGAGCCAATCCCAACGTAATCAATTCCAACAAGTTTTACTACATGATTTATATGGCGGATTGCATCGCTTAAAGAAGCTTTTTCTTCTTCCGGATTAATAAATCCTTTATAAAGACAGATCTGCATGACGCCATTATGATCGGCAAGTGCTTTGATCTGTTCATCCGTCAGATTGCGTGGATGGTTACAAAGCGAACGAACACAAGAATGAGATGCTATGATGGGTGACTGGCTTACTTCCAATACATTAAAGAATGTACTCTCTGCTGCATGAGAAACGTCGACCATTATGCCTAAATGATTCATCTGCCGCACTACATCCTTTCCAAATGAGCTCAGTCCTCCCCATTCTCCCTTTCCTCTTGCGGAGTCGCATATATCATTATCGCCGTTATGACAAAGGGTAATATAAGAAACCCCCATTTCTTTGAATGTATGTAGATTGCTAAGATCTTTGCCAATGGCATATCCATTCTCAATACCTAGAAATATGGCTTTCTTGCCTTCATGTTTAAGTCGGATAAGATCAGAAGGAGAAGTGGCAATTGCCATTCGTTTCGGATTAATTTGTTCCTGTCTCTTTACTTCCGTCAAGCGTTCGATAGCGAAATTTGTTGCAGTTTGTAGGGATGCATTATCCCTTTCTCCTTGAGGAATATAGGCAACCATAAAAGCTGCATCTATTAACCCCTCTTCCATAAAAGGAAGATTAACTTTGCCCCCTTCTTTTTCTCCCAGGTTAAAGGACCCGGGAAAGATCATTGGGGTGTCGGTGTGAGAATCAATTGTTAGAATATGTCGATGAATATTCTTTGCCTGTTGGAATATGCGTGCGGTTTCAATCTGGTATTCAAATAATAACTGCATTTGCTTATCACCATTTGCAGCCATCGCTTCAGGGTGCCATTGAACACTGAAAATCCGTTTTTCAGGATGTTCCATAGCCTCATTAATTCCATCCGGAGCAGTTGCTGTAGCAATAAATCCGGAAGCCGGTTCAACGATAGCCTGATGATGAAACGAATTGACGAATACCGTATCTTCCGATAATATTTTGCGTAAACGGGAATTTATCTGTTCCGGTTGAACCGTATGAGAAGGCAGTTCACGTGTTATTGTCTGGCTATGTTTGAGAAGCTCTTTTCCTGACTGTGAATAGATATCCTGATATACACTTCCTCCAAAAGCAACATTCAATATCTGGTGCCCCCGGCAAATACCCATAATCGGTATTTGGAAATTGCTTGCAAGGCGTAAAAGAATCAAATCATATTCATCCCGATAAGTATCAACATCCTGTAGTTGAGGGATTGGTTGTTCTTTTAAATAAAGCGGATTGATATCTCCGCCACCACTCATGATCAGTCCGTCTAATCCGGAAACAATCACTGATAATGCTTTGATATCAGTGATCACAGGTATCACAATAGGCGCTCCACCTGCTTCCACTACCGAACGGATATATGTTTCGGCTATACAAGAAAGTCCGTCTTTCCGGTTAGCTGATATCCCTATGCGGGGAGGTTGAAGGTTTTCCTTTGCGGGTATATACCCGTCAACTTCCCCGAACAGATTCTCTAAACACGGACGACGGACTTCGATATTCATGAATTTAATTATGCGTCAATATTCGCGTATGTTGCATTATCTTCAATAAACTCACGGCGTGGAGCAACTTCTTCACCCATTAACATAGAGAAGATATTGTCGGCATCGATCGCATTATCGATTGTGATTTGTTTCAATGTGCGATTATCCGGATTCATCGTTGTATCCCAAAGCTGATGGTCGTTCATTTCTCCCAAACCTTTGTAGCGTTGCGTATGTACCTGGTTTTCATTACCGGCAGCATATTTGTCGATAAAAGCCTGTCGTTGTTGTTCAGTCCAGCAATACTCTTCTGTTTTACCTTTTTTCATCAGATAAAGAGGAGGAGTAGCCAGATAAACATAACCATTATCAATTAATGCACGCATTTTGCGGAAGAAGAAAGTGAGAATAAGTGTAGCAATGTGGCTTCCGTCCACGTCAGCATCGGTCATGATAATCACTTTATGATAGCGAAGTTTATCCAGATTCAACCCTTTCGGATCATCTTCAGTACCTATGGTAACGCCCATTGCACGATAAATATTCTGGATCTCTTCACTCTCAAAGATCTTATGATCCATTGCTTTCTCTACGTTCAGGATTTTACCACGAAGCGGAAGAATAGCCTGGAACATACGGTCACGTCCTTGTTTAGCCGTACCACCTGCAGAGTCCCCTTCGACAAGGAATAGCTCGCATTCAGCAGCGTCTTTAGAAGAGCAGTCTGCCAGTTTACCGGGTAAACCACCTCCTGATAACGGAGATTTGCGTTGTACTAATTCACGTGCTTTACGAGCGGCATGACGCGCCTGAGCAGCCAGGATTACTTTGTCTACAATAATCTTCGCTTCTTTAGGATGTTCTTCCAGAAAGTATCCCAGCGCTTCACCGATTGCCTGATCAACTGCTCCGGTAACTTCACTGTTACCTAGTTTGGTTTTTGTTTGTCCTTCAAATTGTGGTTCCTGTACTTTTATGGAAATAACAGCAGTTAAACCTTCCCGGAAGTCATCTCCCTGGATTTCAACTTTTGCTTTTTCCAAAAGCTTAGAGTCTTCTGCGTATTTCTTCAATGTACGTGTCAATCCACGACGGAATCCGGCAAGGTGAGTACCTCCCTCAATCGTATTAATATCATTTACGTAAGAAAATACATTCTCATTATAGGAAGTATTATAAGTCATGGCAACCTCAACCGGTATACCTTGCTTTTCAGTGGTAATATGGATTACTTCCGGTATCAAACCTTCTTTAGAACGGTCTATATAACGAACGAATTCTTTCAACCCTTCTTCCGAACGGAATATCTCTCCTTTATAACTACCATCTTCGTTGGTGTAGCGTTTGTCTGTTAAACGAAGAGTAATTCCTGCATTCAAAAACGCTAATTCACGCAAACGGTTTGCTAATATCTCGTATTTATATTCAAGTGTTGTAAAGATCGATCCGTCAGGCCTGAAAGTAATCCGTGTACCGGTTGAATCTGATTCACCCGTTACAGTCAATTCCTTTGTCGGCTTTCCACAACTAAACTCTTGCATGTATACTTTTCCATCACGGCGAACTTCCGCTTTAAGATAAGTTGATAATGCATTTACACAGGATACACCTACACCGTGCAAACCTCCGGAAACTTTATATGAATCTTTATCGAATTTACCACCAGCATGTAAAACAGTTAAAACAACTTCCAGTGCTGATTTTCCCTCTTTTTCATGATAATCAACAGGGATACCCCGGCCATTGTCGGTTACACTAATGGAATTATCTTCATTGATGACAACATCCACGTCGGTACAATATCCAGCCAACGCCTCGTCGATAGAGTTATCGACTACTTCGTATACTAAATGGTGGAGTCCTTTTTCACTGATGTCGCCAATATACATGGCGGGTCTTTTACGAACTGCTTCTAACCCTTCAAGTACCTGAATACTGTCTGCGGAATACCCGTTATTAGACGTATTCTTCATTTCTTCACTCATGTGTTTATCCTTATTTTAATCTTAAATTATTTCTTGTCCAAAAAGCCAACAAATATACTCAAAATAATTGACATAAAGAAGAATATGAGCCTAAAAAGCACTAAAATACGAGCTGTAAATCCTCTGTTTCTCAAAGGTTGGCTGAAGGGAGAAATGAGAAGTAAATATGAAAGAAAAGGGCGTGTTTAAATTGAGGAAAATGTGAAGATATTCAATGTCCCAAAGGGACATAATCTTGGTAGCCCGTTGCTTTAGCTTCGGGTTAAGACAGTAATACCCCAACACGGCGTGCCGAAGGTATGCCATATAAAAGATTGCATACCTTCGGCACGCCCCCAAAACAACAATCCACATAACCCCGAAGCTAAAGCAACGGGCTACCAAGATTACAACCGTTCCGGTTGCGCCATCAATATCTTCAAACAACCATAAAAAACTTCGGATTATAGGCTCACCAATAAAGAACATTGTATTTTTCTTTAGAGGAAATTTCAAACTATTTAAAGGCGTCGTTGTATGAAGCATACAGATACCGAATACAACAAAAAGAGAAGGGATAAGACTATGTCTTACCCCTTCTCTTTTATCAATTAAATTACCTATGTAGCCCATAGGGGAGTCGAACCCCTCTTTCAAGAATGAAAATCTTGCGTCCTAACCGATAGACGAATGGGCCATAAAGTGGTAAAAAAGCCGGGCTTGATAGTCCGGCCTCTATTCTTGTGGAAGAAATTACTCCTTATCCTTAAGCAAGTTTGCTGATGTGCTTAGACAATTTTGATTTCAAGTTGCCTGCTTTGTTTTTGTGGATGATGTTCTTTTTTGCAAGTTTATCCAACATTGAGCATACTTGAGGATACAATGCCTGAGCTTCAGTTTTGTCTTCTAAAGCGCGCAGCTTACGCATAGCGTTACGAGCTGTTTTAGCATAATATCTGTTGTGCAAACGACGAGCGTTTGTTTGTCTAATTCTTTTAATAGATGACTTGTGATTTGCCATTTTTTTATTGTCTTATTATATATCTTCTTTCTTTTCTTCTAATTATCAATTGTCAATTTTCCATTGTCAATTAATTGAGTAGCCCATAGGGGAGTCGAACCCCTCTTTCAAGAATGAAAATCTTGCGTCCTAACCGATAGACGAATGGGCCAAGCTGTCAAAGTTCTCACTTTTAGCACTCTAGGAGCAATGCTCTTTCGAATTGCGACTGCAAAGATAGATCATCCAAGGAAACTACCAAAGGATTTCATAAGAAAAATAAATAAAAATCATTGTTTTAACTTCTCTTTAGAACCAATATCCTCCAGGTGTATCTCTAAGGCCTTGACGGAAATGTTTATTTCCCAGATACATACGCATAGGGATGCCGCTAAAAGAATAAGTGCAAAACCAAATATCCATGCCGCTATAAGTTGTAAAGATACGTATATAAAAAACATCGAAATGACACAAAGTAGCAAGCTGGCTATCCCTAATATCTGCATGGAGCGAATCAGGTATAATCTTTTCCGGAGATTTACGATCTGAGCAATATCTTTAGGATCATTTGTCTGTTGGTGCTTTTCTTTCAGGGCCCGTACGATACCAGCGTAAGAGATAAACCGGTTCGTATAGGCAAGTAGTATCAAAGAAATTGCAGAGAATAGCAGAGAAGGAGTCGTAAGATCTAACATAATCACTGTCTTTTTAGTTTATGAGTACCTCTGTATACAAATAGTTGGTTGTTTTGTATCTTTGTTGGGCAAAGATAGTGAAAGTCGAACACAGAGCCAAGCTTGCTTGAGCTATGTTAAGGCGCATCCTATCTTCTACAAAGATAAGTATTATGCTCAGTAAAACACGTGGAATCGTTCTTCATTCTATCCCCTATAATGATAGGTACTCTATTATATATATGTATACGGAGGCTTTTGGGCGCGCCTCTTATATGGTAGCACATAGCCGTGGAAAGAAAAGTAATGTTTCAAAAACATTGTTTATGCCCCTTTCTGTATTAGAAATGGAGGTCGAGCATCAGGCAAAACGCGATATTCATCGTATCAAAGAGAGTAAAATCTGTTTTCCTTTGAATGATCTTTGTTGTAATCCTGTGAAAAATATTTTAGCGCTGTTTCTGTCAGAAGTTCTTTATCGCGTTATAAAAGAGACAGAACCCGATTCCCGCTTATTTGATTACCTCTATAACTCAATTCATCTTTTAGAACATACAGATCAGGGAATCGCCAATTTCCATTTAGTGTTTATGATGGGCCTACTTCGCTATTTAGGAGTCTTTCCTCATATTGAAACCTATCAGGAAGGTTCCTATTTCGATCTACAGAATGGCATATTTGTTCATTCCGTACCTTTGCACCGTTATTATTTAAATAAAGACGACAGCGCCGTTTTTGCCCGCCTCCTCCGCATCAGTTATGAAAATATGTCGCTCTATTCTTTTTCCCGTCATGACCGGGTGAATATAGTCAATCGTATCATTGAATATTATAGGCTTCACCTCCCCGAGTTCCCCGAAATAAAGTCAATAGCCGTTATGCAAAGCCTCTTCGATTGAATAGTTTGCAACCGTTTACTTGCTCAATTCCCGAAAAGAATATACTTTTGTCCACTCTCTAAATGATGGTCTTGTAGTTCAATGGATAGAATAGTGGTTTCCTAAACCATAGATCCGGGTTCGATTCCCGGCGAGACTACTGATTCCCCTGAATCTCAAGAGAGATTCAGGGGAATTTTATTGTCTAAAAAATCATATTTACAAAGATGCAGTACTTAATTCTGCTCCCAATTTCTTTATTGTCTGTAAAATTTTATTAGTTGTCTTTTCGTTTGCGAAAGCAACACCGCTTTTATATTGTCTCATCTTAGATTCGTTTATTCCTGCATAGGAGGCGAATTTACTAACATTGATCCAGTCAAAGTAATTAAAGAATGATTCAATGTCATACTTAAATTCAACCTTGATATCGGCAAATATTTCCGGAATAAATCCTTTTTCCTGTTGAATCATCTCTTTGGCTTCATCAATACTTTGCAGAAAATCTTTCTTTGCTTCTTCTACACTTTCTCCAAAACCACCAAATCCATGACCCTCTATTTCTGCTTCAGTATAGATGGAATAAAGACTATCCTTTCCTTTTTCTACTATTGCTAAAACTTTCATAAGTAATACATTTATTTATAACTAAAGTTCTTATCAACACAAAAATGAATCAAAGTAGGAATGAGAGATTAAACTCCCGCTCTTTTCCGGATGTTTTTTAGAGTGCCATTCGGTATTTCCTGACTGTCATGTCTTGGAATCTGAAACTTTTTTCCCGTTATTGGGGAATATCAGTGATCATGATTACCTCCATGACTATGAAAGTAACATCCTTTGGCTTTTAGCATCCTTTTCAATTCAGATGTTTTCATATCTCAAAGAACTTATAGACAACACAAAAGTAGCATTTATGTTACTGTTTTCCAAATAAATATAGTAGCATTTTTATTGCTTTAGCGTAATTTTTATTCTTCTATATTTCTATCTGGTTGATACTCTAATCTTCTAACTCATTATCAACAGGTTCTCCCCATTCCCCGTCTTCATCAATAATAATAGTGAATTCATCATCTGAAGGTGAATATGTATATAAGTATCCGGTGTAACGAATCACGCGATTTCTAAGCGGAGTGATATCTTCTATTTTGCGTTCCCGGGTGATGGCATCATTGTCATCTGTTGAGGTCAAGGTTACATCCATTGTTGCTGATAGGTCAGGAACGAAGGTAAAGAAATCATGCGTAAAACCTGCTTTTCCTATGTCTTCCGATTTGAAGGTGTATGTAAAAGTGATGGCTTCTTCTTGGGAAACAATTCCATGACCGGTTCGGATATTTAGTTGATCGGGGTAACGCTCCGCTTTCATTGCAAAGGTTTTAGCATTATCAGGTACGTTGTCTTTTGCAACGAACTCAATCTTACTTACGATACGGAAAAGGGTAATGTTTTCTTTATGTTGCTGTCCGGAAGTTACATTTAGAGGAAAAGCCAAGTGAAAAGTGTCGCTTACTTTATTAAATGATATTATATCATTCTCTAATTCTCCCGGAGGTGCATTATGTGCTATCAGAATGACTTCGTATTCTCCTTCAGGTAAATTATCGGATATAACACCAAAATCAAGATTGTTCTCTTCCTGTGTAAATGATTTCTGACGGATAGGAGAACTTTGATTCTTTTTAAAGACAATATATTCAATAGTGGTGCACAGGTCGCACAATTTCTTAGGGTCATTATCGCCCCTTGTTTCGACTTTCGGCTCAGGAACATCTAAAGGCGGCATGCTTCGTGTTCCCGGAAACGGAAGTATTTCTTCACTTAATAAGAGGGAAAATTGTACCGGATGCGTGATTTCATCTGTAGTAACTTCGATTTCTGACTCTGATTGATTACAGCTGATAAAGACAAGGAGGGCGATAAATGCCCAGCATTTACTTTTTTTCATAGCAAATAGTTTTAGTTTATAAAGTTTAACATCGTAAAGAAAATAATTCTTTTTCACTTCAGAAAATATTAAGGCAAGAAATTCAATATACTGGTCTATCTTTTATCCTTGCTTTAAGTTTTACTTCTAAGATGCTGAATATATAGGTGTTTCAATGGGAATAATTAGTTCTTTCTTGTAATAGAAATAATCTGCTCACAGCCGTGGAATATATATTGCACAGTTGGGGAATAATAATCTCACAGCTGTGCAATATATATTCCACGGCTGTGAGCAGATTAATTATACTACATAAAAAGATTAGATCTTGCTGTATAAAAGACTAAGTGTTCCTATGAAATCATCTAGCTTATATTATTGACTACGGCCGATCTTCGATTCATAAAATTATATTCTTTGTATGACCGCACACAGATGACGCGGAATACAGGCTGGATATTAAGGAGGAAAAGAATTGAAAATAAGCTACCTGAAATAAGGTAAATCGTGCGTAAGGGTTAAAATCCCTGGTATCCTCTTATGGTTAATCCCTTAGATTGATTAACTTTGCGGCTGATACAAAAAGTAAAAATATAAAATGAAAAAGATTAGAGCTGCCATTGTTGGATATGGCAATATTGGAAAGTATGTATTAGAGGCTATTGAAGCTGCTCCTGATTTTGAGGTGGCTGGTGTAATTCGTCGTAATCCGAACGATATACCGGAAGAACTGAAAAAATATACAGTGACCGACAATATTACTAAATTAGAGAAGGTGGATGTTGCTATATTGGCTACTCCAACCCGTAGCGTGGAATCTTTTGCTAAGGAAATTCTGGCATTGGGAATAAATACAGTGGATAGTTATGATATTCACGGTGGTATTGTTGATCTTCGCCGTTCGCTGGATGCTGTTGCGAAAGCACATAATTCGGTAGCTGTTATTTCTGCAGGATGGGATCCAGGAAGTGACTCTGTAGTTCGTGGTCTACTGGAAGCAATGGTGCCGAAAGGGGTTACTTATACTAACTTTGGCCCGGGAATGAGCATGGGACATACAGTAGCTGTGAAAGCAATTAAAGGTGTAAAAGCTGCATTGAGTATGACGATTCCATTGGGAACAAGTATTCATCGCCGTATGGTGTATATTGAAGTAGAAGATGGTTTCAACTTCAAAGATGTTGCGGCTGCTATTAAGGCCGACGATTATTTTGTGCATGATGAAACGCATGTTATGCAGGTTGACAATGTGGATAACCTGTTGGATATGGGACACGGTGTGAACCTGGTACGTAAAGGTGTATCGGGAAAAACACAAAATCAATTAATTGAATTTGATATGAAGATCAATAACCCGGCTTTGACGGCTCAGGTTTTGATCGCCGTTGCACGTGCCAGCTTTAAGCAACAACCGGGTGCATACACAATGATAGAATTGCCTGTGATCGATATGATCTATGGTGAGAAGGAAGACTTAATCAAAAAGCTGGTTTAAACCGGCTTCTTGATAATTGACAATTGACAATTGATAATTGACAATTAAAGAGTTTAAAGAGGTACATATTATGCTGTTTTTTTATTAGAGTTTTAGATATATGGTAGAATCTTTCATTGTCAATTGTCAATTGTCAATTGTCAATTTACTGAGTTTTATTACCTGGACAGCCGATCCCGAAATATTTACTATTGGATCCCGGGGTATTCGCTGGTATGGGGTTGCTTTTGCTTTAGGTTTCTTCATCGGGTATATGATTGTAGCCCGGATGTGGAAGAATGAAAAACTTCCACAGCCTTGGATCGATTCTCTCTTGATCTATACAATGCTGGGAACTGTGATAGGTGCACGGTTAGGACATTGCCTGTTTTATGCTCCCGGTTATTATTTAGCAAATCCCCTGGAGATTTTAAAGGTATGGGAAGGTGGACTGGCCAGCCATGGAGGTGTCTTAGGGATAATTATTGCCATATATTTCTATTCCCGGCGTGTTTCTCATCATAGTATGCTTTGGGCTTTTGATAAGTTGGTTGTGCCTACGGGATTGGTTGCTGCCATGATACGTTTGGGTAACCTGATGAATCATGAGGTCTATGGGCATCCGACAGATCTTCCTTGGGGTTTCAGGTTTATTGAGAATCTTCAGGCCTGGAAGATGGGTGCGGAACCTATCTTTAGTGTCCCTAGTCATCCTACCCAATTGTATGAAGCGACTTGTTACCTCTTGACTTTTGCTCTTTGTATGTGGCTATATTTTAAAAAGGAAGCCTGGAAGAAAGAAGGCCTTATCTTTGGTATCTTTATGATATGTATTTTTGCTTCGCGTTTCTTTATAGAGTTCCTAAAGAATGACCAGGAAGCTTTTGAAGCGAATATGACCCTGAATATGGGGCAATGGTTGAGCATCCCATTTGTTTTGATGGGTATTTACTTTGTTTGGCGAGCACTTAAAAAGAAATAAACCTATGTTTGATTTCATAACCTGGACAGCTGATCCTGAAATATTTTCCATTGGGCCTCGTGAAATACGTTGGTATACTCTGATGTTTATTCTTGGCTTTGGCTTTGGTTTATGGTTAGTGGGGAAAATGTGGAAGCAGGAGAAACTGCCGGAACGTTGGTTTGAGTATCTGTTCTATTATACTTTCTTTGGAATGATCATTGGTGCCCGGTTAGGACATGTTCTTTTTTATAATCCCGGTTATTACCTGGCTAATCCGATCGAAATACTTAAGGTTTGGGAAGGTGGGCTTGCCAGTCACGGAGGTACGCTTGGAATAATTATCGCCATCTACTTCTATTCCCGGCGGGTTACTCATAAAAGTATGCTATGGACTTTCGATAAATTGGTTGTGCCGACAGGTTCGGTTGCCGCTCTGATTCGTATCGGAAACCTGATGAACCACGAGATATATGGCCATCCGACGGATCTGCCTTGGGGATTTCGTTTTATAGAAAACCTGCATGCCTGGAAGATGGGGGCTGAGCCAATATTTACAGTGCCTAGTCATCCGACTCAATTATATGAAGCGATCTGTTACCTTTTAACTTTCTTCCTGTGTTTGTGGCTATATTTCAGAAAGCAGGCATGGAAAAGAGAAGGTTTAATATTTGGTATCTTCCTCGTATGTATCTTTGGAACTCGTTTCTTTATTGAATTTTTAAAAAACAGTCAGGAGGCTTTTGAAGATAGTATGACGTTAAACATGGGACAATGGCTGAGCATACCTTTTGTGGTAGCCGGAATCTATTTTGTTTGGCGTGCACTTACTAAATTGACAATTGACAGTGGACAATTGACAATGAAAGAGAAATAGGAACTTGTTGCGGAAATAATAGATCAATTAATTGTCAATTGTCCACTGTCAATTGTCAATTTAAAACGAAGTTTTACATGTATAAATTAAAGAAAATAGCTGATAAGGTATATTATGTAGGAGTCAATGACCGGCAGAAACATAAGTTTGAGAATTTATGGCCCTTGCCTTATGGAGTGTCTTATAACTCCTATTTGATTGTTGATGAAAAGACAGTCCTGATGGATTCGGTAGATGTATGTTATGCTGATATATTCCTTAAAAAGATAGCTGATGCATTGAATGGACGTTCATTGGACTATTTGGTTGTGAACCACATGGAACCCGATCATGCGGGAAGCATCCGTTTGCTGCGTCAACAATACCCGGACGTACAGATAGTTGGTAATAGTAAAACTTTCGGAATGCTGGAAGGATTCCATGGCATTAAGGAAGGTTTGCACGAGGTTAAAGAAGGGGATACTCTAAACATTGGCCATCATGAACTGGCTTTTTACATGGCTCCTATGGTGCATTGGCCGGAAGTAATGATGACTTATGATATGACAGAGAAGATTCTTTTCTCTGCTGATGCTTTTGGTACTTTCGGTACTTTGAATGGCGGTGTCATGGATGCGGATATAAATACAGATCATTATTGGGAAGAGATGGTTCGTTATTATTCCAATATTGTCGGTAAATATGGAAATCCGGTGCAACGTGCTATACAAAAGCTTTCTTCACTGGATATTCAGACAATTTGTTCGCTTCATGGCCCTGTATGGCGGGAACATAAGGATAAGGCTCTTGCCATCTATGACCAACTAAGCAAATACGAAGGAGAAGACGGAGTAGTTGTTATCTATGGAAGTATGTATGGAAATACGGAACAGATGGCAGAAGCTGTGGCTTCATCTTTATCGGAAAACGGGGTGAAAAATATAGTTATGCATGATGTGAGTAAGACCCATGCGTCGTATATTATTAAAGATGTTTTCAAATACAAAGGAGTGATTATCGGTAGCCCGACATACTCTAATCAATTATTTCCGGATATTGAATCTATATTAAGCAAAATCCAGGTACGCGAAGTGAAGAACCGCTATTTCGGTTACTTTGGTTCCTTTACCTGGGCCGGTGCAGCGGTGAAACGTTTAGCGTCTTTTGCAGAACAGATGAAATGGGACGTAGTGGGTGAACCTGTAGAACAAAAACAGGGGTTGACACCTGATAATTATGAAGCATGTCTGGCATTAGGAAAGGCGATGGCAGAGAAAATAACGATGAGTGGTAAGTGATGAGTGTTGAGTATGTTATTAAAACTACTAACTTCTTACTACCTACTTCTTACTACTAAATAAATGTACTATGAGATTAATTATTGAACCTAATTACGATCAATTGTCCAAATGGGCAGCGAATTATGTGGCTTCTAAAATCAAGAAAGCCAATCCTACGGCAGAAAAACCTTTTGTATTGGGTTTGCCAACCGGGTCTTCTCCTATGGGAATGTACAAGAACCTGATTGAACTGAACAAAAAAGGAGTGGTTTCCTTTAAGTATGTGATCACTTTCAATATGGATGAATATGTAGGCCTGCCTGATGGACATCCTGAGAGTTATCATTCATTTATGTGGAACAACTTCTTCAATCATATTGATATCCAAAAGGAGAATGTAAATATATTGAATGGTAATGCTGCTAACCTCGAAGCAGAATGTGCTGCTTACGAAGCGAAGATGAAAGCTGTAGGTGGCGTTGATCTCTTCCTGGGGGGAATTGGTCCTGATGGCCACATTGCTTTCAATGAACCGGGTTCTTCTTTAAGTTCACGTACTCGTATTAAAACATTGACAACAGATACTATCATTGCAAACTCACGTTTCTTTGATAACGATGTGAATAAAGTTCCAAAGACATCTGTAACGGTAGGAGTAGGCACTGTGCTGGATGCCAAAGAGGTTTTAATTATGGTAAACGGACATAATAAGGCTCGTGCATTGCAACAGGCTGTGGAAGGTTCGATCAATCAGATGTGGACAATCACAGCATTACAATTGCATCCGAAAGGAATTATTGTAGCAGATGAAGCGGCTTGTGCCGATATAAAAGTAGGTACTTATAATTATTTCAAGGATATTGAAAAGGATCATTTGAATCCGGATTCATTGTTGAAATAAATTGATAACGATTAACGATTAGTGATTAACGATTAACGTAAGTCCTGACGGACTTGATGAGGGCTTAGGTTTCTATTTCTATGGTCGCTTGCGACCACCATTAATCGTTAATCACTAATCGTTAAAAGTAATATGCAATACCACCAACTCCGAAACTGTTCCAATCCTGTATGGAGGTCCGGCAATTCCTATGCCGGAAGATACATAAAACTGAGAAGGCCCTTTGCGGGAATATCCATACGGATTTTCATAAACAAAATTCATTAACAGAGGATAAGGCCATAATTGGCCATAATGCGTATGCCCGTGTAAACCTAAATCCACACCATTCATAGCTGATTCAGCTAATGACCAGGGTTGATGGTCTAATAATATAATAGGCTTTGATTTATCTATACCTTGCATAATCGAGTTAAGGGTATTCCTTCCTTTATTGATATAATCATCTCGCCCCACTAAGTAGAAAGTGGAATCAGGCATGACAACCGAATCAACTAATAGAACACCTCCTGTCTTTTCCAACCAACGCCTCTTAGCATTAAAATTAGCCCGGTATTCATGATTCCCGTAGACAATATATGTACCAAGTGGAGCCTGTAATTGTTGGAGGTCTTCTTCAATATGTGCATTTTCCGCAAAGCGGGATTCGTAATCCATAACATCCCCTACAATCACAACCATATCGGGGTGTTGTGCATTACTCATAGCAACATATTTCTGAACCATCTTTTTACCGATTACTTCCCCGATATGCAGGTCACTCATCATGACTATTTTGAGGCTATCCCGTCCTTCCACGTGTTTGGGTATGGTAATATGTACATGTGTAACAATCGGATTCATTACTTTGTGGTTGGCATTGATCATCAATAGAGTAACACCTGCTACAATAAGAACGAAACATGTTGCTTTTGTCCGTTTCCAATGTCTTTTTATAAATCCGGGAAACCAGGGGAATATCCGATTGGTTAAGCGTAAGAGTTCAAGTATCCCAATAGCCAATGTAATATATATAGAGGCAATATACCATGTATTACATATATACATAATAGCTATGAATACATTATCCGGTAATAAGCTATGAAAGAAAAAACCTGTCAGGAAAATGAGTAATTCAATAGCAAAGAACAGCAGGTAAGGTATTCTCCAGCTTTTTTTTGCAGGAATTGCCTGATAACCCCGCCAGAAGATAAAAGGAGTGAGGATTAGTTGGCCTACTATGGATTGTAGAAATACTTTCATTGTTTATTACTGAAAAGTTAGGTTAAATGCTATCATTTTACTGCTAATTGTAATTATGAGGGTGTGTCAAAAGTCTTACATTCTTTTTTTGACACATCCCCATAAAATATCTTTTTTATTTCAAAGGATAACCTACCGGATTGTTAAGCATAGGCTCTTGTGTATTGGATAAATTCAAGACCTTCTTTAATTCATCTTTTTTCATGAATGCCCGCGGAACAGTTACAAAACCACATCCTGAACAAAATAAAGAAATGTTTTGCGATATGATACCGGCATCAAATGCAGCCCATTGTTTCTTTATCTCGATATCCATTTTCATATCAAACCGTGCAAGGTCGGAAACCATAAGCAAACATACCGGAACCTTATTAATATAAGGTTGTGAATCTCCAATCAATGGACGGTAATCTCCTGCAACTACCGGTTTCAGGCTATGTGTCTTTGCTTCATACAGATAAGCGCCTTTTTCCATTATAACAAATATATCTATATCTTGTTTATTCATGGCTGAGGGAGCAGTTTTCTTCCCGTCTGCCGGACGGTTGATACCGTTTGCTGCCCAAATTACATCGGAAAGATCTTGTGCGCTTAATTTCCTGTCGGAGAAATCACGGGTAGAACGACGGTCGGCTAACGCTTTCATAATAGAGGAACCGCGATCTTTTGATGGAGTAACCAATTTAATCGGTTGTAATGATTGCGCGCTTAAAACAGCCACTATAAAAAGAGTGGCAAAGACAAAAGATATTCTTCTCATTTTATTTGTATTTAATTATTTAGGATATCCTACCGGATTATTCATTAATAATAAATGTGTATCGGTAAGTTTCAAAATTTTCTTGAGTGCACTATGATCCATGGATGCCCGTGGAACTGTAGCTAAACCTAATCCTGCACATGCGATATTAATGTTCTGGCAGACAATACCAACATCAACAGCAGCCATTAGTTTTGTTTGTTCAGTTTTAGGATCGCCCATGCGGGTAAGTTCGGATGCCAGAACTATACTCACAGGTGCCATTTTCACAAAGTCTTGTGATCCCGCAACTGCAGCCCGGTGGTCGCCGGCAGTGATCAGGTTTAATGCATGAGCTTTTGCATCATACGAATAAGCACCTTCTTTTGTGATTACAAATACATCTACATCCTGGAAATTCATTGCAGATGGAGCAGTTCTTTTACCATCCGGACGATTAATTCCGTTTGTAGCCCAAAGCAAATCTGAGAGATCTTGTAAAGAAAGATCTTTTTGTGCGTATTCACGCGCAGATTGGCGTTCGCTAAAAGCTTTCATGACAGCTTCACCTTTAGTCTTGTTAGGCGCATTTAATTTCATGACTTTTGTTTCTTGTGCTTGCATATTCATTACAAATAAAAATGCCATTAAGGCAATAGATAATTGTTTCATATTGAAATGGTTTTTACGGTTTTTATGCAAAAATAGCTTATTTGGGTTGTTTTCAAATACACTGATACATTTTTTATGCTTCTTTATCAATCAAAGTGTTTTATAAATGAGCAATATGTTAAATGAATGAGCTACTTTTGCCCACTACGATGAATTCGTAAGTCTAATTTATTATTAAAAATCCTGATGAAACAGAAACTGCTGACTTTACTACTACTATTTATCGGCGCTTACCCGATATTTGCCCAGCAAGGTAGTGCTCAGTCCTTCACAATTAAAGGACAAGTAATTGATTCGCTTTTGAATGAAAGCGTACCGTATGCCACATTGAAGATAGTGATGGCTAATGCTCCCCAACAATCTGTAAAGATGTTGGCCAGTGATGATGACGGCAAGTTCGAAGTATCTTTGAATGCACCGGGTGATTATGTTCTTATTACTCAGTTTGTCGGAAAGGCTCCGTCAGAAAAAGCATTCACCGTAAAGGAGGGTGATAAAAGAATTGATTTGGGATTAGTTTACCTTACCGATGATGCACAGCGTTTGAATGAGGTAACTGTTACTGCGCAACGGCCATTGGTAAAAGTCGACATCGACAAGATTACCTATAGTCTGGAAGAAGACCCGGAAGCAAAAGTGAATAACACGCTGGAAATGCTTCGGAAAGTACCTATGATCACTGTAGATGGTGAGGATAAAATTCAGTTGAAAGGATCGACCAACTTTAAAATCTATATGAATGGTAAACCTTCGAACCTTTTAAGTAATAATCCTTCGGAAGTACTCAAAAGTATGCCCGCAAGTTCTGTTAAGGATATCGAGGTTATAACCGACCCAGGTGCAAAATATGATGCGGAAGGTATTGGAGGTATTATTAATATTATTACCCATAAGAACAGTTCACTTCAAGGGATAACCGGAAATGTAAGAGCCAGTGTGAATACTTTTGGTGGATATAACGGAGGAGCTTATGTATCAGCTAAGATTGGAAAGTTGGGGCTTACGGCTAACTTCAACCATTCTCAACAAAGAACCCCGTGGAATGATTCGGAAATGATTCGTGAAAACTTTATCAAAGATGATGAATACACATTAACACAGAATGGGCGTAGTAAATATAAAGGTCCGTATCAGTTTGGTTACCTGGAAGCAAGTTATGAGATTGATACATTAAATCTTATTAGCGTAGGAGGGAATATCTTTAATGGGAAGATGAAAAATTATTCCGAATTAGCGGTTAATAGAGTGAATAGGAATGAAATCCCGGGTTATAGTTATGATCGTAACTCAACTTCTGAAAACACTTTTGGTTCTACCAGTTTCAATGTTGATTACCAGCGTTCCACCCGGAAAAAAGATGAATTGATTACTCTATCCTATCGGTATAGCCGGTCTCCTAATGATAGTGAAGACTATACGGATTTATATAATGTAATTAACTATATACCGGAAAGTGACAGAACATATCCGCAACGCAATATTAATGATGCGGCAACCATAGAACATACAGGACAAATTGACTATACGACTCCATTATTCAAAGGGCATACCTTTGAAGTCGGAGCGAAATATATCAACCGGAAGAATCGTAGTGAAACTGATCGTTTGATGTTTGGAGAGAATGGTTGGCAGGACATATCCAGTCTGGATAGCCATTTCCGTCATATACAACATATTTACTCAGGTTATCTGGGATATGCTATAAGGCTTCAGAAATTCGGATTTAAATTCGGCGCCCGTGCCGAAGGTACGTCTCTGGAAGCGACATTTGCTAAAGCTCCGGATATAAATTTCGATAAAAGCTATTTCGACCTGGTTCCAAATGCGACTATATCCTATCAATTAAGTATGGCGCAGCAACTGCGTCTGGGTTACAATATGCGTATTTCCCGCCCGGGTATATGGTATTTGAATCCGTATGTAAACGATAGTGACCCTGAATATATTCGTTATGGAAATCCGCATCTTGATACGGAGAAAAGTCATAATATAACCAGTAATTATAGCTTCTTTACGCAAAAATTCAACATGAATGTAAGTGCGAATTATTCATTCGTAAATAATTCCATTGAGAACTATAGTTTCATTGATCCGGAAAACCCTAAGGTTTTACAGTCGACATACGATAATATCGGACGCCAACAACGCGTAGGAGGATATATGTATGCAAGTTGGAATCCGGTTCCTCTTTTCCGTATTTACATTAATGGAGGCTTAAACTATATTGATATGAAGAGTAAAAAGATGAATATGGCTAATAGCGGTTTTAATGGTAATATTTTTGCCGGTACCCAGTTCACTTTTCCTCATGATTTCCGCGTAAATCTGAATGGTGGTTATTACACCCCTTGGATTCAATTGCAGGGTGAAGGATCTTCGTTTTATTTCCTTGGGCTTACCCTTAATAAGGATTTTCTCAAGAAAAAGCTGACACTCTCAGTTTCAGCTCAAAATCCTTTCTGGAAAACAATGAAAATGGAATCGGACACTTCTGCTCCTACATTTAATATGACTAGTGTGAATCACCGTAATGCTCGCGTGTTCAGCTTTAATGTATCCTATCGTTTTGGTTCACTGAAAGAACAAATCAAAAAAGTTCGCCGTGGTATCTCTAATGATGATCAAAAAGGCGGCGGTGGCCAAGGCGGCGGAGAAGGTGGCGGCGGAGGAACTCCTCAATAAGATTAGAAAATTGCTTGAATTAGAAATAAGAAAACTCTCCGTCTTAACCTAGGCGGAGAGTTTTTCTATTTTAAAGCTTTTAGAGTGCTTTATTCACTTCGTAAAGCATTTATGGGATTACATGAAGCCGCTTTATAACTGTGCCAACTAACAGTCAATAAGGTTATCCCTAAGACAATCAAACCTGATAGTAAACAGACCAAAATACTGATATCAACCCTGTAAACGAAGTTTTCCAACCAACGTCTGAGCATAAGCCACGTAATGGGTGCTGCAAAAATGAATGCTATACAAACCCAAACTATGAATCGTCGGTTCAACCAACCCATCACCTGAAGTGTTGTAGCTCCATTCACTTTCCGAATGCCAATTTCCTTTGTACGTTGTTCAGTTGCATAAAGAGCAATACCAAATAATCCGAAGCAAGTAAGCATAATACTAATCAGGGAATACATAAGAAGAAGGCCTGACATAGTAAAAGCCTTTTGATTACGCATTTTAAAATCATTCCAAACATTGTTGTAAGTAAATACTTTATCCGGATTATGTTTTTCCCATAGTGTTTTTACTGTCTCAAGTATTTGAGGTTGTTTGGGGTTAAGGCGTATATAGGCACAATTGATGTAATCACTCCTGCTATTAAGTATTATAACTGCCGGTAATACTTCTCTTTCCAGAGTATTGGTGTAGAAATTCTGTACTACTCCGGCTATTATGGTATACGGATTATCTTTCGAACCATCTTCTTTGTTTTGATAATCAAAATCACTATGATAACCTTTCAATGGTTTTCCCGATCGGGTTGTCACCATCTGCCACCAATAGACGGGCAAAAGCCTCATTCACGTAAGCCGGTCGTGTAAATTGATTAACAGCTTCATCCGGTTGAAATCCCTGAAGAACCTTAAAATCAAATGTTTCAAAAATATCCTTATCGGCTTCAAAGGTGGTTAGCGGATAATATGTCTCACTACCATCTTCATTACGGATAATAATTTGCATTAACCAACTGTTTAACATGGAACCGCCCATTCCTATCACTGTACCAATTTCAGGTCTTGCACGGAGATCCTGCATAAATGATTCCATATAGTTACCATCTCCCATCCAATTACCCACTTCTATTAATCCCTGATACGATTCACCACCTTTTTTAATTAAGTTTATTTGACTATTAACCGTCAAAGTTGCAATGATAAGTCCGGACAAAAGACTATTTCCTTCATATATCAATAACTATATAGAAAGAGAAGAATAAGGCATAACGAATAATTTTGTAGGTTTGTAGGAGGTCTAAGGAAAATCTATATGCGAAAAGGAAAGATTATTGTTGTAGATGATAACGAGGCTGTATTGAAAACACTTCGTATGATTTTATCACGCGAATTCAATACGGTTGTTTGTGTCTCTAACCCAACTTTATTGCCTGCATTATTGCGGGCGGATGATGTCGATGTCGTTTTATTGGATATGAACTTTGGGAAAGGTAAACAAACCGGAGGTGAAGGTTTATTCTGGCTAAGTCATATCCGTGAACGAAAAAATCCTCCTGCTGTCGTTTTGATTACTGCTTTTGGAGATATAGAATTGGCCGTGACTTCTCTGAAGAAAGGGGCTATGGATTTTATTGTGAAGCCATGGGATAATGAAAAATTGATCGCTACAATCGTTGCTGCATGGGAACAAAAAAATGAGTTATGGATATTAAAAAGTAACGATGAAACTGTCAAAAGAACACAAGTGGATGACGATGATACGCAAGAGTCTCTTGCAAGTCAATTGGTAGATTTTCTATTGCGCAAATATGCAGGTTTATATGGCAAAGCTTTCCCTATTCTTACAAGAGATGCCCGTGAGAAGTTGACTTCTATTCTCTGGACAGGCAATATACCACAATTGGAACGGAGCATTGAACGTGCTTTCCTTTTGAATAATGAAAATACTTTAACTGCGGCCGATTTCTATATGGATGAAGCAGGTGGTGATGCGAATGAGAGCCTTTTCACTTTGGAAGAGATGGAAAAGAAGTTTATACAGGAAGTTTTGAAAGAGAAAAAAGGAAACCTGACTTTGACTGCACAACAATTGAATATAAGCAGACAGACCTTATATAATAAAATGCGGAAATACGATTTATAAACTATGTATAGTCGTTCCTTATATATAAAGATCATTCTAGGTATTCTCCTGATAGTAGGTTTCTCCCTATTAGGATCATGGTTGGTGATAACCCATGTTTCCTACTTCTTTTCCTTTATTTGCTTATTGATTATCTTTTTTATAACTATGTTTATAATCCGTTTAGTGAATGGAACCAACCGGCGGATATCCCTTTTCTTTGATTCATTACGAAATAATGATTCAAGCCTGCATTTTGAGGAGAAGACCCATGATCCCTTTTTAGAAAAGATGAATAAGGAAATGAATAGAATCACCTCCATGTTAAGTGAAAGCCGGGTTGAAGTAGAAGAGAAGCGATTATATTATGAAAGTATCCTGCGGGTATTGACACATGAGATACGGAATTCAATAACGCCTATTGCTTCTTTATCAGCAGATCTTTTAGAATATTCAGATTCTTATGCACAAGAGCAATTAAAGGAAGGATTAGAGGTGATCAATAGCCAGGCACGTAATCTTACAGCATTTCTTAATTCTTATCATCGATTAACTCATTTGCCGGACCCCGAGCTTCAGAAGGTAAGTATTAAACCTTTATTCCAAAAACTTCACCGCCTGTTATTGGCAGAACCAGGTAGCCAATATGTTCAATATCAATCTCCGGAGGATCTTAGCGTAAAAGCAGATCCCAATCTGTTAGTTTTGGCATTAATTAATCTGATCCGTAATGCTATGCAAGCAATGGCTGGCCGTGAAAATGGAGAGATAATTGTAAAAGCTTTCCTTTCAAAAGGACATATTCATATAACCATAACAGACAATGGGCCTGGCATTCCAAAGGAACAACTTTCTGCCATATTTATACCATTCTATTCCACAAAAGAAGGAGGTAGTGGAATTGGTATTCCATTATCTTACCGTATTATGCAGATGCATGGCGGGGAATTGACTGTATCTTCCGAAGTCAATGTCCAAACTATTTTCACTCTGCATTTCTAAGAGAGAAAATAGTATCAAATTTCTCCTCCTTAGCAAAGGAGGAGTACGCCGAGGTACGAGGTGGGAGGTGGTTTGGTCTATTCTAAAATATTATTTGCGGGGATTATATAAGCTATTACAGTTACACCAAACCACCTCCCCCTCTCTTTGTTCGGGTACTCCTCCTTTGCTAAGGAGGAGAAATTTGATACTATATTTCTATTGTAAAGAAACGTCTACGACGTTCCCGGAATCTTCACATCTTACAATATACAAAAGGTATTCCTTATATCGAACTCATGTTAAATTATCAATTAATTAAAAGTTTTGTGCCACCAGCATGGCATAGTCGTGCCAATACGATGGCACACTTGTGCCATGCGCTTGGCACAACTGTGCCAAGCCTATGGCACTAACATGTACATAAATAGAAAGTTATTTTAATAACCTAATTCGAAGGGCTCTTTTACTGCCGGAACTCCATATTCCATCCAGGTAGGCATAGGTTCATTCTTCAGATAATGATTGAAGAATTGAAACATACGTTTCTGGAAGTCGATGCGGTTAGCTATTTTCATTGGCCAGTGTATTTCTCCTGTATAGTTTAACATCCATACAGGCTTTTGCAACCGTTTCAGTGCAATGAAGTATTCAATGCCTTGGTACCAGGGTACATGGCCATCCGAATCATTATGCATAATCAGTATAGGTGTGGTCACTTTATCCATAGTGAATAGCGGTGAGTTTTCCACAAATTCACGATAAGCATTCCAGGGAGTACCACCTATACGGCTTTGTGTGTGTTCATATTGGAACGAACGATTCAGGCCGCTTCCCCAACGGATACCTCCATAAGCACTGAACATATTGACAACGGGCGCCCCCGATTCAATAGCAGCAAACAGATTAGTGCGTGTTGCAAGGTAGGCAACCTGATAACCTCCCCAACTATGTCCTTGGGCGGCTATTGCTTTTTCATTGATATATCCTTTCTCTATCAAAGAGGATATTCCCGGCATTACGCAGTTATAACAACTTTCTCCCGGGAAACCGGTTTCATACACGATATCCGGGTTGAATATTATGTATTCATTACTGTTATATAAATGATAATCAATTGTTGAACGGTGAGGTTCGGGCATCCGGTAGTTATATAATGTTTCAGAGTTTCGCTCATAGAAATTAACCATTAACGGATATTTCTTAGCAGGATCAAAATTTGCAGGCTTATATACAATTCCTTGTAGAGGTTTCCCGTCCAATGAAGTCCATGAGACTAGTTCGGCAGTGCCCCAGATAAATCCGGATTGTTGTTTCCCTTCATGGGTGAGTTGAATGGATTTCTTAAACGAAAGATCGCTTAGGCGAAGTTCCGGATATTGTTCGAATGTCTCAGTGGTATATATAATTGCATTTGATGTTTTTGCTTTCAAAGGATTCTGCAACCTAAAGTTTCCTGCAATTAATGTTTTAGGAGTAGAAGGAGTTGTTAGTTTTGCTTCATAGTAACCCGATCCTTTACTCATTTCATTAAAACCGGACAATAGTTGAGGTTTATCAGAATTAATAAATCGCTCTTCCGTATCCAGACGAATCAAACGATAAGATACCTTTTCGGAACGCCCGTTAACGGTCAGATTAACCGGAGGAGTAGCTCCTGTAGGATCAAATTTCCATATATCATACCGGTCATAGATAAGGAGGTTTTTATCTTCCTTTGTCCAGCCGGCAATACCATAAGGAGAAGGATAATCAGGTTGATCATTTTCTTCATCCCAGGCAATGAATGATTGTGGAGTGGTGAGGCGGTATTCTTTGCCATTCGCTAAATCCAGAGTATACCAACAACTATCTGTTGATCCATACCACCATGCGTATTTCCCCTGAGGAGAAATGCGAGGATTAATATATTCTCCTTTTTTTAATAATTTTCGCTCTCCCGTTTCCAACGAAATGCTATAAATATCGCGCCGTGCATGTCCTTCCCACATAGAAGAAAGGGAGTATGGCTCAGAGGTAGATATCAGTGCATAATCTCCATAATCAGAAGTGGAAGCATTGGCTATCTCTTGTGTTGCTAATTGTATTAATTTACCATCCTTCAGATTATAAACAATTCGGTAACTCTTTTTCAGATCATTCTCTTTATTGAAGCTTTGTACTGTGTATTGAACCGGTTCATCCCATGACCATACTTGTACATTTGGACGGTATTCTGCCAATTGTGTGGTGTCTTTTTGTAATGGTTTCGGAGACGTACCGAAATAAAGTCGGTTACCGTCTTCCGAAAAGCGTATATTTCCGTGTTCACTGATAACCCATTCTGCGGGAATAGCCGGATTATTGCGGTCAACTATTAATTCAGCCGGTTCATTATTTATGGATAACCATACATCCATTGCATGCCAGGTTGAATCCTTTTCTGAGGCATAGAGGAAAGCCAGGTTATCACCCATTTCATTGAAAGCAATCTGTTTAAATACACCTTCTCCTTCTTTTATTAGTGTAGATGTTTCCTTTAGCGGATTGAAAGTGTAAATTCCGGCCTTGTTGTTTAGCGAATCTCCTTTTGATATATAATAAAGCATCCCGCTTTTCTTCGCAAAGCGAAATTCTGTTGCTGCCGGGAATTGATGCGATTTACTGCCATCAAGGGAACGCACAAATAATGTGGAATCTTTTTGTCCTCTCTGATAAGCAATCCAATCTGTCTTTTCGGCTAATTTGTAGGATTTTATGGAGTCAAGAGTTTCTTCCTTTCCGGATATATGCCTGATAAGAAGATCATTTAAAGGCATCTTCTCTTTTTTTGTTTTCACAATCTTTAAAGAGTCCAAAGTCTCTTTTAAAGGAGTTTGGGTAACAAGGAAGAATTGGGAAGAAGATGAAAAGGCCGCTTTTTCAGCAGGAAAGTAAGAAGCTATCGTTTCTCCTTTTGCATTGTAAAGACATACTGTAGCATCACCTTCCCAAGGTGAAATAGTTGCAGTTACCCACTTCCCATCATCAGAAATTGCTCGTTCAGTAATGCGTTTCCAATTGACAAGATCGTCTACGGTTAAACTTTTCTGTGCAATAGAATATACTGGAAGAAGAATCCCGAGAACTATGAAAAATGTGATTTCCCTTATACGTATCATAGAAGTATCATTTAGTGTTCAAAATGGACTACAATGATACTGCTTTTTAGAAAAATGACCTAGAGAAACGTATGGTTATTCATTTCTTAAAGCATCAATAGGATTCTTTCTGGCTGCATTCAATACCTGGATAATTATCGTAGCAAAGGTTAATAGTAATACACAAAATGGAATAACAAGGAATAACCACCATCCCAGAGAAGTACGATAAACATATTGTTGCATCCATCGGGACATTAATAACCATACGATTGGAAGGGCAATAAGTGAGGCTAATAGAATAAGACGTGCAAATTCCTTACCGAAAACAAATAAGATGTCCCTAATCCTTGCTCCATTAATCTTACGCAGTGCTATCTCTTTAGTGCGTTTCTCCAACATAAATGATATCATACCAAAGATCCCCATGAAACTTAAAAAGACAGATAAAAAGGAAAATAAGATTAATAACCGTTCTAATCTGACCTCTTTCTGATAGAGTTGTTCGTAGGTTCTTTCTAAAGGCTGAATGTTAAATGGTATATTTTCACCGATTGTCCCTGTACGGAATTGGTAGTATGTCTCTTCTATATAAGCAAGTGTTTCTGCTTTATTCTCTGGCCGTATTTTTATATACATTTTATCAGTTAGCTCCGGATTAAAGTTTATGATTAAAGGATATATTCCTTCCTGCAGAGGCTTAAAGTGGAAATCTTTAATAACACCAATAATTTTCCCATCCATAGAATTATTGGAACCATAAGGGAAATAAGTAATTGTTAACCCAACGGGATTATATACATTCAACAATCTCGCAAATGTTTCATTGACTACAATAGAATATGATTTATCATCCGCCCATTGCCACCAGGTATAGCCCGGATGGATGAACTCTCCTTGGATCAGTTCCAGGCCAAAGACAGATGCAAAACGATAATCACAACTTAACATGCCGAAAGTCATTTCCTGATCAGCAATATTACTCCCTGACCAACTGACCCCACTATATCCCCACTCAACATTGAATGGAGGCTCTGCAGACATAGAAGCATCGATTATATAAGGATTCTTACACAGTTCTTGCTGGAATCCTTCAGATTCATACCAAAGACTGGTTTCTACTTCATATACATTCTCTCGATCAAAGCCTAAATCCTTGTGTAGAATATAGTCCAGCTGCCGGAAAATAATACATGTAGAGGTAAGTATTCCAATGCATAAGATGAATTGTACACACAAAAGTATTTTACGCAAATTCTCTTTTGAACCGGTTCGTGAACCTCCTTTAAGTGCAGTAATTGTATTAAAAGAAGACATATAAAAAGCAGCATATCCGCCTGAAAGTAAAGAGGTAAATATGCAGACAAGGGAGGCTATTCCGATAGTACCCCAATCCAGTCGGAATGGGAAGAAGTTTCCCATAATATTATAGAAAGAGGGTAATAGTAATTTAGCCAGATCTAAAGCTAATATGACCGCAACAATTGAAATCAATAATGACTCCAGAAGAAATCGAATGATCAATTGCCCTTTACTGGAACCTGTGATTTTTCGTACACCCACTTCTTTGTTTCGGTTAAGTGCCCGTGCGGTAGAAGTGTTCACATAATTAATAATGGCCAGCAATAATATTAATAGAGTAATAAGTCCGAATAATCGTACTTGTTTATAGTCTCCGTAATAGGAAGAATAAGGGATATGTTCAGTCGTCGGATCTGTATATAAGTGTACATCCTTTAAAGGTTGAAAGAGATAGGTATAACGTGTGTCTCGGATTTTACTGAGTGATTTAAATATTTCTGTTTGTTTCTTTTCACTCAGGTAGGTATTTGAGTTTGCCAGTTTATAATTTTTTTTGATGAGCAGGTAATGAACTCCACTATAATAATCCATCACCTTATTTGTTTCATCTATCTTTAGTATATCGAACTGAAGATGAGAGTTCAGAGGTAATCGAACAACTCCTTCTATTGTTATATTGTCAAATTCAGAATAGAATGTTTTTCCTACAGCATTTATGGCGCTTCCAAAATAGTTTATAGCTGCAGCTTCGCTGATCAGCCTTCCTTTTTTATTATGCTTAATTCCTTCCATTGTGCCTGCAACACATTTGAGAGGAAAGATTGTGAGTAATTCAGGACTGGAAAATGCTACGGAAAGCATTATCCTATTGTTATTTTCTGTAGAATAGTACAACCTTTCCGTATGAACGAAAGTTGCTTCTTCCACAAAGGGATAATCAGCTTTTAACTCTCTGAATACAGGTGGTTGCAATTTAATATGTTTTTTTATCTGATCAGAACGTATTTCTGCCTCTAAAACAACATAAATGCGATCTGCATTCACATGATCTTTCTCAAAACTCAGTTCGTATCGTATCCAGAAAATGAATAGAAAACAACAGGCTATGGCAATAGTCAGGCCAATGATATTAATAAGGGAGTATACTTTATCTTTCCATATACTCCGAAATGAAATTTTTAAGTAATGTCTTAGCATATTGCCGTCTGTTCTTCAACAAATATATATCAAATAACTGTTTCTGTCACAACCCTCCCGTCAAACAGATTAATGGTTCTTGCTGCATAACCAGCGTCATGCATGCTATGGGTTACCATAACGATTGTGGTTCCTTCTTTATTCAACTCTGATAAGAGATTCATTACTTCTTGCCCATTCTTACTATCCAGGTTACCAGTTGGCTCATCGGCGAGAATCAGTTTGGGATTTGCAACCACAGCACGAGCTATTGCAACACGTTGTTGTTGACCTCCAGAAAGTTGTTGAGGAAAATGTTTTTCACGATGGGCAATAGCCATCCGTTCCATCGCAGCTTTTACTTTTTGCTTTCGTTCGGAAGAGGGGATACCCATATAAAGGAGTGGAAGCTCGATATTTTCATATACATTTAACTCGTCGATCAAATTAAAACTTTGAAACACAAAACCGATAATCCCTTTCCTGAGTTTGGTTCGTTGTGCTTCTGCATATTTTGTAACTTCAATTCCATTCAAGTAATATTCGCCTGATGTGGGGTTGTCTAATAATCCCAGTATATTAAGTAGTGTTGATTTACCACATCCGGATGGCCCCATAATAGCTACAAACTCTCCTTCTTTCACATGGATACTTACTTTATTAAGAGCCAGAGTTTCGACTTCTTCAGTTCTGAAGATCTTTTCTAAATCAACTGTTTTAATCATGGTATTACTTCGTTTTGTTTATTATAAATATACCAATTATTCTTTGGTAATACAGTTTTATTTATACAAAAGCTATGCCGTTTTAGTAATCGTTTGAAAATGAAAGGAAAAGATTGCTATTCTTTGCTGTGCTTGAGTGTAAAAACGCACGAACTTGTTCGTTATCGCACGTTTATTTATTACTAACAGTGAATGTATGGATTTAATGATTGAACAATTTATATTTTTGAAGAAAAAGGCTATATTTGAAGAAAATTGATTGAGCCATTAAGGCCATTAAAGGCGCTAAGGGCATTAAAGGCTTTAATGGCTTCAATGGAATATTATAAAACTAAAAACCAAACCCACTATGAGCAACAAGCTTCTTCCCACAGGCGGTAGTTACCGTAAGCTTTTTTGTTACCAGAAAGCTGAGGCTATTTATGATATCACTTATTATTTTTGTAAACATTACCTTCAAAAAAGTGACCGCACTGTAGATCAAATGATCCAGGCAGCCCGTTCAGGTAAGCAAAATATTGTTGAGGGTAGCGCCGCCTCTTCCACTTCTAAAGAAACAGAAATTAAATTGAAAAATGTTGCCAAGGCAAGTTTGCATGAACTTCTTATTGATTATGAAGATTATCTCCGGACACGTGGGCATCGTCAATGGGAGGAGGATTCTATTGAGTTAAATAAAATGCGCGAATTGGGACGTATATATAATAATAGTGCTTTTTATATGGAGCTCATTAAAACCCGCCCTCCCGAAACAATTGCTAATATTACAATCTGTCTTATTAAACAAACAGACTATCTTCTGGCAAAATTGCTTGACAAGATAAGTGAGCAATTTATCCAAGAAGGTGGTATGCGTGAAAGAATGACTAAAGTTCGACTGGAGGAGCGTGGTAAAAGGAAGTGGTAATTAATCCTTAGTTTTAAACCTTTTTAGCCTTTAATGCCTTTAAAGCCTTTAAGGGCATTAAAGGCTAAAAATATTCCACGGAAAACTAAGCTGTAAAGCTATCCTTGCAAAATAGAGCGAAATAACCTATCTTTGACTTCTTCACATGATAAAACAAGATAAATAGATGAGTATTTTTAGTAAATTCCCTCGCACCTTTTGGGTGGCGAATACCTTAGAATTGTTTGAACGGTGGGCATGGTATGGCTTTTTTATGTTGTTTGCAAATTACCTGACGGGATCATCTGATATGGGAGGATTAGAGTTTTCGCAAAGCCAGAAAGGTCTTATTATGGGAGTTGGAACTGGTATTCTTTATTTCCTTCCAGTATTAACCGGTGCAATTGCAGATCGGTATGGTTTCAAAAAGGTATTGATTCTTTCATTTCTAATTTATGCTTCTGCCTTTATTCTATTTCCACTATTCTCTTCATTTACTGCTGTTTTTCTTATGTATATTTATTTGGCAATTGGAGCTGCTCTTTTTAAACCTGTTATTTCGGCAACCATTGCAAAAACCACCACAGAAGAAACATCTTCTATAGGTTTTGGAATCTTTTATATGATGGTGAATATCGGCGCTTTTATCGGTCCACTTATTACCTTGTTATTTAAAGGAGATTCCCAATATATTTTCTATATATCAGCAGGTGTTATTATTTTGAATCTTGTGCTTCTGGTTTTCTATAATGAACCGGCACGTCCCGAAGTAAATAAACAAGAGTCATTATGGAATACTTTCGGTACTATATTCCGTAATATGGGAAGTATTTTTACGGATGTAAAATTTCTTATATTTCTGTTGATAGTTGCCGGTTTCTGGACAATGTATAATCAATTGTTCTTTACATTGCCGGTATTTATTGCACAATGGGTAGATACAAGTGTATTGTATAATTTCTTTGATACCTATATCCCTTTTGTCAGTGCAAATTATAGCCCTGCTCCCGGAGTCCTGGATGCTGAATTTATCACGAATTTTGATGCAATGTTCATCATAATATTCCAATTGGCAGTTTCTGCTTTGGTCATGCGAATGAAACCGTTAAAGTCTATGATGTCAGGTTTTCTGGTATGTGCATTAGGGATGTCATTGACATTGGTATCCCAGAATGTGATCTTTACGATTGTAGCTATTCTTATTTTTGCATTAGGGGAAATGGCCGGATCACCCAAGATTACGGAATATATTGGACGTATAGCGCCACTGGATAAGAAAGCACTTTACATGGGGTATTCTTTTATTCCTGTTTTTATTGGTAACGTACTTGCCGGGTTTATCTCCGGAAATGTATATCAGTTAATGTCGGATAAAGTGACTATTACAGAGTATTTTGTGTCGGATAAAGGTCTGCAGGTAGCTGAAGGGCTTACTACAAATGCTTATTTTGAAGAAGTAGCCCGTCAGGTAAGCCTAACCCCACAAGAATTGACTAATCTGCTTTGGGATACTTATAATCCTTCAAGTCTTTGGCTGGTGTTCTTAGCTATAGGAGTGCTTGCTGCGTCAGCTCTTTTTGTTTATGATAAGGTGGTGAATAAATAATTACGAATTAAAAATTACGAATTACGAATTGTCATGGATACTGTATACCATTTTTGGTAACTTCTTTTGATCATTCGTAATTCGTAATTTTTAATTCGTAATTATTTAAAACCGACTAATCGATCCTCCTCCACCAGAGCGACCTCCGCCCCATGAACCTCCGCCACCGAAACTTCCACCACCGCCAAAGCTACCGCGGCCTCCTCCAAGCCCTCCTCCGATAATCAATGGCCCGGCACTGTCACGTAGGCGACTAAGGGTATGATTCTTTTTTTCTGTATATCCACAGTTCTTACACCGATATATATCTACAGCGAGCCCTTCTGCTTTATAAGTAGGCTTTTGAAGAGTTTCTCTTTTAACATATACAAATGTTTTTTGTCCGCAACGGGGACATTTACGGGCCCGGTGTTTATTGTAGTATCCAATCATGGCAAATAACATGATAATAATAGGAAGGCCGAATATCAAAAGGAATATAAACCAAAACGGAGCATCATCTTCAGAAGAAGAACTACCTATCATTTCTGAACGCTCATAATCGCTGGCTAATAAATAGTCTTTCACAGCAATCACTCCTTTTCGCATGCCGGAGCTGTAATCACCATTTTTCATATCCGGTATCATATACTGTTGCTGTAAGCGATATGATATGGCATCAGGTAATACGCCTTCCAGTCCATAACCCGTTTCAAATACGACTGAACGTTGATTAGGTTCAGTAATTAACTGGATCAATAAACCATTATCATCCTCTTTTTTACCAATACCCCAATATTTAAACAGATCGGTAGCAAACATACGGGCATCATTGTTTCCGATACTTTCTACTGCAACTACAGCAACTTCTATTCCCAAACTATCTTCCAAAGTCTTCAGCGATTGATTAATAGCCTGTAAATCTTCTTGGGAAATTATACCATCCGGGTTGCTTACATAATTGTAACGGTCGGAAAGATGTGTATTAGGAATTGTTTGTATAGTATAGTCTTTAGCAATAACTGATTGTGCAGAAAGTAATCCGGCAATAAATAAGAGAATTAACAAAAATCTGGCCAATCCTCTTTTTGGATTTAATATACCCCTTGTTTTAGTCATTTTGCTTTAGAACTCTACAACAGGAGCACGTTCTGCTCCACTTTCAGCTGCAAAATAAGCCTTTGGATGGAAACCAAACATTCCGGCAAAAATATTTTTAGGGAATTGACGGATACTTGTATTGTAAGCCTGAGCTGTTTCATTAAAACGTTGACGCTCTACTGCAATACGATTTTCAGTACCTTCCAATTGTGCTTGTAATTCCAGGAAGTTTTGATTTGCTTTTAATTCAGGATATCTTTCAACTACAACCATCAAGCGTGATAGGGCACTACTTAACTCGCTTTGCGTGTTTTGGAATTGTTGTAACGCTTCAGGTGTTAAATTTTCAGGGTCAATCATTGTTTGACTTGCCTTTGCACGAGCATTTACTACACCTTCCAATGTTTCCCGTTCATGCGAAGCATACCCTTTTACTGTATTAACCAGGTTTGGGATCAAATCAAGACGGCGTTGATATTGGTTTTCCACCTGGCTCCAGGCGGTTTTAACCTGCTCATCCTGTGTCACCATACCATTATACATTCCTTTTACCCATACGAACAATATGATTACCAGTATAATGGGAATCGCAATCCATAAAATCTTTTTTGACATCTTATTATCTTAGTTAAATTAATACTCTTATAAGCCCAACAAAGCTACTAAAAAAACACATATCGATATATTTATGTTTTAGATTTGGGTGAATTTGATTAATCTGGGAACTTATGGAAATGGAAAATCTATTTTCTCACAGGCTGTGTTCTCTTTTGGTTTGAATGTATCCTTTTAAGTGAATTCACCTAAAAATAAATACAAATGAAAAAAAATATATTATTGTTCGGTTTGATGATTCTTTCATCATTATTGGTTTCCTGTAGTGATTATCTGGATAGGGAGCCATTGACCCAGATTGGAAATGATGCTTATTGGAAGTCCAAAAACGACCTTGAGAATTACACATTGCAATACTATACCAGTTTGCCGGCTTTTGGTATTGTTGGTAGTTATACTGGTTTGTTAAGTTGGGATGCAACCAGAGGAGTTGATACACAGATAACAGGAGTACCTAATACAACGTTGAATGGTTCACGTTCGCCTGTCACCTCCGGAGGAAATTGGACTTGGGAAAATATACGGAGTGTGAATGTTTTTTTTGATAATTGTTGGAAATGTACTGATCCTTTCGATAGTTATAAACATTTTGTGGGAGAAGCGCATTTCTTCAAAGCATGGTTTTATTTTGAAAAAGTTCGTGTATATGGAGATGTACCCTGGTTTTCCAAACCATTAGAAATGGATTCGGAAGAATTGTATCAAGCAAGGGATTCCCGAATATTGGTTGTCGATTCTATTTTGTGGAATCTGGATAAAGCTATTGAATACCTGAACCCGTTGAAGAGTGCTGATGGAGGAAATAACAGGATAAGTAAAGAGACAGCTTTACTTTTCAAATCCAGAGTCGCATTGTATGAGGGTTCCTGGCAAAAATACCATGCAGGTACACCTTTTGCCACATCCGGCGCCGATTCAAAGAAATATTTTCAGATTGCAGTCCAGGCAGCTGAAGAATTAATGGATCCTCAATATACAACCGGACTCTATTCAAATAATTCTCCGGCAGAAGATTATTGTAAAATGTTTTCATTGATAGATCAATCAGGTGAATATCTTAACAATACCGGTTTCCAATATAGAAAAGGGAATGATCCGAAAGACGCACAAGCTGGAGGAGGTGTCTCCTGGAACACTAATTGTGTAACGGGTTCCATTGTTTTCCGTTATGCGGAGGCATTATTGAATTATGCGGAAGCAAAATGTGAGCTAGGAGAGACTGTAGATTATGAAAAATCAATAAATTTGTTGCGAAGAAGAGCTGGAATGCCTGATTTTAAAGTGCAAAGTGATCCGAACCGTTCCCGCTATGCTGATTATGGCTATTCGATTTCGGACGAATTGTATGAAATCAGAAGAGAACGTACGGTTGAGCTTGCTTGCGAAGGTTTTCGCTATGATGATATCCGGCGTTGGGCCGCTCATAGCCTGATTAAAGGAAAGAGGCCGAAAGGTTATCTTTTAGATGAATCGGAGTGGGTAGGTGCAAAGATCAACTATAAAGTGGATGAAAACGGATTTGTTGATCCTTATTCCGGTCAGATTCCAAATGGATATGGCTTTAAAGCGGATCGTGATTATTTGGATTGTATACCATTGAATGAGATTACTTTAAACCCGAATCTGACACAAAATCCGGGTTGGTAAATAAATAACAATATGAACTGATATAAATTGAATAAAGAGACACAGAGGATGCAGAGTTGTATATTCTCAATTAAGACTCTGTGTACTTTGTGTCTCTGTGTTTAGTTTAGCTTTTTAATTCTAAAATAATATGAAAAACTTGAAGAGTCTTTTTGCTGGAATGACTTTATTGGTATTTATCAGTACCGGTGAAGTTTTTGCTCAGGAAATACGTTTTGGTGTTATTGCTGATACTCAGTATTGCGACTGTGAGACAAGAGGTAGCCGGTTTTATCGTGATGCATTGAATAAACTGGAAGTAGCTGTTGCTGATATTAACCAGGAAAAAGTCGATTTCACGATTAACCTAGGTGACCTGGTAGATAGAGATACAGAGAATAATCTGGGTCCTGTGCTGAATCATTTAAAAAAACTCGACAAGAAAGTCTATGTTACGACTGGGAATCATGATTATGGTGGTATTACGGATAATAAAGCTTTATATAAAAAACTAGGGATGCCGGCTGAATACTATAGCTTTACGAAGAAAAACTGGCGTTTTATTGTTTTAAATACTAATGAAATAGCCTCGTATGCAAATGTGGCAGGAACGCCTAAAGAAGCAGAACTTACAGCTATGAAAGAACAGATTAAATCTGCCAAACGTAAAAACGGAGCTGAATACAATGGTGGAATTAGTCAGGAACAAATGAAATGGCTCCGCAAAGAATTGCAGACAGCCCAAAAGAAAAATCAAAACGTAATCATCTTTTCCCATCATCCTATTTATGCAGCTCCAGGGTTGACGGCATTGAATGATCTGGAAATACAGGAAACTCTGGCTGCGTTTTCATGTGTAAAAGCAGCTATTAGCGGACATCATCATCCCGGAGACTTTGGTGAATATAAAGGTATCCCTTTTATAACTACAGAAGGAATGATAGAAACTGAGAGTGAAAATGCGTATGGTATTGTCGATATCTATAAAGATAAAATAGTGTTTACCGGTAAAGGAAGAAGCCGGTCATATACATTACAGTTTTGACATTTACAATTATACCAGACTCTTTAAGTGGTAAAACAAAACCACATCGAAAGGGCGAACTTCTGTGGAAATAAGCCCTTTTGGCGAAAAAACAAAAACTGTTTTAATTTTTGCTTAGCGATAATTAGTATTCATTTTTTGCTTAGTTGTAGCTTTGTCTATCTTCATGTTCGGACAATACTTATGCTAAATATAAAAATGAACTTATATGAAAATTAAAACTCTATTTATCATTGCAAGCGCTTGCTTTTTGTTTAGTTGCCAGCAGGCTCCACTTGTTTTACAGGCGCTGGACTATACGGAAAATCCTATTGATATACCGAATCCGGACAGGGGAGGCTTTAGAGGACGATGGCAGCGTGGAGATACGCCTTTTGGCATTACCCCTGAAGTTGATCACCGGGTTCCTGTGGATGCAACTTCTGTTTTATATCATGGAAGACAGATGCCACCTGTGGAAGGTGATGATATCGAAGAGACTTCATTTTATAACGGTGTTAATTTAGGAATGGAGCCTTATATAGGCGGTACTGGTGTTTCAGTTATTCCTTCTATCTCTTTTATGGGTTTTGACTTGGTTAACTTTTCATCGAATGCATTTCTTAGCAGACAAGCCAGTTATGATTTTTTTGAGGAACGACAAGCTACCGGTGCGTTAAATTTTGAAGGAAGAACAGGAAAAACCCAACCTTTAACCGAATATGCGCTTAATTATATAAGAGGCTTACTTCAAAAAGTGAGAGAGGGGAATGGTGTAGCTTTTGTGAAATTCTCTTATGATGGGAATGGTTTTAATTATTTAGAAAGTTGGACAGGCTATCGTGAACAGCTCATTTATGGCCCTGAACCAACGGCCATAACTCCTAATAATCCGACAGATATGTGTGATGTGCCTGGACATGAAGACAAAGACTGGATACAGTATCATATTTGGCAGCTTAAACCAATTTTCCAGGAATATGAAGATGTTATCATGTGTGTTAAAACGGGGATGCTAGGCCCATGGGGTGAACAACACTCATCACCTATCGCTCAATCACCGGTGGCATATAAGAAGCTGTTAGATGCCTATCTTGATGCTGTACCTGCTTCACGTACGCTTTTAACACATCCGGGTGGATTTTTGGCATGGTATAATGCTACTTATGGAACTACTTATGGTTTTACTGATATAGATGAAATGCCTATCCCGGTAAAGGGTTCATCGGAGTCACGTTTTGGTGTATTCGACGATAGCTATGCGGCTAATTATGATGACAGTGGCTCACTTTCCGAAGGATCTATGTTTATTGGAGCGGGTTTTGATCGCTACAAAGTTATCACCTGGATCAATAAACAAAACTCAATTTTTCAAGGTGAAGGTGGAATTGGCGATAATGTATTTGGAAACTTTCCCGGTGCCATTATTGAAGCTCAGCAAATCAGGACTACTGCTTTGAATATGAGACATGGTAACTACCAGAGGTGGAATAATTTTATCTATACAGAAGAAGCCGTTACTGCTCCGGTTATATTCCCAGGCAATAACAGAGAGCAAGATAATTTAACCGGGCCAACGAAAACTGCAATTTTTGACCCTGTTTATGACGGCAGAACCGGATTGGAATATTTCCGGGACAGAATGGGTTATCGATTAGTATTGCGTGAAGCTAATGCAAGTAAATGGGTAAAACAGAATGGGACTTTAAAATTTGAGGGGAAGATCCAAAATGTGGGCTTTGGTAATGTCGTAAACCAGAAAAATGTTTGGGTTATTTTAAAACCTAAAACCGGCTCCAATCCTTATGTTGCACTTACGAATCTTGATGCAAGAGACTGGCATACTGATGAAGGCGGAAACACCAGGCCGGACAATACCACTGCATGGCGCGAGTTGAACTTTTCAGTTCCTATGGACGCATTTGGTTCTGTTGTGTCTGGTGAGTATGATATTTATTTAAAAATTAATGATCCTAAAGAAAAAAGTGCGAATAGGCGTTGTATACAGTTTGCAAATCATAATATCTGGGATTCTAGCCTTGGAGCAAATTTAATTGGGTCGACAACCGTCAAGTAGGCTAAAAATACACACAGACATGAAAAATATAATTCTATTTATCGTTGTAAACATTTGTTTTTTGCTTGGTTGCCAGCAAGCTCCACTTGTATTACAAACGCTTGACTATACGGAGAATCCTGTTGATATACCGAACCCGGACAGGGGTTTTTACAGGCCGCAATCGTATGTAATTCCGGTTGAAAATGGATCTTTACCAAGTATTCCTGACCTAACAGCTACGATAGCTGGAACCAAGGTCACTGTCAATTCCCGCATTGTCTATATGGAGTTTGATCTGAGAAACTTCTCGTCGAATGCTCCTCTTGATGGAAGACCCATAGGCCCATGGGGAGGGGATAGCGCCCCCACTTATGGAGTAACTCAACCTTTAACAACCGCCGCGCTTGATTATGTAAGATCGGCTCTTCTTCAGATAAGAGACAGCGAGGCGGTTGCCATTGTGAAATTTAATTATGACGGGCGGGGTTATACTTATATGAATAGAGAGGGATATGACCAGTTTATTCATGACTGTGAACCTGGTGCGCCAAAAGGTCGGGTTTGGTATGAAACAGGAATAACTGAAGAATCTGATTTATGTAATATCTCTGGTCATGAGGATAAAAACTGGGTACAATACCATCTTTGGCAACTTGGGTCTGTTTTCAGTGAATTCGAGGACATTATCATGTGTGTTAAAGGGGGGATCTTTGGCCCATGGGGTGAAATGCACTCATCTTCATACGCCGGAACAAAGGAGGGATATCACTGGCTTTTGAAAGCGTTGCTAAACTATGTGCCTGCTTCGCGTTCTATTTTGGTACATGCCGGCGGAGTCATGGCGTGGCATAATGTTGAATATGGAACAAATTATAATTTTACTAATTTAATGCCCGCTCCGGAACGCGATACTCCAGCACAACGTTTTGGTATGTTTAATGATAGTTATTCGCGGGGTGGAGAAGATTATTCGGATGGTGGCTCGCTTTCCGAGGGGTATAGATTAGTAGGAGGCGATTATGACCGTAATAATGCCTTAACCTGGATGAGAAATCAAAACAACTTCTATGGTGGCGAAACAGTTAGATCCGGAAATGAACCAGATAATTTTTATCAACTCTATCCAAGGTTCCCGAATGTCCCTTATGAAGCGGCTTATGCCCAAACAACTCATTTGAATACAAGTTATAGCTCAGCTGCTTATAGTCTTTGGGATGATTTTGTTTATAATGAAACAAACGTTACCACACCATTTACACCCCCACACGACGGAGTAACTCGGACAGCCATCTTTGATCCGTTATATGACGGCAGAAGCGGAATGGAATTTATGCGTGACCGGTTAGGTTACCGGCTGGTGCTGCGTGAGGCAAAAGCGAGTGAATGGGTGGGGCAGAAGGGAATCCTGACGTTTAAAGGAAAAATCCAGAATGTTGGCTTCGGAAATATTGTAAATCGGAAAAACGTATGGATTATCCTGAAATCCAAAACAGGTTCTGATTCTTACGTTACACTTTCTGGCCTTGACGCGAGAGATTGGCGGCCTGATTTAGACAATAGAGCGACTAATACCGCTGCATGGCGTGATTTGAATTTCTCAATTAATATAGACGCATTTGGTAATGTACCTGTCGGTGATTATGATATTTACTTAAAGATCAATGATCCAAAGGAGCTTAGTACTAATAAGCGTTGTATACAATTCGCGAATCATAACATCTGGGATTCTAACCTTGGCGCAAACCTTATAGGTTCAACAATAGTTAAGTAGACTCTAGATATATCAAAAGCTATCTATAAACAGAAATCAAAGAATAAACACAGAGATACGGAGGCACAGAGTCGTGATTTTCAAATAATAAAAACTCTGTGCCTCCGTATCTCTGTGTTTAAATTAAGATTTCAGACTTTTGATATATCCTCAGTCTAATTACTCTTTTGCTAGACCCTGTGGTACTATATTGCATTTCTAAAAAATCACTACCTTTGCCGGATGGGAAAGAATAAATTAGCCAAGTTTGATGATATGGCGGAATATCCACATGTATTCCAGTATCCCTTTTCCGTTCTGCAAGAGAAAGGTTTTAACCTGAAAGGGCATTGGAATGAACATTTTTTCAAGAATGATAATCCAATTGTATTGGAACTTGGCTGTGGTAAGGGAGAATATACGGTAGGGCTTGGTAGATTATTTCCGGATAAGAATTTTATCGGTGTAGATATCAAAGGCGCCCGTATGTGGAGTGGAGCAAAGGAGTCATTGGAAGCTAAGATGAACAATGTAGCTTTTCTACGTACCAGCATAGAACTTATTTCGCATTTTTTTGCTGCTGGTGAGGTGGCTGAAATATGGCTTACTTTTCCTGATCCACAAATGAAAAAGGTAAACAAGCGGCTTACCTCTACCCGTTTTATGAAAATGTACAGGGAAATACTATCAGAGAATGGGCTTATTCACCTGAAAACTGATAGTAATTTTATGTATACATATACTTGTGAGATGGTTAAGGCTAACAATTATCCGGTCGTATTTTCTAATGAAGACCTATATCACTCTGATTTTGCAGACAATGCTATTCTTTCTATTCAGACTTATTATGAACAGCAATGGCTTGACCGGGGTTTAAACATCAAGTATATTCAATTTGTTTGTGAAGATAGAGATGAGTTGATTGAACCTGAAGTGGAAATCGAATATGATCCCTATCGTAGTTTCAACCGCAGTAAACGGAGTGCTTTAGCTTCCGGTAAGTAAATACCAATGATTAATGGTTAATGATGAATGTTTAATTGGGCAATTATACTAATTACCACTCATATACCATTAATATTAATCATTTAACATTAATAATTTATTCACATGGCATTATATCCTAAGCTTATCATTGAAGCGCTTGAAAAAGTACGCTATCCCGGAACAGGCAAAGATATTGTTTCTGCCGGTATGGTAGAAGATGATATTCGTATTGAAGGCAATAAAGTAAGCTTTTCGCTTTTGTTTGATAAACCGAATGATCCTTTTATCAAATCGGTTGTTAAAGCGGCAGAGACTGCTATTCTTACTTATGCAAGCCCCGATGCCGAGATTCAAGGTAATATCGCTGTCGTGTCCAAACAACAGCCACGTCCTGAGCCGGATAAGCTATTGCCTGAGGTAAAACATATTATAGCTGTTTCTTCCGGAAAAGGAGGGGTGGGGAAGAGTACCGTTGCCGCCAATCTGGCCGTAGCTTTAGCCGGATTAGGGTATAAAGTAGGCTTGTTGGACGCCGATATTTTTGGGCCTTCGCAACCTAAAATGTTTCATGTAGAAGAAGCGCAACCTTACATGGTTGAAGTAAACGGACGCGAACTAATTGAACCTGCAGAAAACTATGGTGTAAAACTTCTCTCCATTGGTTTCTTTGTAAATAAAGATGATGCTGTACTTTGGCGGGGAGCGATGGCAAGTAATGCTTTGAAACAATTGATTGGTGATGCTAATTGGGGTGAACTTGATTACTTTCTGATCGATTTACCTCCGGGTACGAGTGATATCCATTTGACAATGGTCCAAACTCTAGCCATTACAGGAGCTGTTGTTGTTACTACTCCACAAGATGTTGCTTTAGCCGATGCCCGTAAAGGAATCAGCATGTTTCAGGGAGAAAAGATCAATGTACCTGTTTTAGGATTAATAGAAAATATGTCTTGGTTTACACCGGCGGAATTGCCTGATAATAAGTATTATATATTTGGTAAAGAAGGAGGTAAACGATTAGCTCAAGAAGTTGGCGTTCCTTTATTAGGACAAATACCTATTGTACAAAGTATTCGTGAAGGAGGGGATAATGGCGAGCCGGTTGCTTTAAATCCTGATACTATAACAGGACAAGCTTTCCGTTCATTAGCAGAACAGGTCGTGAATCAGGTAAATATTAGAAATGAACAATTGGCACCGACTCAGCGAGTAATTGTAAACAAAAAATAATTGTCATATTGAAGCCCTTAATGCCTTTAAAGGCTTTAGGGGCTAATATTCTATTATCGCCAAGAGTATATAGTGTCTTCTAGCGGATCAATTACTTTCCAGTTGCTATTCTTATTATCTACCCACCACTGATCGTAAATAGCTTTAACTAATAAAATCTCTTCTTTATCCAGATATTCAGAAGGAATTGACGGATCATTCGATCTGTTTTTAAGAAGAATAGGAGTAAGAGAACCGTATTTGCTATCTATTCGGATACCTTCAATAGTCCATAAAAGACATTCACCTAAAATAAGTGTTCCATCTTCATTATGATAGGGGGGAATAGAAGAAATCGGGTTAGTCGGAAAATCAGAGATAGAGGCCATGTCCGAAGCATACTTCAGTAGATCGGGAATATCATTTGCTGTAAAGTCCGGCATAATAAGCCATAGTTTTTCACCGGTCTCACTTATCTCGTAAATATCATAGGAATTATTTTTCACGCGAAATACAAATTCTTTCACATCCGGATTGTTCAAGTCGAAACTGTAATCACATGAAATACATGTGACCATGATAATCAGAAGATAACTAAACCGTTTCATCATATTTGAAATTAGGTACACATTATTAGGTAGGACAAAGGTAGTAATGATAGAAAAAAGGTGTTTTTATTTAACAATGTTTTTTAGCATCAAATTAAGGGCTAGCCATTGAAGGTATTAATCTTATAAACACATTCATTTACATATAAAAATAATATATCTTTATAGCTCCAATTTAAAAGTACTATTTTATGAGAAGACAATTAATGACTGCAATAGGGGTTCTATGCTTAACTTCTATTGTATGGGCACAGGGAGGTACTGTGTTCGAAACACGAACAATTAAGAGTAATATCTTAAATACTGACCGAAAGTATTCTGTTTATTTACCCGCCGGTTATGATAATAGCGACCAGAGTTATCCGGTACTTTATCTATTACACGGAAGTGGTGATGATCATACAGGTTGGGTACAGTTCGGACAAGTAAAATATATAGCAGATAAAACAATCGCAGAAGGAAAGGCTGGTCCCATGATCATTGTAATGCCTGATGCTGATACAGGAAGAAGAGGGTACTTCAATGATATCAAAGGTGATTTTAATTATGAAAACTTTTTCTTCGAAGAACTAATCCCTCATATAGAGAAGAATTATCGCGTACGCAGTGAAAGACGTTATCGGGCTATTGCCGGCCTTTCTATGGGAGGAGGCGGAACAATCTTTTATGCTCTCCATCGTCCGGATCTGTTTGCTGCCGCCGCACCATTAAGTGCTTCTACCGGCAGTTGGAATATGGAGCAGTTAAAGAGCCGTCTCGGAAACCAGCCGGGAATAACTAATTCTCAAATGGAAGAATATTTCAAGCGTCATAGTATTGAAGGAATGCTTTCAAGTGCAACGCAGGAAGACTTGAAAAAGATAAAAAGTGTCCGTTGGTATATAAGTTGTGGTGACGATGATTTCCTTTATGAAGGAAATGCACTTATGCATATCACATTCCGTAAAAATGAAATTCCTCACGAGTATCGTGTAAAAGATGGAGGCCATACCTGGACTTACTGGCGCATGGAATTGCCAATCGTTTTAGAATTTGTTGCAAAGTCATTTATGCAGCATTAATAGGAGAATATATAACAGTATAAAGGGCTATCGGATTTTATTTTGGATAGCCCTTTTTCTGTTATTGAGAATCTATTGCTAAAGCAAAAAGTCAGCCTTCTCTTCAAATCATAGCAAATAAGATAGGTTAAAAAGTGTTTCTCGCCTTGAAACGAAAAAATATCAGCTATATAATGAGGCCATTATCGCTGTATAATTGACAATATGATATTAGAAGTAATATCAAAAACTTCGGCATGTTTAAGGTTTGAAGATACTGATGTGTGAAATTAATACTATCTTGGCTCCTCTCCTGGACAGGCAAGGAGCCGAGATAGTCCACACTTGATATTATTTCTGATCTTCACATTCTCTTCAATTTAAAGATTCTGTTTTTCCACCTCAATAGTTAAGCCATTCTTTTATACATTTATTTATATATCTTATCTGTAATCATAATCCTCATTGTAAAATATCCTATTTCAATATTTTGCCTGATATATTCTACATGAATTCAAAAGAAATAAATAAATTTTCTTCAACAATTTTATATCAGAAGGTGTTTATATTAAAAAAAGCAGTAAAACGTATATAATTTATCTAAGCAAAGTAAGAATAATGATGGTTGTATATTTATTGTTTTTGCTTCTGTTTGTTAGTAAATTGTAGTATACGCAAAGAAAAGGCACAAGTGAAATGCAATTTTGAAACAGAACAAAACATAAATGAGATACATCACGCGCGGAACCCTTTGACCGATAACTATATTTCAAAACAATAGAACTGTGAAATTTATATTAATTAACCCAATAATATAATGGAGAGTTAATAATAATCAATTTATAAATTATAAACAACATGAAAAAAGGAATTTTCTTATTGATTTCATTGATGATTTCAGTAGCATCCTATTCTCAGCATTTTGCTTTGAAGAATAACCTCGTGTATGATGCTATGCTGACCCCAAACCTTGGCATGGAATTCAAGTTAGGGAAGAGAGTAACATTGGATTTGAGTGCGAATTACAATCCATTTACTTTTAATGATAACAAAAAATTTAAACACTGGTTAGCACAACCCGAGTTACGTTTTTGGACGTGTGAAAAGTTTAACGGTACCTTCTTTGGTATCCATGCACATGGTGGTGAGTACGATGTAGCAGGTATTAAACTACCTTTTGACTTATTTAAGAATCTTGAGCACAACCGTTATAAAGGTTATTTCTATGGCGGTGGTATCAGCATCGGTCATCAGTTTGTTTTAAGTAAACACTGGAATTTTGAAGCCTCTATCGGTGGTGGTTATGCACGTATTGAATATGATAAATATGATGTTTTACCAAAAGACGCACCTAAGAAAGAAAAAGACCATTACAATTATTTTGGTGTGACTAAAGCGACTCTTTCACTCATTTATATATTCAGATAAAAAACAATAAAGATGAAAAAGATATACTTTTATATAACAATGTGTACGTTGCTATTCTCAGTATCAGCTGTTAAAGCTCAGGTAGTGAACGCAACAACTCAAGATAATCTCCGTATCGAAGATGTTCAAGTGAACAAACAAGGTAATACTGTACGGATTGATATGGCCCTTAACCTGGATAATGTTCGTTTAGGTTCTTCTCAGATGATTATATTAACACCGGTAATCCGTGCAGCAGATAATTCAAATTTCCATCGTTTCCAACCAATCGTGTTTGTAGGACCTGGTCGCGATCGTACTTTGCAACGCGCTATCGATTGGGAAGGTTTCAAATTTGAGGAAACTCCGATGATGGTTACCCGTCGTACGAACAAACGTCCACAGACAATCCCTGTAACTTTGACAACTACTTATCAGGAATGGTTCCGTGGTGCTGAGTTGGTAATGTTGGAAACTAAATCCGGTTGTGCTTATACAACAGTTCGCGATACTGAATATAGTGCTTTAATGCCAATTATGCCTGTACTGGTAGAACCTGTATATAGTTATACTTATGTGACTCCTCCGGTTGAAGAAGTTAAACAACGTAGTGAAACGCATACAGCACGTATCAACTTTGAAGTAGCTAAACATAACATTCTTCGCAATTATAAGAATAACGCAGAAGTATTAGCAGATGTTGATAAAGTAGTAAACGAAATTCGTAACGATCAGAATCTTACTGTAAATGAATTCCATATTACAGGATATGCATCTCCGGAAGGAAATGAACAAAGCAATATGAAACTGTCTGAGAATCGTGCAAAAGCATTTGTTTCTTATCTGACAGAACGTTATAATATTCCTGCATCTTCTATTCGTACCGATTGGAAAGGTGAAGACTGGGATGGTTTACGCAAAGTTGTTCAAGAATCAAGTCTTTCAAATAAGAGCGAAATCTTGAATGTTCTAGATGAAAGTAATGTTGCTCAACGTAAGACAAAATTGAAACAATTAAACGGAGGTCAAACATATCGTACTTTATTGAATGATTATTATCCTCAATTGCGTCGTAATGAATATACGATCTCATTTGTGGCAAAACCATTCAGCATTGATGAAGCAAAAGTACAGATGCAGACTAAACCTCAATATTTGAGTTTGAACGAAATGTTCCTGGTAGCTAATACTTATCCAAAGAACAGCCGTGAATTTAAAGAAGTATTTGATACAGCGGTTCGTTTGTATCCTAACAATCCGGTTGCACAATTAAATACTGGTGCATTAGAACTGGAAACAGGAGCTGTGGATAATGCTATCCGCCGCCTGGAAGGTGTTAACTTACCAGAAGCATGGAATAACCTTGGTATCGCTTATGCTCAAAAAGAAGATTATCGTCGTGCTCAAGAATATTTCAACCGTGCAGCACAAGCAGGTAACGCTGTTGCCCGTACAAATGCTGAACAGTTGCAAAGATATCTGGATGCTAAATAAGTAATAGCGGACAGGCTTTATATTAATGTGTGTTGGAACGGCAGGCCGAGAGGTCTGCCGTTTCTCGTTATTTGTAGAGGTTTATTTACAGGTATTGTTAAAATAGGATTAAGACACATCAATAGAATGTATTCTTCTTATCTTTGTTATTTTGTTAAACTTAATATGAGATATCCATGAGTCTTTATAATCCGTTATGGAAAAAGAGATTGATCCTTCTTCCGCTTGCTCTCTTTTTCTTATTAACTCAATCTCTTTTAGCAGCTCCGGTGAATGAAAAGATAGCAAAAAAAGTGGCTACACATTTTGCATTGTCAATAAGTCCGCTACGAAGTAATACTGATTTGACACTGGTTTTTACAGGAGTTGATAAAGACAATGGTGTATTACGTTCTGATCAGGAGCCTTTGTTATATGTTTATAATGTTGGGTTGGATGATGGTTTTGTGATGGTTTCGGGAGATGATAATGCTTATCCTATTCTGGGATATGCGGATAAAGGGAGTTTTCAAACAGAGGGGATACCTGAAAACCTTTCTTATTGGTTGGAATTCTACCAAAAAGAGATTTCTTACATAAAAGAGAGCAATGGGGTATGTCTTGAAACTAAACAAAAATGGGATCATTTACTAGCAGGGGCGAGTATTGAATCTATCTCGGGGAATGTTCTTCCAACGGCAAAATGGAATCAGTCAGAACCATACAATGATCAATGTCCTCTGGATAGTCTTGGGAAATTATCAGTTACCGGATGCGTTGCTACTGCGATGGGTATTGTTATGAAATATCATAACTGGCCGGAAAAAGGAAAAGGAAGCAATGAATATAAATTTAGTGGTGACTCTATTCCTGTTTCAGAATCATTTGAGATAGCTTATGATTGGGGGAATATGTTGGATACGTATATTCTTAAAGATAGGATACCGCTTTGGAATGATACGCAGGCTGAGGCAGTGTCTACTCTTATATATCATTGTGGGGTAGCTGTTAATATGAATTATAGTTCTTCAGCAAGCGGAGCTTATACCTTTAATGCAATGAAAGCCCTAATTAATAACTTTGGATATGATAATGGAATGTATATAGCTTATCGCGACCTTTACTCTACTCCGGTATGGAATGAAATGATACGCAAGGAACTTGATGAGAATCTTCCTGTTATCTATTCAGGAGTAAAAGAAGATGAATCGGCTCACATGTTCATTATTGATGGATATGCCACTTCAAATGATTACTTCCATGTTAATTGGGGATGGAATGGTTCGGCCGATGGTTATTATCTTTTATCAAGCCTGGAACCTACATGGATAGGAATAGGAGGTGGCAAAGAAGGTGAAGGTTTTTCTTACGATCAGGAAGCTATAATCGGAGTGAAAAAAGCAGAAGAAGGCTCTGAAGCCAATTACGAGTTTTATTTTCTTCAACCCGATGAACCTGGCCCTTGGGGTATATATACCGATAAAGATATAGTATGGAATGAACCTTTCCGTTTCTATTTTACTTATATTTATGATCGTGGACACCGGGATTTTAATGGTGCATTTGCCGTTTTATTATTTGATAAAAACGATAATCTGAAAGAGATGGTAGACGGATTTGTCACTGATCTTCCGGGAGGTTATGTGCTATATGAACCCGAAGGAGAGACTTTGGTTGTTACAGGGGACGTTGAGGAGGGAGATTATCTGCAGATGTATTATTCCACAGACTTTAAATTATGGTCTCCTATAAAAGGGGAAAACAGAGCGACTACGCAATTATCCGTATTGCCTACATCACCGACCGGCAATCTTTCCATAAATAGAAAAGAAAATGTGACTGTTTATCCTACCCGTGTATCAACAGATGTTACTATCCGTACAAATGAAAATGATCAGATTCAACGAATATTGTTATATGATTTATCGGGGCATCTGAAACAGGAAGAGTATGTTTATGGAGAAAGATATCAAATGACATTTTCTCTTTCCGGGCAACACCCTGGTATTTATATACTTTCCGTTCAAACCTCTAAAGGAGAAAGTAAACATAAGATCATTAAGGAATAAGTCTTTCAAAGCTTTATTAATACTATTTAACTCCTTTTCCTTTGCTTGTTTACGATAGTATCGTAGATTTGTGACATACATAATATTAATAGCATGGAAAAGTTAACAATACAGGAAGAAGAAGTAATGCGCCGGATATGGAGCACGACTCCTTGCTTCGTGAAAGACATTTTAGCAACATACGAAGAACCAAAGCCTCCATATACTACATTGGCTTCGGTTGTAAAGAATCTGGAACGTAAGAAATATGTAAAAGCACGTCGTTGTGGCAATACATATCAATATTATCCTTTGATTGAAGAGGGGGATTATAAACGAACCTTTATGAGTGGAGTAGTAACTAATTACTTTGCTAATTCATATAAGGAAATGGTATCTTTCTTTGCGAAAGAACAAAAAATATCTTCGGAAGATCTGCAAGAGATCATCAATATGATTGAAAAAGGGAAAGAATAACTCACTAGTACCCTAATACCATGACACCCGAATTTGCCTACTTTCTGAAGGTAAATGTTGCTTTTGCACTCTTTTATGCCTTCTATCGGCTCTTCTTCTATAAGGATACGTTCTTTAAGTTGCGCCGTACTGTCTTATTGTCCTTTTTTGGACTGGCGTTGGCATATCCATTATTTAATATGCATGATTGGATTCGTGGACAGGAACCGATCGTTGAAGTGATCATGATCTATTCTTCCATGATTGCACCTGAAGCGACAGTTACGGCAGAAAAGGCTTCGCCTATCGTTTGGCAGGAGATTTTTCGTATAGGGTTATGGTTAATATATGGTGGAGTTATTGCTTTTTTGGTATTCCGTTTCTTTGCGCAATTTATTAGTATCCTGTGGTTGGGCCGTAAGAGTGAAAAGCGTGAAATAGGAGGGCTTAATGTATATGCCCTCGCAAAGCCCGCCGGCCCTTTCTCTTTCTTTAAGATGATATTTATACATCCGGAAAGCCATTCGGAAAAAGAAATGGAGGAGATCCTGACACATGAACAAACGCATGTATCCCAATGGCATTCAATAGATGTGATTATATGTGAGTTAATCAGTATTATTTGCTGGTTTAATCCTTTTGTTTGGTTATTAAAGCGTGAAGTTCGCCATAATCTTGAATATCTGGCAGATAATCGGGTACTTGAGTCCGGGTATGATAGCCGTAGTTATCAGTATCACCTTCTGGGATTAGCCCATCAACATAAAGAATCTACAAACCTTTATAATAGTTTTAATGTACTTCATCTGAAAAACCGTATCGGTATGATGAATAAAAAACGGAGCAGAGGTATTGGGCGTACCAAGTATCTGGTATTTATTCCTTTGGTAGGGGCTCTTATGGTTTTAAGTAATATTGAAGCTGTTGCACGTGTCACGAAGAATGTGGCGCGGGATATAGTTACTTCTGAACGTATTGCTCCTATGGTTGAAGAGACAATTGTGTCGGTTGTTCCTGAAGACTTTCCAGAATCAATAGCTTCTATACCAGAAGAGAAGCAGTCTCCTGCGGTTGAAGAAACTGATGAATCCTCAGAGAACATGGTCTTCACTGTAGTGGAAAAAATGCCCCAATTTCCTGGCGGGGATAAAGAATTACTTCGCTTTATCAGTAAGAATATAAAATATCCTCAGGATGCAAGAGAGGAAGGTATAACCGGAAGAGTTGTTTCTTCATTTGTTGTTACCAAAGAAGGTAATATCAGAGATGTGGAGATTATACGGAGTGTTTCTCCTTCCATTGATAAAGAAGCTGCTCGTATTATTGGAAGTATGCCTAAATGGACCCCAGGTTCACAACGGGATAGGGCTGTAGACGTAAGATATACTGTTCCCATATCTTTCCGCCTGGAGGATCCTGTTTCGGATCAGCCTGATGCAAATCATGTATTTACTGTTGTAGAAAGCATGCCACGCTTTCCAGGTGGAGATGTTGCTCTGTTGAAATATATATCGCAATCAATTAAATATCCTGTTATTGCACAAGAGAATGACATCCAGGGGCGCGTAGTTGTTTCGTTTGTTGTTGATAAAGATGGCTCGATTGTTGAGCCTGAAGTAATAAGGAAAATCGATCCGTCTTTAGATATGGAAGCATTACGGGTGGTGAAATCCTTTCCTAAATGGGCACCTGGTGAACAACGAGGAAAAGCGGTGCGTGTAAAATATACAGTCCCAATACAATTTCGGCTTCAATAGAATAAATACATAGACATATGAAAAGGTTACTTTTACTTTTCTGTTGCTTCAGCATTACCGGGGCAGCACAGGACGTTACATTTCAAGAATTAGTGAATCTCAAACAGTACGAAGAGGTAGTTGCACGTGTGGATAGCCTTACTGCTGCTGATTCTGCAAACTATGTGACAATGTACGCAATCGGACAGGCTTATGAAGGATTATTGCGTTATCGGCCTGCTTATGATTATTATCAGTATTGTCTGTCTATGGATACGACTAATATAGATATGTTAAATGCGGTAGCAAGAATAGCAACTAATCTCGGTAAAGGAAGAGATGCTCAACATTACTTTCATAAGGTATTGGAAAATGATAGTACTAACTTTTATGCTAATTATCAGTTGGCTCGTTTATATCAGCAATTGGGAGATTATCAGAAAGCAATTGACCAATATACTGTATTGCGAAGCCGGGATGAAAATAATCCGGTTATTCTACGGAATATAGGTGATTGTTATACACGAATGGACGCTTTACCCGCTGCCGCTATCTGTTATTTTTTAGCTTATGGAAATAACCGGGAGAATGCTAATCTGGCAAGTGCTCTTATCAATACACTCTTGAGACTGGGATCGGAAGAATATATCTCCGATGCGTTGGCTATTTGTGATACTGCTTTGTTTTACAACCCTGGTAATCATCTCTTAATGCAAAACAGAGGTATGACTTTGTATATGAATAAAAAATATGCAGAAGCAGATTCTGTATATACCCAATTGATGGCTGAAGGCGACTCCACTTACCTGACACTTAAATTTGCCGGTTCTTCCCGATATTATGCAGGTAAAGCAATGTTTGCTATAGAGCCTCTTGAACTAGCCTATCAAATGGATACGACTTCTATAGATGTCAATCTTTTATTGGGATCTTCTTTAGGAAAAACGTATGACAGGCCACGAGCTTTTATCCATTTTGATAAGGCCGAGGAGGCTATGAAGCCTGAACCTGTCTATGTAAAACGATTATTAATGTTCCGGGCTGACCTACTTAAAAGAGAAAGAAGAACTCCGGAAGCCGACCGTCTTCTTTATGGAGCATGGTTGAAAGAACCTTCAGATCTCGATCTATTAAGTCATATAGCTTCTTCGTACAATGGGGCTCATGTAAGTTATTATGAAACTGATAATAATCGTCAACGGGGTATATTTATCCGTTACCTATATACAAAGGAGAGATTGAAAGATAAGAGTCGATTAAAGGAATTTGAGGAACTTCTTTATTATAACCGATACTTTTTTGAATCACTTTATGAGGATATGTTTTTCCGTAGTGTAACCGAAGAACCTATGCTTGCTCCTGATGGAAAGAAAAGTAAATTGAGTATTGTCGATCTACGTTCTTTTATAAATGAATTACCTGAAATGCCTGAAAGAGAAAGGGAAATACAGAATAATTATCATCAGATGCGTATAAAAGCCATGGAAGAGTTTCAAAAGGCTAAAGAAATGAAGGAAAAAGAACAACAAAAGAATTGAGTAATGAAAGAAGACTTATCATTGAAAACCATGAATTTCTGAAAAAGATAGGAGAAGATGATCATCCGGTACTTCAGATTGCTTATCTGAAAGAATAAGGCGAACCTTTTTTAATCGGTTTTCCTTTAAGAGTATAGCCAATACTCCAGTAGATATATTGTGCTTTACTGAAACGAGCAGCGCGAATACCAAAAGTGCCGAAGATATTATCCGTAAGGTAGGCTTTTACACCAAGTATCTGATATAGGCGAAAATCATAGTCGTTTCCATGTATCACATTGTAGCCAAAATGGGCAAAGAAAGCATGGTGAGGATAAGTTATTTCACCCCGCACAGATAAGCCCAAAGAAAGACGGTCACTAAAGCTACCCAACTTGACACGATCATAGTATTGACCGTCAATCGGATGTTTTTGTCTCCAGGCGCGGATATTGGAACTTTCATCGTAAACAAATTCCACACTTGGTCCCCATTTATATTTGTAATTCTTTACATACATGGCGGAGTAACTAAATCCGAATACTTTAAATTTCTTATCAATATATCTGCTGGGAAGACCGGTGCCTGCCGTATCTAATCGTATCTGACGCGTGCTACTTGTTAATGTAAAGTCAAAATCAAAGCGTTCATCCAGTTGGGGTGGTGTGATTTCTTCCAAATCACTGGGTGATTTAGGGCTTCCCTGGAGATTATAAACTAATTCTACGTAAGGTGATATCATATTTACCCCTTTGTTTGGAAGTTGATAGGCGCCGTTAGAGAAATGAGAAAGAGCAAATCCATAGCGTAAATCAAATTTATTGGAAAGAGGGCTTTTCATATAAATATTAGCTCCTACATGAATATTGACGGATGACCCCAATGCTATATTATCCGGATTATCGAATGGATCATAAGGTTTCCAGTTGAAGGACATCCCCAGATTTAATTCATAATTCAATGAAAACTTCCTGCTGTATCTTTTGATTTCGGCTCCCTGGAATAGATAGATAGAAAGAGGCGTACCTAATGCTTTCTTGTGAAAAAATTTAGCTCCATAAATTCCTATCCCATAATAGGGCATACCATACGCTATATCTTGCCAGCTGTCTCCTGAAGAATAAATACCATATTTAAAAGAAAGAGAATTGAAAAAAGTAGAGCCATCTCCGCTTTTAATATAATCATTTGTGGGAAGGACTATCCCTGTCATGGTATTGAAAGCGAAAAACTGTGGATCTTTTTTCTTTACTGTGACACTGTCAGTCGGTTTCTTTTCTGCATGTAAGAAACTTACAGACATTAGCAGGAGTAATATAAATGGTAGAGTTTGAAGTCGCATGTATTTGTTTGTTTACCCCAGAAATGTTTTTAGAACAGATTGTAATTCGTTCGTAATACTTTAAACTCTGTACGCCGGTTAATTTGATCAGCAATCTCTTGTTGTTCCGGAGTCAGGGCCAGGATAAATTCTTCCGTGAGTACATCTCCTTCATTTAAGAAATCAAAATTCGCTGCCATACGTTTATTTATCACTTTTGGGCTGCTCTTTCCATATCCTTTAGCCTCCAACCGGTCTGTATTTATTCCGGCGGCTATAAGATAGTCAACAACTGATTGTGCACGACGCTGTGCCAATCCTTCATTGTATTGTTCGGTTCCTTTACGGTCGGTATGGGCACCGAGTTCTATTGTAACATTTGGGTTATCGTTGAGCATCCTGATCATTTCATCCAATGCTTCTTTTGATTCGGGGCGTAATGTCGCCCGGTCGAAGTCATAGAAAATATTCTCAATAACTACCGGTTCATGGATTGGTGAAAGATAGAAGTCGACAATATAAGTTTCATTTTCTTCTTCCGGCCCGGTTTTTAATTCGAAGTTTTGATTGAGAAAACCACGGGCACTGGCCATCATTACATAACTAATATCTCTTTCCAGTTCCACACGGTAACTTCCATCTCTTTTAACAGGAACACGGACATTTAATCCATCTTTACCGACAATACGTACGTTTGCTTCCTCAACCGGATATTCATCCACGTCCAGTACAAAACCTTCAATAAAGATATTTACTGTAGGATATTCAAAAGAGTATATATGATCGTATCCACGAGCATCATTCCTGTTTGAACTGAAAAATCCCCATTCTTGTTTTCCAGCAAAAGTGATGCCGAAATCATCTGACATAGAATTGATCGGAGCTCCCATATTCGTGACAGTCCACCTTCCGGTACTATCTTCCACAGCTTTAAATATATCTAATCCTCCCATACCTGGGTGTCCGTTGGATGCAAAGTAGATGGTGACAGAATCTCTCACATAGGGAAACATTTCGTCTCCGGGTGTATTGATATCCGGTCCTAAATTTTCCATCGGCCCAAAATCATTTCCAACAACACGTGCTCTGAATAGATCTTTTCCTCCGAAACCTCCAACAGCATCGGATACAAAATAAAGGTATTTACCATCCGGAGAAATTGACGGATGCCCTAAAGGTGTAATAGAATCTTTTACCAAAGAGATTTTATCTCCTTTCCCCCATTGGGCACTACTACGCTGTGAACGATAGATCTCTGAAGTACGTGCACTTACAGGGTCTTGTCCGCAATATGTATAATACATTGTCATTCCATCTGAAGTAAAGGAAGGAGTCCCTTCGTCAAATTCTGTGTTAACTGCTCCTTCTACCAAAACAGGATTTAACCAATCTCCATTTTCATTTTGTGTAACCACATAAAAGTCATTGGTGTTTTGTCCTGTTATTGCGCTTATTTTCGCGTCTTTATCTTTAGTACGAGAGGATGCAAAATATAGTTGGCTATAATTGTCGCCTGCAAGCATTGGGCTGAATTCTCCACGGCGAGAATTGAACTTATCCATACGCTTCACAGTATAACGGGTCGGATTCTTTTTCCAATCAGCAGCAACTTCGCTACCGGCAATACCATTCAATGTTAATTGGTGAGTAGGATATGTTTCGAGATATTGTCTGTAATATTTAATAGCTTCGTTGTATTTCCCTTCTTTTTGATACATCTGCCCCAATCGGAAATATACAATACTATCGGGATAATTATAACGTAATGCGTTCATATAAGCACTGGTAGCACGGGGAGTGCTATTAATTAAACGGTTACAATCGGCCATTCTGAAAGCTACATACCCACGTAAATCCCTTTTTTCGGCAGATGTTTTCTGGTAAACTTTACGGTATATAGCTGCCGCTTCAAAGTATTCACCAATCCGCTGTTTCTCTTCGGCATCACTTAATTTGGCCGTTTTACAGGAAAACAGCATAGAAGCGGCAAAAAAGAATAGAATATATTGTATGTAACGCGTCTTCATCTATCTATTTGTGAACGTGGGTGCAAATATAACGAAATATGAGGGTTGATATTGCATTCTGAGGTGAAAGTGTTATATTTGCTATATAGAAAGGAGGATGTTAGATGTATACATTCAAAAAAGATAATGTGATTGCAGTTATGGAATCAATGCCAGAATATTTCACCATTGATGAATTGGTAGATCAATTGAATTTTGTAAAAGGAATTGATCAAGGTTTGAAAGACTCTGAAGAAGGAAAGGTTTATACGGAAGAAGAAGTTCGTACAAAATTATCCAAATGGTTAAAATAGTCTGGACACATAACGCTTACAAAGACCTTAACGATATTGGTAATTACATTGAAGAAGTAAGTTTTCCTTCCCGGGCATCCAAGGTTTTGGATACACTAATTGATTCTACTTCTATTTTACAACAATTTCCATTATTAGGTCGTATGGTACCTGAATATCAACATCCCGATATTCGAGAAATCATACGAATAAATTTTCGGATTGTATATCGAATTGTTAATAGTTCCCGGATTGATATCTTATCAGTCCAATATTCTGCAAAAGGCTCGATCGAATTGGATTTTGAACTATAATAGTAAAGAACTATCCCCATAACTCAAAAAACGAAAATCATTATTCAAAGCATATTTATATATATCCTCCCACTTGCCTTTAACAAAGGCTGAGATTAATAAAAGTAAAGTGCTTTTGGGTTGATGGAAGTTGGTGATAATTCCTCTTACTATTTTAAATGTATATCCCGGTGCAATCATTATCTGTGTAGCAGTGGTCAATTGGTTTGCTTTTTCCCGTTCCAAATAATCTATTATGTTTTGCAATGCTTTTTCTGTAGGGATACGGTTATTATCCTCATTATAGGGCATCCATTGGTCTATTACCAATTCTTCTGAAGAGGCATTTGGCAGAAAAGCAAGTTTTACGCCTATATAATAAAGGCTTTCAAGTGTCCGAACTGATGTAGTTCCAACAGCAATAATCTTCCCAAGGTTGTTTTTTATATGTTCAATCGTTGTTCGTGGAACAGAGATAAACTCTGTATGCATTTCATGTCCCTCTATCGTTTCACTTTTCACAGGTTTAAACGTTCCTGCTCCAACATGTAGAGTGACTTCTTCTCGTTCAAAACCTTTCCTGTCAAGTTCGGCTAAAACTTCCGGAGTGAAATGGAGTCCTGCGGTTGGTGCGGCGACCGAACCTTTAATACGAGAATAAACGGTCTGATAGGTTTGTAAATCACTTTCTTCCGTATCCCGATGGAGATAAGGAGGAATAGGAAGTACTCCAACGGCATCTAAAAGGTCGGCAAAAGTATAGGCAGGGCAATCCCAGACGAATTCAATCAGATGTGTATCGCCATGACTTTCTTTTTTCTCAGCTGAAAGTGTGACAGTTATATCTCCTATAGTGACTTTTTGGGTAAGTACTCCTTCTTTCCATTTTTTTAGATTACCTACCAGGCAGGTCCAGCTACACCGCTCTGTCTGTTGAAATATCAAAGCGTAATCATGTGGTAATGCCGGTTCAAGGCAAAAAACTTCAATGCGTGCTCCTGTCTCCTTTTGAAAAAGTAACCGGGCTTGAATAACCCGTGTGTTATTGAATACTAACAAAGAACCTTCGGGTAAGTAATCTGGTAATTGTTTGAAGACTGTTTCTCCTATTTTACCTTCTTTATAAAGCAGCAATTTTGATTCATCCCGTTTATTCAATGGAAATTTTGCAATACGCTCATCCGGTAAAGGATAGTTATAAGCATCAATAGCTATATGTTGTATATCTGAAAGCATATTTATTAATCTACGGCCATTAGTTTATATCTGTACAATCCGCGTTCGGCCTGCAAAGGTAGTCAAAATACCTATCTTCGGGTATGACACCGGATAGAAAAAAAGCGTAGATTTGCAGCGTATTGCAACAACTCCAATCAATAAGCTGTTTAAAATATATGGCACATAATCACAATCATTCTGAAGGGCATGCGCATCTTGATCATCATCACCATGAGATCAGTTCATTAAATAGGGCTTTTATTATTGGGATCTCTCTTAATATAGCTTTTGTTCTGGCAGAATTTGGAGCTGGTTTCTGGTTTAATTCTTTAGGTTTACTTTCTGATGCAGGGCATAACCTTAGTGATGTTGCAAGTTTGATTTTAGCAATGCTTGCCTTTCGTTTAGCGAAGGTAAATCCAACCGCAAAATATACGTATGGTTTAAAGAAAAGTACAGTTTTGGTATCTCTTCTGAATGCCGTTATCTTATTGATAGCCGTAGGGATTATTATAAGTGAAAGCATTGGGAAATTCTTCCATCCCCAGCCAGTCGAAGGTGAAGCAATTGCTTGGGTAGCAGGTATTGGAGTCGTGATCAATGGAATAACAGCCTGGTTGTTTATGAAGGATAAGGACAAGGACTTGAATGTGAAAGGTGCTTATTTACACATGGCGGCAGATGCTTTGGTTTCTATCGGAGTAGTGGCATCAGGTATCATTATAATGTTTACAGGCTGGTATGTTATAGACCCTATTATAGGTATAGTTATTGCCGGTGTAATTGTTTATTCAACCTGGGGGCTTTTGCGTGATAGCCTTCGCCTTTCCTTGGATGGTGTTCCGGTTGGGACACAAGTAGAGGAAGTGAAAAATATAATGAAATCTGTTCCGGGAGTTGAAAATATACATCATCTTCATATCTGGGCAATCAGTACTACAGAAACAGCATTGACAGCCCATGTAGTTGTAGTAGATACTACGCGTATGGAAGAAATTAAAGAACAGATCAAGCATAAGCTTGCAGATGTAGGTATTCAACACGCAACATTGGAGTTTGAATTATCAGGCATAGCATGTTGTGAGGGTTGCAGCAGTTTATTAAGTAAAGATTAAAATTGTAGAAAGTTGAAAAGTGGAAATGCACTATTAAAGAAAGTCGCTCTTCAATTGGAAGTACCGGGAGAAGAAACGAATATTCTACTCCATACATGTTGTGCTCCTTGTTCATCTGCTATTATCGAATGTATGATAGAGAATGGACTACGTCCACTTATATTCTATTATAATCCCAATATTTACCCGGAAAAAGAATACGTAATCCGTAAAAACGAATGTACCCGTTATGCACAATCCCTCGGATTGACAATTGTCGATTGGGATTATAACCATGCTGCCTGGGTAAAAAGCATGCAAGGCCTTGAAGAAGAACCGGAACGGGGTAGCCGTTGTTTGAAATGCTTTAAGTTACGTATGTTGGAATCTGCCCGTTATGCCCATGAGAATGGATATAAAGTTTTTACAACAACCTTAGCATCTTCCCGGTGGAAAAGCCTGGAACAGATTAATGAAGCGGGGCGTTTCGCAACGGAGCATTATCCGGATATTGTCTATTGGGAACAAAACTGGAGAAAAGGAGGCCTAAGCGAACGACGTAAAGAACTGATAGCGGAACATCAGTTTTATAACCAACAGTATTGTGGTTGTGAATATAGTCAAAGAAATCAAAGCGTGAAGGGGTAAATGGTGGATCGTTTAGAGCGAACAATTCTTTATACAAACTGTTTATAATACAGGAATAGAACAGCCGATAAATTAACTTGCTATAATTATGGATACAAATATATTAATCCCTCTATTACTGACCCTATTTGCAGGTTTAGCCACTGGTATAGGTAGTTTGATTGCCTTTTTTGCCAAACAAACCAATAAAAAGTTTCTTTCTTTCTCACTCGGTTTGTCAGCAGGTGTGATGATCTATGTCTCTTTTGTTGAATTATTGCGTAATGCGGAAGATGTTCTTTCTGCAGAATTAGGGATGAAAGAAGGGATGGGATTAACGGTTGTCTGCTTTTTTCTGGGTATTCTTTTGATAGGTGTTATTGACCGTTTGGTTCCTTCGTTCGAAAATCCCCATGAAATGCGTTCCGTTGAAAATATGCAGGAAGTTCCTTCACAGGTAAATGCCAAATTGAAACGTATGGGGGTAATGACTGCATTGGCTATAGGTATCCATAACTTTCCGGAAGGGATTGCCACCTTTATGGCCGCATTGGAAAGTCCTACTTTAGGGGTGGCTATTGCTGTAGCTATTGCTATCCATAATATCCCGGAAGGGATTGCTGTTTCTGTTCCTATATTCTATGCCACCGGTGATCGGAAAAAGGCATTTCTCTATTCGCTTTTATCAGGATTAGCCGAGCCTATTGGTGCTTTGTTAGCATGGTTGGTGTTAATGCCTTTTATGTCGCCAACAATGATGGGATGTGTTTTTGCTGCTGTTGCAGGTATTATGGTTTTTATCTCCCTGGATGAATTGCTTCCTGCCGCCCGCGAATACGGAGAACATCATATTTCGATTTATGGCCTGATTGCCGGTATGGCAATAATGGCGGTAAGTCTTATAATACTTGCTTAACTATTATTTTCCCCCTTTTATATAAACTCCTTTTTGCTATTCCTCATTTATACCTAATAAATTATTCCGCATTCCTATCAGAGGAATATTCAAGCATAATAAATATTATCCTAGTCAATAAAATGGAAATCTCACTTTGCCTGAAACAAAAAGATATTGGTTTTACTTATTCAGTAAATAAATGATAGGTTAAAAAGTGTTTCTATATATAGTTTGAAGATAAACTACATATAACTTGCGAAAGAACTACGTATAAGTTGACATAATGATTATTTGAAAAGTTATTAGAGTTTGAATCAACTATTGAATCAAACTCTAATACTGAACTCATGTTAAAAGCTAAATAATTGTTTATTTTATTTCTTTTTCCCTTGATTAGCTACAGCCTCCATCAATTTTCTTATTTCCTCCGGATCACCCAGGAAATAGTCTTTTACAAGGTTCATATTATCATCAAACTCGAAGACATAAGGAACGGCTGTAGGTAGGTTAAGGCTTACAATATCCTGATCACTTATGTTTTTGAGGTATTTAATAATTCCACGAAGACTATTGCCATGGGCTACAACCAATAACTCGTTTGCTGTTTTCAGATTAGGGAAAATAACTTCTTTCCAATAAGGAAGAATACGTTCGATGGTATCTTTCAGCGATTCAGTACGTGGTAGTTCGTTATCAGGTACTTCTGCATAACGCGGATCATGCCGTGGATTACGTGGATCATCTTCAGTCAATGCATTAGGTGCTATATCAAAACTGCGTCGCCAGATCAGAACCTGTTCGTCTCCATATTTCTCAGCAGTTTCACTTTTATTCAATCCCTGAAGGTCTCCGTAATGCTTTTCATTCAGGCGCCAGTTCTTTTCTACCGGTATCCAATCCTGATCCAGTTTGTCTAATACATTATTTAATGTCTTAACAGCACGTTTTAGATAGGAAGTATAAGCTTTCTCGAATGCGAAACCTTCTTTTTTCAAATATTCACCAGCTTTGTTGGCTTCTTCTATCCCTTTTTCAGTCAGGTCGACATCAGTCCATCCTGTAAACCTGTTTTCCTTATTCCATGTACTTTCTCCGTGACGAAGCAAAACTATTCTTTTCATATCTATTTTTTTATTGTAGTTGTATTATAACTATCTATATAACAAACAAAGTAGGGGAGATTGTTGTGAATATGCAATACCCATTTTTAGGTATATTTTTTAGTTTGGCGACCCATTGAAATATATGTATATTTGTATCTAAAAATATAAACAGATGAATGCAGAAATATTTGAATTCCTAAGGGAATTACGCCAGAATAATAATCGTGATTGGTTCCATGCGAATAAGGAACGTTATGATGTGCTTCGGAAAGTATTTATAGATGAAGTGCAGCAGTTGATTAACCGGATTGCACTTTTTGATCCGGAAATAAATGGACTGGAAGCAAAAGATTGTCTTTTCCGTATCTACAGAGATATACGTTTTTCTCCTAATAAATTGCCATATAAAACTTACTTTTCAGCTTATATGGCTAAAGGTGGACGAAAAAGCGAATATGCCGGTTATTATATCCATCTTGAGCCTGATAGCAGCTTGCTTTCGGGAGGAATATGGATGCCGCCTTCTCCTTTACTGAAAATGCTTCGTCAGGATATTTATGATCAAATTGAAGAGTTTTCGGGTATAATAGAAAACAAAGCTTTTAAGAAAACTTTCCCTATATTGGAGGGTGATAGTTTGAGCCGTATGCCTATGGGCTTTCCTGCGGATTCACCCTATGGTTATATCTTAAAACATAAGGATTTCAGCGTAATGTCTAATCGCCCGGATAGTTTCTTTATGCAAGATAACTGGATAGAGAAAGCTACTGAAGACTTCAAGAAGCTTTTACCCTTTAATCAATTTCTTAATTATACGGTCGATAATTATCTGGGGAATATCTAACCTGTATTATTCATAACTAAAAGAAATTCACCACAGAGGCACGGGGAACATAAAGTATGGAGGACACAGAGAAGCGCTTTAGCGCTTTCTACTCCGTGAACTCCTCTTTTCTGATTTCCCCGTGCCTCTGTGGTGAATTTCTTTTATTTATGAATATACAGGCTAAAGGAAGAAACTCTTAAAAACCTACAAAATAGATTTAGAGTAATAAATCGTAACTGCTTTCCGGGAGTTTTCGAATTGCTAAACAATGCGCTGTTTATCGTGATAAACGGCGCTTTTTATTGTTTAAAAGTATAACTTGTAATCAAGGAAACTAGTATTGACTTTCTTTTTAGTTTCAATTTGTGATATTTTAGAACTGTTACCGCTGTTTGTTTTCCGGTTTAATTGTTAAATATTCTAATATTGCTATCAAAATGACAATTAAATGTTGCTTATGTGCAAAATGATACCGTAATTTGCCGCGTAAATATCAAAACAACTATTAAATAGTGTCAGTATGAAAATGAAAGTATTTGCATTAAATGCAGTGGTTATAGCCTTTTTATTAATGGGAAGCTTTGCTGCTCAGGCAGTCTCTCCTCGGAATTATATTTATGATACCAAGGAGGAAAATGGAAAGATTACTTCAAAGGTAGTTTTCCTGGATAATAATGGCTTACTAAACAGAGAGGTGAAATATGACTTTACCTACAATGAAGAAGGAAAAGTTGTTGAAAAGAAAGCATGCCGTTGGAATAAAGAAAAATCGGATTGGGAACCAAGTTATTTAATCATCTATAAATACACTCAGGGATCAGAGGGTATCATCAGCGAATTTGCAATGTGGAATAAACAAAAGAAAGACTTTAGCTTAAACGTCCAAACGATGATTATACCAAATGAGAATTATGATGATATATTCTCTTAATCCCAACTTAACCTTGCTATAGTGAAGCGCAGGCAATTTTATTGTCTGCGTTTTTTTGTTTTTCCTATATAAGTCTTTTGCCGGTTTCTCTTCCTTTTATAGTCTTATAAAGCACTTTTTAATCTTTCCACCCAGGTGGAAAGATCTCTTCACCTTGGTGGAAAGACCTCTTCACCCGGGTGGAAAGATCGTTCCACCTAGGTGGGGAGATTAAATGTCTTACAATTTACGGATAAATTGATAATGTATCTCACATTGAATGGCGGCGTAAAAAAGCTACTGTTCGGTGTATTTCTGTATACATTACGATATCGTCTTCAATGAAGGGGACTTCTTTGCGAAAGTCTTTCAGGAATTTTTCTAATAAAGGTGAGGTTTTTGCCGGACGCCGAAAGTCGATACCCTGTGCGGCATTCATAAGTTCAATGGCCAGGATATGATCCAGATTATCCATGATCTTAAATAGTTTGGTCGCTGCATTAGCTCCCATGCTTACATGATCTTCCTGCCCGTTACTGGAAACAATGGAATCGCTGCTTGCCGGATAACAATACATCTTATTTTGGCTAACCATACTGGCAGATGCATATTGTGGAATCATAAAACCGGAGTTAAGCCCCGGGTTGGCAACAAGGAATTCGGGTAGGCCCCGTAGGCCCATTATTAACTGTGCGACACGGCGTTCTGAAATATTACCGAGTTCTGCCAGAGCTATTGCTAGGTAATCAAAGGCCAATGCCAGAGGTTGTCCATGAAAGTTTCCTCCCGAGATAATTTTATCCTCATCCGGAAAAATAGTAGGATTGTCTGTTACCGAGTTGATCTCAGTAAGTAAAACATCTGTTACATATCGAATGGCATCTTTAGTTGCTCCATGTACTTGAGGTATACAACGGAAAGAATAGGGATCCTGCACATGTTCTTTCTTGCGTCCGATCAGTTCGCTTCCTTCAAGCAAGCGACGAAACTCTGTGCCTGTCTCTATTTGTCCCTGGTGAGGGCGTATTTGTTGTATGCAATCCATAAAAGGATCTATCAATCCGTCAAAGGCTTCCAATGAAAGCGCTGCAATAAGGTCGGCGCGTTTGGATATTTTGAATGCGCGCATCAGTGCAAATACCCCATTGGCGCTCATAAACTGCGTTCCATTCAATAAGGCTAACCCTTCTTTACTTTTCAATTTAACAGGTTTCCAGGCAAACTCATCCAATACGGCTATTGCTTCACGTTTCTTTCCTTTATAATAGACATCGCCTACTCCTATCAGGGGAAGGAATAGATTGGCTAAAGGAGCCAGATCACCTGATGCCCCTAAGGAACCACGATCATAAACAATAGGAAGAATATCATTATTGAAAAAGTCAAGGATGCGCTGTACGGTAATCACCTGTACGCCGCTATGCCCTAATGACAAAGCCTGCGCTTTAAGTAACATCATCAGGCGAACAATGACCGGGCTGACTTCGTCTCCGACGCTACAAGCATGACTCTTAACGAGATTCTCCTGTAAAGTGCTGAGTTCATCCGGTGAAATGTTTTTGTTGCAAAGAGAACCAAATCCGGTAGTAATACCATACAATGGCCCTTCTGCTTGTTCAATTTTTTTATCCAGATAGTCGCGGCATTTCTGGATGCGCTCACGAACTTCAGCAGTAAGCTCCAATTTCATATTGGTGCTTAGTATCCGCTCAATACTTTCGAAAGAGAGTGGTTCTGCACCTACATAATATACGTTGTGTCCCATGTGTTAAACGATTAATGATTAACGCTTAACGATCAACGACTTTCTTTCTGATCTGAAATTAATCGTTAATCGTTAATCGTTTATAATTGTGTTTTTACCCAATCCAGAAGTTTCGCCTCAATACGGATAGCCTCCGATTCCAGCTCGTCTGCTTCTTGTTGCATACGTGTAACAAAAGTTTCATCTTTTATGGAGGTGAGGTTGATACGCACATTTAAAAGAGCACCTAATACACATGTACGTGCTGTCATCATAGCGACACATGCATCGGTCACCGCATTCTGGTTCCCTTTGTGGGCAACATAAATTATTGTTTCCATTACATGGCCAACTTCTTTGGCTACTTGCATAGGAACCATTGCAGCTTCTTTCGTCGCATCCTGTATTTCGCGGCTACGTACGGCTATTTCTTCTTCCGTCTCTTTGGGTAATTTGAAGGCAGAGAATACTCTATTGTAAGCATCGCTGTCCTTGTCGATATACTCAATAAGCCGCGCGCGAATTGTGGCTGCTTCTACGGCAATAGCCCGCATTTGGCCATCATATTCTGCATATTTTTTCTTTCCGATGGTGAGGTTTGCAACCATCTCAGTAAGAGAAGTTGAAATGGCACCGCAAAGTGCCGATATGCTTCCGCCTCCGGGGACAGGTGTATTGGCTGCTGTTTCAGCAAGAAAATCTTTGATTGTTAAGTCAACTAACATATTCTTTTGTTTGTGGGTTTTTATACGATATAAATTTAATTACTAATCTAAATAATAACTCCTTTTTTAATTACTTTTTCTACAATATTCATTCCAAAATGATAAGGTAGAAATTTGTATGAAGGATACTGAAGAAGGATCATATCTGCTTGTTTGCCAACATCGATACTCCCAATTTGATCCGCACGCCCCAGGGCGGCGGCTCCATTGAGAGTAAGTGCCGTAACAGTTTCCTCAGGAGAAAGATTCATATATATGCATGCAATCGCAATAAGCATAGGAATTGAGGAAGAGAAGCAACTACCTGGATTGAGATCGGAAGCTAATGCTACAGCACAACCGGCATCAATCATTTTACGGCCTCGTGCATAAGGCTCTTTGAGAGAGAATGCGGTCAGCGGCAATAATGTTGCAACAACATCATTTGCCGCCATCTGACGAATCCCTTCATCGGAGGCATGCAGGAGATGGTCTGCACTAACTGCTTTCAGACGTGCTGCCAATTCAGCTCCACCCAATTGTACAATTTCATCGGCATGTAACTTTAATCCGAATCCATATTTCCGTGCAGCAAGCAATAACCGTTCACTTTGTTCCACAGAAAAGACACCTTTCTCACAGAAGACATCACAAAAACTTACTCCAAAATCCGGATGGATATTGGGTAATGCTTCTGTTATTAAGAAATCAATGTATTCGTCTGTTCGTCCGGTAAACTCAGGAGATAATGCATGTGCTCCCAGGTAGGTTGAAACAATATCGATAGAATGCTCTTTATTGAGTTCCGCCATAACCTGTAGTTGCAGAGTTTCTGTAGATAAGTCCAGCCCATAGCCGCTTTTTCCTTCTACTGTTGTTACTCCCATTGCCAGAAATTCGTCAAGGCGTGGGAGTGCACTCTCTCTTAATTCTTCAAAACTGCTTCCACGAGTAGCTTTCATCGTGTTAACAATACCACCCCCGCGTTCCATGATCGACATATAACTGTCACCTCTCAAACGCCAGGAGAACTCTTCTTCCCGGTAACCACCAAAAACAAAGTGTGTATGACTATCTACAAAGCCGGGTAGGAGAGCTTTCCCATTTGCATCTACCTCGGGATAAAAGCCGGATAATTGTTGTAAGACTTCTTCCGTAGTTCCTACGTGGGTTATGATGCCGTTTTCAATTGCAACTGCTCCGTCTTCAATAATTCCTAATTCAGACATTTCTTTGCCTTTTTTTGCAGAAAAGCCTGAGCAGGTAACCAACTGCGATATATTACGTATTAATAATCGTGTATTATTCATAAGTTTCATTCCATAATTCTGGCTTCTAATACCTGTTCCATGGAGAAGTTTTCCAACCCAAGGTAATAGGATGCCGTGTCGATCAAAGCCTCCATAGGGACAAGCCCTACTATTTCACTACCTACAACAGAAACTCCATATCGGCGTGCTTCAATACGTACTAATTCAAAAGCACGATAAAGAGCTGTACGGGTATAGTCGGTCATATTTATGGATACCTGGACTATTCCCCTGTCGGTAAGTTCCACTCCCATAGCTTTACAATAACGTAAACCTCCGCCGATGAAACGGATCTTTTTAGCGATATCGGATGCAATCTCGAGTTTGTCTGTTCCCAGATTAACATTGTATGCAACTAAAGGCATACGGGCCCCTATTGCAACTGTACCGGCTGTTGAATGGCGTTCTGCCGGGCCAAAGTCCGGAGTCCATTCCGGTTGTTTTATTTTTTCAGCCATTCCTTCGAATTCTCCCTTGCGTACTGCTGCCAGATTTTCACGGTGCGGTGCGGAAGCGGATTTCTCATAGAGAAATACGGGTAGACTGTAACGTTCTGCAACCTCTTTACCTACTTCTTTGGAAAGAGCAACAGCTTCCTCCATCGTACATCCTTTAATCGGAATGAAAGGCACAACATCTACTGCTCCCATGCGAGGATGTTGTCCACTATGTTTGGTAAGATCGATTAGGTTTATAGCAATACCGATGGCCTCGATAATCGCCGCTTTCAATGCCTGAGGCTCACCAACCGTTGTTACGACCAAGCGGTTATGATCCTCATCATTGCTATAATCTAATAGTTTAACTCCAGCCTTTCCGCGGAAAGGAGATACGATTTTTTCTATTTTATCCAGATCGCGTCCTTCACTAAAGTTAGGAACACATTCCATTATTTTGCTCCAGGTACTCATTTTTTGTAATGATTAATTATTAATGTTTAATGATTAATTAGTTGCGCTATGGGTATTTCTTACTGTTTCTTTTACAAGTTTATCATTGGCTACATAAGGAAGGGTAATATGATAGTCTTTAGAATAATTTGCATTAAAAGTTGTACTGGTTTCAATGGCGTTCATATTACGTGCCCAAGAGCGACGGGCTACTCCGCCCATTACATCCCATAACATGGCAGAACGAAGAATTTCATCTACGCGTTCACTTCCATCCAATACCATGCCGAATCCTCCATTAATTGACTTTCCGATACCTACTCCGCCGCCATTGTGTAATGCTACAAGACTCATGCCCCGTGCTGCGTTCCCGGCGAAACATTGTACTGCCATATCAGCCATAACATTACTTCCGTCATAAATGTTGGCAGTTTCACGGAAAGGTGAGTCTGTTCCACTGACATCATGATGATCGCGTCCCAGCATAATAGGTCCTACTTCACCGTCTCGTACCATCTGGTTGAAACGAAGTGCAATATTCATACGGCCTTCTGCATCCTGATAGAGAATACGAGCCTGAGTTCCAACGACCAGTTGATTCTCTTCTGCGTCACGTATCCAATTGTAATTATCCCTGTCCTGTCCCCGTCTTGTCGGATCTATACAATCCATAGCTGCTTGGTCAGTTTTAATCAGATCTTCGTGTTTCCCACTCAGGCATACCCAGCGGAAAGGGCCATATCCATAGTCGAATAATTCCGGACCCATAATATCTTCTACATAAGAAGGCCAGATAAAACCATCTTTCTCGTCAATACCATTACGGGAGATTTCTTTCACACCAGCATCATAGATCGCTTTCATAAAAGAATTGCCATAATCAAAGAAATAAGTGCCGCGATCTACTAGTTTACGGATCACTTCAAAGTGACGGACTAATGTTTGATCTACTAAAGCGTCGAAAGCTTCCCGGTTATTACTCAATAAGCGCGTACGTTCTTCAAAAGTAAGCCCAACCGGACAGTAGCCACCTTCGTAAACTGCATGGCAAGATGTCTGATCACTTAATAAGTCTATGTGTATTTGTTTTGATTCGGCATATTCCAGCAAATCAACAATATTACCATGATAGGCTATGGAAGTAGGTTTTGATTCTTTTACTGCTTTTGCAGCAAGTGAGAATGCTTCGTCCATTTTATCAGTTACATGCTCTACCCAACCTTGTGCTCTTCGTGTTTCAATACGCGAGGCGTCTACTTCGGCTGTAATTGAGGCAGCCCCTGCAATCAGAGCTGCTTTAGGTTGGGCACCACTCATACCTCCCAGACCGGATGATACAAAAAGATATCCATGCAAATCTTTATCCTGCGGTATGCCTAATTTCTTACGTCCGGCATTTAATAAGGTGTTGAATGTGCCATGTACAATCCCCTGTGGACCTATATACATCCAACCGCCAGCAGTCATCTGTCCATAGTTTGCTACTCCCATTTGGGCGGCAATATGCCAATCTTTCTGATTATCGAACATACCTACCATCATGGAGTTAGTTATGATAACACGGGGAGCATCGGGCTTGGATTTGAATAATCCCAAGGGATGTCCTGATTCAATAACAAGTGTCTGGTCTTGTGTCAACTCTTCCAAATATTGCATAATTAAGCGATACTGCATCCAGTTCTGGCATACCTGACCTGTTTCTCCATAAGTAACCAGTTCATAAGGATAGAGGGCAATATCAAAGCAGAGATTGTTGTCAATCATTACCTGAAATGCTTTTCCTTCTATACAATTTCCTTTGTATTCATCAATTGGTTTCGCTTTTAAATCTCCCTTAGGGCGGTAACGGTAACCATAAATACGGCCCCTTGTAAGTAACTCCTCCATAAATTCGGGAGCTAATTCCTCATGTAATTCGGTAGGTATATAACGGAGAGCATTCTTCAATGCAGTTTCCGTTTGTGCTGGTGTTAATGAAAAGCCGCGATCAGGAGCACGGCGAACACCTGGAATAAAAGAAGGATATTCCGGTAAGTGCTTGTTTAGTGATATTTCCATATTTCAGCGCATTTTTAAGTTGCTTACAATTTGTAAGTATATAGACCTTGTAAACGGGCAACAAGGTAGCTGTTTTGGCTAAGATAACAAAGTTAGGAGGTATGTTTAGGAGCATAATGTCGCTTTGCGTGCAAAGCGAAATGAATAGTGAAAAATGAAAAGTGGAAATGTAATAAGTTATTTGGGGGATTGATTTTCTTTAGCTGTTTTGACTGTTTTTATAAGGATAGCAAGTAGTTCATTTATTTCATTAAGGAGGCTTTGATACATTTCTGTTGTAATGATCTGAGTCGCAAATAGTAATTTAATCCAGTGTCTGGTTTCATTTGCTTCTTTAAGGCTAATCTCATTTTTGATATAAAATCGGCTTTACTCTGCGCAAAACAAGCTTCACTGACAAGTGCTCCTATTGCTGTTCCAGAACGCATAATTTGTTTGCTGAGAATATTCACTATTCTCTTTTTGGAGCCATCGTGATAATCCGACAATTCGGATAGCAAAAGCAAAGCTTCTTTCTTCTAATATACTATTTTTCATGTGAAGGAGTTGATTAAATGAAAAGTGAAAATTTAGAGGGGAAAAAGAAAAGTGAAGAATAGTCCAACCATTCTTCACTTTTCACTTTTAATTTTTCACTTCTTTACCGCTGCCGCTGCTTTTTTGTTTATACTTCTCTTCTGGATTTCATAAGCAATTGGAGTTGCGATGAAAAGAGTAGAATAAGTACCAACAATTACACCTAATAAGATTGCGAACGTAAAGCTGCGGATTGTGCTACCACCGAGGATGAAGATAACCAATACTACAAGCAATGTACTGAATGTTGTATTAAAAGTACGTGATAAGGTTGAATTCAAAGAGTCGTTTATCACTTGATAACGATCACGTTTTGGATACAAGCCGATTGTTTCACGAATACGGTCAAATACTACTACGGTATCATTGATTGAGTAACCGATTACAGTAAGAATTGCCGCTATAAATGTTTGGTCTATTTCCATTGAGAAAGGAAGGATTTTCCAGAACATACTATAGAACGCAATGATACAAAGTGTTGTTACTGTAACGGAAACCAAAGTTCCTATAGAGAAAGCTACATCACGGAAACGAATCAGGATATAAGCAGCCATACATATCATAGCAATGATAACCGCAAGGATAGCACTGTTTTTTATGTCGTCAGCCATACTAGGCCCTACCTTTTGTGAGCTTTGTATATAATCCGATACGAATTGTTCTTGTGTTACATTTGAAGGCAATAAAGATTTAACCCCGGTATAAAGACGAGTTTCAATATCTTGATCTACACTAGGATCATTATCTGCAATTCTGAAGTTTGTTGAGATACGTACCTGGTCGGGTGTACCAATAGTAATAACACTTACAGCTCCTTCAAATTGATTATCCAGCATGTCACGTACATCTTCCGTACTCACATTCTGGTCGAAGCGTACAACATAATTACGTCCACCAGTGAAGTCGATGCCATTGTTCAACCCCACAGTTGCCATACTTATAGCACCAATGATAATGATTACAACAGGAATGATATATCCTACCTTACGCATACCCAGGAAGTTTACCTTCGGATTAGTAAGGAAATCTTTGGATATGGAAGTTGTAAATGTAAGATTCTTGATTTTGTCTTTCTTCAACAATGCTTCGTATACAATACGTGTTAAGAATACAGCAGTAAGGAATGATGCGATCAAACCGATGATCAATGTAGTTGCAAAACCACGGATCGGTCCTGTACCGAAGTAGAATAACACGATACCTGTAATAATTGAGGTCAAGTTGGAGTCAAAGATTGCCGAGAAAGCGTTCTTGTAACCATCAGAAATGGATTTTCCTAACGATTTGCCCGCCCGAAGTTCTTCTTTAGTACGTTCATATACAAGCACGTTCGCATCTACCGCCATACCGAGGGTCAACACCATACCGGCAATACCTGGTAAGGTTAGCACTGCCTGGAAGGAGGCAAGGATACCAAAAGTGAAGAAGATATTTAAAAGTAATGCTCCATCTACGATCAAACCAGGGAGGAGACCATAGAAAGCACACATATAGATCATCAACAGAACTAATGCAATAAGGAATGACATGGCACCTGCATTGATCGCTTCCTGCCCCAATGACGGACCAACTACGTCTTCCTGTACGATGCGGATAGAAGCCGCCATCTTACCTGATTTCAATACATTTGCTAAGTCTTTTGCTTCTTCGGGTGTGAAATGTCCTGTGATCTGAGAACGTCCACCCGTAATTTCAACCTGTACATTAGGAGCTGAATAAACCAACTCATCCAATACGATAGCAACTTGTTTACCAATGTTTTCTTTTGTTAAACGCGCCCAAGCTTTAGCTCCTTCTGCGTTCATGGTCATACTTACAACTTGTTCCGTGCGTCCACCTGTTTGCTGGAAGTCGGCAACAGCATCTGTAACAACATCACCACCCAGTGCCGGAGATCCGTCACGATTAGTAACCTTCAGTGCATATAGTTCATAGTATTGATCTCTTTCATCAATAGCCTTCACGCCCCATTTTAAAGAAAGATTTCTTGGAAGTATATCTTTCACCTGGCGCATATTCAGGTACTCATTGATCTTTTCTATATCTTTTGAATGAGCAATACCGACAGCAGAACCGTTGGTTAATTGTCCATTATACTGATTGAGTTGCAATAAAGCGAACAAAGGATGTTGTTTTGCAAATTCTTCCGCGTTTAATGCATCTTCATCTTTATCCTGGATTTGAGAAAGAAGATCGTCTGCGTCATCCTTTTCTGCTTCTTCTTCTGCAGGCTGGTCGCCTAATGGAATGGTAGCAATCGTTTGTTCTTTTACAATATTAGCTTCTGCAGCTAACATATTGTCAACGGCTACCAATTGTTGATAGATTTCCGGTAAACGATATGTTTCCCAGAATTCCAGGTTGGCACTACCTTGAAGTAATTTACGTACACGTTCGGGTTCTTTTACACCAGGTAATTCAACCAGAATACGACCGGCTGTTTCGAGGCGTTGGATGTTTGGAGAAACAACCCCGAAACGGTCTATACGGGTACGCAACACATTGAATGAATTGTCAATAGCACTTTTAGATTCGCTTTTCAAAACAGCAATTACCTGCGCATCTGTACTTTGTGGTGTGATTTTTTCTTTTAACTCAAACGTGCTGAAAATGGCTGACAGGCGAGCACCTTCATCCAATTTTTTATACTCTTCAGCAAAAATATCGATGAAATCTCTGTTACTTGTGGCCTGGCGGGCATAAGCATTGTCCAATGCTTTGTTGAAATTCTCGTCCTGATTGTTGTTTGAAAGAGACCGGATTACATCTGGCACATTCAGTTCGAGGATAACATTCATACCACCTTTAAGGTCAAGACCTAAAGTAATCTCCATTTCATGGCATTGCTTGAGAGTATACCCCAGCCATACCTTTTGAGTAGATAATGAGTCTAAATATTGACTCTCTAACGCAGGATCTCCATTAGCATATTTTACCGCTTGATTATTGTAATATCGTGTTACAAATGAGAACGACAGATAGAACAAGCACACAAGCGTAAGTAATACCGTAAAGACCTTTACAAATCCCTTGTTTTGCATTTGAATCTTACATTTATGTTATTTAATTATTTATATTCGTTTTTTCACAGGGTGCAAATATAGAGTTTTTTTCTTTCTCAAAACCTAATTGGTTCAATTATTTGTCACTCTCATAGTTTATTTCAGCAGCAATTATATATCTTTGCTTTTAAATCTGTTAAAGAACAAAGATATGATAAAGCGATTATTCCTTTGTATGTTGATGATGCCGGCATTACTTTCTGCACAAGAAGATATTACACGATATCAGGCCGGAGCCATTCCAGTAGTGGATGGAAAAGTTGTTTTTGAAAAAGAGGTTACAGTTCCCGGTCTTACACAGAATCAATTGTATGACAAACTATTGACTTGGGCTGAAGAACGATTTAATACGGACAAAAACCGAGTCGCTTATGCGGATAAAGAGAAAGGTGATATAGCTATCATGGGGGTAGAGCGCCTTGTCTTTTCCAGTACCGCCTTATCTTTAGATACATCGGAAATGAGTTACCGGATTATAATTAATTGTGAAGGGAATGTATGCCATATACGTATGACTAATATGAGTTATTCTTATAATGTAAGTTATCAACGGGAACCGGAGCGTTATCTTGCCGAAGAAATTATTACGGATAAATATGCTTTGACAAAGAAGAATCAATTAAACCGGTTATATGGTAAGTTCCGTAGAAAGACTATAGATTTTTTAGATAGCCTTTTTAAAGAGATAGATGGTGTCCTGGGTAATATGGTGATTGCAAATGCACCCCTGACTGTAACACATGCTTATCCTCAACATACAGAACCTGTTGTTGTAAAAATGCAGGAACCAACTTCTCCTCCTGTTGCTAAAAGCTCCCATGAAGGATATATTGCTTTTGATATTGATAAAGTACCACAAGCGATTATGCTTATGTTGCCGGAAAGTGATATGATAATTACTCCGGGCAAGGAAAAAACTCCGGTTGAGACATCTGCCACATGGAAAGGCCTCAGTACTATGTTTGGAAAAGAAGTTGCGTCTGTTGCGTTAAGTCAGGAAAGTACGGTTTATAAACAGATTAAAGATGTATTTACTATTTCGTTTGTGAATGAAGAAGATGCTAATACCCCCTGGATGATTATTGAGTGTAACAAACAGGGTGAAACTACTGATGGGGCTGAAAAGACAATTTTGGGTGAAGTATTGCAAATTTGGATTAAATAAAGATGAAAATGAAATGCTTACTTATATGTGTCCTTTTGCCTATATGGTTTATGGGGTACAGTCAAGCTGAAACAACATGTGCTCCTGTAAGAAACGGGAAAATATGTTACAGTGATGATGTGGCGGTAGCAAATATGTCTAAAGAGCGTTTATATAATGCAATCAATAAATGGGCTGTCCAAACATACGGTACGGATGTGTTTTTTTCAAATGTGTCTTCCAATAAAAGTAGGGGCTCTATTCTTGTCAGTTCTAAAATGGAACTTTTACTTAATGATAAAGATAAAACTTTTATTAAGTTCAGAATGCGGATCAATTGCCTTGAAAACAGATACACTGTTGAGGTGACAGATGTTGTGTATCAATATGATCCATTTAATGAGCGTAGCTATAAAACCTATCCGGCAGAGAATGTTATTCTTAATGAAGGAAAGAATAACAGCGTTGAGATTATAAAAGATCCACGTCTGTTTTGTGAAGCAACTCACGACTTTGCAGAAAAACTTATGTCGGAAGTTTTTGATGCAACTAAGAAGAAATAAAAATTATAAAAAAGGGCTACCTTTGCGCTATGAATAAGAAGGTATCCCTTTTTTACCTTTTCCTGACGCTTCTTCTCATTCTTCTATTTATGGGAAGTTTGGCTTATGGTGCTGTATCTATTCCTTTAGGAGAAGTTTTTCAGATCCTTATAGGGAAAGGAACAGAGCGGATAGCCTGGCAGAATATTGTATTACAGGCACGTCTTCCGCAAGCTTTCACCGCTTTACTAGCTGGTGCATCTCTTGCTACCAGTGGTTTATTACTACAGACTTTATTCAGAAATCCCCTGGCAGGGCCTTCTATTTTGGGTATTAGCGATGGTGCCAATCTCGGAGTAGCGATTGTTATGCTTTATCTGGGAGGTTCGATTCGTCAATTGACAGGATGGGCTGTCAGCGGTTATCTGGCGATCATTTTGGCTGCTTTTATAGGGGCATGCCTGGTTCTTGGTGTTATAATTTATTTTTCCTCTAAAGTGAAGAATAATGTCATGTTGCTTATTATTGGTATTATGATAGGTTATATGGCATCTTCTGTGATTTCCATATTAAATTATTATGCTGCTGCAGATAAGGTGCATACCTTTGTTATGTGGGGATTGGGGAATTTCTCGGGAGTTTCAATCACACAATTGCCCTGGTTTGCTGTCTTTTCCGGCATAGGGCTCTTTTTTGCAATTATACTTATAAAACCCTTGAATGCTTTGTTATTAGGCGAACTTTATGCAACAAATCTAGGTGTAAATGTAAAACAGGCACGTGCATTAATCCTTATATGTACGGGTTTATTGACTGCTGTAACGACAGCTTTTTGCGGGCCAATATCTTTTATAGGATTGGCGGTTCCTCATATTGCCAGGCTTATGTTAGGATCTTCAAATCATAAGATGTTAGTGCCTGTAACAATGTTGACAGGTTCATGTATAGCCCTTTTGTGTAATATGTTGATGGTTGTGCCGGGAACAAATGCCATTCTTCCTTTGAATGCAGTCACTCCAATTCTGGGCGCTCCTGTGATTATATATGTTATTGTTAATCGTAAAAATATCCAGTATTTCAATTAAGTATGATGATACATCCTCCTGTTATAGATACATCCGGCCTGCGTATTGGTTACCCTTTGAAAGGTGGCCGTCAAAAGGTAATTCATGAAGGATTGGATTTACAAGTTTATGCAGGAGAAGTAACATGTCTTTTAGGGTTAAACGGGGCTGGAAAATCCACTTTGTTGCGTACCCTTTGCGGATTTCAACCTCCTCTTTCAGGAACAATACGGATAATGGATAAGCCTTTAACTTCCTATTCACAAACTGATTTTTCATTGACAGTGGGAGTTGTGTTGACGGAAAAAACAAACGCAGGAGGTATCACGGTATATGAATTGGTTTCTTTAGGGCGACATCCATATACGGGGTTTTTCGGACAATTAAAACCACATGATAGAGATATTATAGAAGAATCTTTAGAAGCTGTAGGTATACAGCATAAAGCCCAAAACTATATAGCCGAACTGAGCGACGGCGAACGGCAAAAGGCCATGATTGCCAAAACATTGGCACAACAATGTCCTATTATCCTATTGGATGAACCGACAGCCTTTTTAGATGTAACCAGTCGTATAGAGACAATGGTGCTATTGCGTAAATTAGCAGTAGAACAGCAAAAAGCTATTCTTTTATCTACACATGATCTGGATTTGGCAATTCAAATGGGTGATCGCCTTTGGTTGCAGCAGAAGGGAAAACCGATGTCTATCGGTACACCGGAAGATCTTATATTGAATGGGTCTTTTGAATCATTTTTCAGTAAAGAAGGAATTGTTTTTGATCCCGCAACCGGTAAGCTCAATGCAGAGCGTCCGCATAAGCCAATAGGAGTTGAAGGCGATTTTCTTACATCTTATTGGGTAGGGAATGCTCTTATAAGAAATGGCTATCGTCCTTCTACATTTAATAACGAATATATAAATATCAATTGTCTGTCTCCTAATAGGATAATTATAACTTATACTAATGGGCAAGCTAAAGAACTTGGAAGTGTAGCTGAATTGCTCCAAGTCTTATAAACTCTCTTCTTATTCTGTTGATAAATTATATATAGATCTTCCTCTTTTCTCTCTTTTATAATTTGTAAATTGCACCCTCTTCCGTCTTATCTATGGACGGGAAACATCAAAACAAGAAATGACAAACGAAATTACACATCAACTAGAGTACGAGAAGGTAAGCCGGTTATTACTTAAATATGCCATCCCTGCAGTGATCGGTACGATGGTAAATGCTTTATATAATATTGTAGACCGTATATTTATTGGCCAGGGAGTAGGTGCGTTGGCTATTTCAGGATTGACTTTAACATTTCCAATACTAATCTTTTTACAGGCTTTTGGTATGTTGATAGGTATAGGTACTGCAACCCGTATCTCGATCTACCTTGGACGAAAGCAAAATAATATGGCTGAAAAGGTATTGGGGAATGCATTAACCCTAACTTTCCTTTTATCGCTTCTTACTATCATTCCATGCATGATCTGGATGGATGAGCTTTTAATGGCTTTTGGTGGAAGTGAACAAACAATACCTTATGCGAAAGATTATCTTTATATAGCTGTTCCAGGGAATATATTTGCAACGCTAAGCTTTAGTTTTAATGCTGTAATGAGGGCTTCCGGTTATCCTAAAAAAGCCATGTTTGCAATGATGATCGGAGCAATATCAAACGTAATCCTAGATGCACTTTTTATCTTTGGTTTTGATATGGGGATTCAGGGGGCGGCTATTGCAACAGTAATATCCATGGGAATAAGTGCAGCTTTTGTAATGAGCCATTTTTTCAATAAAGAAAGCCTGGTTCGTTTTCGTCCGAATACCTTCCGGTTGAAAGGCTCGGTGATATGGGGGATTGTCTCTATAGGAATCTCGCCTTTTACCATGCAATTAGCAGGCAGCCTGGTGAATGTTCTTATGAATCATTCATTAAAGACCTATGGTGGCGATCTGGCTATTGGAGCCAATGGCATTGTTTCCAGTGTTGCTATGTTATTGGTAATGTTGAATATTGGTATAGCCCAAGGTATGCAACCGATTGTAGGATATAATTTCGGCGCCGGACTCCATAAACGTGTACAAGACACTTTGAAACTTGTAATTATTACTGCTACTATTATTACCGGTACAGGTTTTGCCTGTAGTATGCTCTTCCCTGAATACATTGTCCAGGCCTTTACAAATGATCCGGAAATGACAGCAATTTCGGCAAACGGGCTTCGTTTGTCTCTATTATTTTTTCTTCCGGTAGGCTCCCAGATTGCTATTACTCAGTTTTTTCAGAGTATAGGGATTGCCTGGAAGGCCATGTTTCTGAGCTTAAGCCGTCAGTGTTTATTTCTGATACCGGCTATTCTTTTACTACCTCCTTTTTATGGACTTGATGGTGTGTGGTTAGCTGCTCCTCTATCTGATATGGCTGCCGCAATTTGTGCCTGGTTATTCCTTTGGTATCATATTAAAACAACAAAAATATAGTTTAAACAAAATGTCAGCGATTTAATCTAACTTCATAATAGATGGTAGGTTAAAAAATGTTTCTATACATAGTATGGATGTGAAATACATATATCACGGTAGAATTCTATATATACTGCTGACATAATGCTATTTTGATGTAATAGTATTTGTTTGGAGATATTTTATCTTTAAAGAAGATTCTTTGTAAATGAATCTTTCTTAAAAAGTCTTTGTTGTCTATAACCTTTTCATGTTGCTTTTGTTCTATTTAGTAGAAGGTTATGAATAATCTTATTTAGTTTGAAATAAAAATATAAGTGATATGAAACAGATTGTTTTATTATTGACAATCCTGGTATTGGGTTCTTGTTCCACAATGAACCAACAGGAAAAAGCTGCTGCTAAAGCAGCGGATGATGCACAACAACTTCTTTTATTCAATCAGGCAGTGGAAGCATTGAATGCAAAAGATTTTATATTAGAAGCTGACAGGGTAGAATTCAAGAGAGGAAACTTCCGTTATGTTCAACCAAACACAAACTATGTTGGTGTAAAAGATAAAAGAGCAACTGTGCAATTAGCATTAAGTAATTTTTCTTCAGGACCAAACGGAATAGGGGGGATTACCGTAGAAGGAACGACCAGTGGAGTAGAAATGAAAACCGATAGTAAAGGGAATGTTTCGTATTCCATGATGGTGCAGGGTACTGGAATTTCCGCACAGGTTACTTTTAATCTGATCAAAGGAACTAATAAGTGTACAGCAATCGTTACACCAAATTTCAGTAGTAACAGAATATCTTTTACCGGATATCTTTATCCGACAGAAGAGTCGAATGTGTTTAAAGGAAGAGTGTTATAATTCTATTTTCTATAAAATATAAATCCTTGTGATTTGTCTACATATATAGAGCATGCTGTTTGCATTCATTGAGTAGTTGAATTAGGAAGTGAGTCAAAATGTTTAAGAGAAAGAAAAGAGAAGTTTTATATATACAAATACTTGCGGGAATTTGTACGGGATGTGAACGTTGTGTGAACCGATGCAGAAGAAATGTATTAGTGATGGGACAGATGGAAAAACGCCCAGTTGCTGCAATTTTTAATCGGGAAGCCTGTGTTGGTTGTGGGAAATGTCTATCTGTTTGCCGGGCTGATGCTATTGAACTTGAAATTGTAAGTTGATTTTCTTCTATCTACATTTTGTTCAAACTTGAAGAGGTTTGTAAACAAAAGCCCCGAGGTTCATAGACAAACTTCGGGGCTTTTGTTTTTTGCAATTGACAGCTTGTACGACTATATCCTATTTTCCTTTTTTGTAAAACAACTTGTTTTCTTCAAATAGTTTAAAATTTGAAGATAACATGTAGGGGCAGCCCTATGTGGCTGCCCAATACCTGCAAAATCAACAAATTCGGGCGGCCACATAGGGCCGCCCCTACAAGATGAATATCTTCAAATATCCCTCAATATCTAAGTTTTGTCTATATTCAATTGGCATAAATGGCTTAGGGTTTCGCTTTTCTTTTGTTAATATATTGTAATAATTAGTACCTTGCCATACAAGGTATCATACAATAACATATATTTGCTGTCGTGAAAAAAGTTTATCACTTTTGTAACAAATATTATAAACCGGCGTCTAATATAAGGTAACAGGTAACGTTTAATAAGAAAAACTACTATATATATGATCATTCAGCTGAAAGATATTAACAAAACGTATTTTAACGGTGCCCCGTTACATGTTTTGAAAGGTATTGATCTGGAAATAGAAAAAGGAGAGATGGTCTCCATTATGGGCGCTTCCGGCTCTGGAAAATCAACGTTACTAAATATTCTAGGTATACTTGATACGTACGATACAGGTTCGTATACGTTGAGTGGTCATTTAATAAAAGATTTGAGTGAAACCCGTGCCGCCGAACTGAGAAATCAAATGATCGGCTTTATTTTTCAATCCTTTAATCTTATCTCTTTTAAAAATGCAATGGAGAATGTTGCATTACCTCTCTATTATCAGGGTATGAATCGTAAAAAGCGAAATACGATTGCAATGGAATACCTTGATATGGTAGGGCTGAAAGATTGGGCAGAACACATGCCGAATGAGATGTCAGGGGGGCAGAAACAACGTGTTGCAATTGCACGTGCGCTGATTGCAAAACCTCAGGTTATTTTAGCCGATGAGCCCACAGGTGCATTGGATAGTGTGACTACTGTTGAAGTAATGGAATTACTCAAAAGAGTAAATAGTGAAGGGATGACCATGATAATTGTTACACATGAGCAATCTGTTGCCGATGTAACTAATAAGATCATCCGTTTGAAGGACGGTGTTATTGAATCCATAGAAGAAGGGGCAGGTCATGTTCGATTTTGATAATTTCCGCGAAATATGGAGCACAATTAAAAAGAACAAACTCCGTACTTTCCTCACGGGTTTTTCTGTGGCATGGGGTATATTCATGCTGATTATCTTATTGGGTGCAGGTAATGGTATGCGTAATGGTATTATCTATAATTTCGATAATATGGCAACCAATCAGGTAAATATCTGGCCGCGCACTGCAACTAAACCATATAAAGGTATGCAAACCAACCGGCGCGTACGGTTTAAATCAGATGATGTTACAGAATTAATTCGCCTCAATCCTGAAATAGACTTGATGAGTGCGGTGATTTATAGGAGTGATACACTCAGTTATGGAGAAGAGTACAATGTTTACTCAATGCGTGGTATACACCCCGATATACAATATATTAATAAGGTAGAGGTATTATCCGGTAACGGGCGTTTCATTAATGATATTGATATCAAGGAAAATCGCAAGGTGATTGTGATTAGCCCCCGTATGAAACAGGTGCTTTTCCGTGCCGAAGATGCTTTAGGTAAATATATCAAAATAGGACAAATGGCTTTTCAGGTTATTGGAGTCTACAAAGCAGAGGATAATAATAACGATGCACCGGCCTATATCCCTTTCAGCACAGCACAAATGCTTTACAAAAAAGGTTATGGTCTCGACGAAATCTATTTTACGGTTAATGGTATACATACGAAGGAAGAAAGTGCAGCTTTTGAGAAACGCTTGCGGGATCAGTTTTCCCGTCGACATCGTTTCGATCCGGAAGATGTACGGGCAATAGGATTATGGAACGCACTGGAAGAGTTCCGAATGTTTGAAGGAATGCTGAATGGTATTACTTTGTTTATCTGGATTATTGGGATTGGAACACTTATGGCCGGAGTTGTGGGAGTTAGTAATATCATGTTGATCACCGTACGTGAACGAACCAAAGAATTTGGTATACGTAAGGCTATAGGTGCGACTCCTTTTTCTATATTAAAATTAATCATCGTTGAGTCCATTCTGATCACAGCTGTCTTTGGCTATATTGGTATGGTTGCCGGTATCGGGGTGACTGAAATCATCAATGCTGTAATGGAAAGTATGAATTCCGGACAAACTGTATCACGAGATGATCTGACTATTTTCCGTAATCCGACAGTGAATATAAGTATCGCTCTATCCTCAACCGTCTTGCTTATGATTGCAGGTGTAGTGGCTGGTTATTTCCCGGCACGCAAAGCGGTGAAGATTACAGCAATTGAGGCAATGAGACATGAATAATAAAATAAAAAATAAAAAATTACGAATTACGAATTAAAAATTATCTGAGTATTTATCTCTTCGTGATTCACATTGGTTTTCGTAATTTGAAATTCGTAATTCGTAATTCGTAATTAATATACTGTATGTTTGATTTAGATCGTTGGCAAGAAATATGGATAACTATCACCCGTAATAAGACACGAAGTCTTTTGACATGTTTTGGTGTATTCTGGGGTATTCTGATGCTTGTTATATTACTGGGATCTGGTAATGGATTCAAACATGGTATTATGAAAAATGTGGATGGATTCTCTACTAATTCTGCCTTTTTCTTTTCTGAACGTACCGGTGAACCCTATAAAGGTTATAAGAAAGGACGTTACTGGCAGATGAGAAACCGTGACCTTGAAACAATCCGTGCCCGTGTGAAAGGTGTTAAATATATTTCTCCTATGGTAATGCAATGGGGGGGACAGAATAATGTAGTGAAAGGACAAAAAGCCGGTACCTATAATGTACGTGGTGTTTATTCCGATTATTTTAATATTGAAACGCAGAATGTACTGGAAGGGCGTCTTTTGAATGAAATTGATGTGCATGAAAAACGTAAAGTTTGCCTTATTGGTGATATAGTAAGAGAAGTCCTTTTTGATAAAAATGAAGATCCGATAGGTCAATATGTTAAAGCAAATGGTATCTATTATCAGGTAGTGGGAGTTGTTAAGCCTAAAGCTCGTGTTCAGATAGGTGGAAGAACTTCTGAAAGTATTATGGTTCCTTTTACCACTTTACAACAGGCAGCCAACATGGGAGATAAATTCTGGTTCCTTTGTGCAACAGCCGATGATGGGTACTCTTGTGACAGGATGGTAGATGACATCAAAGATGTATTAAAGTCACAAAATGAAATATCTCCAACCGACGAACAGGCAGTCAATAGTTTTACCATTGCAAAGCAGTTTGAAACATTTAATATGCTTTTTACAGGTATTAATATACTTGTATGGATGGTAGGAATGGGAACTCTGCTTGCTGGGGTGATCGGTGTAAGCAATATTATGATGGTGACAGTAAGAGAGCGGACCAATGAAATAGGGGTGAGACGTGCATTAGGAGCAAAACCTTTTAATATTATTTCACAGGTAATGAGTGAGAGTCTCTTATTGACTATTATGGCCGGTTTGATGGGATTAAGCCTTGGAGTATTTATTCTGGATGTTGTAGGCAAGGCAATGATGAGTGGCAATGGAGGTGCTGACGAAACATTCTTTGATGCACCTCAGATTGATATAGGTACTGCTGTAATTGCAACAGTAGTATTACTGATCAGTGGCTTGTTTGCCGGATTAATACCTGCCTGGCGAGCTATGCAGATAAAGGCAATTGATGCGATACGTGAAGAATAATAATAACAAATACAATAAAGAATCACATGAAAAAGATTAGTAGAATTATAATCCTTGTATTGGTGGGATTAGCTGTTATAGGCACATTCTATTTCTTATGGCAGAAATCACGTCCTGTTGTTACAATGTATGAATTAGTATCTCCAAAGGATGACTCGGTGCAAACTAAAACAGTTGCAACCGGAAAAGTAGAACCTCGTGATGAAGTATTGATTAAACCTCAAATGTCCGGAATCATCTCCGAATTGTTGAAAGAAGCCGGACAAACAGTGAAAGAGGGGGAAATCATAGCCAAGATTAAGGTTATACCTGAAATGGTACAACTAAATAGTGCTGAATCACGCGTTCGGGTAGCTGAGATAAATCTGGAACAGATAACTGCGACTTTTAAACGGGATGAAGAATTATTTAAGCAAGGCGTAGTGGCCCGGGAAGATTACGAGCTCTCCTCATCAAACTATAAGAAAGCAAAAGAAGAAGTAGAAAATGCGCAAGATGCATTGGAAATTATCAGGGAAGGGATTTCTCGTCGTTCAACAACAGCAAGTACTACGCAGGTACGTTCAACAATTACAGGTATGATCCTGGATGTTCCGGTTAAAGTGGGTAACTCCGTGATTCAGTCCAATACATTTAACGATGGAACAACAATTGCTTCTGTTGCCGATATGGGTAATATGATTTTCCGTGGAAAGGTAGATGAAACAGAAGTTGGGCGTATACATGAAGGTATGCCTCTTAAGCTAACGGTTGGTGCTATGGAGAGTCGTAGCTTTGATGCTATGTTGGAATATGTTTCTCCTAAAGGAGTAGAAGAAAATGGGGCAGTAATGTTTGAAATAAAAGCAGCGGTTCAAATGCCTGAAGATGCTTTTATCCGCGCAGGATATAGCGCAAATGCAGAAATTGTATTAAAACAGGCGGATAATGTATTGACAATACCTGAAAGCACTGTGGAATTCAGTGGTGATTCTGCTTTTGTACAATTGGTTAAGCAAGAAAAGCCGGAACAAATATTTGAAAGACACAATATAGAAGTAGGATTGTCTGACGGTATTAAAATTGAGGTAAAGAATGGCTTAACAGCTAATGATAAGATACGTGGTGCTGCTATTGATCCAAATAAGAAATGATATTAGTGGTGATTTATGAGCGATGAGAGCTGAATCCCAATTGGGACCTACTATTAAATACAATATAATAAATATGAGATATCTAATAATATTAGCTTTAAGTCTGGGATTTTCGGTTGCCATAAATGCGCAGCAATCCGAAAAACAATGGACATTGGAAGAATGTATCCAATATGCTATTGAAAATAATATTGACTTAAAACAACGTGAACAGGTAGAAGAAGCCAAGAGGATTGATTTGCATACCAGTAAACATAGCTGGCTGCCTGACTTGAATGCAAATCTTGGACAAAACTTTGACTTTGGGCGTTCTCCAAGTAAAGACGGAGTAATAGTTGACCGGAACTCTGCTAACACATCCATGGGAGTTTATCTAAGTATGCCTATTTTCGACGGATTGAAAATACCCAATGATATTGCTGCCAAGAAATTCGATTTGAAGGCTGCAGTAGAAAACCTCAATAAAGCAAAAGAAGACTTGGCAGTAAATGTAACTTCATATTATCTGCAGGTATTGCTTAATAAAGAGTTATTGGCCATAGCTGAGCTGCAAGTTGAGTTAACTAACGACCAGGTAAATAAAACGGATGCATTAGTAAAGGCGGGTAAAGTTCCTATGTCGCAGCTATATGATATGAAAGCACAATTAGCCCGTGATGAGGTTTCCCTTACTGAGGCGCGGAATAATGTAAACCTGATATTGCTTGACCTTGCACAAAGCCTGGAATTGGAACGTGCAGGTATTCATTTTGATATTGAGGAACCGGAGATTGATGATGCTGTAGCCCAATATATGGGAAGTATATTGCCTCCTGATAATATTTATGCTCAGGCAGTAACTTTTAAACCACAGGTTAAAGAACAGGAATATCTTCTGGAAAGCCAAAAGAAAATGTTGAAGGTAGCACAAGCTGGCTACTACCCAAAGCTTAATCTAAATGCAAGCTATAGTAATGGATATTATCGTTATTCAGGTGGAGAAACAGCAATTACAAATATACCTTTCAGTGATCAAATTAAGCAAAATGAACGTAAAACTGTAGGTTTGAGCCTGAGTATCCCTATCTTTAACAGATTTCAGGTTCGGAACAGTGTTCGTTCTGCACGCTTGAATATTGAAAATCGTCAACTCTTAATGGAGGGTACAAAAAAGGAATTATATAAAGAAATACAGCAAGCATATTATAGTGCAACAGCAGCTCAGGAGAAATACATTTCTTCCGGGAAATCTGTGGAGGCAAGTAAAGAAGCCTTCATTTATGCGGAGCAACGTTATGATGCCGGTAAAAGCACTGTTTTCGAATATAATGAAGCAAAAACAAAATATGCTCAAAGCCTTGCCGAGCAAACACAGGCAAAGTTCAGCTATATTTTTAGAGCAAAAATACTTGACTTCTATAGAGGAGAGCCTATTTCATTGTAAGCATTCAAATTGAAGATAGGCTAAGTTGATTGTCTAAAGCCTTTAATGCCCTTAATATCTTTAAGGGCATTAAAGGCCTTTTACATTTTATAGTATCTGACTATTAAACCTCCTCAGGTTTAGATAGCGTCTTTTTATATAGTTCCTGATCTTTTAGTACCTCAATTGCTTTATCTAATACAGCATCTTCCTTGATATTCTCCATCATTACTCCCCGTTGATAATAATATCTCTTTATTATTTCCAACGCCATGATTTTCTTTACGTCTTTTTTGTTACGATCAAAATCGCGCTCCAGATCCGGAGTTAATTGTTTTTCCAGTGAACTGAACAGCGTGGAGTCTTCTTTCAGATATCCTTCAAATTCAGCGATTTCTTTTAATTGCTTCAAAGCCTTTGTACTTTGTCTGTCGTAAGTGAAATCTTTTTCCTTGGCATAAGCTTTAAACGCTTCAAAGTCTTCATCACTTACTTCGAACTCTTCTACAGGAGGAATCGTTTTATGGTTCATAGCCCAGTTGGTAACAAAATCAAAAAGGCTATTATCATTCATCAAATAGTATAGCATAGTTGGCATCTCCTTATCTTCCACCTCAAATTCGGGACGAATGCCTCCTCCATCACGAACGGGGCGCCCATGAGAAGTATAGAATACATTAGTCAAACTATCCGGTATAGCCACTACACTACCATCAGCTTTACGGTGGGAATAATCAAGTTGTTGGATACATCTACCGCTTGGAGTATAATATTTACTGATTGTCACTTTTAACTTCCCTTCATAAGGTAAATCACGTGTAGATTGCACTAGGCCCTTGCCAAAAGAACGCTGGCCAATAATTACAGCACGATCTAAATCCTGTAAAGCTCCGGCGACAATCTCAGAAGAAGAGGCAGAACCACCGTTTATAAGAACGGCCAATGGGATGACAGTATCAATGGGTTCAATAGAACTACGATATACGCGGTCCCATTGTTTTATTTTCCCTTTTGTGGAAATAACTTCGCTTCCTTTCGGAACAAACATACCTACTGTTTGTATGGCTGTTTCCATCACACCACCTCCATTATTACGAAGATCAAGAATCAAAGATGTAATCTGGTGGTTCTTTTTCATATCCTCGAAAGCAGCTCTTATTTCTTGCCCGCTTTTATCAGTGAAATTATTGAGATAAATATAACCGACACCGTTTTCTCTTACTCCATAATATGTGACAGTGTTTACAACAATTTGTTTACGGACAATATCAAATTTCATAGGCTTTTTAACACCAGGACGTTCTATGGTTAGCGTCATCTTTGTGTTAGGTACTCCTTTCAGAAGTTTACTTACTTCTTCAGTTGTTGAATTACTGACATCTGTGGTATCTATTGCCAGAATTTTATCCCCGGCTTTTAATCCGGCAATAGCCGCGGGCATATTTTCATAAGGTTCAGCTATGATAACACCCCCTTTTTCTGCATTAACCTGACGGATAAGTGATCCCATTCCTCCGTATTCACCAGTGGTAATAAACTGTAAGTTTTCAACGCTTTCTTCAGGAATATACTCCGTATAAGGGTCTAATCCGGATAACATGGAATTAATACCACGATTGACTGTTTTTTCAACATCTACAGAATCGACATAAAACATTTCCATCTCTTTTACAATGGAATTAAATATATCCAGATTCTTACTTATCTCAAAACGGTTATCTTTTTGAGCAGTTATTGGCACAATACTCCCTGTCAGGAATAAGAAAGAGAGTAAAACTATGATCGCTTTTCTTTGCTTTTGCATATATATCTTACTAAAATTCAATTATACGAAATGTAAAAGTATATAATAATGTGGCTCTCACCCCAATATCTCATTTACTTTTAACTTTATTTGTTCCCAGTTCTCAGCCGGAATTTCCGGACCTATGGTATCGATAACATATCCGGCAAGCATAGAGCCTATTCTGGCTGATTGTTCCAGACTAGCTCCACGAGTTTGACCAAATAGAAAGCCAGCAGCGAAGTTATCACCGGCACCGGTCGTATCGATTGGTTTACCTCCTTCTGCCTTTACATGTATAACCTTATCCTTTTGTCCGATTAATGCGCCTTCTTTTCCTAATGTTACAATGGCAATATCTACCAACTTGGTCAATACCTTAATTGCTTTTTCAGCAGGCAAACCGGTAAATGCTTCCGCTTCACTTTCATTTGAGAATAGAATATCTACATATTGAGGGATGATATCATCCAATAAACACTTAAAGCTATTAACTATATTAAAATTGGAGAGATCCAGAGCTACTTTTACTCCTAGATCTTTTGCCATTTTCACTGTAGTGCGTAGTAAGGGTTCATTAACGATGAGGTAGCCTTCAATATATATGTAATGGTAGCCTTTAAGAATCTCTGGTGATATTTCATCCGGGGTAATAGTTGCTGCGGGACCAAGGAATGTTCCCATTGTGCGTTCTCCGTCAGGAGAAATCAGAACAGTACAACTGCCTGAAACGCCTTCTGTTTTAATGAAATAAGGAATAACTCCTGATTTTCGTACTTCTTCTTCGTAATAAGCACCTACAGTATCAGAGCCGATTTTGCCAATAAAACCCGCGTTAGCTCCTAAATAGGATAATGCCCGCATTGTATTGCAAGCTGATCCACCGGCTGTTTGGCTTCTTTCCAATTGTTCCTGTGCCGTGCGAATGGCTATCATCTGCTCTTCGCTGATCATATCCATTGCCCCTTTTTGTATGCCTATCTCGGGAAGAACTTCATCAGAATCTAGTTGCAATAAGACATCTACTAGAGCGTTTCCCAATCCTATTGTATTCATTTGTTTATTTTTTCTGCAAAGATATTGCATAATTCGAAAATAGCTTGTACTTTTGCAGAGCATTTTCGGAAAGGGTATTTAGCTTTATAAAGAATAATGTAAATTCTTCCTTAGCTCAGTTGGTTAGAGCATCTGACTGTTAATCAGAGGGTCCTTGGTTCAAGTCCAAGAGGAAGAGCTAAAAGAGAGTCACATTTACTGTGACTCTCTTTTTTTGTATAAAGCAGACCAAAACGGGCATCATCTAAGCTTTTTCCGCTAATGTTACATTTTAAGTCTCTCTATTGAACAACACATGATTTATGGATATTTTTATACAAAGACAGGGCAAGCCCTGTCTCTACCACCGTCGCTATCACCTTCAAATACTCTTCTATTTAAAAATGAAAAGTAGCATAAAAAAAGAGAGTCACATTTATTGCGACTCTCTTTGCTGAAGCTCTTCCTCTTGGACTTGAACCAAGGACCCTCTGATTAACAGTCAGATGCTCTAACCAACTGAGCTAAGGAAGAATTTGCTTTCTTAGGTATTTCTCAATCCCTTTTGTGGAAAGCGATGCAAAGGTAAATGTTATTTTTAAATCTGCAAATATTTACTGAAAAAAGTTGCTGAAAAGTTGAGAAGACTATTTATGGGGAATAATTTTAGAAAAAAGAGCAGAAAATCTGCAACATTTAGAAATTGCGTGCGTCTAATATATAAAAGAGAGCAATAAAGAAAACTTTCTAATAACTGAATTAAAACCGGATCTTATGATTATGATATATAGACATCATATATTTAAAAAAGAATTTTCATAGATTCAACTCTTGCTTATTGTAAATAAGCGTACTCCCCCATTAAAGTCGACTTAATCAGGGTTTATACGTAATATATAATGCTATCATTTAACGATAGCTCGGGATTTTATTGTCTTAATTTACTTATCAATTAAAATGAATGGTTATGAAAAAGAATATTTTTATTAAAAGTATGCTTGTGTTTTCTTGCTTATGTATTTTCTCTATTGTAGCAAGCGCAGTTCAGCCTAAGAACTATATTTATGACACAAAAATGGATGGTGATAAGATTGTCTCCAAAGTTATTTATGTAGAGGAGAGTGGTTTATTGAATAAAGAGATAAAATATGATTTTACATATAATGAAAAAGGAGAGGTAATAGAGAAGGTTGCTTATCGTTGGAATGCCAGTCGGGAACAATGGGATAATCTTTACAAGACAGTTTATCAACATAAAGCAGATGGTATCTATTCTAGTTATTGTATGTGGGATAAGAAAAGTAAAACATATTGCCTGAATTTACAGGAAATGGTCCTTACGTATGAAAATTATGATTCGATCTTCTCATAATTAATCAAACGCTGATATACAAATTAGGCGGATAACCACAGATGTATTTTAGAATAAAAATCTGTAGTTATCCGCCTAGTCAGTATTACCCGTGTTCAGTATTATTTAATAATCTGTTCTAAGCCTGAAAGGCTTTTGTTTAATTCCTGATCGGTAAGATCGTAATTAGTAAGATCGCCGGCAATATATTGATCGTAAGCAGCCATATCAATCAAACCATGTCCTGAAAGATTGAACAGAATAGTACGTTGTTTTCCTTCTTCTTTAGCTTTGAGAGCTTCCTGTATAGCAGCAGCAATTGCATGAGAAGATTCAGGTGCAGGGATAATTCCTTCGCTGGCAGCAAATAGGGTTGCTGCTTCGAATGTATCTAATTGTTTAATATCTACAGCCTCCATCATACCATCTTTCATGATCTGGCTTACAATAGAACCCGCTCCATGATAACGTAATCCACCGGCATGAATATGTGCAGGAGAGAAATTATGGCCTAATGTAAACATAGGTAGCAATGGTGTATAACCAGCTTCATCTCCAAAATCGTATTGGAATTGTCCACGGGTCAATTTGGGACAAGAAGCAGGTTCTGCAGCCAGAATACGAATATCTTTACCTTCAGTTAGTTTATGACGTAGAAAAGGAAATGAAATACCGGAGAAATTTGAACCACCACCGAAACAACCGATTACTACATCAGGATATTCACCAGCCATTTCCATCTGCTTTTCGGCCTCCAGTCCAATAACTGTTTGGTGCAACATTACATGGTTAAGAACACTACCTAAAGTATATTTACAGTTGGGTGTTTGCATTGCTAATTCTACGGCTTCCGAAATAGCTGTACCTAAACTTCCCTGATAGTTGGGATTATCAGTTAATATTTTACGGCCTGCTTTGGTACTCATACTTGGAGATGCAATTACCTGTGCACCGAATGTCTGCATAATAGAACGGCGATAGGGTTTCTGGTGGTAACTGATCTTTACCATATAAACAGCCAGTTCCAAACCGAATGCCTTAGCAGCGTATGAAAGAGCCGCACCCCATTGGCCTGCACCGGTTTCAGTTGTAATATTAGTAACGCCTTCTTTCTTACAGAAATAAGCCTGTGCAATGGCAGAATTCAGTTTATGAGAACCGATCGGACTCACACTTTCATTTTTGAAATAGATATGTGCCGGAGTATCTAAAGCTTTCTCTAATCCATAAGCACGAACTAATGGAGTAGGACGATAATTTTTATATAATTCGCGTACTTCTTCCGGAATTTCTATCCAACGGTCGGTTGTGTTTAACTCCTGGTGAGCCAGCTCTTTAGCGAAAAGAGGATAAAGGTCTTCTGGTTTCAATGGTTCCTTTGTTCCCGGATTCAATGGAGGTAGCGGTTTGTTTTCCATATCAGCTACAATATTATACCATGCTGTCGGGATATCTTTTTCCTCTAATAAAAATTTCTTTGTACTCATGATTATGCTATATCGTTTACATGTTTGTTATTATTTGCCCAAAAGTCTTACAACTTGACAGCAAAGTAACAAATAATATTTCAAACATCAATGAGATATATAAAATTATGTACCTTTGCGCTCTGATAGAAAATTGATATAATAATTGCATAATGAAACGAGTACTATTTCTGTTATTATGTGTGTGTGTCTTATCACCTTGTTGGGCTCAAAAGAAGAATTTTTCTTATGATTTTTATGGTTTTGTCAGAGGGGACTTATTTTATAATAGTCGGGCGAATGTCGCAGCTGTTGATGACCTATTCTATTTGTACCCGAAAGACATTCAAAAGGATCCGAATGGGGAAGATATAAATGCAGGGGCTAATGGTAGTTTTTATTCTTTTACTACCCGGCTGGGACTTAATATGACGGGGCCAATGTTGGGTGAAGCACGTACATCAGCAAAAATAGAAACCGACTTCGGAGGTTTTGGGCCAAGTACTACTCTGTTACGTATCCGTCAGGCGTATGTAGCTTTGGACTGGAACAAAGCTCAATTGTTAATAGGTCAGACTTGGCATCCTATATCCGGCTTTGGTACGGTGATGCCTGTTGACGTTCTCAATCTATCAACCGGTGCTCCATTTAATCCTTTTAATCGTAGTCCGATGTTGCGTTTTCAGTACTCAATTGATAAAGTGAAGTTAACGGCTGCAACTATCTGGCAATTGCAATCGCTTTCTTCCGGTCCCAATGGCGCAAGCGAAGAGTACATCAAAAATGGTTGTCTCCCTGAGCTGTATGTAGGGGCTGACTATATAGCAAATAACTGGATTATTGGTGCGGGGGCAAATTTAATTTCATTGAAGCCAAGAACCGTTTCCACTATGGATAATAATGTATATAAAGTAAACGAACGGGTTACAGGATTGAGTTATGAAGCTCATGTAAAATACACTGGTCGCAATTTTATGTTTGTAACCAAAGGTATGCTATCATCTATGATTGAGCCGGGTAGGTCAGCTCCCTTACGGGAGCCTTCCCCCCTAAGAACCGTACGTGA
>DAMANX010000016.1:0-107849 GCA_032073245.1 Tannerellaceae bacterium
GGCCTGTTCCGTTCCCTTGATTCTGTAAAACAAGTGTGTGCTGAAAGAGAGCAGATGTATCTTTTGATACTCTACTTTCTTCAGCACACTTTTTATTAAAAGTAGCGACAAATTTGAGAGTGACTAAAAAAGGTTACCCAGGAAAATTGGGGATTAGTTAAAATCGAAAAATATTTGAAGATACATACAAGAACGTCGAAGACGTTTTATGTGAATAACCGCGGGATGTAATCCCGTGGTAGATAATAGATATATCCTCTTGCAGCCCCGAATGGGGGTGAATAAAAAGCCATTATTGACCCTCTTCGAGGCTCCGACAGGGTTGTCATTCCTATACTATCCACGGGATTACATCCCGCGGTTATTCACATGAAATCCCTTTGGGATTTTGAAGGCGGAGTTAAAAAAAATCTTCAAATGTAACAAAATTTGAACGCGAAATGATATGATATAAGTACTGTTTTGCATTTGATTTAATTATTATAAGAATAGTGTGTGTTCATTGGTGCGCCAATCTATCCGGGACAAAGATCCCGGGTAGGATGCGCCCGTTTGTGAGCCAGTCTATATGACTTTACAGGCCACTCCGCGGGCTTTGGCAGTGGCAAAGGAACCCGAACCAAGCCTTGCCGAATCCTCAATATGAAATATCAATTATATGAATTGAAGGACAATTTTAACCGACTGCGCAAATTATTCGGTAACCGGCAACCTTCCGTAAGACGTTTTAATGAAGCATTAAAAGATTTCTCCGATAAAGAAAAAGAGCGATTGCATCGACTGGCTTATTCCGTAGCTATAAATGAATGGGATAAACTCCCTGTATGGTATAAAGATTTTTTGATGAATCTGGTGAAACGCAACCGCCAAGGTTTTCTGGATTATATCAGGCAGGTATCTATTCTGGGGATATTATATATTCCGGTGGAAGATAAAAAAATGGCCGCCAAGATATTCACTATGTTGGCACACCTGCCCAAAGAAAAAGGCAAGAAAGCTTCCTACAATCAAATTGCTTTTATATTTTGCCTTTGCATGGGAGCCAAAGGAAAGATCAGCCATCTTTCCGACAAAATCAGTAAAGGGATGATGACACCCGAAGAGTTTGAATATATGAAAGAATTGATTGTTATTGATTGCTGAATATAAATAAATCATAAAAGGAGATTGTTTTCGGCTGCTTTAATAGAAAGAGTTTTTACATGAACATTCCATAAGGTTGTAGAATTGAGGAATATTTGAAGGTGTTAATCTTGTAGGGGCGGCCCTATGTGGCCGCCCGAATTTGTTGATTTTGTAGTTATTGGGCAGCCACATAGGGCTGCCCCTACATGTTGATATTATCTTCAAATCTTAAACTATTGATATCTCTCCCTATTGCTATTCCGGCAGTTTTGGTAAAATCGGCTACTGTATGTTTGTGTCGTGATCACAAAATCAGTTGGTTGTAATGATAAGATATTCTAGATAGTTATGACTTACTACCAACTACTAATTATTAAAAGTATCATTACATTAAACATTTAAAATTATGTCAGTAAAATTTAGATTATTGAAACGGAAAAATTTAGGGAAAGACAAAGAGCAATTTCCCGAAAAGATCTATGCACGTGAAGTAACAACCGATAAAATTGAATTTGATTATCTATTGGATGAAATCGCTGAGGCAGGTATTCCTTCCAGTCAGGTAAAGGCAGTAATAGACCGTATGAACTTTCTGATACGCAAACATCTCGCGGCAGGTCATATTGTGCAGTTTGGGGAATTTGGGAATTTCCGGTATTGTATCGGATCCACAGGTGCCGTCACTGAAGAAGATTTTGATGCGGAACTTATCAAGCAACCCCGAATTGCATTTTACCCAGGAGCAACTCTACAAAAAGCACGAAAAAGTGCTGATTTCAAAAGACTCGAACTAAAGGTTGAAGAAGAAAAAGAAGAAGAAGAAGGCTCATTCTAAACTCTAATTGATTGTGAGGGGAGTATCCAGGACTCCCCTCCTATTTTCTATTTAAGCTCTGCTTTTCCGACCGTTCCTTAATTCATATTTTGCAGGATATGAAAGATAACGATTGAAAGTTGCATAGGATATGAGGTATTTGGGATAAACCTCGGTTTCATACACATGTTTTTGTGTGATACCTTTCTTTTTACGTTCCAGTACGAGATTCTGGATTTCTACCATGCGAAGGAGGGTGTTTTTGTTGTTGTAGGCCATGTATTTAATTATTAAATGGTTAATGATTAATTGTTAATGACAGATGAAAGATGGTATACCTTTCTGATAATACAAAGATCGCTTATGGAAAGGCGAAAAACGAATAAAAGAGAGGGGTATATACGACAATAAAATGGTAGTCGTGGATGACAGATTAAAATGCATGGAAAAAGGGGATTGAGGGGGTACCTTTACATAAAAAAAGAAAGAGCTATTAATCCAAGCTTTTGTATAAATTGTGTATAATTAAAATGAAAAATAATGGATATAAGCACTCTATTATCAATTGTTGCGGCAATTGGAGGAATGGAAGGGATAAAGTTTTTATTAAATATCAAAACAAATAAACGCAAAGCCGAAGCCCATGCTAAAACAGATGAGATCACTGCCCGTACACAAGAGTTTGACCTCTATAAAAAACAGATTGAATATCTTCAAAACAGGTTAGAAGCACGGGATAATAAGGTGGACTATTTATACAAAGAGCTACGGGATAAGGAAGATCAGGTTTTAATGCTGACCGCCGAGAATAATGCTCTGGAATTGAAGGCACAGGAGGCAGATATGTGGAGATGTAATATTCTCGACTGTGACCATCGTATTCCGCCTAAGAATTTTAAAAGAATAAAGACAGATAATAATTGACAATAATTACCAATTGTTAATCACTAATCGTTAATCGTTAAACACTAAATAATAAGATATGGTAAGAGGATTAAGAAACAATAATCCGGGGAATATCCGGATTAATTCGGATCATTTCCAGGGAGAAATAAAGCCGAGTCAGGATAAGGCATTTAAACAATTCCAAACAATGGCTTATGGTTACAGGGCAATGTTGAAAATGCTACAGAACTATAAACTAAAACGGGGATGTAACACCTTGCGAAAAATGATTAGCCGCTGGGCGCCGGAGAATGAGAATAATACAAGTGCATATATTCTATATGTATCAGATTTTTCCGGAATCTCGCCGGATGAAGAAGTTAACACATTGGATAAGGATCTTATGTGCAAAATTGTAGCTGGTATGAGCCGGATTGAAAATGGCCGGGAAGCAAAAATGTCAGAAATATTGGAAGGATGGAATTTATTATGAGGAAAAGAACTTATATTTTATTATTGGGATTTATCTTATTTATCGTGACTGGCTGTAAAACGCGGACTGTATATGTACCTGTGAAACAGACATCAGTGGAAGTTGTTACATTAAGGGATACAGTTATTAAAACAGGTATGGAATATTACAGGGATACGATTATAACTCCTGATACCATTAGTTTCCTCTCCAATCCGTATGGATTTTCATGGGCAGAAGCGAAAGAAGGGAAATTACATCATAGTCTAAGTAGCTGGCCGGATAGCGTCATTCCCGTAAGGATCCAGTATTTAGAAAAAATCAGGATTGATAGCATTCCTGTTCCTTATTCAATTGAGGTTCCGGTATATAAAACAAAGGAAATCTCACTTTGGCAAAAGATTCGGATAAAACTGGGAGAGTTTGCTCTGTTAGGTTTGATTCTATGCGTAGGTTATTATTTTTTCCGTAAAAAGTAAGAATTACTCTTTAGGTTCAATCCTCATTTATTGTGTTATCAATCGCCCCCGCTGAAGGCTATTGATAACACAATAAATTTCCAATTTTACAGTTTGAAGATTATGAAAAGTTATTAACTATATAGAAACCAACAAACTTTGATATGAATAAAAATCTATATTTCTATATTATGCTCTGCACTTGCATGTTAAGTTCTTGCTTATCTACAAAAGAACTAATCAAAGGAGATTCTTTACTTGAGAATGATATTCATGTATTAAATGGAATGTATAAAAATGTCGCAGTAAATGTTGACAACCCAAAATCTGAACAATCTTTATATTTACTTTTATTTAAGAACTATCATCGCCAAATGCCTTCTTATAATAAGGATAAGGACTATGAAGGGAATATAAAAATAGAAGTTCTATCAGATAAAAAAATTAGAGTTGACCATATTGTAAATGGATGCATAAAAAAATCTAGAACGTATAAAGGACGTATTAAAAATGACTTTTTTGTTATTAAACGGAAATGGATAATAATAGGTGTGCCACCTGTGCTTGGTGGTTATGATGAAAGTAAATTAGCAATAGGTATAAGTAAAGATGGATATCTTTATATAAAAAAAGGATTTTTTAATATAGCCGGAATAGTGGGAATGGCAAACTCCAATGAATTCTATTATGATTATTTTTATGAAAAGATAGATATTCCAGAAAATGAGAATGAAATATATAAAGAAGTAAAGTAAAAATCCCCAAACTTTTCAGTTTGAGGATTATATTATGTGGAGTATATCGGACTCGAACCGATCACCTTTAGACTGCCAGTCTAACGCTCTAGCCAGATGAGCTAATACCCCTTTTCCGGTTTTTCGTGTGCAAATATAGATGTTTTCCTGATATAAGCACTATCTTTGTAAGGGAAATTCAAGTGCAAAAAATGATTATATACAATACTACCTTCCACATTGAAAATGATATTGTGGATGAATGCGTTCTTTATCTGAAAAAGAATTATATACCTAAAGCAGCAAGTAGCGGTTTTCTGATGCAGCCTTGCCTTCGAAAGGTTATGACTACCCATGAAGATGAGGGTTCGAGTTATTCCGTCCAGTTCCACGTTAAAAATATAGATACCTTAAATTATTGGATGCAACACGAAGGCCAACTATTACAGAAAGAGTTGATAGATTGTTTTGGAAGTAGGGTGGTTGGATTCACTACATTACTGGAAGATATCGATTGGGAACGATGAGTAAAGAAAGAATCATATTAGGGATTGATCCGGGTACCATCGTTATGGGATATGGTATTCTCAAAGTTGAAGGAAATCGTGCAAAAATGGAAGCGATGGGCATTCTTCAACTGAATAAATATGACGATCATTACCTACGCCTTCGCAAAATATTTGAACGTGTATCCGGTCTGATTGATGAATATCATCCGGATGAATTGGCTATTGAAGCTCCTTTTTTTGGTAAAAACGTACAAAGTATGCTGAAATTGGGACGAGCACAAGGGGTAGCAATGGCCGCTGCATTGGAACGGGATATACCTATATTTGAATATGCTCCTCTAAAAATAAAAATGGCTATCACCGGTAATGGAAAAGCAGCCAAAGAACAAGTAGCAGATATGTTGAAAAGGCTTTTACATATTCCAGATGAATCGATGTTACCCCAAATGGATGCTACCGATGGATTAGCCGCCGCTTTTTGTCATTATCTACAATCCAATAATCCAGCTCCGGAAAAGAAGTATACAGGTTGGAAAGACTATATCGCCAAGAACCCAAAAAAAATCAAATAATGTATTTGGACATTTTATTCATATTTGCGTTAATATTTCACAATTCCCATAAAAGACCTTCTCTAAAGTTCTTATAAACAAATAAAATTTATTTATTTTTGAGGCTATCAATACAAAGATTGATGCACAATATGTAAATCAAAAGATTGAAGTTATTGTGCTGATAACAATAATTTTATTCTTAAAACAAACAAACATTTTTTTCATTTTTTTGTTATAATTTGTAGGCGTGTGAAATAAAAGAGTAAGTATTTAATCGTGAGAAATGGGGGTGAGTGATTTCAAAAAGTGGTTTGTTTTAGATCAGTATCTTTTACATAAAAGTCGTATTTTTAAAATCAATCAATTATTATTGGTTAACCAGCCATCGTCTTTTTTGACTGGAAGAACCTGAAACAATTGGGGTTACCTGAATTACTGAGCTAAAAATCAATGGAATAAATAATATTTGATTTAAATCGTTATGAAACAAAAAATTACTAAGGTTCTTTTTTCTTTTCTGATAGTGGCCGGACTGTTTTCGTTTTCAGAAATGAAAGCACAGGTCATTGATAATGAAGCATTGAAAACTGCAATCGGAACCTTTCTGAAAGATGGGGGAGATGTAGGAGATGGCTATATATACAATTGGCAAATACTGGATGTGCCCAATCCTGACGGGGGTGAAGATTGGTGGACGGCATTTTGTAATCCTCAGAATGGATATATCAATAGTAATAATGGAGAGTATAATATAAATATAAGTACTAATCAATCGTACGAAGCTATCCTGTGCCGTGGAAAATTGGATCTGACAAATATTGATAATTTATCTGGAATTAATTTGAATTCAAATTATCTGGAGAAGATTATAATTCATGGATGTAATGACTTAGAAACGATTAGTTTCTATGTCGCTTCTAATAATTCGGACGAGAGCGAACAGCCTGGTTTGGATGAATCAATAGAAACTATAATTAGTATTACAGGTTGTCCTAAAATATATTATTTTAATGGAAATTTCGCTTCTGTTAAAAGTTTTACCTGGACAGGAACCGGAAGCCAAGACGAGAGAATGGATGCCAGTATATCGGCTTATAATAAGATCAAAAATGTTACATTGACTAATGGTGGTGTTACAACAGTATACTTAAAAGCGTCTGAAATCACGGGTGATATAACAGTGACAAATTGCTCCGATTTTACTGATTTTTCAATAGATGCAGAAACAAGTAATAATGTAAATCTTCTTTTTTCAAATAATTCCAATACGAGTGAGTACTTCGATTTTAACAGCGAAAATGTTGCACTAACCACGCTGCCGGAAATACCATCATCAGTGCAAAGATTAACTTTAAAATGTATTGGTAATAATTTTTCCGGACCTCTTGATTTAAGTAATCTGACTAATTTAACTAGTTTTACCTCCAGGTATTGTGATTTATCTGCATTTCCTAAATTAAGTGAATCCATCTCCGAATTATATTTGGATTGGTCAAATGATTATTTCTTCGAAAAAATAGATTTAAAAGATTTGCGAAATCTGGAATCATTGCAAATACGTGGGTTTTCCCAATTTCCCGATTTGCCTGAATCAATTAAATATATGAATTGTGGTGATCATGGAAATTCTATATCCGGTGAGATTGACCTGGCCGGATTATCTTCATTAGAAGAATTAAACTGTGAAAATAACCAGATAACATCCATATTAAATATACCTTCTTCTTTAAAAAAATTAGTCTGCCATAATAATGAGATTACTCGTATTTCTTTTTCTAATCCGTCATCTTCTTTATTAAGCGTACTTGATTGTACATATAATAAACTAACAGCTCTTCCTGCTAAGCTTCCTGTCACATTGGAGGAATTGTACTGCGACGGTAATGAAATCTCAGGAGTATTAGACCTGTCAGAATTATCTTCTCTATCCAGCATAAGTTGTGAAAATAATGATTTAGAGGAGATAAAAGTACATGATGCTTTCAACGGAAGTTATGTGTTTATAAAAGGTAATCAAATACCCATATCAAAGCTAATTGCATTAGCCGGAGGATTTGATAATCTGTTGTATAATAAATATGGTTATTTGCCTCAGCAACTCACAGATGAAAGAACTATTCTATCAGGTGAAACTGTTGATTTGAGTGAACAATTGGTAGATAATCGGCTTTCAAGCACATGGTTTGATATTACGAATGATATTGAACGGTTACGTTATAATAAGGAGCTGGGTAATAACGATTTTAGTAACTATCTTATAACTGAAAAGAAAATTACGGATAATATTAAAATTGAAGAAACAGAACCCGGTGTTTTTCTATTTAAAGATGAAGTAAAGGGCAAATATCTCCTATGTGAAATAAGTGAGACAAGCGAAAAAAATTATTATAATAGATATGCAACTCACTACTGCCTTGTATATGTTGAAAATTCACTTTCTAACCCAAACCCTGAAATAGTATTTGAAGTTAAAATTGATGGCAATATATCTGTTTTACCCAACAATTCGGAAACGACTTTTATATGGACTTCCATGTTTGAATTGAGTATTAAACCGCCCGTTATCCCTGTAGAGATTATTTACGACACATGGGAGATTACCTATTTTGACAGCAATGAGATTGGGGAAAATAAAACAACAGAAAAAATCGCCAAAAGCGATCCGTTAGAGATAAATCTAAAGTTTGATAATACTCCTACAAAAATTTCTGTAATGGAGTTGAAGTTATATAATGGAGATGTAAATGTTGAGACTTATTCTTATGCTTCTGCGCCTTATCGGCAATCCTTTATTATGGATACCAATCCGATATTATGGTTTGAAGAGAAAATAAATGAAGAAGAATATATTGAGATTGAAAATAATATTATTACCACTCAGGAAAAAGGGAATAAAGTCTTTTTGAGAATGGGGGCTTTGATAAGAGGAGGGCAGGCTGTTTCAAGGAATACACCAGTAGAAAGTAATCTTTCATGGGCAATTGAATATACTACTTCAGATGGAGGAACTCCTGTCAGATCCAGACAAATGAATGTGGAAGATTATTATGATTTTAATGAAGGTAATCCTCATCAGGATCCCGGAATTTATCCTTATTCCGTAAAAAAGCTATTTGTATATAGTGCGCCTGTTGATTATAATTTGCGAAATACACCTGCTCCTTCTGATGCAATTGTATACGATTTTACCGATAATCCCTATAACCATACCATTATAATTAAAGGCGACGGAACAGAGCCTGAGCCGGAACCGGAGGTGGGTTTACAGTTTGCGGTATCTATTAATGATTCAAGCTTTTCCGATATACCTAACCTGCATACGACAACAGTCGCAGAAGGGGACTCTGTCTATCTGGATATTCGTACTGTAACCCGAAATATCACTTTCAATAGTTGGAAGATTGAATATACGACACCGGCCGGTCAAAATGTATCGTCAGGCTGGCTGACGGCTGGCGCTCCTCATCATTTCAATAGCGGAAGTCCGCATACTATTCCGGGAACGTATGTCTATACGGTCAATCAGCTGCAGTTACAGGGCGAATCGCAAACATATACTTATAATTATTCCGGTAATCCTTACAGAAGCACAATCGTAATTACGAAAAATACCGAACCGGAGCCACCGGGACCTGATCCGGAACCTGAAATTCCGCCGGTTGTTCCGGAAATTCCTGATCCCGACCCAAATCCGGACGCATGGATCTTTATTGAACCCTTGGCACCGTTGTGTTATGAAGAGTGGCAATTTTTCATTACAGTCAAGCGTAATACGACCGATTCGCTTTATTATGCGATATGCTATCCGCAAACTTCGTTGGATGCCGGATTTGAAAAAGATTCTATTTTTAAGGTTTTACCTGCCGATGGTGTAATACCGGTTGCCGTTAACAATGCGATCCCTAAAGGATTTTATTACGGTTACGTGGTAATATGGTCGAAAAATAAGCAAGAGACAGAACTCTATCCGTTCCGTATCGAGGTGAAGGATTATGTCCGGATCACGAAACAGCCCGAAGCTGTAGCTCTACGCTGCGAAGGGGATGGTTTTATACTCTCGGTAAAGACCGAAGGTGAGGTTCTGGCATACCAATGGTTCCATAACAATGAGGCAATACCAGGAGCCACTACGAGTAGTTATGAGGCTGTATTATCTCCTGAAACAATAGGAACTTATTATGTAAAGGTTGAGGGATATTGTAATATCGAAACCAGCAAGGAAGTAACTGTTTCGGGAAATCAATTACGCATTCTTATGAAATGGGATGATGTAATGTATATTGACAATACAGATAACCGCTACGCTTCTTTCCAATGGTACAAAGACGGACAAGCGATTGCTAAAGATGGTAAATCCATTTATTATACGGATGCTGACGGTTTGTTTGGTAATTATCATGTTATTGCAACCAGAAGAGATGGCACAGTGGATGTTAGTTGTACTAAAACATTCGGAACAAAGACGCGCTCCACATCCGGTAATGTATATCCCAATCCGGTATCACAGAATGAAACATTGACGGTACATCTGGATTCTCCAACCGGGGATATAAGTGAAAAGGCACGTATTGAAATAATGGATATAAGTGGGCGGTTAGTTTATAACAAAAAAGTGACCGCATTAAAAACTTATATTCTGGCAACTTTCCCAACGGGAAGTTATGTAGTTAAGATGACTACTCCGGAAGGGCGGGTAATAACACAATTACTGATTGTAAAATAGCAAAAAAAGAAAGGGAAAAGTTCTTCAACTTTTCCCTTTCTTTATTATCTATCTATCACTCACCTCTCAACACTCATCGCTATTTACACGACTCCTTGTGCCATCATTGCTTTTGCAACTTTCATAAAGCCGGCAATATTAGCCCCTTTCACGTAATTCACATAATTGCCTTCTCTTCCATAAGTTACACATTGATTATGGATTGCTTCCATTATCTGTTTTAATTTGGCATCCACTTCTTCTGCTGTCCAGGATATGTGCATTGCATTCTGGGTCATTTCCAAACCGGAGGTAGCAACACCACCAGCATTAACTGCTTTACCAGGCCCAAATAATACTTTCTCTTCAACAAACAGGTCTGCGGCTTCAGCTGTACATCCCATATTGGAAACTTCTGCTACACATAGTGTTTTATTTTCAATGAGTTTTCGTGCATCGCTTTCATCCAGCTCATTTTGTGTAGCACACGGAAGTGCTATATCTACTTTTTGCTCCCAGGGGCGTTTTCCCGGATAGAAAGTAGCACCCGGATATTCTTCTACGTAAGGTTGAACTATATCATTACCGCTATTTCGTAATTCCAACAGATAATCAATTTTATCACCAGATATACCATCTGGGTCATAAACATATCCGTCGGGGCCCGAAATGGTTACAACCTTTGCTCCCATCTCAGTTGCTTTTGCTGCTGCACCCCAAGCCACATTACCAAAGCCGGAAAGTGCTACAGTTTTTCCTTTTATATCTATACCGTTTACTTCCAGCATTTGTTTCACAAAATATAATGCACCATAACCGGTTGCTTCCGGACGAAGAATTGAACCGCCAAATTCCATACCTTTTCCTGTCATGGTACCTGTATTCTCGCGTGCCAGCTTCTTATACATACCATACATATAGGCTACTTCACGTCCTCCTACGCCGATATCACCAGCAGGCACATCTGTATCCGGGCCTATATTACGCCATAATTCCAACATAAAAGCCTGACAGAAACGCATGATTTCGGCATCACTCTTGCCACGGGGTGCAAAATCAGAACCACCTTTACCACCGCCCATAGGCAAGGTTGTAAGTGCATTTTTAAAGGTTTGTTCGAAACCTAAAAATTTCAAAATAGAAAGATTCACAGAGGGATGAAAACGAAGGCCTCCCTTGTATGGGCCAATCGCATTGTTGAATTGAACACGGTATCCCAGATTCACCTGAACTTCGCCTTTGTCGTCTACCCAGGGTACCCGGAAGGTAAATATACGGTCGGGTTCTACTAGTCTTTCGATAATTTTAGCTTTTTCAAATTCAGGGTGTTGGTTATACACTTCTTCAATGGAGATTAATACCTCCTTTACTGCTTGCAAATATTCCTTTTCTCCAGGGTGCTTTGCTTCTAAGGCAGTCATAAATTGTTCTGTCTTCATAGCGTTTAAATGTTTTTAAGAATAACAATATGCTCACAAATGTATGCAATTCTATGAATTGACCAACTTTTTTACTTACTTTTGGTCAGTAAAATTGTTAAAATCACTATGAGCGGTATTCCTGATTTCAAAAACCTTGTGTTTAGAGACACTCCTTTCGCGAACCTTATGAATAAGCGCATTTTTAATGTATTGCTTATCGCTACCAAATATGATTCTTTTATGTTGGAAGATGACGGGCGGGTAGATGAACAGATATTTAATGAGTATACTTCCCTGAGTTTACGTTATCCTCCCCGTTTTACGCAAGTGACTACGGAAGAAGAGGCATTGAGGGAACTGGAAGACCGTAATTTCGAGCTGGTTATCTGTATGCCCAATATGGATGACCGCGATATTTTTGCTGCTGCAAAAGAAATCAAATTCCGTTATCCATCTATTCCCATCGTGGTATTGACACCTTTCTCCAAAGAGGTGGTTAAACGAGTCGATAGTGAGGATATGGAAGCTATCGATTATATTTTCAGTTGGTTGGGAAATGCTGAATTATTGCTTGCCATTATCAAACTGATAGAAGATAAGATGAATGCAGCGGACGACACAGAAAGTGTTGGTGTACAGATTATTCTTTTAGTGGAGGATTCAATACGGTTTTATTCCTCTGCTCTACCTCTTATTTACAGATTCGTACTGCAACAGAGCCAGGAGTTTTCCAAAGAAGCGCTTAATGATCACCAGCGTACACTTCGTATGCGCGGACGGCCTAAAATAAAACTGGCTCGTACTTACGAAGAAGCGGTACGTATCTTTGATCAGTACCGGAATAATATGCTGGGAATTATTTCGGACATGAGCTTTATGAATAATGGCGAAAAGGATCAACTTGCCGGATATAAATTTGGAAAATATGTTCGAAAATCCGGGCTGGTAATTCCATTTATTCTTGAATCATCTGAGTCGAGCAATGTTGCTTATGCAAGGGAATTACATGCTTCATTTATTGATAAAAACTCCAAAAGTTACCCACAGGATCTCCGTAAAAAAATTATGAGGCACTTTGGCTTTGGCGATTTTGTTATCCTTAATCCCCAAACTAAAGAAGAGATCATGCGTATCAAGGATTTAAAAGATTTACAGACAAAGATTTTTGATATACCAGATGATTCATTGGTTTATCACCTTTCCCGAAACCATTTTTCCCGATTCTTTTATTCACGAGCCATGTTCCCTCCCGCTGAGGTTTTGAAAAATGTAGACGTAAGTGATTATAAGGATATGAATGAAGCTCGTCAGTTGATCTTTGACCTGATCGTTCAATATCGCCGTATGAAAAACTCGGGTGTAGTGGCAATTTATCAAAAAGAACGTTTCGATGAATATAGTAATTTTGCGCGTATAGGAAACGGATCCTTAGGAGGTAAAGGGAGAGGCCTGGCTTTTATCGGAGCAATGGTTAAACGTTATCCTAATCTGGAACAAGAGAATTTTGATGTCACTATTCCTAAGACAGTAGTTATTTGTACGGATATCTTTGATGAGTTCATGGATAAAAATGAGCTTTATCCGATTGCTTTAGCCGAGGAAGATGATGAAACAATTTTAAAATATTTTCTTCGTGCCAGCCTTCCTACGGAATTAATAGAGGATTTGATGGCCTTTTTTGATGTACTGAAAGGTCCCATTGCCATACGTTCTTCCAGCTTACTAGAAGACTCTCATTATCAACCCTTTGCCGGCATATATTCCACCTACATGGTACCCAAGATACCCGAAAAATACGATATGCTCCGTACAGTAAGTGATGCGATCAAAGCCGTCTATGCTTCTGTCTTTTATAAAGATAGTAAAGCCTATATGACAGCGACTTCCAACCTGATAGATCAGGAAAAGATGGCAATCGTTTTACAGGAAGTAGTGGGAACTCAATATAATAGTCACTTCTATCCTACTATTTCCGGTGTAGGGCGGTCACTTAATTTTTATCCCATTGGAAATGAAAAAGCTGAAGATGGTATAGCAAATATTGCTTTAGGATTAGGTAAATATATTGTGGACGGAGGACAAACCTTGCGTTTTTCTCCCCGACATCCTCACAATATACTACAAATGAGCACTATGGATTTTGCACTTCGGGAGACTCAAACACGTTTTTATGCATTAGACCTGCAAAATCTCGCGGAAAACTTTGCAGTAGATGATGCCTTTAATCTTTTGCGGTTGTCGGTCAAAGAAGCAGATACAGACGGATCTCTTAAATATATCGTATCCACTTATGATCCTCATGATCAGATTATACGGGATGGGTATTACACGGGAGGGCGGAAAATCATCTCTTTTGTCAATATCCTTCAACATGATGTTTTTCCTCTGGCAGAAACATTAGATAAAATATTACATATCGGACAAGATGAAATGGGGAGGCCGGTTGAGATTGAGTTTGCTGTAAATATTCATCCTAATGACCACACAAAAGCCACTTTTTATCTCCTTCAGATCAGGCCTATTGTGGATAATAAAGAAGTGATGGAAGAGGATTTAACCGGAATTACTCAGGATGAATCTTTGATTACATCCAGCAGTGTACTAGGACATGGTATTATTTCCGATATATATGATATTATATATGTTAAAACAAGTGCTTTTAATTCCTCCAATAATCAATTGATCGCTTACGAAATTGAAAAGATCAACCGTCAATTTACAGATACTGAAAAAGGATACATTCTTGTTGGGCCGGGACGCTGGGGTAGTAGTGATCATTGGTTGGGGATTCCTGTTAAATGGCCACATATCAGTAATGCAAGAGTTATTGTAGAATGTGGTTTGGAAAATTATCGGATAGATCCCAGTCAAGGAACTCATTTCTTCCAGAATTTGACTTCATTTGGTGTGGGATATTTTACAATCAATCCTTTTAGAGGCGATGGTTGGTTCGATGAAGAATTCCTCAACAATCAACCAGCCATACTGGAAACAGAATATCTCCGTCATGTTCGGTTTGAGACACCAATGATTGCCAAGATGGATGGTAAAAAGAGTTTGGGTGTAATACTTAAACCAGAATAAAATTGATTGATATACAAAAAAAGAGCGAACACCGTAAAAACGGGTTCGCTCTTTTTAATTAGCCTTTGCGCGATAGGCCTCTGTTTTTCCCTTTCCTTTCGGATTTCCCTTTATCCTTTTCATTTTTCATCTTCGATTTTTGCTTATCCATCGAAGTTTTCTGTTTTTGCTGATATTGTTGGTATTGTTCATCCGACAATATCTTCTTTACATCCTCATTTCGCTGCTCTCTCATAGCCATCATTTGTTCGCGCATTTTTTCCCGATCAACCTTCATCTTCTCGCGTTGAGCTTTCATGCTTTCGCGTTCCTCTTTCATCTTTGCCTTATACGTTTCATTGAGTTTCTGGAATTCAGCAATTTGTTTTTCATCCAGCTTCAATTCTTCAGCGAATTTTTCAAAACGATTTGAAGAATCTCCACGTCTATCTTTCCCTTCCCTTTTCTGTCTATCCTGTGCAAAGACAGAAACCGAACTCAACAAAATAACAACACATAAACCTATTACCTTTTTCATATATAACTAATACCTATTAAAAACATTCAACAATCTTTTTACTTAAAAGCGCTTTGAATTAATAGACCACAGAAAAAAGAAAAGGTTTAATTACCCTATAAAAACATCTCCTTCATCCTTCCTTTCACCTTTGAAAAGTATATAAATACATATCGTTGCACCTGAAATACTAAACAGACCGTCCTTTAATACCTTCAAATTTTGCCTAAAAATCTGTTCATGACAATTATCGAGAAGCTTCTTGACAATTGTCATGAACAGATTTGTAAAGCAAAATTTAAAAAGGCTCTAACATATTCTAAACTTCCAAACAGATTGAATGTTAATAAATATAAATTCAGACTTTCGTTTATTAAACTAATTCAGATTCAGCATGTCTATCTTCCGTACTTAAATCAAAAAATGATTAAATTTTATGAAAGCGGGAAGATATCTTTTGTTGATGATTTTGGTCTTAGGATCCGTATCAGTATACGGACAAAGAGCAAGAAGTGTGGATGTTAAAGGAACGGTGGTTGAAGCTGGAACCAATACAGCAGTCGAACAAGCAACGGTGAGATTGCTAAGTGTTAAAGACAGCACTTATATAAATGGAGTTGCCAGTGAAAAAAATGGTAATTTCACTTTAAAAAATATTCAGGCTGGTAATTACCTTTTGCATATCACCTATATCGGATTCGAACCGCTATATCAACCCTTACAGATAACCGGAAATACTAATCCGGTAAATATAGGCAAAATGGAATTGAACGACGGATCTGTTCTTCTGGGAGAAGCCGTTGTTGTTGGAAAAGCGCCCGAAGTTATAGTCAAAAATGATACTATAGAATATAATGCCGATTCTTACAAAGTATCTGAAGGTTCTGCACTTGAAGAATTATTGAAAAAGATGCCTGGTGTTGAGGTGGATGATGAAGGAAAAATCACCGTAAACGGAAAAGAGATAAAAAAGATATTAGTGGATGGGAAAGAATTTTTCTCGGATGACCCCAAAGTAGCCACAAAGAATCTTCCTTCTAACATGGTTGAGAAAGTACAGGTATTAGATCGTTTAAGTGAAATGGCCCGTATGACCGGATTTAATGACGGGGATGAGGAAACGGTTATTAACCTAACAGTAAAGCCGGGAATGAAATCCGGCTGGTTTGGTAATGCATTTGCCGGTTATGGAAGTGATGAACGGTATGAAGGGAATTTTATGGTAAACCGTTTCTTAAACAATGACCAGATCACCCTGATGGGAGGCCTTAATAACACCAACAATATGGGATTCTCTGATCTTGGATCAACCATGTTCTCCGGCATGGGCGGAGGAGGTCGTGGAGGCTTCGGCGGAGGTGGCGGAGGTATTACTTCTTCAGGTAATCTCGGTTTAAATTTTAGTAAGGAATTTAATACTAAACTGAAACTCGGAGGAAATGCACGTTATTCACATTCTGATAACCTGGCTATCAATCGGTATGAAACAGAAAACTATAGGGGAGAAACCATATTTGATATGGGTGATAGCCGCCGTAATAATGTTAATAATAATATGGGTGCTGATTTCCGTTTGGAATGGAATCCTGATGATAAAACACAACTTATCTTCCGTCCTAGTTTCCGTTATAGTAAGACCGATCAAACAAACAATAGTAATTCTGTAGGTCTGGATGCCAACCGGGACACTATAAATACAAATATGACGAGATATGATTCGGAAGGTGAAGGTTATAATATGGATGCGCGATTGGAATTTAGCCGCAAACTGAATGATGATGGCCGTGTATTCAGCGTTTCTTTATCAGGTGGTTATAACGATACTTATTATGATGCAAATAATTTAAATGAAACCTATTATGCACATAAAGAAGACGATTTAAGGGATGAGAAAATCAGAAATGATAATACAGGATTTAACTATCGTGCCTATTTATCGTGGGTTGAACCTATCGGCCACAATAATTTCGTTCAGGCAACTTACAGTATTAATCAACAGAAACAGGAGTCTTTAAAAAACGTATATACTAAAGATTCTGAAACAGGTGATTATACGGTAATTGACACGGCACAAACAAAAAACTTCCGCAATAACTTTATCAATCAACGCATAAGCTTAAGTTTCAAATCTATTCGGGAAAAATTCAACTATACGATTGGATTAAATCTCGATCCATCATACAACAGAAGTGAGAATTTTATTGGTGAAACAACTCTTACAGATATAAGCAGAAGTGTAATCAACTTCTCCCCTGTTGCTCAATTCAGATATAATTTCAGTCGGCAAAAGAACCTACGGATTGATTATAACGGGCGTACACGCCAGCCGAGTATGAATCAGTTGCAACCAGCACCTGACTATTCAGATACGCGAAATATTATATACGGTAATCCTGATTTGAAGCCCCGTTATATGAACGATTTATCTATACGTATGCAAAGCTTTTCCCAGGAATCTCAATTTGCATATATGATTATGGCAAATGGTAGCTATACGGTAAATGATATTATCAGTTATGCTACTAACCTTAATGACGGTACGGGGAACAAAACCACTACTTATAAAAATATGAACGGGAATTATAGTGGGAACTTGCGTGTCATATTTAATACCCCTTTAAAAAACCGGAAATTTACCATCAATTCGATGTCAATGGCATCTTATAACAATTCCAATACAATGTTTGGCGATTTACAGGAAGACGGTGTTACTGTTGTTGACAGTAAAAATACGAACCGAAATACTATGTTAATGGAACGGGCTGGTATAGATTATCGTTCTGATCTTTTCGATCTTGGAATAAATGGAAATATACGTTACACGCGTTCACGCAATACTATACAACAACAAAGTGATCAGGATATATTTAATTACGGTTTAGGGGGTAGAACAACTATTTACCTTCCTCTTGAGTTCAGAATTGAAAGCGATATAAATTGGTCTACTAACTCGGGTTATAGTAACGGATATGAACAAAACACAGTATTATGGAATGCTTCGGCTTCCAAATCTTTCCTGAAAGGGAATGCTGCAACTTTACGGATTAAGGTATATGATATTCTGAAAGAACGTAGTAATATTTCATATTCAGCAAATGCGAACGCAAGTACATTCAATGAATATAATACGCTAAGCAGCTATTTCATGGTTCACTTCATCTATAAATTTAGTATCTTTAAAGGTGGAGCAAGCATGAATGATGTGCGTGGACCAGGACAAGGACGAGGGCCAGGTGGACCCGGTGGAGGAAGACCTCCCCGTTTCTAACAAGAAAATAAGACAACACCCGGCTTCAAAAAGGATACCGGGTGTTTTTTTATACAATAAAACATGTAACCAACTCGTTATTAATAGGATTACAAATAAGAAGATATTACAAAACCAAGTATAATTAACATTTAAAGCCCCTAATTTTTACCTTTTTTGTGTAAATATTAAACTAAAAGGAGCGAAATTTGTTTTATTATAAGAAGGTTGAAATAGATATGAGGAAGTCAACAATATGGTTACTTACAATGGTGATGGTTTTTGCCTTCGCCGGCTTACTTTATTTACAGGTAAGCTATGTAGGAAGTATTACCCGTATGAGAAGCGAACAATTTAATGAAATTGTAAAAAAGAGCTTAAATCAGGTATCTAAAACTTTGGAGGCAGACGAAACCAGACGTTATGTAGAGGAGGACATTAACCGAGAGATTCAAAACCACCTTTTCCAAAACCAAACAGACAGTAAAAGCCTCAATGAAATTATTAGTCAAGGTAAATTTCAATATGAATATAAAGATGCCGACGGTACGGTGCATAATATAGAACTAAATACTTTCTCCAATCAAAAATTTGAACCATTATCCTCTTTATCAACCCGGCAACAAGGACAAGGTATTGTTAAAACTTCCACTGACCTGCAACGTACTTACGCCCGTCGTTATCTCTATCAAAGCGACCTCATGAACGAGGTTATCAGAGAAATGCTTTATACGGCAAATCTAAAACCCATTGAAGAACGTATTAATTTTAAACAATTAAATACATACCTACACCAAGAATTTGTTAATAATGGTTTGAACTTGCCTTTCATTTTTTTTGTTATCAATAAAGACGGCAATACGGTGTACCAAAATGGTGAGATTCAACGACAACATAGCGCATCGGATATGATCACTACGGTTTTGTTTCCCGGTGATCCGCCTTCTCGTCAAAACTATCTCCGGGTGTATTTCCCGACGAAGAGTGATTATATACAAAGTCAGATACAATTTATTGTACCATCTTTTATCTTTTCACTGATGTTGCTGGTGACCTTTACCTTTACCCTCTTCATCATCTTCCGTCAAAAGAAATTATCGGAAATGAAAAATGACTTTATCAATAATATGACGCATGAGTTGAAGACTCCGGTATCGACCATATCTCTGGCTTCACAAATGCTTAAGGATACAGATATAACAAAAAGCCCGGATGTATTTAAACATATTTCGGGTGTAATTAATGATGAAACGAAGCGGTTGAGCTTCCTGGTTGAAAAGGTATTGCAGATGTCTCTGTTTGAAAGACAAAAAGCTGCTCTGAAACTGAAAGAAATGGATGCAAATGATCTGGTTGCAGGTATTGCTAATACTTTTGTCTTGAAAGTTGAGAAATATGGCGGTACCCTTGACATTGATCTGAGAGCTGAAGATTCTACTATCTATGCGGATGAAATGCATATCACAAATGTGTTATTTAATCTAATGGATAATGCAGTAAAATACCGTCAGCAGGATGTACCGTTGAAGTTGATTGCCCGTACCTGGAATGATAACGGCAGACTCCTGATTTCCGTTGAAGATAATGGAATCGGAATCAAGAAAGAACACCTAAAAAAGGTATTCGATCGGTTCTATCGCATACCGACGGGAAATGTACACGACGTAAAAGGTTTCGGCCTGGGACTTGCTTACGTACGGAAAATTGTTGAAGACCACAAAGGCACTATTCGTGCCGAGAGTGGAGCTGGAAATGTTGGAACGAAATTTATTATTACTTTACCTCTTATAAAAAGTTAGATTTATGGAAGAAAAAATCAAGATCTTCTTTTGCGAAGACGACGAAAATTTAGGAATGCTTTTAAGAGAATACTTACAAGCAAAAGGTTATGTTACGGATCTATTCTCTGATGGAGAAGCTGGTTACAAAGGTTTCACCAAAGGTAAATACGACTTATGCGTATTGGATGTGATGATGCCAAAGAAAGATGGTTTTACATTGGCTCAGGAAATCCGTTCTATTAATCCGGATATACCTATTATCTTCCTGACGGCCAAAACCATGAAGGATGATATTCTCGAAGGCTTCAAAATCGGAGCAGACGACTATTTGACAAAACCATTCAGCATGGAAGAATTATTGCTTCGTATTGAGGCTATTCTCCGTCGGGTAAAAGGCAAAAAAATGAAAGATATTCCTTTCTACAAGTTAGGTGATTTCTTGTTTGATACTCAGAAACAAACACTGACTATCGGTGACAAGGTTACTAAATTGACCACTAAGGAATGTGAATTGCTGAGCCTGTTGTGTGCACATGCCAATGAAATATTGGAACGTAATTATGCCTTGAAAACAATCTGGGTAGATGACAACTACTTTAATGCCCGTAGTATGGACGTGTACATCACAAAGCTACGTAAATTATTGAAAGATGATCCAGGTATTGAAATCATCAATATTCACGGAAAAGGATATAAACTGATCACTCCTTCCGGAGAAGAACAGGCACGTGAAGAAGGTATACAGGTGCTTTAATTAGAAAGTACTCCAAAAACTTAGAAAGCCCTGGAATGTAAATATCCCAGGGCTTTCTAGTTTTATTCTCTTCTTTGATTTCCTGTATTCCAGGAATTTTTACGCTAATAACCGCTTTACTGTTTCAGAGATCATTCGGCCTTCCGCCTTGCCAGCTAAAGCCTTAGTCGCAGCTCCCATAACTTTGCCCATATCTTGCGGACCAACGGCTCCTACTTGCGCTATAATTGCTTTCAGGGCAGTTTCCAGCTCTTCAGAAGACATTTGTTTTGGAAGATATATTTCGATAGCTGCTACTTCCTCCATTTCATTTGCGGCAAGTTCCGGCCGGTTTTGCTCGGTAAATATAGCAGCGCTTTCTTTACGTTGCTTTACCATTTTTTGAAGAATTTTTGTAGCCACTTCGTCACTTAATTCTCCATCTCCTCCTTTTGCTGTCTTTGCTTCCAGAAATTCTTTCTTTACACCGCGTAACGCTTGAAGGCGAACTTTATCTTTTGCCAACATTGCGGCTTTAATATCATCACTGATTTGATCAAATAAGCTCATAGCTCTTTTATTTTATTATGTGTTAGTCTAGTCTAAAATACAATTACATTTTCATCTGCTGATCCGGCTTCAAGTTCATTTCCCTGGTTCTTCTTTGTTGAAGAGGAAAATGGATCTTCACCTACAAGCATTTTTGCACGAGTATTTGAAATAAGTTTCGGATCACGTTTATAGGTTGGATTATCTTCCATCAGGCCAATAAGCGTTTCGTTGTCCAATTCATCAGACTGCAGTATATATATATGTGCACGTGGTGCATAATTACCTACTCGTTGCGCCATCGGACCATAATATTTCTCCATCAATTTACGTTCTTCACGTTCTTTGATGAGACGTTCTTCTTCAGACATTTGTTTATCTTCCAATTCTTTTGTCCGTTTTTCCGCAATCTGTGGAATATCATCCATGGTAAATCCTGTGGCCAGAATAGTGATCTTCACTTTCTTATCCAATGAATTATCAATTGCGGTACCCCAGATAACTTCTACGTAACGGTTAGATTCTGCCATAAATTCATGGATATAAGTCATCTCATCCATAAGCAATTCCGTGTTCTCGCTAAAGCAAACATTCAGTAAAACCCTCTTGGCATTCTTCACATTCTTGTTTCCTAACAATGGAGAATTCAAGGCATCTTCCAGAGCAAGACGTACACGGTCTTCACCTTCGCCATATCCATTACTCATCAATGCAACACCACCATCCTTCATTGTTGTCTTAACATCAGCAAAGTCAAGATTTATAATACCCGGTTGGGTAATAATCTCTGCAATACTCTTTGCTGCAGTAGTCAACGTATCATCCGCTTTACGGAAGGCATTCAATACAGTAAGATCCGCATAGATATCTCTTAACCGTTCGTTATTGATAACCAATAAAGCATCTACATTCTTAGCAATTTCCTCCACGCCATTCAATGCCTGAAGGATCTTCGGTTCTCCTTCAAAAAGGAAAGGTATTGTAACAATTCCAACAGTCAATAATCCCATATCGCGTGCAATACGTGCAATAACCGGAGCAGCTCCTGTACCTGTTCCTCCTCCCATACCTGCTGTGATAAATACCATCTTGGTTCCATCACTCAGCAATGTTCGAAGTTCATCCATACTTTCTTCTGCTGCCAGTTTGGCTTTTTCCGGTTTATTTCCGGCACCCAATCCCTGCGTAATTTTCTTACCCAGCACAATCTTATCAGGTACATTGGAACGATCCAACGCCTGTCTGTCCGTATTACACAAGACGAATGAAACATCTTGTATGCCTTCGTCGTACATGTGGGTGACAGCATTACCACCACCACCACCAACGCCTATCACTTTAATGATTACCGGGTTGCCTGTTGCGTAATCAAAGTCTAATAATGTATCTTCGTCCATTGTATTCTGGTTTTATTGCATTTACACATTCGGGTTATCGCATATCGTCTTCATCGAAAAGAGATCCGATCCGATCGATTCCTTTATTGAAGATATCTTTTATTCCACGTTTTTTCTTTTGAGCTTGCTCATCCGCTTCTTTTTTAGCAGCGGCTTTTCGTTCTCTCTCTCTTTCTCTCTCCTTTTCTCTTTCCGCTTCTTTTTCCTCTTCCAGATCAGGAAAAAGAGCTTCTGTTTTCGGAGGAACAACTTCCAGTGCGCAATTTTCATCTCCTTGCATCAGTAAACCGATGGCTACTGCATAGGAAGGATCTAAGGCTAAAGGGCTTTTATCCAATATACCTTTACGCATAGAGGCATACCGAACTTCCATCTTCAGACGTTTCTGCATGGATTCAACCAGATTACGCAAGTTGGATGCCCCACCGGTAATAACGACTCCAGCTCCCAGACTTTTCAATGTATCACCTGCTTCCAGCTGTGCGAACACATTTTCAAGAATCTCATTGATGCGTGATTCCACAACGTAGTTGACATCCATCATTCTTAACTCCCTCACGCCTACTCCATCAATTGAATTGACCTGAATGGTGGAATCATCATCTTTATCTACGATAGCGCTACTATAGGTTATCTTTATTCTTTCGGCTTCGGATTCTATCAGTGACAGGCTTGTGAGATCCCGGGTTATCAAATGTCCGCCAAAAGGAATCACACATAGATTAACGAGATTACCCCCTTTATACACAGTGAGAGAAGTCACACCTGCACCAAAATTGATCAATGCACAACCCAGTTGTTTTTCATCTTCACTTAAAACAACGTCGGCTAATGCTAAAGGAGATATCAATACACCTGCAACTTTTATCTGAGCTCTTTCGGCAATACTATTTTCAATATGGCGTCGCAGAGAAGGCCGTCCTACAATTAGTTTAAAACGTGCTTCAATTTTAGTAAAAGGAATACCAACAGGATTAGATTCCAGTTTGTTATCAACATAATAAGTTGGAGATACGATATCCAAAACATCTAAACCTTTCGGTTGATAAGCACGGCATTCTTCTAATAGAATATCTTTTATTTCTTCTGTTACAACCCCTTCTTCAGCTACTTCTTTAATAACCGAATGATTGATTGAATGAATCGATTGTCCACCAATGCCTACATACACTTTCGCAATCCGGCCACCATTCAATTGCGCCTCCAGTTTCTTGACAAGGCGTTTAATAGTTGTAGCTGTTTCTTCAATATTGAAGACAGTACCCCGCCGGATACCCGTTCCGGCATTCTCCACTTCCTGGGCTATTATTGTAAGGGCACCTGAGTTTGGATTCTTTGTTCCAACCATACCTACTATGTGGGCTGTTCCCAGGTCTATCACTGCTACAAAGTCTGTGTATGCCATATCATTTATTTTTTTGTACAAACAATCTGATTCTTATACTTCAGGTTAATCACGCTATACTTATCCCAACCAATTTTAGGGATAGCTTGTTTATAAAATAGCTGCAAATTATCTAATTTTTCCTCAAAACCTTCAAAGGTTCCTAAAACAATCCGGTGGTTACCCACACGGGGAATAAGTTCTATATCTCTATTCGCATTCACATAGATTTGCTCTATCTGACTGTTCCAGAACTCATTCTTCTGCAAAAATAACGCAAATTTATATAAGTCGGTCATTGCAAGCTCTTTTTCCACATATCCATTTGCAACAGGCACATGAGCGACATAACGCGAACTGACCGGCATTGGGGTACCCTGATTATCGATATAGAAATTATCATTCACTCCCATGACACGCAGGATGGGTAGTTTCTGACTTATTTCGAGTTTAATCTTACCCGAAGGAGTTTTATAGGCCTCTACTCTTGAGATCATCTGATTTTTCATCAACTCACTCTCAATACGATCGGTATTAATAGTATTCATCGGCTTCTGCATAGGGTTCAGATCTGCCTGTTTGAGGAGATATAATATATCCTGTTCGTTGACAAAATGCTTATCAAGGCTATCTTTCACCATAATTTGCAAATCATTACAAGCCACATCAGGTTTCTTATCCATCAAAAAAACAGAAGCAAAAACAATATAGCCTGTTAAAAGCAAAGATACCACTATGGAGATTATCCGAATCATATATTATTATTTATGCTGTTTTTCCAATAACTGCTTAACAGGTTGTACGAGCCGATCTATGTCTCCCGCTCCTAACATCAGCACTACATCATACTGCCTTCCATTCATAAGAGATAATAATTCTTCTTTGCTACAAAGAGTTTTTTCCGGTATTGTCACTTTGTCGAGAATTAACTGCGAAGATACTCCCGGAATAGGTTCTTCACGTGCCGGATAGATATCAAGCAGGATCAATTCATCCAGCAAAGAGAGGCTCGCGGCAAATGCATCCGTAAAATCACGGGTTCGGCTGTAAAGATGAGGTTGAAAAACACCTGTTACTTTACGTCCTGCAAAAAGTTCTTTCACTGAAAGAATACTAGCTTCCAGTTCAGCAGGATGGTGAGCATAATCATCTATCAAAGCACAGGTATCATTTTTCAACTGGAAATCGAATCGGCGGCGTGGTCCGGCAAAACTGGCCATTCCCCGTTTTAATTCTTCCGGTGTAACGCCATTCAACCAGCCTAATGCCATAGCGGCTACTCCGTTTTCAATATTGACTTTCACAGGTACTCCCAATTGCACATCGGTAATGTGCACATCAGGCCCTAGAAAGTCAAAAAAGATTTCTCCATTTCCAATACGTATATTTTCAGCATGGAAATCTCCTCCATCATCAGCAGAATAGGTATAAAGTTTTACTCCCGGTTGAAGTCTTGGAGTAAGATCAATATCTTTACGCATGATCAGACAACCATCCGGACGTATTAACGATGTGAATTTTTCAAAACTTTCCCGGTAGGCTTCCGCTGTACCATAAATATCAAGATGATCAGGATCAGCTGAAGTTATCACAGCCATATAGGGTGTCAGCCAATGAAAAGAACGATCAAATTCATCCGCTTCAATAACTGTCAGGTCACTTTTATCAGAAAGCATCAGGTTACTCCCATAATTCTTTAATATGCCTCCTAAAAAGGCATTACAGTCAACATGTGATTGTTTCAATAAATGGGCAACCATAGATGAGGTAGTTGTTTTCCCATGAGTTCCGGCAATACATAGACCACGTGAAGTACGGGTGATTTCGCCTAATAAGCGGGCGCGTTTCATTACTTCGAATCCATTTGCCCTGAACCATGTCAGTTCAGAATGATCTTCAGGTACAGCAGGAGTATAAACGACCAATGTCTTATCAGGTTCACGACAATAGTCAGGTATTAAGGATACATTATCTGTATAATGTATCTTAGCCCCCTCTTCGTTTAATATTTCTGTAAGATCGGAAGAAGTCTTATCATATCCGGCAACACGCTTACCTCTGGAAAGGAAATAGCGAATCAAAGCGCTCATTCCAATGCCACCTGCTCCAATAAAATATAAGGATTCTATTTTATTCATTCACTGTTAATAATTACCGATTAATAATTCGTATTATCTCATCAACAATACGATCTGCGCTATGATGTTGTGCAAGCATAGCAATATGTTTGCTCATTGAAGCTAATCGTTCTTCATTTGCCACAACATTTAAAGCCATTGGTACCAGTTGATCTTTCGCATCTTTATCCGGTATCATCAGAGCCGCATCTTTCTCAACTAAGGCTAATGCGTTCTTAGTTTGATGATCTTCTGCCACATTGGGCGAAGGTACTAACAATACCGGTTTTTTTAACAGACAAAGCTCCGAAATAGATCCGGCACCCGCCCGGGAAATCACCAAATCAGCAGCCTCATAAGCATAATCCATCCGGGTAATAAAATCCGAACACCAGATAGGGCTTTCTCTATACGCTTCCAGATGCTTCTTTATATCTTCATAATAAAAACGCCCGGTTTGCCAGATCAATTGTACGCCGGAAGTTGCAAGCTGATCTAATCCGGCTAATATACTTTGATTTATAGTGCGTGCTCCCAGGCTTCCTCCTACAACAAGGATTGTCTTCTTCAACGGAGACAACCCGAAAAAAGCCAATGCTTCTTCTCGTTTCCCTTTGGCCTCCTCCAAATCCTTACGTACAGGATTTCCGGTAATAACAATTCGGTCAGCCGGAAAGAATTTATCCATGCCATCATAAGCGACACAAATCGTCCGGGCCTTTTTTGCCAGTAATTTATTTGTTACTCCAGCATAAGAGTTTTGTTCCTGGATAAGAACAGGTACTTTAGCAGAAGCAGCCATCCACAAAGTCGGGCCACTTGCATACCCCCCTACTCCGATAGCAATATCGGGCTGAAATTCACGTATTGTTTTTCGGGCCAGGCGCAAACTTTTTAATAAGCGTGCTACTACTTTGAAATTCTTCAAAAGATTAGCTCTGTCTAAACCACTCACAGGCAAACCTATTATCTTATATCCGGCAGCCGGAACTCTCTCCATTTCCATGCGGTTCTCGGCACCTACGAATAGAATTTCCGCATCGGGATATCTTTCACGGAAAGTATTTGCTATAGAAATGGCCGGAAAGATATGTCCTCCGGTTCCACCCCCACTAATTATGATCTTATATGGTTTCATACATTTGCTTCTTCTACAGTTTCGACTTCTATGGAGGCTAATACACTTTCCAACTCTTCTTCCTGGCGCGTAATTTCTTCTGCTTCGGCCAATTCTTCAGGAGTCAATTCTTCTTCATTACCCATACCTGCTCCAAAACGGCTTATACTAATAATAATACCAAAATAGATACAAGTTATCAAGGTGGAAGTTCCTCCACGACTAATTAGTGGCAAAGGCTGGCCAGTAACAGGTATCAAATCAACCGCTACCGCCATATTGGCTAAAGCCTGAACAACAATCACAAGGCCACACCCCAAAACCAGATACTTGGCAAAGGGCTTTTCACATCGCCTTGCAATCATACCCGCTCTTACCAATAACATTATATATAAAAGTAAGACTGATAATCCCCCAACAATCCCCAATTCTTCAATAATAATGGCATAAATAAAGTCGGAATACGCCTGTGGCAGAAAATCACGTTGTTGTCCATGTCCCGGTAATTTCCCAAACACACCTCCGCGGGCTATTGCAATCTTTGCATGTGCCTCCTGATAGTGCTCATCGGGAATTCGATATCCATTGCTTTCATTTATATCCGTAGATTCATCCGGCTGTGAAAATCGCTCTACACGAGCTTTCCAGGTTTCAAAACGTTTTGGTAATTTTTCTTGCAAACTTTCCGGCATAAATTGTATGGAAAGAAAGAATAATACCCCAATTATAAGCAAACCGCCCCCCAACTTAATTAATTTCAAAATAGGCACTTGCCCTATAAACATCAGTAAAAAACATATACCAAATAGCATTAAAGCCGTAGAAAAGTTCTCTGGTAAAATTAAGACGCATGTAATAGCTACAGCAATTAAAATATATTTAAATATCTGATCTTCTGAAAAACGGGCTCTTTTACTCATAATAAAAGAGATAAAAACGATCAGTGATAATTTAGCAAATTCGGATGGTTGAAATTGTACACCAAACACTTCCATCCACCGATGAGCGTCATTAGTCGATATTCCGATAAGTGGAGTTAATATCAACATTCCAATAGAAATCGGCAGCAACAAGATCAATACCGAAAAAAAACGATAAGGAATATTATGAATAAGCAAAATAAGGACAAACCCACCCAACAAAAATGAGGCATGCCGAACAATAGGCGCCCAATGGTTCGCATTTTTATAGGCGATCGTACTCGTAGCACTAAAGACTTCGACCACCGATATCAGACAGAGAAACATGAATATAATCCATATTACCCGGTCTCCTCTGAATAGTTTACTTGCTAAATCCATTTTTTAGTGTTTAGTGGTGAACTATGAGTGATGAGTTCCAAAAATTCATCACTCACCACTCATCACTCATCGTTATTTATAAGTTTCTTACACACTCTTTAAATTGCTGTCCTCTATCCTCGTAGCTTTTAAAGAGATCAAAGCTGGCACAACAGGGAGAAAGTAAAACAGTGTCACCTTTTTCCGCCAGATTATAAGCTTTAGATACTGCTTCTTCCATAGAACGGGCATCCTCAATCAAAGAAACCTTACCATCAAAGAAGGTATGCAATTTACTATTATCAACTCCCAGAAAGATTAAGGCCCGAACCTTTTTCTTTACCAATTCTTCTATCTCGGTGTAATCATTTCCTTTATCTGTTCCACCTATAATAAGTACGACTTTTGTGAGCATGCTTCCCAAGGCATACCAACAGGAATTCACATTTGTAGCCTTCGAATCATTTATATAATCTACTCCCCGCACTCTGGCTACTTTCTCCAAACGATGTTGAACACCTTTAAAGTCACTCAAGGAAGCCCGAATATATTCATCTTGTATATCTAATACCTTTGCTGCAATACCTGAAGCAAGTGAGTTATATAAATTATGGGTTCCGGTTAATGCCAATAAATCTTCTTCCATCGTAAATGTACCGTTAAGGGTATCCAGGATAAGTTGATGATTCTCCGTATATCCTTTTACCCCAGACTCTTTTATCTCTGCAAAAGGATAAAGGGTTGCCTGTGGATGAATTCGTTCCAATTCACGGGTGATGATCGGATCATCATTCCAGAATATAAATGCATCGGCATCTGTTTGATTTCGGATAATACGAAATTTAGCATCTACATAATTCTGCATCTTATAATCATATCGATCCAGATGATCGGGTGTTATATTCAGAAGAACTGCAATATCAGCTTTAAAATCATACATATTATCCAACTGAAAACTACTTAATTCAATTACATATACAGCATGCGGATCTTCAGCGACCTGAAAAGCCAGGCTATTACCTACATTTCCTGCGAGGCCTACATCCAGTCCTGCTTCTTTCAGAATATGCCATGTAAGCATAGTGGTAGTAGTTTTTCCATTACTGCCTGTGATACACACCATTTTCGACTCAGTATATCTTCCGGCAAATTCTATCTCTGATATAATAGACGTTCCCTGTTCTTTTAATTTTTGAATAATAGGAACTTTATCAGCAATGCCCGGGCTCTTTATCACCTCATCTGCATTTAATATCAGCGAATCAGTATGTTTTCCTTCTTCCCATTGAATACCTCTGGCATCCAACATTTCTTTGTATTTGGGTGAGATCATGGAAAAATCGGAAAGGAAAACATCCAATCCCTGTTTTTTTGCTAGTATAGCAGCTCCCGTACCACTTTCACCACCTCCTAATATGACTATGCGTTTACTCATCATCTTCTTATCTCATCTTTAAAGTTACAATGGTTATAGCCGCCAATATAATCCCAATCAACCAGAAACGTACTACAATTTTGGATTCGGGAACAATATTAAATGGCTTTTGAATAATTGCTTGTATGCCGGCATTACCCGGTTTTTGGAAATGATGATGCAAAGGAGTCATCTTAAAGATACGTTTCCCTTCACCATATCTTTTCTTGGTATATTTAAAGTAAAATACCTGCGCCATCACCGAAATACTTTCTGCCAGGAAAATACCACAGAGAATAGGTATTAAAAGTTCTTTCCGGATGATAATAGCAAACACAGCTATAATACCACCTAATGTCAAACTTCCCGTATCTCCCATGAAAACCTGGGCTGGAAATGAATTATACCAAAGAAAACCAATGGTAGCTCCAATAAACGCAGAGGCAAAAATCACTAATTCTTCCGCCCCGGGTATAAACATTATATTCAGAAAGGAAGCAAATTCAAAGTGGGATGACATATAGGCCAAAATACCCAAGGCAACCCCGATAATGGCCGAACTACCGGCCGCCAATCCATCTAGCCCATCCGTGAGATTTGCTCCGTTTGACACGGCTGTTACTATAAAAATCACTACCAGTACAAAAACAATCCATGCTAACGGTTGCTTATAATCTCCTGCCCAGCCAACCAACTGGGCATAGTCAAAGTTATTATTTTTCATAAAAGGAATAGTGGTCTTCGTTGATTTTGTTTCATTTACATGAAACTGGACCTCTTCTATCGCTGTTTCACCATTATAGACCTCCACATTTTCACGGATCACAACATCAGGACTCAGATATAAAACCAAACCCACAATAAGCCCCAACCCTACCTGGCCTATAATTTTAAATTGCCCCCGCAACCCTTCCTTATCTTTCTTAAATACTTTTATATAGTCATCCGTAAGCCCTATTGCTCCTAACCATATTGTTGTGATCACCATCAAAACCACATAAATATTATCTAACTTACAACACAGGATAGTTGGTATTAGAATAGCAATGATTATAATAATACCCCCCATAGTTGGTGTTCCCTTTTTGCTGTAAAGTCCTTCTAATCCTAGATCACGTACTGTCTCACCTATCTGCATTTGACGTAGTTTATCTATTATACGACGTCCAATAGTAGTAGAGATAAAGAGTGATAGGATCAATGCCATCCCAGAACGGAAAGAAACATATTTGAACATCCCTGCCCCGGGCATATCTATTTGATCCAGATAATTAAAAAGGTAATACAACATAATAGTCTATTATTATATTTTTTGTGTGGTAAATATTTCTTTTATTTTCTCCCGGTCATCAAAGTGATGTTTAACACCTTTCACTTCTTGATAATCCTCATGTCCTTTTCCTGCTACAAGAATCACATCTCCTTTTTTGGCAAGCATCGTAGCTGTTCGGATGGCTTGAGTACGATCAGTTATACATAATGTTTTTCCTGAATCATCCGGTGTAAGTCCCGCAACCATATCTTGTATAATTTCATCCGGTTCTTCAAAACGAGGATTATCGGAAGTCAGGATGACACGATCACTCAACCTTGCAGCCTCTTTTGCCATCAGGGGACGTTTTCCTTTATCGCGATTACCACCCGCACCTACAACTGTGATGATTTGTCCTTTTCCTGCCAACACCTCCTGAATACCTTGCAACACATTAACGAGTGCATCAGGCGTATGTGCATAATCTACAATAGCAATATATCCTAATGGAGATGCTATTGTTTCAAAACGCCCGGACACAGAGCGTAGGCTGCTCATAGCCAACAATATTTCATCAGACTTTTTCCCCAACATAAGCGCTGCGCCATATACCGCCAGCAGATTGTAGGCATTAAAACGGCCTACAAAATGTACCATTACCTCTTTCCCATTAATCATAAGATCTGTTCCGTCAAAATGAGATTCCAGTATCTTACCTTTAACATCTGCTAATGTCTGCAAGGAATAAGTCAATCTTTTAGCAGCTGTATTTTGCAACATAACCAATCCTACCTTATCATCCACATTAGTTAATGCAAAAGCAGTAGCTGGCAGGTCATCGAAGAACTTCTTCTTTGCTTTCAAATAATTATCAACAGTTTGATGATAATCTAAGTGATCACGTGTCAGATTTGTGAAAATCCCTCCATCAAATTCCAATCCACAGATACGCTTTTGGTCAATAGCATGTGAACTGACCTCCATAAAAGCATAAGAACAACCGGCTTCTACCATCTGCCCCATAAGCTCCTGTATAGTAATTGCATCCGGTGTTGTATGTTCCGTAGGTACAGGTTTATCATCTATATAATTGCATACAGTAGAAATCAATCCTACCTTATGTCCCATCATACGAAACATATTATAAAGCAAAGTGGCTATCGTTGTTTTTCCATTTGTTCCGGTAACCCCTATCAGTTTCAGTTTCCTGGAAGGATTATCATACCACTGTGCAATCAGTTTACCCAGAGCCTCTGCCGAATCATTCACCCGAATAAATACAGGAAGTGGACTAAGATCGGATAACGGTTCCACCGAAATGGCCGGTATTTCTTGGCAAACTATACCTACCGCCCCTTTTTCTAAAGCGCGCTCAATATAAGCATGGCCATCTACTGAGACTCCTTTGACGGCTACAAAAAGCGTTCCCGGTTGCACCTTTCGGGAATCGGATTGTATACTTTTCACTTTAATTCCCGTATCCCCCGTTACAACCGGATTATTCAATACTTGGAGTAATGTTTTTAGTTCCATACGCTTTATTTCAAAGTTAATAAAACTGTTTGTCCCTTCACTATACGTTGACCGGGATTTATACTTTGTGAAACCACTTTTCCTGCACCTGAGAGATTAACCCGCAAACCTGCCATTTCCAACAGATATACAGCATCTTTGGCTCCCATACCTACTACACGGGGAACCAGTCCTTCACGTATAGTTACATCATCCAGTTTGACTTTATGCTTTTCTTCTTCAACAGAAGCTAAGACCCATGATGTTTCAATACTATCTGTATCTGCTTTAATATCCAATCGCTTCAAGGCATTTTCAACTGCTTTTAAATCTCCGCCTTTAACAGAAGGAACGGTTACAGCCATAGAATCCACTGCTAACTTTCGCATATCAAAAGACATTTCATGTGCATATATCTTTTCACCGATATTCTTAACAACTCCTCCTGACATAGTGCCCCCAGAAGGATAACCGATACGAGGACGGCGAATTACCACAATACAACTGTATTTTGGATCGTCTACCGGGAAATAACCACAGAAAGACACCTGATGCCCTGTACCACTATAACCCCCACCTGATGCAATTTGCGCAGTTCCGGTTTTACCAGCAATAGAAATCAGATCGGATTTCACAGCACTACCCGTACCTTTCTCAACAACACCAACCAACATTCCTTGGATAAGTTCCAATGTTTTGTCAGAGCAAATAGAAGAATTGATTACTTCTGTAGAGAAATCTTTCACAACTTTTCCATTCTTGAGGATTTCTTTTGTAAACATGGGGCGCACCATCTTTCCATTATTAGCTATAGCATTAAAGAATGTAAGAGTATATATCGGAGGTATTTGCGTTTCATATCCAAAGGACATCCAGGGCAATGTAGTAGAAGACCAATAACGAGCCGTATCATTCGGCATGCGGATCTTTGACCGCCCTGAACCAGGTATTTCGAGATTAAGCTCAGGAGTCATTCCAATACGATACAAACCTTCAACATACTTTTCAGGGTTCCTACCATATCCTTTCATAATAATTTTAGCCACTCCGATATTAGATGAGAACCAGATAGATTGTTCGGCTGTGATACGTCCATATCCGCCACGGTTATGATTATGGTCACGTAAAGCAGAACGTCCTACCATATAAACACCATTTCCGGTATCTACCGAATCTCCGGGTTGACAAACACCGTCTTCCAGTGCAACCATCATGGAAGCAACCTTGAAAGTAGAACCTGGCTCCGTTTCATCAGCAACAGCATAATTTTTTGTTTCATGGTAAACTCCCGGCCGGACCCGGCCCATATTTGTAATAGCTTTTATTTCTCCTGTAGCCACTTCCATTACAACGGCAGTGCCTGATTCTGCATCAATTTCTTTTAATTTGTCAACAAGTGCCTTCTCTGTAAAGTCCTGAATATTGATATCTATTGTTGTGCGAATATCCATCCCATCAATTGGTTCGATTTCAGTAACATTTGTCCAACCACCACCTAACCGACGCACAGAACTTAAGCCTTCTACTCCCCTTAACAGGGAATCATATTGCAACTCTAAACCGTTTCGTCCTTTAGAGATAAGTCCATTCTCTAATTCGCCGTAGATATCTCCGATCGTACGGGAGGCAAGTGAGCCGAAAGGTTTTTCACGTTGAACCATCTCTTTTGTATAAAACCCGCTCCGGAAGCGACTTAATCGAAGAAAAGGATACTTCTTTATTTCTTTTAAATCCGCATAAGACACCCTTTCTTTACAAATTGCAAATTGCCGGCTTTTACTTTTCAATCCATTCAAAAGATGAGTCTTATATCCGGCAGCTGATTTATCTTTCAATTTGCGGGATAAATAATAGGAAAGAGAATCGATCCCATTGGTTTTGGATTGTAAGAAAGTATCAACTTGAAAACCTTCTGCCCGAAAATCCAGATAAAGATGATAACGCGGTACACTTGTCGCCATTAATTTGCCATCAGAAGAATAGATATTACCTCTTCCCGGGGAAATTGTTCTGTCCGGGCGCTTCTGGCTTTCGGCAACTTTCTCCCATTTTTCTTTTTCAACAAAAGCCGTATCGAAAGCACGTACAACAATACCAACAGCTATTGCTCCCAGCAAAATAACCACTACAAAATAACTGAATAGAATCCGGTTATTATTGGGCCCTTTCTCTTGTATATCTTTCTCTTCCGACATATTTATTTATACAATTCATAAGCTGGAGTTGTTGCCCCCTCAAGCTCAAGATTTTGTTCTTCAACAAGTGATTCTATCTGCGATTGACGGCTATGGCCTGTCAAAGTAGATGATATCGATAATGCTTCAAAGCGGACATCGCGCAGTTGTTGTTGCAAGCGGTCGATATCTTTCAACTTCTGCATACAAGTATAACGATTACCAATAAAGAAGAATGCAAGTATGACAATCAAGACAATCATACGAGTGTGTTTAACAATAAAGTCTTCTTTAAGAATACCTCCTCCCAAAATATACAGAATGGAAAGGCGCTTTTCTTTCTTTTTTGTTTTTTTCGGCTGTTGTTTTTTCTCTTCTTCCATAAACATATCATTATCTACCGGGAAAACCGGCTATTATATACGTCCGCCTATATTCTTTCTCTCTGTAATCCACGACTATCCATCTCATTCATATTTATCAATTCAGCAATTCGCATCTTAGCACTTCGCGAACGTGGATTTCGTTGTATTTCTTCCTCTGTCGGAACAATTACTTTATTGTTGATCAAGCAAAAAGGACTCCGCACATTCCCAAAAAAGTCCTGCTCACTTTTCCCTTCAAAATTTCCTGTTTTCAAAAAATTTTTCACCAAACGATCCTCCAGGGAATGATAGGTAATTACAACCAAGCGCCCTCCAGGCTTCAAAACACGTAAAGTTTGTTGCAGCAACTCTTTCAAAGCACACATTTCATCATTCACCTCTATTCGTAAAGCCTGGAACACCTGAGCTAGAAATTTCTTTTCTTTATCCTTACCGGTAAAAGGCTTCAAGACTTCCAATAAGTCTTCTATTGTTTCAATCTTATTTATTTCACGCGCCTTAACAAGAAGAGCCGCCAGCTTGCGTGCCATTTTCAATTCGCCATAGAAATAAAACAAATCTGCTAATTGCGCTTCTGTATATCGATTGATTATGTCCGCAGCCATACGCCCTGAACGGCTATTCATGCGCATATCCAAAACCCCTTCAAACCGAAAAGAAAAGCCACGGTCTTTATCATCAAAATGATGCGAAGATACGCCCAAGTCCGCAAGCAGGCCATCCACTTTACCTACCTTATCATGATAACGCATAAAATTATAGAGATACCGAAAATTACTTCGAACAAATACAAAACGGAAATCCTCAGGGATATTCTGTTCAGCATCGGCATCCTGATCAAAACCATATAAACACCCTTTATCCCCCAATCTTTTCAGTATCTCACGGGAATGTCCACCACCGCCAAAAGTCACATCCACATATACACCGGAAGACTGGATAAATAGACCCTGCAGACTCTCTTCCAACAACACTGGCACATGATAATTAACCGTCTCCACTTTTTAGCTGCTCTAATGTTAAACCATTCCTTAAAATAACACTACGTAGTTGCTTGATATGCATATACATTACGTTATCGCTTGTAAAGATATAAATTTCTTATAATACTCTCCAAATAATACACAGGAAAAGTATAAAAAAAGTTTTCAACAGGGAATTAAGAAAACCAGATGCCTTCTGTTTACTATAAAATCCAGTATACATTTTACTGTCGATAGCCATCGACAGTATTGATGATAATTATGGGCAGTAATGTCTATAGCTATCAACACTAGAATACATCATATATTGAAGTCATAACCATGATGAAAAGGCAAAAAATGGAGCAAAAAAGACTTGTTTGGATTATATATGTTATATTTGTAGTTCTATAAGAAGCTTACATTAGAATGCGGCAACAAGAAACAAAAAAATATATAGACATAGACCAGGTACTGAAGACAAAAGCTGCTTCTTCAGCCAGAAAAATCCCTCGATTCGTTGTCAATTATTTGAAACGAATCCTGCATCAGGATGAACTCAATCACATATTAACCATCTATGAAGACAAAGATGGGGTAGATTTCATGAGCGAACTGATAAATTATTTCGACCTTAATCTTGAATTGATAGGAGAAGAGAATATCCCTAAAGAAGGACGTTATATTTTCGCCTCCAATCATCCACTAGGAGGTTTAGATGGAATATGTTTATCTGCGATTTTAGGGAATATCTACAACGGAAAGATTAAATATCCGGTTAATGACCTCTTATTTTTCATACCCAATCTCCGTTCCATTTTTATACCCATAAATAAACACGGGAAACAATCTAAAGAAGCGGCCACCCTTACAGATGAGGCGTATGCATCCGACAATCAAATAATAACTTTTCCGGCTGGACTTTGCTCCCGAAAGATAAAAGGTAAAATTGTAGACCTGGAATGGAAAAAATCTTTTATTCAAAAAGCAGTAGAATACAAACGGGATATTGTTCCGATCTATTTTGAAGGAAAAAATTCAAACTTCTTCTATAATCTTGCAAATCTACGTGTCAAACTGGGGGTTAAAACCAACATCGAAATGCTGTATCTTTCAGATGAAGTATTCAAGAGTAAGCATTCCAGATATAAAATCTATTTTGGCAAACCTATACCTTGGCAGACATTTGATAACAGCAAGAAACCTACAGAATGGGCAGCATGGATGAAAGAGATTGTTTACAGTCTAAAAAACAAATAAAAACACACACGATACTGAACTATAATGATGCAAGAAATTATTAAACCTATAGACCGGAATGTCTTAAAGTCGGAGCTCACCAAAGACAAAATGCTTCGCTCGACAAATAAATCTCAAAATGAGATTTACATCATCACGGCACATGACTCGCCAAATGTGATGCAGGAAATAGGCCGCCTACGAGAAATAGCTTTTCGTGAATATGGCGGGGGAACAGGATTCCCTGTTGATATAGACGAATTCGACACAATGGAAGACGCTTATCGCCAACTCATTGTATGGAGTCCTGAAGATGAGGAAATCCTAGGAGGCTATCGTTTTCTTTGCGGGAGTGATGTTCGTTTTGATGAGAAAGGAAAACCGCTACTGGCTACTGCACACCTTTTCAATTTTTCCGATAAATTCATCCGTGAATTTTTGCCCTATACAGTCGAGTTAGGGCGTTCATTCGTCACTTTAGAGTATCAGGCAACACGAGAAGGAGCCAAAAAAGGTCTTTTCATACTGGACAATCTCTGGGATGGACTTGGCGCTCTCTCTGTTGTAGACCCTACTCTGAAATATTATTTTGGGAAAGTGACCATGTACAACACTTATCTTACAGAGGCCAGAAACATGATCCTTTATTTTCTTGGCTTACATTTCCCTGATCCTGATAAACTTATCACACCGGTATATCCGCTACAAACAGACACCGACCTGGAGAAAATGAAAGAATTATTTCATTCAGACAACTTTCGTGATAATTATAAGGTTTTAAATCAAGAAGTGCGAAAAATGGATATTAATGTGCCTCCTTTAGTAAATGCCTATATGAGTCTTTCACCTAAAATGCGCGTGTTTGGCACAGCCGTCAATCATGAATTTGGAGAAGTTGAAGAAACAGGTATTTTGATTGCTATCGATGAGATCCTTGAGGACAAAAAAAAGAGACATATAGAAACCTATCTGGCTGATGAATTCCAGACAGCAGAATTAATTCGTAAAAAATAAGAAAATACAGAACAAAACGACACCAGGCGTTATCCGTGTTCAAGAAATATGTTAACTGCCATACAAATACATACAGTTGTTGGTACAATAGTCTTTCTGCTGTACTGTATTACCGTACTTGGATTAGTATTGGTAGTTATTACAGAAAACAGGAATCCGTTAAAAACGATCTCATGGGTAATAGTTCTTTTATTAGCCCCGGGTGTCGGACTTATTTTTTATTTTTTCTTTGGGCAAGACAACCGAAAGCAAAAGGTTATATCCAGGCGTACTTATAAACGCATCATGAAAGGGCCTCAACGCAGTAAGCTACCGCAAGATATTGATTGTAGCGTCCCCAAAGCCTATCAACCATTAGCTAATCTTCTATATCAAAACAACCAATCTACACTATTATATGGTACTGATATTAAGATATACACGCAAGGAAACGAAAAATTTGAAGACCTGTTATATGAAATAAAACAGGCAAAACATCATATTCATTTACAGTATTATATATTCTGCGATGATGAGATCGGCAAACAAATAAAAGATGCCTTAATAGAGAAAGCACGGCAAGGAGTACATGTTCGTATAATGTATGATGATGTTGGAAGCTGGGCTGTAAAAGAACATTTTTTCAAAGAGATGAAAGAAGCCGGAATTGAAGTCTATGCATTCTTAAAAGTAGTCCTTCCGATCTTCACCAGTAAAGTGAATTATCGCAATCACAGGAAAATAGTAGTTATTGATGGACAGGTCGGCTTTATGGGAGGAATGAATATTGCCGATCGATATTGTAAAGGCACTTCCTGGGGCACATGGAGGGATTCTCATTTTCGTTTCGAAGGGAAAGGTGTACATGGTTTGCAATCTGTCTTTTTAATTGATTGGTATGTCGTAAGTAAACAATTACTGAAAGATAAAGAATATTACCCTCCGGTTAAAATATTCAACGATAACATACTACAAGTCGCCACTTCAGGCCCGGTTGGCCAATGGCGCACTCTGCTTCAGGCTACTATTTTTCTGATTGCTAATGCAAAGAAATATGTATACATACAAACGCCTTATTTTCTTCCTACGGAAGGATTGAACCAGGCATTACAAATAGTTGCCCTAGGAGGAATAGATGTACGATTAATGCTTCCCAAGCGCTCTGATACACGAACAACAAACATGGCAACCCACTCATATATGGATGAAATGGTCAAAGCAGGGGTAAAAGTTTATTTTTACGAACCAGGTTTCTTGCACGCTAAATTAATCGTTGTCGATGATGCTGTTACTGCTATAGGTTCAGCCAATATGGACTTTCGCAGTTTTGAACATAACTTTGAGGTAAATGCGTACGTTTACCAAGAAGAATTTGCAGTTAAAATGAGAAAGATATTCCACCATGACATGCAGCATTGCGAACGGATAATTCCATCTCGTTGGCTAAAGCGGCCAGCTGGCCAACGGCTTGCCGAATCATTTATGCGTCTTTTCTCTCCCCTTCTCTGATAAAGATACTAAAGTTGACCGACCCATAGACACGACGCTGACTAAAATAAGGCAAATGAGAGAAATCATTTTCTTTCGGATGTTCCATTACAAATATTCCGTCTTCACGTAAAATCTCACGCTCAATCACCAATACAGAAACCTCCGCAAGCTCCTTTAGCCCATAAGGAGGATCGGCAAAAATAAAATCAAAACTTTCTTTTCCTGCACTTTGTAAAAAACGAAATGCATCTCCTTGGATAAGTTCGATATCAGTATTTTTTAGCTCTTTCGTCACTTTATTAATGAAAGAAGCATGCGCATTATTCTTTTCCACTGCTGTCACCCGGCGGCATCCTCGCGATAACAATTCAAACGATATACTTCCTGTTCCTGCAAAAAGATCAAGAGCATCCAAGCCTTCAAAATCAATGAGGTTTACAAGTACATTAAATAAATTTTCCTTGGCAAAATCAGTCGTAGGACGAGCACTGAAATTCGATGGGACACTAAATCTACGGCGTCCGTATTTACCACTTATTATTCGCATACGGCTAATGCTATTATATCTATCGGCGTATGTGCCATTTCACTTCCTAATAGATAAGCTTCCGAAGGTATTTCAACCGGACTAATATATTGCAGATAAAGAGAAAGTAACTCAGTAAGCTGATTACGCATCGTTCTTTCTCCAAAAATATGCAATTGATCCTTTTGTTGGTCTAATCCGGTTTGTCGCCATACATATAATATAATGTATATAATATCTTCCAACCGTTCCACTGCAAAAGAGTTCACAAAAACCAGTTTATCCCGGTCAAAAAGAACAATATCAATCAGTCGTGAATGCAATACAACAAACATTCGGTGTAATAAGCCAATCGAATTCTGCTGTTTCCAAAAACAAATTTGAGGAACTATATGATGAATGAACCGCGGATTAATAAAAGAACGCGCACAGAATTCATAGACTTCATTCTCGACCCCATAAACAACAACCGCCTGTTCCTCTTTCAACATATTAGTAAGGCAACAGCTTTCAGCCTGCATAAAGTTAAACCGCAAAAAATCTTCCTTCTTACTCTCATTAAAAATAGCCTGAGGCACTAAAGTATATTGAGAAGATTCAAACAGAATATTGACCTCCTTATACATCCATGCAAAAAAGTCATGCGAATAAAAAAGCTCTTTAAGCGATTCTATATATGGAGTATTACGATTAAAATTCACATTACAATAGAAAAAACTACCCGGCAAAGAAGGTATAAAACCGGAAAAAGAAAGTCCACCCGACCGAAGTCGGATGGACACTTTATATTTTTCCGAATTTTCTATATGCAACGTATCTGGGATACGAATAGTCATAAGGAATTAAAGATTTTCCCAGTTACCTGCGCTATTGTTTACTTCTTCCAAAGATCCTACGCGTAAGCCTGGATATTTTCCTTGTTTTTCGGCCTTATCGATCAGGTTATAACGTAATTGGGGATCCATTCCACGAAGATAGTCTTCAAACTTCACACCACTTTCAAATACTTTAATTTCATATCCTTGTGAAGATATAATTGTTGCAGTATCCATAGAGAATTCCAATTTATCCCCAAGTACAGCCGGAACATAACGCATTCCATTCACATCATAACCTTTACCAAGCAATGTATCTTTAGCTACAATCCACACAGTATCACGAACAATAAGTCCTTGTTTAACAGCTTCCTGCTCAGTCATACCTTTTTCTAACTGTTCGTCTGTCAAAACACCTTCTTTCAATATAAAAGGAATTTTTTCCTCATTCAGGAACTTCTCCAATTCATTAAATGAACCGGCATGCACTTTATGGATATTCTTGTATTCAATCTGAACTCTCCGAATATCTATTAAACGAGCAATAATTTCCTTTTCACGAGCGTCTTTTTCCTTATTAAAGTTAATTGGGCCTGTGATGCTCTTGACACACATGTAAACTAGCAGAAAAACTGCCACCAGTAGTAAGATCTTTAATGTAACTTTCATGGTTTGTATCGTTTTTTGAATTTATTTCGTTCGGCAAATATAAAAAGAATATTTAATACGTTACCTTTATCGCGAAAATTATTGCGATCAAAATGATAAATAGTTATTTAGGGAGTCAAATCACACATAATTTCCCCTATCAAGCAACCCCCGATCAAGCTCATGCGATACAAATTATATCTGACTTTCTCTTTTCGGACAATACTGATTCGCTTTTAATGTTGAAAGGCTATGCCGGAACGGGTAAAACCTCTTTAGTTGGCTCGCTTGTAAAAACACTTACAGAGCTCAAACAAAAAACGGTACTACTAGCTCCTACCGGAAGAGCCGCTAAAGTCTTTTCAGGATACGCAGGCCATCAAGCTTTTACAATACACAAAAAAATTTATCGCCAGAAAGCCTTTTCAAATGAAATGACTGGTTTTCAAGCAGCAGACAATCTCCACAAAGACACTTTATTCATTGTGGACGAAGCTTCTATGATTTCTAATGGTGGCTTGGATTCTTCAGTATTCGGAAGTGGACGTTTACTGGATGATCTTATCCATTATGTTTACGGTGGAGAGAACTGCAGGCTTATTCTGATGGGAGATGTTGCCCAGTTGCCCCCTGTGATGCAAACAGAAAGCCCTGCTTTAAACGCGGAAATATTACGTGGTTATGGACTTACCATTCAGGAGGTTACTCTCACTCAAATTGTCCGTCAGACTGAAAATTCAGGAATACTTTTCAATGCTACACGTTTACGTAAAGCATTAGCTGATCAAACTGTTGAAATATTCCCTAAGCTTTCCCTCACAAAATTCAACGATATCAGAAAGATTGGGGGTGACGAGTTAATAGAAGAAATATCATCTGCCTATCATAGAGATGGTATTGAAGAGACGATGATAATTACACGAAGTAATAAACGAGCAACAATTTATAACAATGGTGTACGCAATCGAATACTTTATAGGGAAGAAGAGCTTTCATCGGGTGATAATTTGTTGGTAGTAAAAAACAATTATCATTGGACAGAATCGGTTAAAGAAATGGATTTTATTGCAAATGGAGATATTTTTGAAGTTAAACGCGTCCGCCGTACAACAGATATATATGGTTTTCGATTTGCAGATGTCACGGCCTATTTCCCGGATTATAATCTGGAAATAGATATTAAAATCCTTCTTGATACACTTCAATCTGAAACTCCGGCTTTGTCCAAAGAGCTAAATGATAAACTCTTCTATACTATTCTTGAAGATTATGAAGATATCCCAACAAAAGCAGGAAAAATGAAGAAAATGAAAATCGATCCTTACTATAATGTTGTGCAGGTAAAATATGCATACGCTGTGACTTGCCATAAAGCACAGGGAGGACAATGGATGAATGTTTTCCTGGATATCGGATATATAACGGAAGAGATACTGGGAGAAGATTTCTACCGGTGGCTTTATACTGCTTTTACCCGTGCTACACACCGACTATACCTGGTAAACTTACCTAAGGAATTCGAAGAATAAGCAATATTTAACTGCTAAGCAGCGTTTAATTATAAGAAATAGCTACTTTTGTCGTGATGGCAAGAGACAAAACTATGAGTGAGGTCATTTAAATGGACAAGATAATGGCAAATAAAGAAAAAATTGATCATCTGCTGCTGGACATCCGGGAGCTTGAAAAAAAGATAGCATCTATGCGTGATGCGGAGATATATCCTGTCTCTTTTTTTAGCACATCATACGAGATGATTCATAAATTATTGACAGATTTACACATTATAGAAGCTGAACAACTGGAAGTGCTCAGTCGTCAGATGGAAGCGCATCGTTTGAAGATAAGCTCAATTTCCTTAACACAAGCCACTGCTCAACCTTCCACTGAAGAAGTTAATAATGAAATCAATAATAATGAAGAGATAAATACAGATATACCTCCTGAAAACTTCGATAAAACCGTTCAAAATGAAGAACAAAAAATATCACTTAAAGAAGACCGAGGAACTGCTCAAATACCCTTAAGTGAAATACTAGAAAAGAAGATATTATCTGATTTCAGAAAAGCATTCAGCTTGAACGATCGTTTTCGTTTTCGCCGTGAATTATTTGGCGGTGATGAAAACCGTATGAATAAAGCAATTACAGACCTTAACGATATCCATTCAGTGGAAGAGTCTATAACTTATTTACATCAGGAATTACAATGGAATATAGAAGATGAATCAGTTGCTGATTTTCTTAAATTAATTGAAAAACGTTTTATGTAAAATATGGCAAAGCTTATCGTAGTACCTACACCTATCGGAAATCTGGAAGATATGACATTCCGGGCTATCCGTGTATTAAAAGAAGCCGACCTTATCTTAGCTGAAGATACAAGGACTACTGGCTTTTTACTTAAGCACTACGACATACAGAACCGAATGCTTTCTCATCATAAATTCAATGAACACAAAACAGTTGAACAGATTGCCTCTCGGATTCTTGCGGGGGAGACCATTGCTTTAGTTTCAGACGCAGGTACCCCTGCCATATCTGATCCGGGATTTCTCCTTGTAAGGGAATGTATCCGTCAGGGTGTAGAGGTAGAATGCCTACCGGGAGCTACCGCTTTTGTTCCTGCTCTAGTTGCTTCAGGACTTCCGAATGATACATTTTGCTTTGAAGGTTTTCTACCCCAGAAAAAAGGAAGACAAACCCGTCTGAAATCATTGGCCAACGAAACACGCACAATGATCTTTTATGAATCACCTTATCGCCTGGTTAAAACACTCACGCAGTTCATCGTTTTTTTTGGGGCTGACCGATTGGTTTCTGTATCCAGGGAAATATCTAAATTCTTTGAGGAAACGGTTCGGGGAACCGCCGAGGAAGTGGCGGCACATTTTACATTGAACGAACCAAAAGGCGAAATTGTTATTATAGTAGCTGGTATTACACCTTCTAAAGGTGTGCAACATAAAAACGACTAACTTAATATAAAGTGTCTAACTAAACAGAAGAAGTATATGAAAAAGGTATTAGTTATTTGTCTTAGTACAGTGGTATTAATGGCTTCATGTATTCAAAATTCAAAAGAATACAAACAGATGAAAGCCGAAAATGACTCACTGAAAATTGAAAGTGCACGCAATTCTTCCGAATTAAATGAAATGCTGGCCATCCTTAACGATGTAGAAGACGATATTCAATCTATCCGTGAAGCAGAAAACTATTTGTCTTCGCAACAACAATCAGGTATGGAAATGAATCAAACGAAACGTGAACAGATCAAGCAAAATATGCAGCTGATCACGGAAACTTTGAAAAAGAATAAACAACAAATCAGTGAACTGGAAGACAAACTGAATAAAAGCAATATTAATTCAAATGCTTTACGTAGAACCATCCAACGTTTAAACTCGGAAATGGATCAAAAAGCAATGATGATTGCTACTTTACAAGAGGATCTGGCTAAAAAGAATGTTCGCATCCAGGAACTTGATGAGATGATCTCAAGTCTAAATGAGGATGTAGAAGTTCTTGCCTCTACAACAGCATTACAAACGCAAGCATTGAACCAACAAGATAAAGAGTTGCATACAGCATTTTATTGTTTTGGAACTGCTAAAGAATTGAAAGACCAAAACATTCTAAGTGGTGGAGGATTATTTTCCAAATCAAAAGCATTGGAAGATGATTTCAATCGGGATTATTTTATATCAATTGATATACGTGAAGTAAAAGACATCCCTCTCTTTGCATCAAAAGCGAAATTACGTTCTAATCATCCTGACAACACATACGAGCTTGTAAAAGATGCAGATGGTAATCTTACATTAAAAATCACTGACGAAAACTTATTCTGGAGTTTAAGTAAATACCTGGTGATTCAGGTTGGATAATGAAATACAAAAGCCTTTTTATTGATCTGGACGATACCCTTTGGGATACGTATCACAATAATAAAGAATGCCTCGAAGAACTATTTATCGATTACCATTGGAATCGACATTATGCTTCCTTCGAGGCATTTTATAATATTTACATGCCTAATAACGAAAAGTTATGGCAACAGTATCGTAATCATGAAATAGATCGACAGACGCTTATCTTCAGTCGGTTTCACTATATTCTTTCCCCCATGGGTATTGATGATAGAAAAACTGTACTAGCTATCAACAATGATTTCCTTCAACGTACCACTACCAAAACACGCCTCGTACCGGGTGCTATAGAGATCTTGGAATATCTACAAGGCTCTTATCATCTATACATTCTTTCTAATGGTTTCCGAGAAGTTCAATTTAAGAAACTTACAAATTCAGGATTAGCACCATATATTGAAAGAATGATCCTTTCTGAGGATGCCGGCATTCAGAAACCACATAAAGAGATATTTGATTTTGCACTTAAAAACACCAATTCACGTCGAAAAGAAAGTATTATGATTGGGGATAGTTGGGAAGCAGATATAGTAGGCGCCTATAATTCCAAAATAGATCAGATCTGGTTGAACCCTGAAGAATTACCGATAAAAGGGTTCAATCCTACTTTCATTATTAAAGGATTGAAAGAAATCAAAAACATATTGTAGGGGCAGCCCTATGTGACTGCCCATGCATTATATTGATTCTAGGCGATCCTACATGTTAATGCGATACGGTTTCTAATGTATTTATTAAGTCTGGATTTACTGTCTTTATATTCTTTATTGCTTTTGAGAAAGGAACATAAACAATGCTCTCATTTACAATTCCTATCATAACATTCCTTTGATCATCCTGAATAGCATCAATAGCAGCTACCCCCATTCGCGTAGCCAGTATACGATCCTGTGCAGAAGGAGAACCTCCACGTTGAAGATGGCCAAGTATAGACACACGAACATCAAATTGAGGATATTCATTCTTTACACGTTCTGCCACCCCTATAGCTCCTCCGGTTATTTCACTTTCCGCAACCAAAACTATACTACTATTCTTTGATTTGCGAAAACCTGTTTCAATCATTTCAGCCAGTTGGTCTCTCTCCAGAGAGATTTCGGGAATAATCGCAGCTTCCGCACCAGAAGCAATCGCACCGTTCAGTGCTAGAAATCCGGCTTCTCGTCCCATCACTTCAATAAAGAAAAGACGATCATGAGAAGTTGCTGTATCACGTATCTTATCGACACATTCCATAATGGTATTAAGTGCTGTATCAAAACCGATTGTCACATCGGTACCATATAAATCATTATCGATCGTCCCGGGTAAACCCACGATTGGATAATTAAACTCCTGGGCAAAGATACGTGCTCCTGTTAACGTTCCGTCACCACCAATAGCAACCAAGGCATCGATACCATGTTCTTGTAATCGCTGATAAGCCAATTGACGTCCTTCCGGGGTACGGAATTCTTCACTGCGGGCAGTTTTTAAAATTGTACCACCTCGTTGAATTATATTACTGACACTTTGATTATTGAAATCTTCGATTTCATTTGTAATAAGTCCTTTATAGCCACGATAAATACCTTTAACCGCTATGCCTCTAAAGAGTGCGGTACGGGTTACTGCACGAATAGCAGCGTTCATTCCGGGAGCATCACCGCCGGAGGTTAAGATGCCTATACATTTCACTGCTGACATAATGTCTTAAGTTTTTAATTAGCGAGCAAAATTACAAACAATTCATTCACACGTTTGTTTTTCACTCAAAATTCATTCAAAATTAACTGTTTTGTTATCTTTTTGTATTCAGTTCACGAATACGCACAGCAACCTCTTCCATAAGCCACTTAGGTGTAGAAGTAGCACCACATACTCCTACTTTTCGAACACCCATCGGCAAAGGCTCTTTGATTTCAGCTACTTCTGAAATAAAGACACTATTGGGATTTGCTTTTCTGCATTCGTCAAATAACATGCGTCCATTGGAGCTTTTCTCCCCTGCAACAAAATAAATCCAATCATGATTGGATGCAAATTTCTTAATATTGGGTAAACGATTAGCTACTTGTCTACAAATAGTGTCGTAATAATCAAAATGTATTCCAGGATATATTCTTTTTTGTATTTCTTGTACAATCTCCCGAAAACCATCTAATGATTTCGTTGTTTGAGAAAACAAAACTATTTTTTTGCTATAATCCAGTTTATCCAGATCTTCTATTTTTTCTATTACAATTGCTGTTCCTTCAGTTTGGCCTACGAGTCCGTTAACCTCTGCATGTCCATGTTTACCATAGATAACAAGCTGGCCCTGTCCATGTTTTATTTCTTCATAACATTTATGAATCTTCTGTTGTAATTTCAAAACAACAGGGCAAGTTGCATCAACAATAGTTATTGCATTTTTTTTTGCTGTTTCATAAGTCGAAGGAGGTTCGCCATGTGCTCTCAACAGAACTTTTTCGCCCTTCAGTGAAGCAAATTCCTCATGTCCAATAGCATAAAGTCCTTGTGTTTTAAGCCTCTCCACTTCAAGGCTGTTATGCACAATATCACCCAGGCAATAGAGTGTATCATTTGTCTTTAATTCCCGCTCCGCACTTTCTATCGCAGTAACTACCCCAAAGCAAAAACCGGAATCTTTATCGATCTCTACTTCAATCATTTTCGCGAACCGTATTGTTATACTTAACCAATAACCAATCTTTTTGCTCTTCCATTGTCATGGATGAATTATCCAGGACTAAAGCATCTTTAGCCTGGCGAAGAGGACTTTCCTCGCGGGTAGAATCTATATGATCACGTTTTAAAACATTCGCCAATACCTCTTCGTATGAAGCTGACATTCCTTTTCCCTTAAGTTCATCAACTCGTCGCTGAGCACGTACTTCTGGTGAAGCTGTAACAAAAATCTTCAATTCAGCATCAGGGAATACAACCGTTCCAATATCACGGCCATCCATCACAACGCCTTTTTCTTTCCCCATAGCTTGCTGCTGCTCCACCATTGCTTGACGAACAAATCCAAGCGTAGCAATCATACTCACATGATCAGCAACCTCCATGCTTCGTATCTCTTTCTCTACATCCACTCCGTTTAGAAAAGTGTCTGGCCGCCCCGTTGCCGGGTTTATACGAAAAGTGATATGGATATTTCCCATTTCTCTTTTAAGACGCTCTAAATCTACTGTATCGCCTGCAAATAATCCATGTTGCAGACTATAAAGAGTAACGGCACGATACATCGCGCCGCTATCAATATAAGTATATCCAATTGTTTTTGCCAGATCTTTTGCCATGGTACTTTTCCCACTTGAGGAATGCCCATCAATAGCAATTGTTATCTTTTTCATTTTACTTTGTTTTATATCACGAAACGGTAAGCAAAGATAGCCATCCTTTATACCTCTATCGCCATTCGAATGTTAACAAATCGAAAGTGCTATATTTTGTCTATAAAAGCACCAGGTTTTATTCGCAAAAGCCCAATGCTTTATTCATAAGAGGTATCATGGCATTACAGAAGTAGTCAATATGATATCAATTAGTCAGAGAAAATAAGATTAGTTAAAAAGTGTTTCTATATATAATTCAAGAATAAGTTATGTATGAAAAAACAAAATTATACGGATAATTTGACAATATGACATTGGAGATGACCAGGCGTTAACCTTCTTTTGAGTTAAGGCCGGAAATCAGCCAATGTGGTTGAAATACTCACCATCATTGACATGGCAGAAGGATGGTAATTTGCCAAAGAGACTCCTACATCAAATTTACTGATCTTAATCCCGGCTCCTGCAGAGAATCCACCGAGTTTATTTCCATTTTGCAACTTCATATCCATACTTTTTTTGGGATTAAAACCAACACCAACCCAAAAATTTTCTGACGGAACAAAATCTACACCTATCACTAAGTGTTTTGCAAAAGTCTGAAAAAATGTATCCTCGCTCTCTACATCGGTATTATCGATATAATCAAATTTCCAACGATTAAGATACATAGCCGTAAGAGAGAATCGAATAGGAGCATGATTCATACTTTTTGTAATTCCTAGTTGGATATCCCACGGCAAGGACTGACGTTCATCTTCATAAGCTTTTAATTGGGCACCAATATTTTTAAATGCAACACCAAAAGAAAAAGCTTTATCCGTATCGTAATAACTTAAGCCGGCATCAACCCCTAACCCCATTGAGGTAAAATCGGCAAAAGCTGAATAAAGAAATTTCAAAGAAAGGCCACCACGCCATTTATCCGACAAATCATAGGAATAAAAACCTTGTAGACTGATATCATTGGCGGAAAAAGTTCCAATAATTGTACTTTCAGGTAATGCTTCCTTGAAACTACCATAGTTTATATATGTAGCTCCAATTCCCCATGCACCACGTTCTTTATGTGCTTTAGTAAAAAGAGCACTTCCGACATTTATATCCGAAATATAATTCATATAGTTGAGATTGATCATACCATCCAGTTCGCCGCCTAATAAGCCCGGATTGTGGAAGATAAGAGAAGGGTCCCGCTCAATTAATGCAACCGTGTGTCCACCCAATGCATTCGCACGCGCTGAATTCGGATAACGTAAAAATGTGAAAACCTCATTCCCATTTTGGGCAGAGGCTCCCAATGACAATAAGGTAAAGAGTAATATATATAGTTTATTTCTCATATTTTCTCGACAAAAACTTTCAAAGATACATTATTTATTCAGAAAAATGTTTTTACTTTACCGCCGCTTAAGTAGAACGGTATAGAGATACATTATCAGAAACGGAAAAATCCCCAAAAAGGTATACGAACATCCTAATTTTTCTTTTTGGATGAAAAAATGCTAAAAAAAGAGGGTTTTCCAATGAATGTTTCGGAATATATCAATTTATTACTATTTTTGCGTATTGAAGAACACATTACTAAACATAATTAAGAAGTATGGAAATTAAGAAATCACCAAAAGCGGATCTGGAAGGTGGGAAGACATTAAGCGTCCTTATGGGGCTTGTCATAGCACTTGCATGTTTGTTCGTAGGGTTCGAATGGGGAACCCATGACATCCAGATTGCTACTACCAGTGAAGGTGTTGCTGACATCATCGCTGAAGAAGAAATTGAGATAACAAGGCCGGAGGAACTACCTCCCCCTCCCCCTCCTCCTCCTGCTGCTGCTGCACCGGAAATATTGAACGTAGTAGAAGATGATGTTGAATTGGAGCAAGTAGAAATTTTATCTACAGAAGATGATCAATCTGCTGCGCAGGTACAAACGTATGTAGCTCCAACAATCGTAGAAGAGGAAGAAGAATCCGAAAATCACATTTTCACGGTTGTAGAAAAAATGCCTCAGTTCCCGGGTGGTGACGCAGCTTTACTTAAATTTATTGGTAATTCCATTAAATACCCGGTTATCGCACAGGAAAATGGTATTCAAGGACGTGTTGTAGTTTCTTTCGTGGTAAATCGTGACGGTTCTGTTGTTGATGCAGAAGTTATCCGTAGTATTGACCCGTCATTGGACAGAGAAGCTCTACGTGTTGTGGGCACCATGCCTAAATGGTCGCCAGGTGAACAAAGAGGTAAACCTGTACGTGTGAAATATACTGTTCCTATTCAATTCAGATTACAATAGGAAAAAGAAAAAAAATAGGTAAAGGCTGCTTTCATTTGCAGCCTTTTTCATTTACAGCAATCTATATATTTGAGTTATGCTTTCTTTTGAACAAATACTTGAACGTATCGAAACGGAGGTTGTCGAACTGAATCTGGATTATCCTCCTAAAAGTCTATATACTCCTATAGAATATATTCTCTCTCTGGGTGGAAAAAGAATTCGCCCGGCTTTAGCTCTATTAGCCTGTAATATTTACAATGACCAAATAGAGAATGTGATTACTCCGGCAATCGGCATGGAAGTTTTCCATAATTTCACCCTCCTGCATGATGATCTTATGGACGAGGCAGATATGCGACGAAAAAAACTGACCGTTCATAAAGTATGGAACGCAAATACAGCAATCTTATCCGGTGATGCTATGCTAATAGTCGCCTACAAACTTGTGGGAGAGACCGAATCGAAACACCTCAAAGAAGTATTGGATTTGTTTACTCAAACCGCCATGGAGATATGCGGGGGACAACAACTGGATATGGAATTTGAATCCCGAATAGATGTAAGCGAAGAAGAATACCTGGAAATGATTAGACTTAAAACAGCAGTGCTTCTCGCCTGTTGTCTTAAAACCGGTGCAATATTAGGGGGCGCTTCTTCCAAAGATGCAGATCATCTTTATGCTTTTGGCATCAATATCGGATTAGCATTTCAATTACAGGATGACCTACTCGATGTTTATGGTGACCCCATAACTTTTGGAAAGAATATTGGAGGAGATATTTTATGTAATAAAAAAACATTCTTGCTGATCAATGCTTTAAAAAATGCATCTAATAACCAGCAACAAGTATTAAATGAATGGATACAAAAAAAAGAATTTAATGCCTTCGAAAAAATTGCAACATTTACTCATATATATGATGAGTTGGATGTAAAAAAAATTACAGAATCTAAAATGCGAAGTTATTACCGATCTGCCATGGAACATCTTGATGAATTGCAAGTATCTCCCGAAAGATTGGAAATATTAAAAAGTATCTGTCTTCAACTCTTATCCAGACAATCATAAACATGGGACTAATAGATACCCATTGCCATCTTTATTTAGAAGAGTTTGACAAAGAGCAAGATATTTTGGTCAAAAATGCATTGAGTTCAGGTATTGAGGCCATCCTCCTTCCTAACGTTGATCTATTAACTATAGACAGAATGCATGATCTTACCGATCGGTATCCTCTGTTTGCATTTCCCATGATGGGCTTACATCCAACTAGTGTTGATAAAGATTTTATCACTCCATTAAGAAAAATCGAAAGCTTATTGCCGAGTCGTCCATATTGTGCCATCGGAGAAATCGGTATTGACCTTTACTGGGATAAAACCTGGTTAAAAGAACAGAAAATAGTTTTTGAAGAACAATTGCGCTGGAGTATTGACATGCAATTACCTGTAGCTATACATACACGCGATGCCTTCCCTGAGGTCTTCGACTGTATTCACAAAGTAGGGCCAGAGAAATTATCCGGTGTATTCCATAGCTTCAGCGGCTCGGAAGCCGAATTAGAGGAGGTTAAAAAGCTCTCTAATTTCAAAATAGGCATTAATGGAGTTATCACATTTAAAAATTCGGGGTTAGCAGAGGTTATCCGCCAAACGGATATACATCATATCGTATTAGAAACAGATGCTCCTTACTTAGCACCGGTTCCCTATAGAGGAAAAAGGAATGAACCTCACTATATATGGAAAACGGCAGAAAAGGTAGCTGAAACTTATGGATTATCACTTAAAGAAACAGTAGAAATCACGCGTAAAAACACATTAAAACTGTTTCAAAATGTAAACGCAGACATCTAAAAGCACATTTTATGATATATTCCAATATTTATTTCACCAATATGACGCTTATGTCAAGCAAAAACTTTAGATTTGTGCACTGAAACGTTTGCAAATGCGATTTTTTTCGTATTTTGCACCCGTTTTAGAGGGGACGAAGCACAAAGGAGAGATGCTCGAGTGGTTGAAGAGGCACGCCTGGAAAGCGTGTATACGCCTAAAGTGTATCGCGGGTTCGAATCCCGCTCTCTCCGCAAGGAAAACAAAGGGTTACCATGGAATTATTAATAAAAACAAAATACAAAAAAGAGAATTATTAATCTTAAAAATTGAACACACAATGAAAAAGTTATTTGCAAAAGCATTCTTGGGTTTGTGCGCCCTTGGAACCTCTACAGTAGCATTCGCGCAAGAAGTCGCAGTTGAAGGAGGTATGCATCAAGCACTAAAAACAAAATTTATTGAAGGAGGAGCCGATTTCATGAGTTTGGTTGCCATTACTCTAGTTCTTGGCTTGGCTTTTTGTTTGGAGAGAATTATTTATCTTAATCTCGCAGACACTAATGCAGATAAGCTTCTTCAAGGAATAGAAGATTCACTAGATAAAGGTGACATTGAGGGTGCAAAAGCTATTGCTCGCGACACAAGAGGTCCTATTGCATCTATCGCCTATCAAGGTTTGATGAGAATTGACCAGGGTATTGATGTTGTTGAAAAATCAATTGTTTCTTATGGTGGTGTTCAGAGCGGACTCCTGGAAAAGAATCTTTCTTGGGTTTCTCTATTTATCGCGATGGCTCCTTCCTTGGGATTCTTGGGAACAGTTATAGGGATGATTATGGCATTTGACAAAATTGAGCAAGTTGGTGATATTAGCCCTACAGTAGTTGCAGGTGGTATGAAAGTTGCGTTAATTACTACAGTAGCAGGTCTTATAGTTGCACTAATTCTTCAAATATTTTATAACTATCTATTAAGTAAATTAGAGGGCATTCTAAATAAAATGGAAGATGCTTCTATAACTTTAGTTGACATGGTAATCAAATACAACCTCAAATTTAAAAAATAAGATTAGTTATGGCTGTTACTAAAATAAGAAAAATATCAAGCTGGACACTTTTGGTATGTGCCATCATATCAGTCGTTGTATTCTTGATGTTTTATGTAGGAGGTATAGTTGATCCTTCTGCAGAAATGAAAGAACCTGTATATACAGGTTTATTATTAAATTGGATGTATGTTATATTTGGACTTACAGCAATTAGCACAATCATATTTGCTATTTGGCAATTTGTGACTTCACTTAAAACAAATCCTAAATCAGCTCTTACTGGTTTGGGAGTTATAGTATTATTTGTGGTTATGATGTTCATCTGTTATTCTATAGGTAACGGTACTCCTCTGCCAATCGTTAGTGCTGACACTGCCAAGTATAATGTCGAGTCTTGGTTGAAAATTACTGATATGTGGATTTATTCCGTATATATCCTTGTCGGATTAATTGTTATCGCCATTCTGTGGGGAAGTATTAAGAAAGCATTAGGAAAGTAATAGTAATAACGATTTAGAAAAGCAAGAAAGAAAATGGCTAAAAGAAATAGAAAAACACCAGGAATCAATGGTACTTCTTCTGCCGACATAGCTTTCATGTTGCTTATCTTCTTCCTTATTACAACATCTATGGACACTGATAGGGGGTTAGCAAGACGCTTACCACCACCAGTACCAAAAGATCAGGAAAAAGAAGATACGGATATCAAAAAGAGAAATTTAATGGTTGTACTTATTAATAGTACTAATCAGATTCTCGCTAATAATGAGTATATTGATATTTCGCAATTGAAAGATAAGGTAAAAGAATTTATTGATAATCCTTATAATGAAGAGAATAAGCCTGAAAAAATTGAAGAGGATGTTCCATTCTTTGGAAAATTGGCTGTGACGAAAAATCACATCATATCATTACAAAATGACAGGGGAACAGAATATCAGGCTTACATCAGCGTACAAAATGAGTTAGCATTAGCTTACGCTGAATTGAGAGATGATGTCTCAAAAAAGAAGTTTGGAAAGGCTTATATTGACTTGGATGAAGAACAACAAGAGGCTGTGCGTAAGATATACCCACAAAAAATATCTGAAGCAGAACCTAAAAATTATGGAGGAGTTAAGTAATGGGTAAATTTAATAAGACCGGCAGTCGTGAAATGCCAGAATTAAATACTTCATCATTGCCTGACTTAGTGTTTGCTTTCTTATTCTTCATAATGATGGTTACGACCATGCGTGAAGTTTCTTTGAAAGTAATATTTAGAGCTCCTCAGGCAACTGAATTACAGAAATTAGAAAAAAAATCATTAGTCACTTTCATTTATGTTGGTGAACCTACAGCAGAAAATCGTGCTCAAATGGGTACAGCTACCCGCTTACAGTTAAATGATGATTTTGCAGAAGTTTCTCAAATTCAAGATTACATTGCACAGGAAAAGTCAAGTATGAAAGAAGAAGATGCTCCTTTTATGACTGTATCTATCAAGGCAGACAGAGAAACCAAGATGGGTATTATTACAGACGTAAAACAGGCACTTCGTGAAGCATATGCATTAAAGATCAGTTATTCGGCACGCTTGGCAGGAACCTAATGAACTGACTAGAAAATATGAAAAGGCGGGACATTGAATGTTCCGCCTTTTTATTTATGCTAAGTTAAGGGCTTTAATAAGTTCAACTAAGGATTATAAGGCGTCAATTATTTAAGATTTTGTTGGTATACATGACTATATATACTATCTCTGACCTTTTCAAAAGAAGTAGTCAAATCTATCTCTCCGCATGACATCAGAAACATTTTCAACCAGGAATCTCCCTCCCGATAAGGAGGTTGTAGATAATGATTATCATCTAATATAAAACCAAGCCGTTCATAGAATCCTATCCTGCGACGACTCATTTCATCCTCTGGTGATTCAACTTCAAGAACTATAGGCTTTTCGCTAAAATCCAGGAAAGATTGTAAAGCTTTTCCCCCAATTCCCCCATTACGTGCAGCCGGGTCAATAGCAAAATGTTCTACATAATCAAAGCCATCCAATTGCCAAATGGTGATAAAGCCTACATAATCATCTCCCTTAATAAAAACATACACATTGAAATAAGGATTACTATCAATCAAATCACGAACAAGTGAAAAAGCACGCCTCTCTTCTTGAGGAAATGACTTTATATATGTAACTTCTACCTTATCTAATAACGGATCAGCTGACTCCTTTATTTTTACACATACTAATTCTTCCATATTGTTTATACTATATCTAATATTAAATATTTGTTCTTTTATTAGGTGGCTCTTAGTTTAAGACTTATAAATCAAAACAAAAAAAGCATAGAAATATACATCCATAATCAATTATTCGTTACATTTGTATTAAAATGTAAGTAAACATTGATAAATAAATCAAATATACAAAATATATGGCACAACATCAACTAGATGAGTTGGACGAAAAAATCCTTAAACTGATTATTGGGAATGCTCGTATGCCTTTTCTGGAAGTAGCACGTGAATGTAATGTATCAGGAGCCGCAATTCACCAACGGATTCAGAAATTAACTAACATGGGGGTAATCAAAGGTTCAGAGTTCATTGTAGACAACACCAAAGTGGGCTATGAGACATGTGCTTATATGGGACTGTTCCTGCAGTCTCCGGGCCAATTTCCTGCCGTTACAGAGGCTTTAAAGAAGATTCCGGAGGTTGTAGAGTGTCACTACACAACAGGCCAGTATGATTTGTTTATCAAGATCTATGCAAAGAATAATCAACATCTCTTAAATATCATACATAAAAAACTTCAACCGCTAGGATTAGCTCGTACTGAATCATTGATATCTTTCAAAGAAGCCTTCAAGAGACAAATCCCAATCGACTTTGAAGAAAACAACGAAAATGAAGAATAAGAAGAAGTGAAGAGTTAAAAATGAAAAGTGAAAAATAAAAGAAAGAGAGAATAATCTATATGTAAAAAGGCGTTATCCAACCGGACAACGTCTTTTTATATATAATTCTTCACTTTTCATTTTTCACCTCCAAAAGACTCCGTCTTTTAGAACTCAGCGTTCTTTGGAGTACGAGGGAATGGTATTACATCACGGATATTAGTCATTCCTGTTACGAAGAGTAGCAAACGCTCAAAACCTAAACCAAAGCCTGAATGCGGAGCTGTTCCGAAACGACGGGTGTCCATATACCACCAGATATCCTTTTGAGGTACATCCATTTCTTCAGCACGTGTACGTAGCTTCTCAAAATCTTCTTCACGCTGTGAACCTCCAATAATCTCGCCAATTTTCGGGAATAAAACATCCATCGCACGTACCGTCTTCCCATCCTCATTCTGTTTCATATAGAAAGACTTGATCTCCTTCGGATAATCAGTCAGAATGACCGGGCGCTTGAAATGAACTTCTACTAAATAACGTTCGTGTTCAGAGGCTAGATCAGCTCCCCAGAATATAGGGAATTCAAACTTATGTCCTTTCGCTACAGCTTCTTCCAATATCTTTACACCTTCGGTATACGTTAGACGTACAAATGTATCTTTCAATACCCCTTCTAGTCGTTCTATCAATCCCTTATCAAACATATCGTTTAGGAACTTAATATCTTCCATACAGTTATCAAGTGCCCACTGAATACAGTATTTAATAAAGTCTTCCGCCAGCTGCATGTTTTCAGCAATCTCATTAAAAGCTACTTCCGGCTCGATCATCCAGAATTCAGCCAGGTGCCGAGGTGTATTTGAATTTTCAGCACGGAATGTTGGACCAAAAGTATAGATGGCACCTAAAGCCATAGCTGCTAACTCTCCTTCTAATTGTCCGGATACAGTAAGGCTTGTTTGTTTGCCAAAGAAATCATTTTCATAAGCAATAAGACCATTCTCATCCTTTTCAGTATCATAGAGGTTCAATGTTGTAACCTGAAACATTTGTCCGGCACCTTCACAATCAGATCCGGTGATAATCGGTGTATGGAAATAAAAGAATCCTCTATCATGAAAAAACTTATGAATAGCGATAGCCATGTGATGGCGCAAGCGGAAGATAGCACCAAAAGTATTCGTACGAGGACGCAGGTGGGCTATTTCGCGCAAGAATTCCATTGAATGGCCTTTCTTTTGCAACGGATAAGTTGTGGGATCAGCCGTACCATATATTTCTATTTCAGTTGCCTGAACCTCCGCCTTTTGTCCCTGTCCCTGTGATTCCACCAGAATACCGTTCACACTGATACAAGCGCCGGTAGTAATCGGCTTTAAATATTCTTCCCCGAATTTATCTACATCTACAACAATCTGAACATTATTTATTGTAGAGCCGTCATTCAAGGCAATAAAATTGACTTGTTTACTTCCTCTGCGGGTACGTACCCAACCTTTCACATTAACGGTGGCACCGAAATCTTCGCGTTTCAGTACATCTACAATCTTTGTTCTGCTAATTGTTTCCATTTCTACTTGTTATTCTAAAAAATATTCAAACAAGATAGCCGGCTTTTAAGGACCGGCTACCGAGATTATTTATTCAAAAGCACCCATTCGAAGTGCGTTTACTTCTCTTTCATTTAGGTAGCGCCATTTACCGCGGCCTAAATTCTTCTTCGTTAGCCCGGCAAAATATACCCGGTCAAGTTTTATTACATGATATCCCAGTGATTCGAATATACGACGAACAATACGATTACGTCCTGAATGGATTTCGATACCTACCTGGCTTTTATCCATCTCACTAGCATAACTGATTGCATCGGCATGGATTTCTCCATCTTCCAATTCCAACCCATTTGCAATTTTCTCCATATCTTCAATCGCTACATTTTTATCCAACCAAACATGATAAATCTTTTTCTTCTTGAAAGAAGGATGTGTCAGTTTGGATGCCAAATCACCATCATTTGTCAATAACAACACTCCAGTTGTATTTCGGTCTAAACGACCTACCGGATAAATACGTTCTGTACAAGCATTCTTAACCAGATCCATTACCGTAAGACGTTCCTGAGGATCGTCAGATGTTGTCACACAGTTTTTCGGCTTATTTAATACGATGTATAGCTTGCTCTCGATTTGCACCGGTTGTTCATTGAATAAAACTTTATCCTGACGGGTAATTTTTGTTCCTAATTCTGTAACTACTACGTCATTTACCTTTACTGCACCTGATTGGATAAATTCATCTGCTTCGCGGCGTGAACATACACCTGCATTAGAAAGGAATTTATTCAAACGGATTGGTTCGTTCGGATCAGCCAATACTTCCTTATATTTAAGCTGTTTCTGAACGCTGTATTTGTCATTCGGACTATAACCATCGTTACGTTGCATAGGACGACGATTGCCATATCCTCCACCGCCTTGTTGACGATATCCACCACCTTGGTTGTATCCACCACGTTGATTATATCCACCGCCTTGACGATTATTACCATAAGAAGGACGGCCACCACCTCTGTTGTCATAAGAGTTCGTACGAGCATCTCCAACACGTGGTCTTCTCTTCTTCATTTCTTCACCCTGTCCACCTTCGCCTGAAGATGCAGAGTAAACTCTTCCTCCTTGATCATTGTCGTATGACCGTGACGGACGGTTGTAAGGCCGATCATTATTCCCATACGATGGGCGATTGTTTCCATAAGAAGGACGATTGTTATTATACCCTCCTCCAGAGTTTCCATAGCTCCGGTTGTTTCCGTAAGACGGACGGTTGTAGTTTCCTCCTTCACGATTGTAATTTCCTCCTTCACGGTTATCATACGTACGAGGCCTGCTCGGACGGTCACCATAGGATTGGTGTTCTCCATACGAAGAGCGGTTGTCTCCGTACGACCGGTTATAACCACCACGATCATTTGACTGGTTATACGATCTGCGTTCATAGTTGTTACCTTCAGGTTTGTTGTAGCCTTGATTGTAAGGTCTTCTTTCTCCATCCTGGTCGGTGTTTTCCCTGCGGATACTTGGTATCACTTTTCTGGGGCGCGGTTGTTGAGATTCATCTCTTTCTTCTGTACTCATTTTTGTAAATTAATTAATTAACTGTTTAAGTAGCCTCACGGTTACCCATCTTTATTAACACTAAATACCTGTATAATTATGCGGCGTTATCGCCTTCAATTCTGATTTAACATTTTCACTTACGTTTAGCGTATCAATAAAACGCTGAATAGACATTTCTGTAATACCTTCATTTGTTCGCGTCAAAGCCTTTAAGGCTTCATAAGGTTTCGGATATCCTTCCCGGCGTAAAATCGTTTGGATACCTTCGGCTACTACAGCCCAACATTGTTCCAGGTCATCGTTAAGAGCCTTCTCATTTAATAACAATTTTCCAAGGCCTTTTGTTAAGCTTTTGAATGCAATTTCTATGTGAGCTAAGGGTACCCCAATATTACGAAGAACAGTTGAATCGGTTAAGTCACGTTGCAAACGTGAAATAGGCAATTTACCCGATAAATGTTCAAGAATGGCATTTGCCATTCCCAGATTACCTTCTGCATTTTCAAAATCAATTGGATTCACTTTATGCGGCATAGCAGAAGATCCCACCTCACCGGCTTTGATCTTTTGTTTGAAGTATTCCATTGATATATATTGCCAAAAGTCACGATTAAGATCGATCAAAATGGTATCGATTCGTTTCAATCCGTCGAATATCGCTGATAGATTATCGTAATTGGATATTTGTGTAGTCCACTCTTCACGTTTTAATCCTAACACTTCATTTACAAACTTATTACCGAATGCACGCCAGTCATATTCCGGATAAGCAACATGATGAGCATTGAAATTACCCGTTGCTCCTCCAAATTTAGCTGAAACAGGAATCTGCTTTAATAGTTCCATTTGTTGTTCCAATCGATACACAAAAACCATTATTTCTTTACCTAGGCGAGTAGGTGAAGCCGGTTGCCCATGTGTTTTCGCTAACATAGGGATTTGCATCCATTCTTCTGCTCTGCTTTTCAACAAATCAATTACTTCCTGTAGTCCGGGATAATAAACAGCATCTAAAGCATCTTTCAAAGAAAGAGGCACTGCAGTATTATTGATATCCTGGGAAGTAAGTCCGAAATGAATAAACTCATGATACTCTTCAGAAAGCAACAAATCTGTTTTTTCCTTAATAAAGTATTCGACTGCTTTTACATCATGATTAGTGATATTCTCGATATCTTTTATCCGTGAAGCATCCTCTTCTGAGAAGTATAAATAAATTGCCCGAAGTTCTTCTTTAATTTCCTTCTTATCCAGGGTGCTTAGTTGTGGCAAATACTCAGAAAGAGCGATCAGATATTCAATCTCTACCCGTACCCGATATTTAATCAGTGCATATTCAGAAAAGTATGCAGACAGGCTTTCCGCTTTGTTTCGGTAACGGCCATCAATTGGAGAGATTGCAGTAAGTGTTGACAGTATCATATAGTTCAATCATATAAGGAATGCAAAGGTAACACTTTCTTCGTAATTCGCAGCGTATGAGGTGTTTTTTTTGCTTTTATTATGACCGGCTTAAAACATCTTGATTACCCTAACTTACAGAACTATCCTCGAATTTCACGCCGACTTCGTATAGAAGAACTATAAACGCCAAACAGACAAAGTAAAGCGCTTATTACAAAGGTTATTCTCAAACTGCTTATCAGCTGAGGAGTAACTTCGGGTGATAAAGGAATTTTACCAATCATTAATGACATAGCCATCATAGCAAGCCCCATACTGAAAGACTGTCCCACCAGGCGCATCGTACCGGTTGTAGCTGATGCCAGACCATATTCTTCTTTTGTTACAGAGCTCATGATTACATTCGTATTAGGAGAGGAGAATGTACCGAATCCCAACCCTATAAAAGCCAGGACAATAAAAATATAGATAAAACTTGTTGTGGAAGAAAGGAAACATAAACAAATAAGCCCCAATGCAATTATCAGCATGCCGGCAGAAGCCAGTTTGGTAGCAGAAACTTTATCCGATAATTTCCCCGATTGTAAAGAGATCACAGCTTGTATCAGTGATTGTGCGACAAGGATAAGCCCAGCCTGCGTAGGTGTTAAGCCCCTTACATATTGCAGATAAAGACTTAACATAAAAGAAATGGAAGTAGTTGCCGAATAATTGATCAATGCTGAGATTGATGCATGTTTGAACACCCTGTTACGAAAGAAAATATTGACATTAAAAACCGGTTCTTCTTGTCTACGTTCAAACCAGGTAAAGAAAAGAAGTATCAGCAAACCCATTCCCGTAAGAAGAAATCCCATGATATGGGGCAACTGGGAGAATCCATAAATCAAAGAAGATAGTCCGGTAGCATAAATGATTGTTCCGGTATAGTCGAAAGCCCCTTTTTGTTCGTTTTTCCATTCTTGCTTCATCAATAAGAGCGCACCTACCAACACAAATAAACTCATTAAGGCTGCGAGAAAAAATATACTATGCCAACCCAGCCATTGAGTCATAAAACCTCCAACGAATGGACCTACTGCCAGAGAGAAATAAACAGTTCCCGCATTCAAGCCTAATGCCCAGCCTCTACGTTCGGGTGGCACTACAGCTGTTATTATCGCCATATTCGTAGCAAACATCATCGAGCTACCTATTCCACTGAGAAACCGAAACAAAATAAGACTTGTACCTGATTGCGCCAGACCACACATTATCGAAAACACGAGAAAGACAAAGACTCCTGCGATAAAGACTTTCTTCCGTCCGAACATATCCGCAAAACGCGCACTGGGAATCTGGAAGATAGCAGTAGAAAGCATGTAAGAAGCCATAATCCAGCCCGAAGCACTGGCATTAAGTGAAAAATCCCTATTTATATAAGGGAGTGCCAGATTAAGAGCCGAACCCATCAATGGAACAAGCGACGCTGAAAGGCAGGTCACAAACAATATTGATTTATAATTTAGCGGAGCTTCCATGTTCTTCTTTTCCATATAACAAAGATAGAAGTTTATTTGCTATCATTTACCTTCAAATAAACAGAATCCTTCATGCGTATATATGCTTAATAAAATTTGTGTCAACAGCATGGCACACTTGTGCCACCCGCATGGCACGGTTGTGTCACGGGCATGGCACAGTTGTGCCATCTATATGGCATAGCTGTGGCACAACGGTGGTACGAAAGGTTTTGTTTAATGGAGAATACAACTGTAAGGGGGATTTTGTTCTGCGAAGATTGGGTGAAATCGTTTAGTTGATGTTATCTTTGTCCATTCCTTCTAACAGAGAGATAAGCCGATGATAATAATTAAAGATACAGAAGAATTAAAAGGAATAGAGTTGGTTGCAACTGTCGGTTTTTTTGATGGTGTACATTTGGGTCATAGGTTCCTGATTGAACGAATGAAACAAATAGCCTATGAACAAAAATTACCTGCGGCTGTAATTACCTTTCCTCAACATCCTCGCAAGGTTCTACAAGCCGATTATCAACCTAAACTGCTTAACTCTTTCCCGGAAAAATTAGAACATCTGGAAGAAACAGGAATCGATTATTGCATCGTTCTTGATTTCACTAAAGAACTTTCCCGACTGACAGCAAAGGAATTTATTGGCCACCTCCTAGCAGAGAAGATGCATGTCCGTATACTTTTTGTGGGCTATGATCATCGGTTTGGACGCGATCGTGCCGAAGGGATAGAACAATATAGAGCTTATGGCAAGGAACTGGGAATGCAAATTATCAATGCCGATTCTTATATAGAAGATAATTACAGCGTCAGCTCTTCCGAAATACGTCGTTTATTAATGGATGGGAAAGTAGAAGAAGCGGCGCATCTCCTCACCTATCCTTATCAAATAAAAGGTAGTATAGTCAAAGGATATAAAGTAGGACGCAAATTAGGTTTCCCTACCGCAAATATACAGGTAGATGAGCCCTATAAGGTGATTCCTGCAATCGGTGTTTATGCGGTTAAGGTTGAATTAAATAATAAATCTTATACGGGAATGCTTTACATAGGTAATCGCCCGACTCTTAATAATGGAGAAAACATCACTTTGGAAGTAAATATACTTGATTTCAGTGGGGATATCTATAATAATGAGATTACGGTAGCGTTCATACATTATATCCGGGGAAACATCAAATTCGACACACTGGACGAACTGAAAGAACAGCTAATGAAAGACAGGGATGAGGTCGAACGAAGATTAGTGGTGAGAGATGAGTGATGAGTGGTGAGTGATAAATCTCAGAAATAACTTTCAATTTCAACTAAGATATGGAATATTATTATGACGCTATTGATATCCTGAAACGAATGATTGCTATTCCTTCTTTTAGCAGAGAAGAGGAGGCTGTCGCCAATTACCTTCAGGAGACATGGGAAAAAGCATCCCATACAGTTCACCGCAAGGGTAATAACCTATGGATTATAGCGCCTGGTTTCGATTTTGCGCGACCTACTCTTTTACTCAATTCCCATATAGATACAGTGAAACCGGCATCAGGTTGGATAAAAGATCCATTTACCCCGGAGGAGGGAGAAAATGAGTGTATTTATGGACTTGGTAGCAACGATGCAGGTGCAAGCGTTGTATCACTCTATGAAACCTTTTCAATTCTTAGCCAACGCCCTCAATCTTATAATCTTATTTACCTTGCTTCATGTGAAGAAGAGGTTTCTGGAAAAAACGGATTGGAAAGTGCATTGCAGGATTTGCCCCGTATAGATTTTGCTATAGTCGGAGAACCGACATGTATGCAACCGGCCATTGCTGAAAAGGGGTTACTCGTATTAGATTGTGTATCTATAGGAAAAGCCGGACACGCTGCTCGCAATGAAGGAGTAAATGCCATTATGCTGGCAATGAAAGATATAGAATGGTTTAGCACCTATCAGTTCCCTGAACAAAGTGATTTGCTTGGCCCTGTTAAAATGAGCGTAACGATGATACATGCCGGCACACAGCATAATGTTATTCCCGACCGGTGTGAGTTTACAGTGGATGTCCGTACCAATGAGTTCTATTCCAATGAAACTATTTTCCGGTTAATTGAAGAACAAGTTGAATGCGAAGTGAAAGCCCGCAGTTTCCGGCTTAATTCCAGCCGTACCGACATGGAGCATCCTTTTGTAAAACGGGCTTTACTCATGGGGAAAGAGCCGTTTGGCTCCCCTACCCTTAGCGATCAGTCATTGATGCCTTTCCCTTCGGTTAAGATCGGCCCCGGCCATTCTGCCCGTTCACATGCGGCCGACGAATATATCAAAAAGATGGAAATTCGGGAAGCGATCGATACGTATGTGCGATTGCTGGACGGATTACACTTCGCCTGAAATGAAAGGATTAATAAACGATAAAAGCAATCAGACCCAGGTTTTCTGGATTAGCCTTGGCAAACTAAGCTCTTTTGCACTCGCTTTTGTTAGTGCTGCTATTCTATCCCGTTACCTGAGTAAAGAAGATTATGGAACCTATAAACAGGTTATGTATATCTATTCTGCTTTTGTCCTTATTTTCACTGCTGGATTACCCGAGACACTCACTTACTTCCTTCCTAAATTGACTAAGAGTGAAGGAAAGCATTTGGTAAATAGGTTTGAGCTTGTATTTGTTGGGCTCGGATTGATTTTCTCCCTCTTCTTTTATTTTGGCTCCGGCTTGATAGCGGAAATACTGGAAAACCCGGCATTGGAAAAAGCGCTTAAAATTTATGCCCCTGTTCCTCTGCTTTTAATGCCAACTTTCTCCATAGAAAGCATTTATTTACGGGAACAAAAAAGCTACTATCTGGCTATGTACACAGTGTTTTCACGCATAGTTGTACTGGCCTCAATCGTCTTTCCTGTTATTTTCTACAAAGCAAACTATGAGACAGCACTACATGGACTGGTTATCTCCTCTTTCCTTATGTTGCTGGCTGCATTATTTCTGATCTATAGACCATACAGAGGTTATGAATCAAAAAGATCCTCACTTCATATCCGGGATATTGCAGCCTATGCGCTCCCTTTGTTAGGTGCAGATTTATGTGTAATGATGTCCGCCTCAGCAGATCAGTTTTTCATAAGCCGTTATTTTGGAGAAGTGGTTTTTGCTGAATTTGCGAACGGATTTATACAGTTTCCACTCGCACCTATGATAACTGCATCAGTAATGGCGGTACTTATACCTTTATTTTCCCGGGCTAATACTCCGGAACTATTCAACGATGCAATCCAATCCTGGCAAAAAGCTATTATCAAAACAAGCCTGATCCTTTATCCATTACTTATATATAGTATGGTATTTGCTTCCGAGATTATAATCATTATCTATGGAAAAGAATATGCCAGCTCATCGATCTATTTCCAAATCATTTTATTGAGCAATTTCGTTAATATATATCCTTTTCTTCCTGTTATGCTCGCATTAGGAAAAATGAGGATTTACGTTAGTTTTTACCTGATATCAGCCATTTCGATCTGGCTGACTGAAGCCATATCAATGTATATCTATCCGTCTCCTATTGTTATTGCATGTGTATCCGCCGCTAATTCAATCTTAGTGATCATTGCCTTCTATACATATATCAAATACAAACTTCAGATAAACGTCTTTACACAAAAGATTGTTATATCACTGGTAAAAACAATTGGTCATGCTATCCTGATCCTGATTCCCCTCAGGTTTTTCTTTTTCCCTTTGATAGAAGAATTACCTTTATTCCTGAATCAGGTATTGTCTTTCTCTGTTTTTTATCTGGCAATACTTATTACCGGAAAGTGGATAGGGCTGGATTATCAAAATATCGCTTTACCTATATTTAAATCTTTATTCAATAAAAAGTAATGAATATCAAAATCAATCTTTACAGAAAGAATTGGATTACCAACAAATCCGTTTCATCAATCGGATGGGCAGCCTGGCAAGGCAAAAGCTATACAGGTGAAGCACTGAATCAATTGATGACCTCCCTGATTGAAGATGAATTAAATATGGAAACAGCCAACGGGCTGATAAAACAACTAATTGGCAGTTATGCATTTGTAATACAAAAAGAGAATTCTGTTTTTCTGATTGCCGATCGCACACGTTCTTTCCCTTTGCTTTATTTTACAGAAAACGGTGTGACTCATATAACCGACGATTTACTGGCATTACTAAAAGAATATAATCTAAAGCCGGAAATTGATATTCATAAAACAGAGGTATTTCTTGTAGCAGGCTTGACCCTCGAAGGTCATACGGTTTTTCGTAATATTCATACAATCCAGGCTGCAGAAATTATCGAGCTCCATAACGAACAAATTGAGAAGACACGTTATTTTATCTACTCTCTAAATACACAACAGAAAGAATTATCCGTTCCAGAAGAGATAAAACGGCAAAATGAAATATTCTCCCGGGTATTCCGCAGAACATTGGAAAGCGCTCCCAATGTCCGTAACTGGATACTGCCATTAAGTGGCGGGCATGACTCCAGAATGGTAATCAACCAAATGCATAAGTTAGGCATTAAAAACCTGATATGTTATACCTATGGCGCACCTGACAATAAACAATCTCAAATAAGTAAAGAAATAGCACATAAGTTAGGCTATCAATGGTATTTTATTGAATACACACCTGAAAAATGGCAAGACCTGCGCAACAGTCCTGACTTTAATAATTATTTTGACTTTGCTTTTAATGGGGTAAGTGATCCGCATATACAAGACTTATTGGCTGTTTCGGAATTGAAAAAACAAGGTATAGTGCATTCCGGTGATATCTTTATGCCGGGCCATACATTTGATTTCCTCACCGGAGCTTATTGTATTGATGGTATTAAAAACCTCCATTCCGAAAAAGATATATATTCCTATCTCTCTATGTATTTCAATCAATGGGAATACAATAAAAGGAGCAAAACTATCTTTAAAGAATTATCTGCAATGATAAAACGTGCCCCTGTTAATATGCCTGTTTTCTCTGAATATTTCCATTGGCAGGAACGCCATGCCAAATTCATACAGAACAGTGTCCGGGTATATGAATATTTCGGCTTTGACTGGCGCACTCCATTGTGGGATCAGGAGTTGGTAGAGTATTGGCAAACCATCCCTTTGGATTATAAAATGTATCGTAACTTCCTATATCTCTGTGAAAAGAACGGATTATATCAGGAACCGCTTGCCTCAATCCCATTTGATCTAGAAATTCATCCGGCAAAAGGATTAAAAGAAACACTTATGGCAAGTATCCCCTATTCATGGAAACGGAAACTGAAATATCATATCCGAAAAGAAACACCCCGTACAGATGATGCTCTGTATACAACTTATGCCGGTGGTTCACCTGTATTTCCTGCCACCATACCATATAAAAACATGCCGAAAGAGCTACAACGCTATCTGAAACCTTATCTCGGACGCCCCTTATACTGGTTTCCGGATAATGATAATAATAGCCTGTATGCAATACGGAACTTATTTCTCCCGGCATCAGACATCCATCCATAAAAGACAATAAACAAAAAGAGGCTATCCATTTGGACAGCCTCTTCATATACTATATAACTAAATATTTATTTTACATTCCCCACCTTTATCAGGTATTCAGCAATCTGCACTGCATTCAAGGCTGCACCTTTCTTGATCTGATCACTTACAGTCCAGAAAGTAAGGCCATTTGGGTTACTGATATCTTTACGGATACGACCAACATATACAGGATCTTTACCTGCAATGAAAAGCGGCATAGGATAATCCTTATTTGCAGGATCATCTTGCAATACGATACCTTCAGTCGAAGCGAAAGCTTCACGAGCTTCAGCTACACTTACCGGACGTTCTGTTTCTACCCAAGTTGCTTCACTATGAGCACGCATAACGGGAACACGCACACATGTTGCACTTACCTCGATATCCGAGTGCATAATCTTCTGGGTTTCATGATACATCTTCATCTCCTCTTTTGTGTAACCGTTATCAGTAAACACATCCACTTGAGGAATCAGGTTATAAGCCAATTGATAAGCAAATTTCTCTACAGTAGGTTCTTCCCCTTTCAGGAGTTGTTCATACTGCTTTGCCAATTCAACCATAGCTGTTGCACCGGCACCACTGGCAGCCTGATAAGAAGAAACATGAACACGTTTGATATGAGATATATTCTCAATAGCTTTCAAAGCAACTACCATCTGGATAGTAGTACAGTTCGGATTAGCAATAATTCCGCGAGGACGATTCAATGCGTCTTCAGGATTTACTTCAGGTACCACCAAAGGCACATCATTATCCATACGAAACGCACTTGAATTATCAATCATAACAGCGCCGTGCTTCGTAATCGTTTCGGCAAATTCCACAGAAGTTCCTCCACCAGCCGAAGTAAAAGCAATGTCGATCCCTTTGAAATCATCGTTATGTTTCAGTTCCTTAACGGTATACTGTTTACCACGAAAAGTATAAACACGTCCGGCACTGCGAGATGAGCCAAAAAGCACCAGCTCATCCATCGGGAAGTTTCTCTCGTCGAGCACACGCAGGAATTCTTGACCTACAGCTCCACTTACTCCAACAATTGCTACATTCATTTTGAGCACGATTAATTTGATTAATTGAAATATTATTATAATCTTTGTTGCAATACATTGTTAACCAAAGAACTTACGTATCGCTACAAATCGGGTGGCAAAGATAGTAAGTTTTACAAAAAAACCTACAACTATGAGACACTTATTCTTGTTAATCACTCTTTTACTTCCTTTATGCATATCTGCACAATTGATCGAATCATTCGATGGCCCGGAAATCAATAATACCTATAATTGGAAAGGTAATCTGGAGAACTTTATTATCAATGACCAAAGCGAATTACAACTGAATGCACGGGCCGGAAGCGGAGAAGACTATCTATATATTGGCTCTGTTCCGCTATATGGCAACGAATGGAGCACCAGAGTTAAGAGCGACTATAAAGCCACTGCTCCCAACTCTACCTATATCTATCTGTGGTGTGAACAAGCGGATATTGAATATCCCGGCAATGGCATTGTGGTACGCGTAGGCAACAAAGATAACAGCATCGACCTTTGCTATCAGAGAGGAAATATTAAAACAGAAGTGCTAATAAAAGGACGATCTTTATGTACAGATGCTTATAATGTTGAATTAAAGGTAACAATTGATGATGCAGGACTTTGTACTCTATACACAAAAATAATTGGAGAGGAAGAAGAATTTGTACAGGAAGGCGACTGTGCAATCCCTTATTTAGGAAAGAAAGGTTATTTCATGATCCGAATGAAATATAGTACCACACATAGTAAAGACAAATATGTCGACGATATTTATATCGATCAATTCACTCCGGAAGAAGGTAGTGGTGACCCTGAGGAACCAGGCTCGGAATTCCCCCTTGAGTTAATAGAAATCGAACAGGAAGATGCCCACACATTATATCTTTATTTCAATCAGGTAGTAGAGGCAAGATCAAGCAGCTTTGTGTTAAGCGATCTGGGTGAAGTTGATGAAGTGCATCAAGGAATAAATGACGCTTCTATCCTTATGCTGATATGGGAAAATCCGATGAAAAAAGATAAGGAATACACACTGACGTACTCCAACCTCTTTGACGAATCAGGTAATGAATATACAGAAAGCTTCGGCTTTACATCATACTATGGTGCAAAAGGACCGGGAGATCCTTCTGAGCCGGGTAATAACGAAACCTACGAAGAAGGATGTATACTTATCAATGAAATAATGGCAGATCCGAAAGGGTTGACAGAACTACCGGAAACAGAGTACGTAGAACTCTATAATGCATCAGGTCAAACAATCGAATTAAAAGATTGGCAATTCGTTTATGATGGCAAAGGGGTTGAATTGGATGATTATTCATTTGTAGAAAACTCCTATCTTGTTCTTTATCGTGAAGGTAGGGATATAGATACCGGAACGAATGGTGTAGGTATGCCTTTATCAAAGTTCCCATCACAACTGGCAAATGCCGGAAAAGAATTGCAATTAATGGATCCGAATAATGTAATAATTGACAGAATAACATACGAAAAAGCAAAAGCCGGGAAATCATGGGAACGGCTTCACAACAGTCTTTATTTGTCAACAGATTATAAAGGAGGTACACCAGGAGCAGCAAATTCTGATCCCAATGCGGAACCAGAAAATCCAAATATTCCCAATCCTCCATCCGGGCCGGTTGTTGAACCTTTTGATATAGTGTTCAATGAACTTCTGCCCAATCCATACAGGGATGAGAGTGAATATATCGAGTTATACAACCGCTCCGATCAGTCATTATCACTTGCTGGTTTATGTATCGCTACAAGAAAATCAGATGGTACATTAAGTACTAAATACCCTTTATCCGATATACCGGTACAAATCGAATCAAAAGGATATGTACTTCTGACAAAATCCGCTGAAAGTGTACTTAATAATTATAATACACCCAGGATGGAAAATATACATGAGTTAAAAATACCTGTTCTTAATAATAATGGAGCAACGCTGGTTTTATTTAGGGCAAATGACGAAGAGATTATAGATGAAATTACTTATTCATCCAAATGGCACGATGTATCCATTAAAGATGAAAAAGGTGTCGCTCTGGAACGCATCGAACCCGACAACGACACTCAAGATGAAAAGAATTGGACATCAGCCGCTGCGACAGCAGGATATGGAACACCTGGTTATCAGAATTCCCAATATGGTAAAACAATATCTCCTGGAGAACCTAGTGGAATAGAGAAGCCACAGTATTCAAAGGATACAGGCATCTATTCTATTCTTTATTATCTCGATCAGCCCGGATATAAATGTCGTGCATTTGTTTACAACCTATCAGGCCACCAGGTTGCACAGATTGCAAATAATGAGTTGGTAGGAACACAAGGACAACTTGAATGGGATGGTAGCGGAAGCCAAGGTACAAAATTAAATCCGGGGCCTTATATTTTATATATTGAATTGTATAATATAAATGGAAAGGTCAAGACATATAAGGAAGTATTTTTGGTGCATTAGGAATTATAAATTCATCTAAAAAACTGAGGAATAGAATATTCAGATTAAGGTATATTTGAAGGTGTTCCCCTTGTAGGGGCGACCCTATGTGGTCGCTCGAATTTATTGATTTTGTAGTTATTGGGCAGCCACATAGGGATGCCCCTACAGATTGATATTATTTTCGAATATAAACTATAAAGATTATCCCCATAAAATTTCAAGAATAAGATATACTTATGGATAAACAGCCTTATACCAGGACAGATTTGTTTTATACCAATTATTTAACTGGGTAAGTTTCGGTTGTATTGGATAGATAGATAATCCGGAAAATTGATTTACAGGTATAATTCCGCCATATATATGAGTGCTATACATATTCTTTGTAGCATATTTACTCACTACCACTTTATCCAGGCAATCTTTTAATCGCTTCTTTTGGTCATCTGTTGCTAATCTAGTTAAAACATCTTCAAAATCATACAATCGAGTTGACTTACCAGAAAGATAGGATAAAGTTTGAATATCGTTCAGAGGCAATGCATACATAGCATCCAAACCTGCAGTTGTTATAATTTCCTTCGTGATAGATGCCAATGCGGCAAGTTCACGTGTATTTGTTACAGATATATTCCCATAGGGGTTTTCATATGTAAGAAAAAAGTCATAAAATGATTTACTGGCTTTTTCCAAATCTGGTTTATTCGCAAAAAAACAAGGAAGAACCTCTTCATAAGGAAAACCAATTCTCATGATTTCAGAAGGTGAAGAAAGAATATAATCCGTCACATCTTTTAACTCATATACACATTCAACCCCACCCATACTACATGCATCAAAAGCAATAAAGTCTAAATAGAAACCTTTTAGTGCATCGGCCAATTCATAGATTTCCATTTGTTTACCATTCTCATCACCAAACGAGCGTAAACCTGTTTCGGCAGAAGGCATCCACGATGTACCATGACTGGAAAGCAAAAGTCCGTATCCCTCAGCTGGGAATTGAGCAAAAACGTCCTGTATTACAGATCTCATAACCTGAGGAGAAGCAGCATTTTGTCCTTGATAATCGTGTATATGATGTTTTGTTACCACACCTCCTTTTCCTTCTTTAATTTGAAATAATTCAGCTTTTGACTCCTTTGCTTCTTTATCATACCACGAATAATAAACAATCAAATTTCCTCCATTTAAGTTTTTAGCATTTGCCACAGAAATCATTCGATCTATATTTGCTGTCAAAGCACTTCCTAAATTACTGGAAACCATATAAGCCAAAACAGTTCGTTTGGAAGATATTTCTTCTTTATCATCGGAAGAACATGATACGATAAAAACGGAAAGTATTAATAATGCAATATATTTTAATTTCATTATCTTTGATTATTAGTTAAGTATACAAAGATAAACCATTCAGATCACTTAATAGTTTTTTTAACCACCTTTAAATCTTAGTCTTTTCCGGATTGGTTGTTACAGATTCACAAGAAAGGATAATCTTTTTTTCAGGAGAATCGGTTAAAGTTGCAGATATATTTACATATATATTTTGTTCTTTGATATCAAATAGTACAGAGCCCATTTCTAAAGAAGAAGTGATTTTTCTTCCATCCTTCATTATAAAAGAAAGAGTAAGATGATGAGATATATCTTCCGTTGATGCACTTTCCGCTTCTCCATTTAAGAGAAAAACCCCTCCTCTTAAGCCATATTCAGTCTTGTTCAATAAAAAAGGGAGTTCAGTAGTTGCTTTTCTATTTACTATCCGATCGCTGATATGCAAAGAAGTACCAACCCCATTCAAAGTTCCTGAACAATCCGCAATAGAAGATTGAACAGAAGGATCTATGTTAATAAAAAAACAAACCCGCTTCGTGAAATATGAAGGGGTTAACGCCATTGTCACATCCTGTCCGGGTTCTATTTTTAAATCATTCAAAACAACTCCATATAAAGGAGATATAGAATTTATTTTACTACCGTTCATTTCATCTTCGACAAAATAGGCTTCTGTATCTTCCAGGTTTGACCTTTTCCTAAATTGGATGGAATGTTGATCACTATTATAGACTAACAAACTATAGGTATCGGGAGGAAGTGCCATTTTTAAGACGCCCGAATCACTTTCCGTTTGAATCATTGGACCTTTATCGGATGGATAAAAACAGAAGCGTAACGTTTCCTTTCCAATTTCTTTTCCGAATAAACTATCCACATTAAAAGTAAATGTGATATATCCGTATTCTGAAGAAGTATGGTTTTTTTTCTTGCATCCGGTAAATAAAAAGCAACAAAATAAAATAGAACATGCAATAGTAATGCGGATCACTGTCCTTTGCTTACTGCATATCCCCTTAAAAAACGTTTGTAAATCTTGCTTTTTCACCTTGTGCAAAGGTATTCGAAAAGCAATCAGAAGAAATTGTGTATTCTGTTCATTAAGTTGTAAATATTACCCAACTACACATGTATTATGCGTCTTCACGTTCGGAGCGAATAGCACGAGGAGATTGTCCAAAATTCGACCGGCAAAAATGAGAAAAATTGGATAATGATTCAAAACCATATTTATAACAAATATCTGATATAGAAAGCTCAGTAGTCAAAAGATCAGAGTGGATATCCTGACACTTACGTTTCAACATCCACTGGTACGCCGGTTCACCAAAAGTATCTTTAAACAACCGCCTGAAGGTAGGCACACTATATCCTCCTAATTGTGCAAAAGCCTCAACATCTTTTACGCTCTGATAATTCTGTAAAACAAAATATTGAAAACTCTTACTGTATCTATATATTGTTGAATAAAAAGCGGAAAGATCCTTAATGGGATAATAACAGTTTAAAAGGAAAAGTAATTCGGTTTGTTTGGATTGTAAAAAGACTGAACAACGCAAATCATTATCCAGAAAACTTTTCATTCCATTCAAAAAATAATTAAGAGGAGAACAAATATCAAGAACTACCGGTCCGATATGTCCTCCGGAAGCCATTGATATGCTTTTATTGTATCTCTCATTACAAATATTCTGTGGACGCTCGAATAAATAAAGTATGGCTTCTGTAGATTCTAATACTTGAAATTCCACTTTTGAACCTACAGGTTGAAGAATACACTGGCCTTCCCGAAATATAGTATCCGGATGTTCTTCACTATTGACACGGACCTCGCCTTTCAATAGAAAATACATTGTATTCTGCAAAATACGTTCTTGCGGGATAAGCACCCCTTTAGGAAAAGAGCGATATTTAAATATGTGTTTCTGATAAAAGGAACACGAGGCACAATCGGTATATTTAGTACATCTAATTTGGTCCAGCATAAGTAGAACTATTTCTTAAAGTTTTACTTTTTTTATTTTGCCCTTGAGGCTTTCATTATGGAAGCGATCAACAGCAGTGACAATATATTTATATTTATTCGTTCCTCTATTATACGGCAAAAGATATTTCGTCTCTTGTGTTATATTTACAATCTTTGAAGGATCATTTAGGTCTATTCGCTCCTTATTTGCAAAACGATAAACTACAAAATAAGAGGCTAATTCAGGATTACTTTCACTCTGTTTAGCTTTCCAATGCAATGTATATCCTTCGGGGGTCCATTTCGCTTTCAACCCTTTAACTTCTTTTGGCGCCTTGGCATGTAAATGAGTATATGGAGGAATCAGAGCCGGATATTTGTGATAATTCAATTTCAGGCTATCCGCAATTCCGCCATTGTTCCACAACAACTCATTAGCCGGCCAAAAACAGTTTCCACCAATATGCGGTAAAGATCTTTCATACGCCATTTTTTGTGTAAGCTGCCCTGCTTTCATCGTGCGTGCCACATCCTGTCCGATATATAAATGCCTTTCCCCGGCATACTTATCCCACCAATGGATTAGAGTTTTATAATCGGCTGCTGGGTGATCAATTTCCCAATAGATCTGTGGCATGTTATAATCAAGCCAACCCTGACGCACCCAATATAAGACATCAGCGTATAGATCATCATAGTTTTGTAGACCATTTGTTTCGCTACCTGAACCGTCAATAGTACTCTTTTTATTCCGGTAAATACCAAATGGACTGATACCAAAACGCACCCATGGTTTTACCAGAAGGATTGTACGCTTCAATTCACTGATCAGCATATTGACATTCTCTCTTCGCCAGTCATTTTTTTGCTCCTCTTTGTATCCTTTTTCAAGACCATATTTATGAAAGCTTTTCTCATCCGGAAAAGGAAGTCCGGCAACAGGATAAGGATAAAAATAATCATCCATGTGAATAGCATCCACATCATAGCGAAGCACAATATCTCGAACTACCTGGCAAATAAATTGCTGGTTTTCCGGAATACCGGGATCAAACAAAATCTGATTATTGTATGTTACAAACCATTCCGGATAGCGATGGTATATATGTTTTTCGGCTAAAGGTATCTTTGCATTCGTGCTGACACGATATGGATTCAACCAAGCATGAAATTCCATGGCTCGTTTATGACATTCTTCAATGAGAAATTTCATTAAATCGAAATTACCTTCAGGCGCTCGTCCTTGTTCCCCGGTATAAAAACGGCTCCAGGGCTCAAGTTCCGAATAATAAAAAGCATCCGCTTCCGGCCTTACTTGAAATATGATAGCATTGATTCCACACGCTTGCAGATAATCAAGTTTTCTTACAAAATCTTTTTGTAGTTCCTGAGGAGTCATCGTTTGATATTCACCTTGATAAGCAGTTTGTATCCAAGCGCCACGAAATTCATGCTTAGCATCCTTTCCAGGCATCTGAGGAATTGTCATCCGCACACTACCACAACTAACAAACAAGAGACTAAAAAAAACTACTACTATATGTTTTGGTGAATATTTCACACTTCATTGGATAAATAAAAAAATCAAAATAAGAACAAAAATAGTTGATTCTTTTCATATTACAAACAAAAAAATAACAAAACAGTTCTGCTTTCTTAAATCATCTTATAAACAACTTATACAGGTGATTACTTCCTTGGTCAGATTAGAGAAAATAATTACCTTTGCAGGTTCAAAATTTGGAGCTGGTATATATGTCTGAAAGCAATTCTATTTTCATAAAAGGTGCGCGAGTAAATAATCTGAAAAATATTGATGTAGAGATTCCGCGTGATAAATTAGTTGTTATTACCGGATTATCGGGTAGTGGCAAATCTTCATTGGCATTTGACACTTTATATGCGGAAGGGCAACGCCGTTATGTAGAAAGCCTTTCTTCGTATGCCCGTCAATTTCTGGGAAGAATGAGTAAGCCTGAAGCGGATTATATAAAAGGCATACCTCCTGCGATTGCCATTGAGCAAAGAGTAAACACCCGAAACCCTCGTTCAACTGTAGGTACATCCACCGAAATATATGAATATTTGCGCCTTCTGTTTGCACGGATTGGAAAAACTATTTCACCTGTTTCCGGTACAGAGGTAAAAAAGCACCAAGTTGCAGATATCGTTAGGGAAGTACTTTCTTATCCTGAAGGAACCCGCTTTGCCGTGTTTGCACCGGTTGTTCTTCCGGAAGGACGGGATATGAAGAAGCAACTGGAGATTCTTCAGAAAGAAGGGTATTCCCGGCTATCTATTGATGATACTGTATACCGCTTGGCCGAAGTCCTGGATAATAAGAAATTATTAAAAGCACCATCGATAGAAATTGTAATTGACCGTTTAACAGTCAACGACGATAAAACCTTAAAAAGTCGTCTTGCAGATTCTGCAGAGACAGCTTTCTTCGAAGGACATGGAACATGTATTGTGCGTATATACACACCGGACAAAACAATCATAAAGAGTTATTCAAAGATTTTTGAAGCAGATGGTATCGTGTTTGAAGAACCTTCCGATATGATGTTCAGCTTTAACAATCCGGTAGGAGCTTGTCCGAAATGTGAAGGATTTGGTAAAGTCATTGGTGTTGATGAAAATCTGGTAGTTCCGGATAAAAGTCTTTCCGTTTTCCAGGGGGCTGTTGTTTGCTGGAAAGGTGAAGTCATGGGAGAATGGTTGAAAGAATTTATCAAGAAAAGCGAAAAATATGATTTCCCGATACATTGCCCCTATTATGATCTGACTAATAAGGAAAAGGAACTCCTCTGGCATGGAGCCTCCGGATTACATGGCATCGACGATTTTTTCAAATTCGTAGAAGAAAATCTTTACAAAATACAGTATCGGGTTATGCTGGCTCGTTATCGGGGAAAAACTATTTGTCCTGTTTGTAAAGGGAGTAGGCTAAAGCCCCAAGCATTATATGTTCATGTAGGAGGTAAAAACATTTCAGAATTAGTCACTTTACCTATTACTGAGGCTCGAAATTTCTTTGAGAATCTTGTATTAGACGAGACAGATGCAGCAGTAGGCAAACGACTATTAACAGAAATCAACAGCCGTCTCCAGTTTCTATTGGATGTCGGATTAGGATATCTTTCTTTAGATCGTCTTTCCGCATCCTTATCGGGAGGTGAAAGCCAACGTATTAATCTTGCCACATCATTAGGTAGTAGCTTAGTTGGTTCGCTTTACATACTTGATGAGCCGAGTATCGGATTACATTCCAGGGATACCGATTTACTGATACATGTATTGCGTCAACTACAGGCATTAGGTAATACGGTTATTGTCGTTGAACATGATGAAGAGATCATCCGGGCCGCAGATTATATCATTGATATCGGTCCTCAGGCCGGACGACTAGGAGGAGAAGTTGTATATCAGGGAGATGTTGATAAATTACAGACTAGCTCTAATAGCCATACAGTTCGTTATCTGACAGGAGAAGACAAGATTGAGGTGCCTGATTTTCGTCGTCCCTGGAACAATTACCTGGAGATAACAGGGGCCAGAAAAAACAACCTGAAAGGAATAGATGTAAAATTCCCATTAAATGTAATGACAGTAGTTACAGGGGTTAGCGGCTCAGGAAAAAGTTCTTTAGTAAGAGATATTTTCTATGAAGCAGTGAAACAACGTCTGGATGACGCTTCACGTATTAATGCCGAATGCACCGGTTTAAACGGAGATTTTCATCTGATCAGTGGTATTGAATTTGTCGATCAGAACTCAATAGGTAAAAGCTCCCGTTCAAATCCCGTAACCTACATTGGTGCTTATGACGAGATTCGCAAACTCTTTGCCGATCAGGCATTAGCTAAACAAATGGGTTATAGCTCTGCCTTTTTCTCTTTCAACAAAGAAGGAGGACGTTGTGAAGAATGTAAAGGAGATGGCCGGATAACAGTCGAAATGCAATTCATGGCAGATATTACTTTAGAATGTGATGTATGTCATGGCAAACGGTTTAAACAGGATCTGTTGGAAGTAGAATACAAGGGCTCAAATATCTATGACATCCTGGAAATGACCGTTAATCAGGCAATAGAGTTTTTCAGTCAATCGACAGGAGGACAAGAAAAGAAAATCATAAAAAAATTAAAGCCATTGCAAGATGTCGGATTAGGCTATATCAAATTGGGACAAACTTCTTCCACCTTATCCGGCGGAGAAAACCAACGTGTAAAATTAGCATACTATTTGGGGCAGGAAAAGCAACAACCAACACTGTTTGTTTTCGACGAACCAACAACAGGCCTTCATTTCCATGATATCAAAACACTTCTAAAAGCATTTAATGCATTGATAGATAAAGGGCATACAGTCATTATTATTGAACACAACATGGATGTTATCAAATGCGCCGATTATCTGATTGACTTAGGGCCAGAAGGAGGAAAAAATGGTGGATACCTGGTTTGCACAGGCACTCCAGAAGAAGTTGCAGCTTGCCCTGAATCTTATACCGGACATTATCTCAAAGAAAAATTATAACCTCTTAATCTCTATGATTGCACACGGATAGGACACGGATCTACACGGATAAAATATTTTCCCGTGGAATTCCGTTTATTCCCTGTATTCTGTGTGTAGTCGTACTTTTTATGAATCGAGGATCGGTCATTTTGCTTTCCCACGACCTATCTCTGCAAGAACATTCTTATAAAAGCTCATTTCGTTCCTGCTACTACTTTTACAGGAAAAAGGTATGATTCCATAACTTTTCAATAACTGGAGTTTATGCTCAATTTTGTTTGCCAGGGTATTAGGGTAAAAATAAAATATTTTATTCTTTATATTCAATTCGCTCGTTAATATGGCACGCTGACGAAATGTAAGAAGCCACCAAAGATGAATTTCAATGAAGTCGAGTGTTAACCCAATAATATAGACATCATTTTGAAAAAAGAAATCCAACCAGCTATACGATTCCAGGGGGTTCCCGGACTTCAGCCTTTTCATTAAAGGATCTGGTTGAAAGTTTTTATAGGACAAACCCGTTCCACTTGCAATATAATTGCGCATTTGTTGTAAATAACCGCTATAATGTTCATATCCAAGAGCTATACTTGAAGGATAATTACTATCCCCATGAATATGCCAAATGATATGTGTATCAAATGTGTAATGACGAAAAACACTATATATATTTTCTTTAACAACGCCCTCATTCTTCAGTGCTCGCACTTTCTTTGTTAAAAGCTTTTCAAACGTAAGATCATAATTTGAAGTTAGTATATTTTGTGCTCCCATACCCAATATTTGCTCATGAAGAGAATTAGACTCCAATTTATAAATCTTTTTTGCTATAAACGTCTTGATATCGTTCTCCGTAAAATCACGATTCTTCACTGCTTCTACAATAATTTCCTCATAAAGTAACGGAAACGGCTTATTTTCCACCTTTATCTGTCCAGTTGCACCGATATAACCTATCAAATCTTCTATCAATTGTGTCCAAGTATAAGTTGTATTGATATTATTTATTCCATTACCAATAAGAAATACTTTGTTTTTCATTATAATCTGATTTAATCTATATCTATCGCTAACCCCGCAAAAATAAAGAAAGATACCAGAAAGACAAATAATTAAGTCTATGTATTTATCCTTATCCATAGATTATAATGGAGGATTGATTCGGAGAATTCTATCGTTGATAGCTATCGCCGATACAGATGATAGCTATCGTCTATACAATTGATAACTATCAACTATATAATTGACAGCTATCAACGTAAAATTTTCTCCACTATTTTTTTATATATGCAACATATTTCAAGTCGTTTTCATCATACAAAATAGAGAGCATAAATACTTATGGATGAAAAGCTGCTGATTGACGGATGTAAACAAGGTGAATCGTGGGCTCGTAAAGAACTTTACGAGATCTATGCTCCTCTCATGATGAGCGTTTGTATGCGATATGTCAACAACAGGGAAACAGCCAAAGATCTGTTGCAGGAAGGATTTATCAAAGTATATACCAAATTCCATGCATTTGCAGGTACAGGATCACTAGGAGGTTGGATACGTCGGGTATTTGTGACGACAGCACTTGAATATCTACGAACAAACGATGCTTTAAAATTAAGTACAAGCATCGATGACACAGGTTTGCATCCTGTCTATATGGATGAATCGGCTTTAGACAGGATTTCAACCGATGAATTATTGCATTGTATTGCACAATTACCGGATGGATACCGTACAGTATTTAACATGTATGCAATTGAAGGGTTCACCCATAAAGAAATTGCGGAACTCCTTGGTATCAGTGAAATTACTTCACGCACACAGTTTATCCGGGCCCGCAATACATTACAGAAGAGTGTACAATCTTTAATGAATGAAGATCATGCAAGACAAAATAGGACATAACGAATCGCGCGACCCGTTTAGCTGTTATATAAAACAGCGGCTCGAAGATCATCGATTACCAGTAGAGCCTGAAGTCTGGAATGAACTGGAGTCTCATATATGGCAGAAAAAATGGAGAGCTCCTATATGGATTGTATGTCTACTTGCCGCTGCTTTACTAACAGGTTTAGCCTGGTTATTTTTTTCTCCCCAAACTATGACTTCACCCGATATATTGGTTGAACAATCAACTCCTGTAATAAATACGCCGGTATCGCCCATTGATCAATCCGGAAATTTAGATAAAAAAGTTCCACCCCTCTCTATAAAGAAAGAAAACTCTTTATCTCAGTTGGCTGACTCTAGCCCAAAAGAGAAAAATAATAATTCTGTTATTACAACAATTGAAGATCCAACAGCTTCTGAAAATACTATGGAAACAGAAATAATAATATCTGAACAGGTAATTGAAGAAGAACCGAATAATATGGGTGCGGATAATTCACAAGAAAAGATAGAAAAGAAAAGTAATCCTTCTCTATTATTTCCCCAATCTAATAATTCAAACCAGTATGAATTTGAACCTCCAATAAGAAAAAAACAAAAAAGATTGCTAATTGCGGCAACAGTCGGTACAGGGCAAAATACATCTATTTTAGATATCAATAGGTCAAATAATCAATCGAACGATTACTATAATAATTCAGAAGGAAATAATAGCCATATTCCTGAACCACCATCCATGAATAGCTGGATGAAATTGGAAGATTATTCGGATTTCAAATATTCACTTCCTTTGTCATTCGGGCTGACAGCACGAATTCCACTAAATAATAAGTGGTCTATTGAAAGTGGCATTATATATACCTATCTCTCCACAAAAATGTCGGGTAGGAAAACTTTCAATGTAGATGGAAAGTTAGGCCTTCATTATCTGGGAATACCTATTAATATCGTATACACAGTTTGGAATAATCCCAATTGGAATATCTATGCTTCAGGAGGAATGATTCTTGAAAAAGGTATCCGAGCTGTATATACCGAGAAAATACACTATCTGGATCGTATTATCTCAACTACCGGCCGTACAAAGATTGATGGTATGCAATTATCACTAAACGGAGCTATTGGTTTCACTTATTTATTCTATAATCAGTGGGGCCTATATGTAGAACCTAAACTATATTATTATTTCGACAATAACCAACCCATAAGTTCTCGTACCAATCATCAATTCGGTGTAGGTATCAACGCTGGTGTTCGTTATCAATTCTAAATTAATTGAACTACATTAAATAACTATTATGATGAAAAAATTAAATTATCTGGCTTGTGCCTTATTGATCGGTTTATTGGTTAGTTGCAACGATACCGTGACTGAGCGTGTTGAATATATGATCAACGAACCTGTATTTATGTCTGCTGCAGAGTTTCGCAACTCTGTAAATATTACTTCAAATGCAAGAAAGATCGAACAACAAGGTAAAATCTGTTTTTATAATGGATATCTTTATATTTCAGAACCTGAATCCGGTATTCATATCATTGACAATCGTAACCCCTCAGCGCCAAAATCTATTGGTTTTATAGAATTACTTGGGAATAAAGATCTGGCTATTAGGAACGATAAACTCTATGCTGACAGTTATGTAGACTTGGTTTGGTTCGACTTAACCAATCCGGAAAAACCGGTTTTAATTGATAGACTAGAGGAAGTTTTCCCTGATGCTTTACCGTGTTTTGATAATGAGTTCGGATATGATTATGAACTTTGTTCAACAACTGCAACATCGAAAAAAGGAGTTATTGTTGGTTGGAAGCTAGCTAAACGTTCCGAAAAGGTATATCACTATAGATATGGGAGTGAAGTCTTTATGAATTCAGACTCTTCGGGAGGGGGTATGGTAAACGGATTAAATGGCTCCATGTCCAGGTTTGGGCTTTATAAAGACTATATGTATGCTGTTATAGATAACTATATGACTGTATTCGATTTGTCGGGAGGCGATCCAAAGAAAATAGTTGAAAGCATTCCTGTTGGCTGGGATGTAGAAACAATATTTCCATATAAAGATTATCTCTTCCTGGGTACCCCCAGAGGTATGATTATCTATTCTGTTTCAAATCCGCTTGCTCCGGAATATATGTCAGCCATCTGGCATGTGTTTGGTTGTGACCCTGTTGTTGTTGAAGATGACCTGGCTTATGTGACAATACATTCAGGCAACTGGTGTGGGCAAAATAATAATGAATTATTAATAGTGGATGTAAGTGATGTCAGATCACCCCGTCATATCGTAACCTATAACATGAAAAGCCCCAAAGGGTTAGGTATTGATAACGGAGCTTTATTCTTATGTGATGATGGATTGCAAGTGTTTAAAATAGGCGATCCCCAACAATTGATGGCTAACAGATTAGTTCATTATGCCGGTATGGACGGATATGATGTGATTCCTTATAATAATGTACTTATGATGATTGCTGATGATGGGCTCTATCAATATGATTATTCTGATTTGCAAAAGATCTCAAAACTGAGTAAACTTTCCGTAGGGAAATAATCAGAAAGTGTATGAACAGCATAAAGGAAGTTGGCTATTCCGAATTGGTAGTCAACTTCCTTTTTGTATATTTGTCGCATGAGACTAATGTATGTGTTCCATAGCGGATATGCTATCGAGGCGGATGGGTTTTCCATTTTAATTGATTATTATAAAGATACAGGATTCAATCCCAAAGAGGGATATGTGCACGAAAAGCTTTTACAGCGGCCCGGCAAACTGTATATACTTTCTTCTCATTTCCACCCTGATCATTTTAATCCTGAAGTTTTACTATGGAAAGAACAGAAAAAAGATATCCAATACATTTTCTCCCGTGATATTCTGCGCCATCGCAAGGCCAAAGAGGAAGATGCCCTTTATCTTATGAAAGGGGATATCTATCAAGATAAAAACCTCTCCATTCAAGCTTTCGGTTCAACAGACGTAGGCATTTCTTTTCTTATTAAAATGGAAGGGAAGCTAATCTTTCATGCCGGAGACCTGAATAATTGGCATTGGAAAGAAGAGTCGACTGCTGAAGAAATAGCTATTATGGAACGTGACTTTCTGAATGAAGTAGATTTACTAACAAAAACAACCAAGCAATTAGATATTGCCATGTTTCCTATTGATCCTCGTTTAGGAAAGGAATACGCTTTAGGAGCTGAGCAATTTATAGATCGTATACAAACTAAATTATTTGCTCCCATGCATTTTGGAGAAGCTTATAAAGCCTTGATTCCATTTAAACAATATGCAGAAGAGCGTGGCGTAAAGTATATGGCATGGACTGAAAAAGGACAAAGTATAGACATTTACTAAATTGATATCAATATGGAAATTAAAGCAAGATTTGATCATTTCAATATTAACGTGTCAGACCTGGATAAAAGTATTACATTTTATAATAAAGCATTGGGATTAAAAGAGCATCATCGCAAAGAAGCTGCAGATGGTTCGTTTATCCTGGTTTACCTGGGCGATGAACAAACAGGATTTCTTTTGGAATTAACCTGGTTACGAGACCGAAACGAACCTTATGAACTGGGAGATAACGAAAGCCATCTTTGTTTTCGGGTTGCCGGTGATTATGAACAAATTCGTGCTTATCATAAAGAAAACGGATGGGTTTGTTTTGAAAACACGCAAATGGGCTTGTACTTTATTAATGATCCGGATGATTACTGGATCGAGGTATTACCGGTAAAATAATTGGTGGTAAATTCTCTACCTTCAACTATTTTCTTATATTTGCTACCCATAAAAGACTTCATTATTAATCCTAAAAAATAAAAGATCATGGAGAAACCTTATGTAATAGGGATAGATATTGGTGGAACCAATACAGTTTTCGGAGTGGTTGATGCACGAGGAACCATCTTGTACAGCGGATCAATCAAAACAGGTAAATATGCAGATGTAAATGATTACGTGTCTGAGTTAGCAAAAGGTTTAGATATAGTAATCGACCAAGCTGGTGGCCCTGATAAGATCAAAGGTATAGGCGTTGGAGCTCCCAATGGAAACTACTTCACCGGTTGTATTGAATTTGCACCTAATCTACCCTGGAAAGGTACTATTCCGTTGGCACAACTTATCAGTGAATCAGTATACGGCATTCCTGTGACTTTGACAAACGATGCCAATGCAGCGGCAATAGGTGAAATGACCTATGGAGCTGCTCGTGGTATGAAAGATTTTATTGTAATCACATTGGGTACCGGTGTGGGTAGTGGAATCGTTATCGGTGGTAACTTGGTTTACGGACACGATGGTTTTGCTGGTGAGCTTGGCCACGTAATTGTACGCCGTAATAACGCCCGCCAATGCGGATGTGGCCGTCAAGGTTGTCTTGAAGCCTATACATCAGCTACAGGTGTTGCCCGTACTGCTCGTGAATATCTGGAAATACGTAAGGATGACAGTGTTCTTCGTGATATAGATCCGGATGAAATCACCTCAAAAGATGTGTATGATGCAGCAATGAAAAGTGATAAAATTGCTTTAGAAATTTTTGAATTCACCGGCAATATGTTAGGTGAGGCTTTTGCTGATTTTATAGCATTTTCCAGTCCTGAAGCCATTATCTTATTTGGCGGCCTAACTAAAGCAGGAGATTTGATCATGAATCCGATCAAAGAATCAATGGAGAAAAACTTATTGAAAGTATTCCAGGGTAAGACTAAACTGCTCTTCTCTCAATTAAAAGAGAGTGATGCTGCAGTATTAGGCGCCAGTGCATTAGGTTGGGAATCCAAAGATATTGATTGAAATAAAAAATAAGGAGTAAGAAGTAGGAAAAACTGATATTTATTCTTTCCTACTTCTTATTTTTTAGTCCTATCTTCTCACTTCCGACTTCTCATTCCTAACTCCTAAAAACATGCCCCACCCATTAGATCAATTCCTTTTTTGCCCAATTTGTGGTAATAAAACGTTTATAGTAAACAATGAAAAATCAAAACGTTGTACAAATTGCGGATTTGTATATTATTTCAATCCTTCTGCTGCGGTTGCCTGTTTCATAAAGAACATAAAAGGAGAATTCCTCGTTGTAAGAAGAGGGAAAGAACCCGCTAAAAACACATTAGATTTACCTGGAGGTTTTGTAGATATGTATGAAACCGGAGAAGACTCTGCCCGTAGAGAAGTAAAAGAAGAAACCAATCTTAATATAAAAAATTGCAGGTATCTTTTTTCTCTCCCCAACATTTACCTGTATTCGGGATTTAATGTACATACATTAGATATATTTTACGAATGCGAAGTTGAGAATTTTGAGGGTGCACAAGCGCACGATGATGCACAGGAAATTTTGATTCTACGCCCGGAAGAAATAGATGTGAATGATTTTGGTTTGCCATCTATTAAAGAAGGAATAAAGCTATATTTATCAAAATGAACGACACATGAGTTATTTATTTAACAGAAAATAATTCTTCTCCTCATTATAAACATAGCCATTTGCCAATAGCGCTTTACACGAAGCGATATTCTCATTTTCAGGCTGTACGACAATTTGAGCATTTGGATTTAGTGTCCATATTTTTTGTGTCAAAAGTTTTACGGTTTCTTTCCCGAAGCCTTTGCGAAGATATTCTTCCTCCCCGATAAAATAATCTATACTAAACATTTGGTTCGGCTGGCTGACTATATACCACTCTTCCTTTGCATCGAAGCAATCGTAGTATTGGCCAAAACCGATAGGTATATCGTTTTTCAGCACAATGAAATGATGTAAAAAACCGAAACTACCGTTTCGTTTTTTGATTTCGTTCAGCCATTCATCCGGATCGTGATACCATTTCAGAATATGGGCTTTATTCAACCAAGTTTCTAATTGTTGAATATCACTGTCTTCAACAGATTTTAATGTTATTACGGACTTCGTCGTTTTTTTTGCCTTGGTAACAAGCAACACACTTGTGATTGCAACCATCGTCAGAAAAATCACTTCAATACCCTTTCTCAATTCCGGCGCATCCTCTTTACTCCAGAATAATTGGATACATAAAAGCGATACTGCCGCCACCGCACCAGCTATCTCAGCTATAGGAATACTTTTTATTCTATTTGTTCCCATCTTTCAATTAAAAAAGGGATCTATTACTTCTAAACAAAGTATGGAAGTTAAATTTGGAGATTTCATTAAATAATATCAGATAAAATTAAACTTTTCAGGTATTAAAACACAAATTTAGATAAAATATCCGGGATATGATTAAGACAAAATAAATTGTCTCCTCTTCATATTTAATTCTTTTTGTAATTTACAAGTCCTATACTTTGGGGGTAATCCTTATCTTTGTACCTTTGAACCGAAGGTATAGTTGCTTGTTTTTACTAAAAAAAGCTAAGGAATGATGAGAAAAATGCTTATTCCATTGTGTCTGGTGTTGATCAGCCATCTGGCAATCGGACAACGATCGTATCAGTTTGTATCACCCGACAAGTTATTAATAGAAGGCAAAGAGTTATTTGAGTTAAAAAATTACACCGGAGCAATCGATAAGCTTGAAGCTTATAAGCTTGAGGCAGAAAATGCAGATGGCATTCAGGAAGCCGAGTATATGATTGCGAGCGCTTTATTCGAACAAGGGCGTGCAAATGTAGATTTGATTTTGAAAGAGTATCTGGACAATTATCCGGACTCCCGGCACAGTGACGAAATCAATTATATGATTGGTTCTGTACATTTCGGACGGGAAGAATACGAAAAAGCAATATTTTGGTTTCGTGAAGCCAATATTGATGTCCTAAGTACAGATCAACAAGAAACATACTCATTCCGTCTGGCTTATTCTTTATTACAGACCGGAGAGAATGAGAAAGCAAGGGCTTATTTCTCGCGCATTCAACAAATTGGCTCTACATACCGGGAAGCGGCTACCTATTATGTGGCTTATATCGATTATGCATCCGGAAAATATGACAATGCACTTATTGAATTTACACGTTTAAAAGATTACCCGGCCTATAAAGAGCAATCTCAATATTATATTACACAAATATATTTTATCCAGAATAAATACGAACAGGTAATAAGGGAGGGAGAAGAATTACTCAACTTATATCCCAGAAGTGAAAACAATACCGAAATATACCGTATTCTAGGTAACTCCTATTACAATTTAGGAAATGAAGATAAAGCCATCGATTATTTAAGCAAATATGTTTCTGTCGCATCTTCACCAATGCGCGGCGATCTCTACATTCTGGGAGTTTGCTATTTTAATAAAGGAAACTATACGGGAGCTATAAACTCTTTCGGGAGAACAGTTCGGGAAAATGATGCTCTATCACAAAATGCTTATTTGTATTTAGGACAGGCTTATCTGAAACAAAACGATAAGAATAATGCCCGAATGGCATTTGAAGCGGCTGCAACTGCGAGATTCGACGAACAGGTTCGGGAAGTAGCATTATACAATTATGCCCTTCTTATACATGAAACAAATTTCACGGGCTTTGGTGAATCAGTGAGTATTTTCGAAGACTTCCTGAATGACTTCCCCAACTCCAAATATGCAGATAAAGTAAATGATTATTTGGTTGAAGTTTACCTTACTACTAAAAATTATAATGCGGCTCTTACATCTATTGAAAAAATACGCCGTCCAAGCACAAAGATATTAGAGGCAAAACAAGATATCCTATTTCAGTTAGGTACACAGGAATTCACAAATGTGAAACTGGATGAGGCTATCAATTACTTTACTCGTGCAATAGATTTAGGAACATATAATCAACAAGCCCGCAATGATGCTTACTTCTGGCGCGGCGAATCATATTATAGACAAGGTAAATATCAACAGTCGATCTCTGACTATCGCACTTATTTAAATAATACCCGTCAACGGAATAGCGACATGTACGCACTGGCACATTATAATTTAGGATATAGCTATTTCAAGTTGAATAACTACAATGAAGCATTGACCCGGTTCCGTCAATATACTTCGCTGGAAAGTAATCAACAAGCTGCAACTTATGCAGATGCCTTTAATCGTATTGGTGACTGTTTATTTTATAACCGCCAATTTGCACAGGCTGAAGAAAACTACAATAAGGCTGCCCAAATACTTCCTTCCGCCGGAGACTATTCGATTTATCAAAAGGGATTTGTGTTAGGATTACAAAAAGATTACAAAGGAAAAATTAGGGAAATGGATAGATTAATTCGTGACTTCCCGGAATCACAATATGTGGATGATGCAATGTATGAAAAAGGACGTTCTTATGTTTTACTTGAAAATAATACAGAGGCTGCCGGTACATTTGAAACATTGATGCGTCAATTCCCCAACAGTAGCCTGGCACGTAAAGCTGGAGTTCAATTAGGTTTGATCTACTTTAATGAAAATCAACAGGAAAAGGCAGCCGAAGCTTACAAAAAGGTAATAAATAACTATCCGGGAAGCGAAGAAGCACGGGTTGCGTTGAATGACCTCCGGTCTGTTTATATAGAACTTAATGATGTGAATGCCTATACTAATTATGTTAATTCATTAGGTGGCAACATCCGTATAGAAGTAAGTGAACAAGATTCACTTACCTATCTTGCTTCAGAAAGATTATTTATGCGTGGAGATACAGAAGCGGCAAGAAGTAGCCTCGTAAACTATCTGCAAACATTTCCACAAGGAGCGTTTAGCTCCAATGCAAATTACTATCTGGGAAGCATTGCTTTCTCTAAGAAAGAATATAATGAGGCCAAACAATTATTTAATCGCGTACTGGATAGTGGCGATACAAAATTCCGTGAAGACGCATTGGCACGTAAAGCTGAGATAGAATATCTGGATAAGGATTACACCGCCGCATTGGGCACATTTAAACAGTTACTGATTGTGGCAGAAAATCCGGCTAATAAAGAAGCAGCTAAAGTGGGAATTATGCGTTGTGCACAATACACAGACCAGCCTCGAGAAGCGTTAACAGCAGTAAATGACCTATTGAAAGACAGTAAACTTTCTCCGGAACTTATATCGGAAGCACAATATGTACGGGCAAAAGCTCATATCAGTTTGGGACAGGATCAGCTTGCTATGGATGATCTTAAAGAGGTAAGTAAAGATACCCGCACCGTTCATGGAGCCGAGGCAAAATATTTGTTAGCGCAACTTTATTATGATACCAACGATGATGCAAATGCTATTAAGGTATTGGAAGATTTCGCAAAGAATGGCACACCACATCAATATTGGTTGGCACGTGGTTTCATCTTATGGGCAGACATCTACATTCGCCAGGGAGATGATGTTCAGGCACGTGTATATCTGAATAGTTTACAGAACAACTATAAGGGAAGCGACGATATTGCCGCTATGATTGAAAATAGATTAGGGAAACTTAATAACTAAAGCATGATGAAAACGTTGAACAATATAAAAGCTGTATCTATAGCACTTCTCTTATTTGCTTCCATCGGAGTAAACGCGCAACAAGAGGCAACTGATTATCTGAACAGAGAAATGACATTGGAACGGGAGTATGATCCTTCCGTACAAGATGCCAACAAAGTAAATACTCTCCCGGAAATTAAGGAACCTGAAATAAGAAAGATTCCTATTGACTATGCAACAATAGCTCTTCCGGCTTTTCCTCCCAAAGAAATCAGCTTTCTACCTTCCGGAAAGATTATGACGGATATGAAGTATAGTAAACAGAGAGGTTATTTCAATCTGGCTGGTGGTACATATATGAATATCAACGGTGACTTGGGATATCACATATTGAGTACGGATAAAGATGAACTTAGCATATTTTTCTCACACCGTTCCACAAACGGCAAAATTAAATATATTGATTTTGATGAAAAGATAAAAGCTAAGATCAATGATAACCTGGGAGGATTAACTTATCGTCATCATTTTCCAAAGGCAACCTTTCGTGCAGGAGCTCAATATGGTTATTCCGCTTTCAATTATTACGGATTAGCTACAGGTAATTATGATCCTCTCTCAAGTACACTACCGTCAGACCCTATTGTATCCCATGAGGAGGCTGATCGTAAAACAAACCAGGTTGGACAAACAATAAAAGCATATTTAGGCGTTTCTTCTAAAGAAAAAAGCCCTATTGGTTATCTTTTAAATGTAGGTTATACCAATTTCTCTTATAAATATGGTATAGCTGATTATACAGATGGGCCAACAGAAAACCAGGTTGATTTGAAATTAAATGTAAATATTCCTTCTATCACGGATCAATGGTTTGGAGTAGATGCGGATATAAAATATTTCAATTATAGCCTTCCTAATGGAATGCCACGTCCGGAAGGCGGATATTTCAATTATTTTTATGAGAACTATGCTGAATTTACACTCTCTCCTTACTATAAGATAGAAGGAGGGAGTTGGAATCTGTGTCTTGGAGCAAATGCTATGTTCTATACCGGTGATTCAAAACTGTTCAGAGTCTCTCCAAATGTTACTTTTGATATCGAAGTGGCCAGCAAAACAGTATTTTATGCTGAAGCATTGGGTAAATTACAATCCAATAGTATGTATAACTTATTCCGTGAATTCCGTTATGTAAATCCAAGTGAAGAAGTAGTTCCTTCTATTGATGTTCTGGATGCAACTGTCGGGATTAAGAGTGCTGTATTACCTGGTTTCTGGTTTGATATCTTCGGAGGATATAAAATCACAAAAGATGATTTCTTCCTTCTACCTCAACGAATGTTTGCAGAAAATGAATTTGGCAGTATGTTAAGCCCTATGTCTAGTATAGACACTAAATTATTTTTTGCAGGAGCTAATCTAAAATACAATTATCAAAAGCTATTTGAGATTCAACTAAAAGGAGTATTTAATAGTTGGGATGCTTCTTTAGGACGTAACTGGGTTGGAGGTAGTGGAGATTTGGATCATGCTTACGGACGCCCTAAAATGGAGTTTAATGTAGGTATAAAGGCCAATCCGATCGACCGGTTATCTGTCGCTTTAGACTATTATCTGGCAACAGACAGATATACCAGGCTGCATGGTGCTACAGATATAAAATTGAAAAATATCAATGAGCTGAACTTAACCGCTTCTTATAAGCTAAACGATACTTTTGGAGTATATTTGAAATTAAACAACCTGCTTTTCCAAAAATATGAACTCCATTATTTCTATCCTATGCAAGGTTTCAACGTCATGGGAGGTATAAATATAAATTTCTAAAGAACATTCTCTAAAAGAAATAGGCCATTCAAAAGAATTTGAATGGCCTATTTCTTTTAAGTAAGACATGGTTTTGTCACTTAATGATTATACATATCTTTATTATAGAAATTGAGGATATCAATCAGCATATTATAAGCTTGCCTGGCAGGGCTATCCGGATTTAATTCCATTGCTTTTAAATAGTTATTCAGAGCTTGCCTGTTATCACATTCTTTTCGGTAAGCATTCCCCCGTAAATACCATGCTTCGTCTGAAGTTTCATTTCTATCAATATAATCATTCAGCAAAGTTATTGCCTCTGCTGTCTTACCTTCATATATAAGTTGCTTAATTTTATCCATACTTTCTAATTTATAACAAAGATAACGACAAGAGTTTGATTCTACAAACAAACATTAACAACTCCAACAGATGTCATTTTAAGAATTTAAATATCTTTGTTAAAAGTGTGTGTAGGGGATATAATTTTAAAACCATCTTCTAATGAGAAAAACCATTATAATACCATTCTTTCTTTTATTTTGTTTCTCCATGATATGGGGGCAAAGTAAAAATAAAATTTCCCGTGAGCTTATTGAAAGTAGAATGGAAACTCAATTAAGTGTATATCCGCAGGAAAAAATTCATCTACATGTGGATCGTACTTATTATGTACCGGGAGAAAAGATATGGTTTAAAGCTTATCTGGCAGATGCTTCTTCACTACAAAGTACTATAAATAGCCGGTATGTGTATGTTGAATTAATAAATCCGTTGGACTCGCTTATCAGAAGAATAAAAATTTCATCCATAGATGATCTTTATTATGGGCATATCCCTTTACCTGATGATTTGGCGGAAGGTTCTTATACCATTCGCTCCTATACCCGTTATATGGATAATCCTGATCAAAATTATTTTTTTCAGAAACCAATCCATATAGGAAGCCTTCTCTCCTCGCAAATCAAACCTGTTATTAATTTCAGGTATGAATGGAATGATAAAAAAGTATACATTGACCTTCACTATACCGATGGAGAAGGCTCAAAGAAAATAAAACTGGATCGTCTCGCCCTGAGGAATGAAAAAGGAATTATGCGAAATATTCGAATGGATCGGGATACAAGTGCGCATGTCACTTTAAATCTCCCCCTGCCCCTACAAATGAAGGCTTTATATATAGAAGCTGATAATTATCATCATTATATCCCTTTCCCTTCTGACACAAATGAATCTTATGATGTATCTTTCTACCCTGAAGGAGGGTATCTTCTCGATAATGTTCTGTGTAAAGTCTCGTTCAAAGCACTTAATTCACATGGACTTGCAGAAGGGATATCAGGGGTTTTATTGAATGAGGAAAATGAGGTTTTAAGTTTAGTAAAATCTTTCCATGCGGGAATGGGTACTTTCGCTTTTATTCCTGAAAAAGGGAAACGTTATTTTCTGGAATGCACGAATGCGACAGGACAGAAAAAACAATTTGAATTACCAGAAGCAATTTCTACAGGTTATAATATATCTACTCAGTGGAGGGAGGGGAATCTTTATGCTTCCATAAAGAAAACCCGGGATATAAAAAAGAATGAACCTACATACTTATTAATTCATTCCAGGGGGAAAATTCTTTATTTCGAATCAATTGAAGGTAAAGAAATTCTTAAGTTTCACGAACATGATTTACCTTCCGGAGTGCTTCATGCTATTCTCTTAAATAAAGATATGGTTCCGTTAAGTGAGCGTCTTATTTTCTGCCAGGGAACTCTGGATCAGGCTGAGACAAAATGGATTGCCAATCAAAACACTTATAAAACAAGAGATAAAATATCTGCCCAAATTAGATTAACAGATAATATGAATACTCCTTTAGAAGGGAATATGTCCATTGCTATAACCGATGACGCCGATGTTGCTGTAGACAGTTGTGTTACTATTCTTACTTCTCTTCTGCTTACTTCTGAAGTTAAAGGTCATATAGAAGATCCTGGTTTTTATTTTCGGGATACAGCTGCAGTGTCTACTCATGCACTTGATATTCTTATGATGACACATGGGTGGCGAAGATATAATATACCGGAGGTTCTTAAAGGAGAATTTACCTATTCCCCATATCCTTTTGAAATAGCTGATGAAATATCAGGAAGGCTTCAACAGTTAATGTCTTCCAAACCGGTTGAAAAAGGAAAAGTATCCATTTTAGCGACTAATGAATCTTCCTCCGGATGGTTTATTGATGATACGGAAACAGACAAAGAGGGGCGGTTTTATTTCGGAGCACTGGAATTCCCGGATAGTACAAATATATTCGTTCAATCGTATAATCCAAAAGGAAAAGAACATGTACGTCTTTCTGTAGATGATATTTCCTATCCGGATATCCAAGAGCTCTTACCCTGGACAAGCAAATTAAAAACAAAACAACTTGAATCGCTTACAGACACTTATATAGAAAAAGCAGAACAACGTGCCTTATATGATGATAATATGCGTATTATTCATCTGGGAGAAGTCGAAGTTACTGCACCGCGCAAAGAGAAAAAGGAAGAACATTCAATTTACTCCTCAATAGCTAGTTCATCTTTCGATTTAGAGGAAATCGAAAGAGTACATCCAATTAAAGCAGAAGATATGCTTTACAGAATTTCCGGCTTAAGAATTGAAAATGGAGGAGACCACACTCAAAAATTTGTCTACATACGAAATGAACTAGTAACTATTTTTATTGATGATATGCCCGCTGCTGACCAGGAATCCGCTTTGAGTATGATTAATATTTTTGATATCGAACGTATTGATGTTTTTAAAGGAGCATCAGCCTCAATTTTCGGATTGAGTGGCGGCCCCGGAGGTGTTATAAACTTTATTACCAAAAGAGGAGGAGCTAGTAGCGGTCAAAGAGAAACATATAATACGAAACTTATAACTCCTCTTGGTTTTCAAAAACCGGTTGAGTTTTATTCTCCAGTTTATGAGACTCCACAGCAGAAAAGTAGCTATCTACCCGATCTACGCACAACCATATATTGGAAGCCTGATGTTTTAACTGATGCGGAAGGGAAAGCAGATATTGAATTTTACAGTGCTGACTCTCCAACTACGTATTCGGTTATTATTGAAGGTTTAACAACCGACGGTAAAATCATCCGGAGTGTGGAAAAAATAAAGGTAGAATAAGCTTTCTCGCTGACACTCACAAGTATTAATAAAGGTTTTTTTCATTGACGTATGCACGAATACGTTAATTATTTCCGTATGTTTGCACTCGATTTCAAAAACAGAAGAAATAGTTATGCAAAAAAACTTGGTAATAGTGGAGTCTCCGGCGAAAGCCAAAACCATAGAAAAGTTTCTGGGAAAGGACTATAAAGTACTTTCCAGCTACGGACATATCCGCGATTTAAAGGCAAAAGAATTCAGTATAGATATTGAACACAATTATAAACCGGAATATGTTATCCCTACTGATAAGAAGAAACTGGTATCCGAATTAAAGACTCAGGCAAAAGGCGCAGAAATGGTCTGGCTTGCTTCCGATGAGGACCGTGAAGGAGAAGCTATATCCTGGCATTTATACGAAGCACTCGGATTGAAGCCTGAGAATACCAAGCGTATCGTATTTCATGAGATCACCAAGAATGCAATCTTGCATGCGATTGAAACACCGCGTGATATTAATATAGATTTGGTTAATGCCCAACAAGCACGTCGTGTACTCGACCGTATTGTTGGTTTTGAACTTTCTCCTATTCTTTGGAAGAAAGTAAAGCCTGCACTGTCAGCCGGACGCGTACAATCTGTTGCTGTGCGTTTAATTGTTGAACGGGAACGTGAGATCAATGATTTCGTTTCAGAAGCGGCCTTCCGGGTTATTGCTAATTTCATCCTGCCTGATGGTACAACTATACTTAAAGCAGAATTGAATAAGCGGTTTAAGGAGAAAAAAGATGTAATAGCCTTTTTGGAATCATGTAAAGCTGCAGCTTTTACTATTGAAGATATTACCCGCAAACCGGTAAAGAAATCACCGGCTCCTCCTTTTACCACTTCAACACTGCAACAAGAAGCTGCTCGTAAACTGGGATTTTCAGTTTCTCAAACGATGACGCTTGCCCAAAGATTATATGAATCGGGGTTCATTACCTATATGCGTACCGACTCCGTTAACTTAAGTGATCTCGCTTTGGGAACAGCTAAAGAAACTATTTTGAATGAATACGGAGAAAAGTATTATAAGTTCCGTCAATATCATACAAAAACTAAGGGTGCACAGGAAGCTCACGAAGCCATCCGCCCTTCTTACATAGCCAACGCTGAAATCAGTGGAAGTGCGCAGGAAAAAAGACTCTATGATCTGATTCGTAAACGTACGATTGCATCACAAATGGCGGATGCTGAACTGGAAAGAACAACAATATCTGTTGGTATCAGCACAAATTCCGAAAAGTTTGTAGCTACAGGTGAGGTAATAACTTTTGATGGTTTCCTACAGGTTTACCACGAAAGTAACGATGATGAAAGTGAAAAAGAAGATAGCGGTTTGCTTCCGGCAGTAAATGTGAACGAAAAATTGTCAATGAAAGACATCGTTGCAACAGAACGTTTCACTCAACGCCCTCCGCGTTATACAGAAGCAAGCCTGGTTCGCCGAATGGAAGAACTCGGTATTGGTCGTCCTTCTACTTATGCACCTACAATTCAAACCATCCAGAATCGCGAGTATGTTATCAAAGGAGATAAAGATGGTATTGAACGAACTTATGAGATTATCACTCTGGCAAAAGATACGATCAAAGAAAAAGAGAAAACGGAAATAGCAGGAGCTGATCGCAATAAGTTAATGCCAACCGATATTGGTATCGTTGTGAATGACTTCCTGATGGAATATTTTCCGGATGTAATGGATTACAACTTTACGGCAAGCGTAGAAAAGGAATTTGATACCATTGCTGACGGGGAAATGGAATGGACAAAAGCTATTGACAAGTTTTACAAATTTTTCCATCCGATAGTGGAAGATGTAAAGGCTATACGCACTGAGCATAAAGTGGGAGAACGTGAATTAGGTATTGACCCTAAAAGCGGTAATCCTGTATTTGTAAAAATCGGACGTTATGGCCCTATTGTTCAGATTGGTCAGGCTAACCCCGATGATAAGGACGCACCCAAACCTCAGTTTGCTTCTCTTATGAAGGGACAATCCATTGAAACAATTACTTTAGAGGAAGCCCTTAAACTATTCGACCTTCCTCGTACGGTAGGCGATTATAATGGAAAAACAGTGGTTGCTGCGATAGGACGTTTCGGACCTTTCGTTCGTCATGACGGTAAATTCATTTCCATACCGAAAGAACTGAATCCTCTTTCAATCACACTGGAAGAAGCTATCAACCTGATAGAAGAGAAACAGAAAAAGGATGAGCAACGCTTTATCAAAAAGTTCGACGAAGAACCTGAATTAGAAATTCTTAATGGTCGTTACGGCCCTTATATATCTTATAAGAAAAAGAACTATAAGATTCCACGTAAAGGAACAAAACCCGAAGATCTAACTTTGGAGGAAACACTCAAGATCATAGAAGAAGCCGATAAAAACCCGGCTCCTGCAAAAAAACGCGCAACTCGTAAGAAGAGCTAAAGCTCATCACTAAATATACGCAATGAAAGGTGTGTCATAAGTTCTTTGCTTGACACACCTTTTATATTATATATAATTGAATAATATTCAAATTGAGGAATATTTGATCTGAGATAATAGGCAAAGCTTAACATTCCTCAATTTTTGTTATTATTCTCAACTTTCTCATCGCAGTGAGAATTTATTCTCATAGGCATGAGAATTTTTTCTTACGGCTATGAGATTTTTTTCTCATATTAATGAGAATAGATTCTCACTACGATGAGAAAAAACTCCCCTTATCGGAAGGTATACAAAAACCGGCCACTACTACTGAGTAATGACCGGCATAATATATTAGACGCAATTATTACATCCGTTCAGGAACTTCAATTCCTAAAAGTGACATTCCCGACTTCACCACCTTTGCGACATTCGCTGAGAGTACAAGACGGAGTGCTTTAATTTCAGGGTTTTCTTCCCGTAAGATTGAATAGTCGTGATAGAATTGATTATATTCTTTGACCAGCTCATATACATAGTTGGCAACTAAAGCAGGGCTATATTCTCGTCCTGCTTCCTGCACTGTGGAAGCATAAGCTGCAATCAGTTGGATTAATCCTTCTTCTTTTTCAGTTAAAGGTATACCTGCCGGTAATTGATCTGGTAATTGAATACCCTGATCAGCAGCTTTACGAAGTACCGAACGAATACGTGCATACGTATATTGAATAAAAGGCCCTGTATTCCCATTAAAATCGATTGATTCCTTCGGATTGAAGGTCATATTCTTACGTGGATCAACCTTCAGGATAAAATATTTAAGAGAGCCCATTCCTACAATACGGGCAATATTAGCAGCTTCATCGGGGGTCATCTCATCTAATTTACCTAATTCTTCTGAGATCTCACGGGCAGTAGTGATCATATCTGCCATCAGATCATCCGCATCAACCACTGTTCCTTCACGACTTTTCATTTTCCCTTCCGGCAATTCAACCATGCCATAAGAGAAATGAACTAATCCTTTGCCAAAAGAATATCCTAATTTGTCTAGTAATATTGATAATACCTGAAAATGATAATTCTGTTCATTACCTACGACATAGATCATTTTATCAATTGGATAATCATCAAAACGTTGCTTTGCCGTACCAATATCTTGTGTCATGTATACAGATGTTCCGTCCGCGCGAAGCAATAGTTTTTCATCCAACCCATCCGGAGTTAAATCTGCCCATACAGAACCATCTTCACGTTGATAGAAAACACCCTTCTCTAATCCTTCCAGAACTTTACTTTTACCGTCCAGATAAGTTTGTGATTCGTAATAGATCTTATCGAAATCAACTCCCATCATTTTATAGGTCTCATCAAACCCGGCATAGACCCAGCTGTTCATCATTTCCCAGAGGGAATATACTTCCTGATCACCTGCTTCCCAGCGGCGGAGCATTTCACGGGCTTCTTCCATTAGGGTAGATGCAGCTTCCGCTTCCTTGGTTGTCATACCCTTGCTTTCCAACTCTTTTATTTCCTGTTTGTAATGTTTATCAAACATCACATAGAAATCTCCTATTAAATGATCGCCTTTCTTTCCGGTAGATGTTGGAGTCGCACCGTTTCCCCATTTCTGCCATGCCAGCATAGACTTGCAAATATGGATACCACGATCATTCACGATATTTGTTTTAACAACCCGGTTTCCATTCGCCTTCAATACTTCTGCCAGACTATATCCCAGAAGATTGTTACGAACATGTCCTAAGTGAAGAGGTTTGTTTGTATTTGGTGAAGAATATTCAATCATCACTAATGGTGATTGTTCTGTCGAAGGAATTATTCCATAATTGGCATCTTGATTTACCTGATTCAACAAATCAATCCAACAGGTAGCTGCAATAGTCAGATTAAGAAATCCCTTGATTACATTGAATGCAGAGATAGCAGGTTCGTTTGCCAATAAATATTCTCCTATTTCCTGAGCTGTTTGTTCGGGGGATTTACGGGAAACACGTAAAAAGGGAAAAACAACTAAGGTAAGATGTCCTTCGAATTCTTTCTTTGTCTTTTGTAGTTGAACCTGGCCTTCATTCACATCGGCTCCGTAAAGTTGACGGATGCCGGCAATAACTGCTGTTGTAATCTGTTGTTCGATAACCATATAACTTATTCTTGTTCGGATTTTATTCGGCGCAAAGGTACATAAAAAAAGGATACAATTTTGTTGTATCCTTCCCAATAAATAAGTACCTTATAACTTACTTAACAACTTCGCTTAATTCAGAACCTGCCTTAAACTTAACTGTTTTGCGTGCTGGTATGTCAATTGGTTGTTTAGTTTTTGGGTTAACGCCTTTACGAGCAGATTTTTCTGCTACTGAGAAAGAACCAAAACCTAAAAGGGCAACTTTACCGCCTGCTTTTAATTCGTTAGATACAGTTTCTACGAAAGCTTCTACAGCTTTTTTTGAATCAGCTTTGCTTAATCCGGCTTTTTCCGAAACAGCGTTGATAAATTCTGTTTTGTTCATGATGGTTGATAGTTAATATATTAAACAATATTTATTGTTGTTTACATAATAGTTTGTCGGCATCAAATGTATTATTAATTTAATATACCACAAAGTATTTTTCGCTTTTTTTTTGCTTACAGCCATGTTTTGGAGGCTTTTGGCTGTAAAAACATCAAAATATACTTACCTTTGCTTTCTAATCAATGTCAAAGTTTATATGAATCAAAATAATTCCGGTTTTTTGAATAGTATCCCTCCGGTTACAAAAAACCTAATTATAATAAACCTTTTAGTATGGCTTGCAAGCCTTGCTCTCCCTAAAATAGGGGTTGATTTAGTTCAACTTCTAGGCCTCCATATACCCGGAGCTAAAGACTTCCGGATCTGGCAAGTTGTTACTTATATGTTCATGCACGATACCTCCTCTATTTCTCATGTTTTCTTTAATATGTTTGCCGTATATATGTTCGGGCGAGTATTAGAAAATGTGTGGGGAGCAAAACGATTTCTTCTTTTCTATTTTGTTACAGGTATTGGGGCCGGAATCGTTCAGGAATTAGTTTGGTTCTATAGTTTACATGATGTATTGCTAAGTAGTCAGGATATGATCAATGTGAATGGAACCCAACTTATGACAAAGGCCAACTTCCTGAACTTATTTGTAACTATAGGTGCATCGGGAGCCGTATTTGGTATTTTGTTGGCTTTTGGAATGTTATTCCCGAATGTTCCTCTTTATCTGATGTTTATTCCTATACCCATCAAGGCCAAATGGTTTGTATTAGGGTATGGATTGATCGAATTGTTTTTGGGTGTCTCCAATTTCGGTGGAGACAACGTTGCACACTTTGCACATTTAGGAGGGATGATATTCGGATTCTTTATGATTCGTTACTGGAAAAAGAAGGATGCAAAAAATGGAAGGTATTTTTACTAATGCAAAAAGGATGTTTCGTTCAGGTAATATTCTGGCGAAGCTTATATATATAAATGTCGGACTGTTTCTTTTGATTCGTTTGGCTGCTGTTGTTTTTTTGCTGTTCAATATTCAGGGGGTTCCCTTTCTTACATATTTACAGATGCCCTCTTCTCCGGAATTATTACTTTTCCGCCCTTGGACGATCTTTACTTATATGTTCACCCATTATGATTTCTTGCATATACTATTTAATATGCTATGGTTGTATTGGTTCGGAGGTATATTCCTGCAATTCTTTAATGAACGGCAATTGGGTGGCCTTTATGTATTAGGAGGCCTTGCAGGCGCACTATTGTTTATTTTAGCTTATAATATATTCCCTTATTTTCAGGCAATGGCCAGCCATAGCTTTCTGATGGGTGCATCCGCTTCAGTTATGGCAATTGTATTTGCAGTTTCTTTCTATAGAAAAGATTACGAGATTAATCTCTTACTTATCGGACGAGTTAAGCTGATCTGGCTTGCTGTATTCACATTTGTACTTGACTTTCTTGCCATCACATCTTCTAATGCAGGAGGGCATATTGCACACATCGGAGGAGCACTCTTAGGTATATGGTTTGCCACTCGTTACCATAAAGGGAAAGATCTGACAAGGCCTATCAATCGTTTTATCGATTGGTTTGTAAACCTTGGTAAACGTAAACCTAAAATGAAAGTGACCTATAAACGGGCAGAAAACGATTACGAATATAATGCGCGTAAGAATAAGGAAAATCAGGATTTAGATTCCATCCTTGACAAACTGAAACGTTCCGGCTATGAAAGCCTTTCGGCTGATGAGAAAAAAAGATTATTTGACGCCAGCAAAAAATAACAAATGAAATCACTGCGTATCATTTTGCGTTTCCTGTTTATCCTGGGGAATATACTCTTCCTTATTCTCCTGATACTGGCGGCTTATTCGGACAGAGTATCGCCAGGAAAGAGCTTGATGATGGCATATCTGGGATTATGCTTTCCCATTTTTTTTACAATATGTGCCTTTTACGCAATTTACTGGTTATTCACATGGGATTGGAAACTTCTGCTGGTTAGCCTCGTTTCTTTTATAATATGTTGGGGACCTATTGGCCGCTATTTTCCTTTCCATTTTAAAACAGATCCTATTCCCCAGGAAAATACAATAAAGGTTCTGACTTATAACGTCATGAACTTTGCCGGTAAACGACATACGAAGGAATCTCCTAACCGGATCATTGAATACATAGCTGACTCAGGGGCAGATATCGTATGCTTACAGGAATATACAGTTGCCAACTCCGGAAAGGAGTTAACATCTGCAGATGTATATAAAGCTTTGGATATGTACCCTTACCGATCGGTAATCCGGTTCAGTAAAACCCGTTATGGTATATCAGGAAATGCTGTCTTTTCTAAGTTTCCAATAAAGAAGTCGAGAAGGTTGGAATACAAAAGCCAATATAATGGATCTGCCATACACGAACTGGATATAAATGGAAAGAAAATGATTTTAGTAAATAATCACCTGGAATCATTTAAACTTACCCAAAAAGACCGCACACAATATTCCAGTCTTATCAAGTCTTTTGATACGGATATTTTAGCAGAAATAAGGGGAACCTTCCAACAAAAGCTAGGGCCTGCGTTTCGTCAACGCGCCGGACAAGCAGAATATATTGCACAGGAAATTAAAAATACAGAGGCTGATTATTATCTGATTTGCGGAGATTTTAATGACACTCCCCTATCCTATGCGCATCGTGTCATTCAAGGAGATATGACAGATGCTTTTGTTGCTTCCGGCAGGGGGATGGGTACCACTTATAATCAAAACTTTTTTCTATTCCGGATCGATAATATTATACACTCGTCCAATATAACTCCTTACAATTGTACTATTGATCATGTAAAATACTCCGATCATTACCCTATGTGGTGTTATCTTCAACTTCCCGAATAAGTATACTTTTTATTCCTGTAAACGTTTATGCATAGCGGCGGCAGCCTTTCGTCCATCGCCCATTGCCAGGATAACAGTAGCACCGCCACGTACAATATCACCACCGGCATATACATCTGAAAGTCCGGATTGCATTGTATCCTGATCAACCACTATAGTACCCCACTTTGTTACTTCCAGTCCCTTGAATGCACTTGGAATAAGTGGATTAGGAGATACTCCAACACTGACAATAACTTCATCCACGTCGATTGTTTCAATAGCACCTTCAACCGGAACAGGACGACGGCGCCCAGAGGCATCAGGTTCTCCTAGTTCCATCTTTTGAAGACGCATTTGTTTAACACGCCCGTATTCATCTCCAATATATTCTATCGGATTATGCAATGTCAAAAATTCAATTCCTTCTTCCTTTGCATGTTTCACTTCTTCAATGCGTGCCGGCATCTCTTCCTCGCTCCGGCGATATACGATCATAGCCCGGTCGGCCCCTAAACGACGCGCTGTACGTACAGAGTCCATTGCAGTATTTCCCCCTCCTATTACAGCTACATTCTTACCTATCCATACAGGGGTATCGCTTTCAGGGTCGGCTGCATCCATCAGATTCACACGGGTCAGATATTCATTAGAAGACATTACTCCTACCAGGTTCTCTCCGGGAATATTCATAAAGTTAGGCAATCCTGCACCACTTGCTACAAATATACCTTTGAAACCATCTTCATGAAGGTCTTCGTAACTAATTGTTTTCCCAACAATACAGTTATTAATAAACTTAACACCCATTTGGCGCAGATTATCAATTTCCACGTCTACAATCTTATTGGGCAGACGGAATTCTGGTATACCGTATTTCAAAACGCCACCAATCTGGTGCAAAGCCTCAAATACAGTCACATCATATCCAAGCTTAGCCATATCCCCTGCAAAAGACAAACCGGCAGGGCCGGAACCTACTACTGCAATTTTCACTCCATTGGAAGATGCTATTTCAGGTACAGAAATCTGTCCGCTTTCACGCTCATAATCGGCGGCAAAACGCTCCAGATAGCCGATAGCCACAGGTTCCTTCTTCATCTTCAGATGTATACAACGACATTCACATTGTTTCTCCTGCGGACAGACACGGCCACAAACAGCCGGCAACGCACTGGTTTCTTTCAATGTCTTTGCAGCATTAATAAATTCTCCTTTCTCAATATATTTAATAAAGGTAGGTATATTTATACTTACAGGGCATCCTTCCATACAAGTCGGATTGGCACAATCCAAACATCGCTGTGCTTCAAGTAGAGCCTGATCAGATGTTAACCCTAAATTTACTTCCTCATTACGTACCCGACTCCGATATTCCGCGTTCAATTCATTCATGTGTACACGGGGAATATCCGCTCGTTCTTTATTTTTTTTGCTCTTGCGCAATTCCTCTCTCCAAGGCTCCGCACGACGTTCTGAAATCAGTTCTGCAATTGTCATAATAGTTTACTTCTTTTCTAAATCACGGTAAGCTCCTAAACGCATAATCATCTCATCAAAGTCAACTTCGTGTGCATTGAATTCAGGACCATCCACGCAAACAAACTTTGTTTTTCCTCCAACTGTTACCCGGCAGGCACCACACATACCGGTACCATCTACCATTATTGTATTTAAAGAGGCAACAGTAGGTATCTCGTATTTCTTTGTAAGCGCAGAAACAAATTTCATCATAATAGCAGGGCCGATAGTGACACACAGGTCAACCTTCTCACGTTTGATTACATTTTCTATACCATCTGTAACCAGCCCTTTTGTTCCATACGAACCATCATCAGTCATAATAATAACCTCGTCGGAATGAGCCCGCATTTGCTCTTCCAGAATTATCAGATCTTTTGTACGGGCAGCAAGGACAACTATCACACGATTACCTGCATTATGAAATGCCTCTACAATAGGCATTAACGGAGCAACTCCTACTCCACCACCGGCACAGACTACAGTTCCTACCTTTTCAACATGGGTTGCCTGACCTAACGGACCAACCAGGTCGGTTATTTCATCCCCTACATTAAGTGCACAAATCTTCCGGGATGAAGCGCCTACACTTTGGATAACCAAGGTAATAGTACCCTTTTCTTTATCAGCTCCGGCAATTGTCAATGGTATACGTTCTCCTTTTTCTCCCACTTTAACGATCACAAAATGACCAGCTTTACGGGAACGAGCAATTAAAGGCGCTTCCACTTCCAATTTCACCACATTTGCAGAGAATTGTTCTTTACTTACAATTTTGTTCATTAAAAATATCCTTGTTGATAGTTTGTTTTGCTTTATCGCTACAAAAGTACACAGAAAAAGTCAATTTATTAGTATTTTGACAAATAAAAGGGCATTATTCAAACAATCCCTCATCTCTTATAAGCATAAGAATAGCAGAATGAGGAACGATTAAATACTTCTCATCGTTGAATATTATTTCATAACCGGCACTTTGCAAATAAACAGCCAAATCACCTTCTCTTGCCTGTAACGGCAAATAGTGAACCTCTTCTTCCTTCTTTTTCTTCCACACTTCCTGTTCTTCTACCTGCGAAGGCAATGGATAACCAGGACCCGTTTTGATAATATAACCTGATTGGATTTTTTCACCTTGTTGTACGGAAGGAGGTAAATAAAGTCCCGATTTAGTCTGACTTTGTGGATTTTTCGGTTTCACAAGTACCTTATCACCAATCATAAGGAACTTTTCAATATCTTTCTGGTCGATGGATAGTTGCATAAGATTTAGTCTTTCATTATATAAGACAAAGGTAATAAATAATCCTTTTAGAACATGTAAACCATTAATGCCAATATACGGTGATTGGTTACGGAATGTGTATCTTTAACCTTTCCTGAGTTCAATTCCGTATCTCCATAATAAGCTGTAGATAAACTATATTCCATTCCAAATTTCCAAAAAGCCAAATTATAAGATATACTTGGATTAATCATATAAAGCTGGTCGATATCCAGTCCTTTTCCATAGGCAATTTTGGGATCAGCTAATGCATCCGAAGTTCCCAGGTTTTTAGTATATCCTGCAAAAAGGCTCGCTTTCCATTTATTCCCATAAGTAAAGTTCATCCAGCCTGTAGCATGACTATATGGGGTATACTCCTGCTCGCCTGTTATTTTATCTATGCTTTTTATACCATAACCACCTAGTACAACTGAATTACTGTGACGTGCTAAGTTGTGTATGTGATTGTTTAACGTTCCATTCCACGAG
>DAMANX010000017.1:0-100235 GCA_032073245.1 Tannerellaceae bacterium
TCCGCTGTAAAACAAAATTTTACAGCGGATATTCTCCTGTTTGTGAATAATACAGATTAGATGTTTTTTGTTGCAAATTCGAGTTATATTTAAAAATTAAATCTGCAACAAAAAACATCATTATAAAATAAGTCTGTTTAATTAAAGCAGGCTTATTTCTTCTATAGTATAAATGCAGTAATCTCCTTCTACTCCTGCATCACGTCCTTGATCAGGCCAGGTCAGATTGGTAATATTGTATCCCAGGCTCATTGCTTCCTGTAAATATTCTTTACGAATATGCGGTGGCATATCATTCGTACGTGATAATATCCACATATAATGATGATTCTTGCCTACTACTAATGCATATTTATAATCTTTGTCGATTTTCACAACATTATAGCCGGAATAAAATGGTCCAAAGAAAGAAACCTTCAATCTGGCTTCATCTTTATCACCAGCAAATAGTGCCTTACCGGTTACTTCTTTATAATCTTCTTTTTCTACGTCGTAACCACTGTTTACAACATTAATACTGCCGTCTTTATTCATAGTATATTCAGCTGTTGTAAAATCCAGATGACGTTCAAACATGTTTTTCATACGGGCTATTTCATACCATTTACCCATATATTTCTTTGCATCAAAAGGTTTTACAGGAGTTACACCTTTAGGAGTAATCTTCATTTGGTAAATTAAAGCCATAGTACCTAAAGCAAGAAGGCTCCCTCCAATCACATAATTTCTTGTTTTCATTTTAATAAGGGGTTATATTTTATATTCGTTAATCTTTTCTCCGGATTCAATATGCATATCCATCAAAGGTTGGGAGTGCGTTTGTTCATCAATGAGTCTTTGTAATTCGGACTTTTGATCTCTTGGCGGTTCCTCAACCTTGTTGATATGATTGATCTGAGGTTGCTGGTTGGGATTCTGGGATTTGTTTTCATCTCGTTCCATAGTTTTAGTTTTTTTAATTATAAATTGAACTCTACATATACAACATTCTATGATGGTAAGGAGTTTTGTATATATGGTGGATTATATGTAAAAATAGTTATAAATAGTCATTTCAACCTTTTCCAGTGAGCTTTGTTATTAACTATACCCAGGCGCTTTAAAGAAAAATAGAATTGTTTTAATAGCGGAAGGCTGGATTCACTTGGGATGATTATTTAGAAAACGTTTAACTAAAAAAATAAAGCTATGAATATGTTAGAAAAGAAAATGAATCTGGCACATAAACTTGGAGAATGTGTGATAACTTGTAACTATTGCTTCAATGCCTGTCTGGAAGAAGATGATATAAAAATGATGAAAGAATGTATCAAACTAGATAAGGAATGTGCTGCTATTTGCCAATCTACTTTAGGATTAATCAATAGAGGCGGACGTTTCGTGAATGAGGCGCTTGATATGTGTGTAAAGGTATGCGAAGCTTGCGCAGACGAATGCCGTAAATATCCGCATGAACATTGTAAAGTTTGCGCAAAAGCATGTGACGAATGTGCTGCTGCTTGCCGTGATTTTATGCAAAGCATTCGAAAATAAACAAAGAAAAAGGGCATATCCGGACTCAGATAACGAGGAAGGATTTGCTTAAATGGTTGCACGATATCGGGTGTGCAACCATTTTTTTATGCTTTTACATTGCGCATTACCCGTTCAATAGCATCGTCCATTTGAGCAATTGACTCCAACCCCAAAGTCATGCCATGAACATTTCCTTCAGTGAGCGCAAAACGAATAGATTGTTCACGTTCAGCATCACTAACATGTTTCCCTTCTCCAAAGATTTTCATGCCGATAACGCCTTTTCCGTTTGCTTGTGCTTTAGCCAGGACTCCTTTTATCACATCAATATCCCCATCCATATGGGAACCAAAAGGATTTATACGTGCCATAATAACATCCACCCATGGAGATTCAGCTGCTTTTTGTAAAGCCTCAAGATTATGGCAAGAGACCCCTATGGCTTTGACTTTCCCTTCTTGTTTAGCTTTAGAAAGTCCATCCATATAATGTTTACGTGTCTCGGTCCAGTCCCCACTGGTCATACAATGCATTAACAGGATATCGATATAGTCGCTACCAAGTTCCTGGCGCATGCGGTCGACAACGTTTTCAACTGATTCTATGCGATCCGAACCATCCGGATGGGTCCATATTTTAGTGCTTAATATTACTTTATCACGTGGAAGGCCCTTTATTGATTCACCTACAAAAGGCTGAGAACCATACCCGTCGGCCATATCAAATAGTCGTATTCCTCTATCATAACCATGCCTAGCCAGTTTTTTGAAATTCTCCATGCCTAGACGTGTCTGATTGGACGCTTTATTATATCCAACAGTTCCGGTTCCCATCGCTATACGTGAAACTATCAGTCCGGAATTACCTAATTTTACCTGGTCAACTATTGTTTCCGGAGATAATGTATGTCCGATATTTGCTATACTATTAGCTGACAATGATAGACCGGCTACTCCCAGTACTCCAGTCTTAATAAATCTGCGTCGGTTCATTTTACTCATAGAATTCCGTTTTACTCATAATGGATTATTAAATAAAAGATTGCAATATAATTATTTTTTTGATGAGGCTATATAAGAAAAGATAGTTTTGGATTAAACAGTATGAACAATGAAATGAAATTTATTCTTGAGGTTCGTTGACCTGCCTTTCTTGTTCTTCTTCCATATTCTCTCTCATCTCTCTGGTTGTCTTTTCTTTTTTTCTTTGCCGCCACAATTCATATTGATGTAAAATAATGCATCCGAGGATTAATAATATCCCTGTTATCTCCCAAAATTCAGTATTGCTTTGAACTATTAATAATATTCCTAAAATTAATGCTACCCAAAAGATAAGAGGACGAATTTCAATAAGAGAAAGCACCGGATGTTTCCATTCATATAAAGTATCAATATACAGTTTTTCATCTGGAAATTTTTCAATCAAATGATTTAGCTCGGCAATGGCAAATTGTTTTCTTTTTGTGTGGTAATAGATAATAGCACGATTGAACAGTAGATTTATGTAAACTTTTTCATTCCATATATCGGTTATTTTATCATCAGTCTCAAAAAGGTGTATGGAACGTAAGATGATAGGTAAAGCCTTGTCGAATTCACCGATGTTGACCAGCATAATTCCATAATCTGCCCAGGAACGCGTCATGCGGATACGGCTTTCATAACTTGGAAAATTAAAATTCTCCATTTCATCGTATATCTCTTTTACTTCGTGCCGTAATTGCTCAATGTCTATATCCTCTGATTTATTGGTAAAACTATTAAAGAAATCTTTTATCTGTTTCATAGTAAACATCTGTATGTTCCAACAAATATAATGAAAGCCGAGCGCAGAGCCAAGCTTGCTTGGGCTATGCCAAGGCACATCTTATATTCTACAAATATAGAGATTATTCCATATTCATTAGTGTAATGTGTTTCATTTCATTCCCCCAAAAAAGTTCTATTTTTATAAAATGCCTATTTTGGACAACTCTTAATCAAGAATACAAGTTATATTTGCTATTATACCTGTTAATAAAGAATGAATATAGAGACAGAAAATCGGTATTGCCAAAGTTGTGGGATGCCTTTAAATCTTTCGAAGATAGAATATCTGGGAACACTATCTGATCAGGCACCAAGTGATGAATATTGTTATTATTGTCTGAAAGATGGCAAATATACAGTGGATTACTCTATGGAACAAATGCTGGAAGTATGGGTTAAGTATACCGATAAATACAACGAATATGCTAATACTTGCTATCAGCCTCAGGAACTACGGAACTTACTTACTGAACGTATGCCTGGCTTGAAGCGATGGCATCAAAGGGAAGTGACAGAGAATACTCATTTTGAGGTAGTAAATAGAGTACAAATTTATATCAATCAGTATCTTTTTGAACTGCTCGAAGCAGAGCTGTTATCTCAAATGGCCGGATTATCTTTGTTTCATTTTCGCAGAGTATTCAGGGAGATAACCGGAGAGAATATAGGAAGTTATATACAGCGACTTCGTTTGGAATATATTGCATATAAACTTATATCTACTGATATTCAATTATCACAATTGATTCAGCAAACACAGGTATATACAAAGTCCAGTCTTTCAAAGGCGTTTCGTAAGCATTTCGGATTATCGCCGATGGAATATAGAAAGCAATTCAGACTGACAGGGGAGAATGGACAAAATGATGTTCAATTGGACTTACAACCCCAGATTAAAAGGATGTCTTCACTTCCTATTATTTACCTGCAGGTGGGGAATGCTTATAATAATCTGAAAGTATACAGAGATCTTTGGAAAAGATTAATAAACTTTGCTCAGGAGAATAAATTGACAGATAGTTCCAATACATTTATCAGTGTAAGCCTGGATGAACCCTCGATTACCAAACCCGAACAATGCAGATTCTATCTGGGAATTACGGTTGATAATACATTTAAACCTAGTGGAGCATTCGGTAGTATGGAGATACACGGTGGGCTTTACGCTATATTCCGGCATAAAGGGAGTCATTCGCTACTACCTGCGTTGTACCGGTATATTTATCTCAATTGGTTTCCTGCAGTAAGTTATCGGCAAAGTGAACCGTTGACTTTCGAAAGTTATATTACTACTCCACGGGAAGTACCTGAAAGTGATTTATTAACAGAAATATATATACCCATAGAAAAAATTGAAGCATTATGATGGAATTACCGGAAGTCCTGTCAATAAGTAAACAGGCAGAAGATATGTTGAAAGGCAAAGTTATTCAGGAAGTTTTTACTCCAACAAATCCTCATAAATTTGCTTTCTTTAATGATACGCCGGAGGCATATAAAACAATGTTGACAGGTAAAAAAATACTTTCTTCTGACGGAGTCGGAATGTATGTAGATCTTCATCTGGAAGATGATATTCATATAAGTATTGGTGATGGGATAAATATGAAATATGGAGAAGAATCGGATAAGATTCCCGAAAAATACCAGTTGCTACTTACTTTTAATGACAATAGTTTTCTGGTGTTTACTATTGGTATGTATGGAGCTATCTTCGCTTATAAAGGAAAACTAGGGAATAAATATCATACAATGAGCGTTGAGAAGATTTCACCCCTGAATGATGCATTCGATGAAAAATATTTTCTTGGATTATTTCAAAATGAAAGAGAGACTTTATCTGCTAAAGCTTTATTAGCAACAGAGCAACGTATCCCAGGAGTAGGAAATGGTGTAACACAGGATATTCTTTTTAATGCCCGTATCAACCCAAAGCGTAAGATAGGTACACTCTCTGAAAAGGATAGAAAGACAATCTTTCGTTCTCTTAAAGATACCTTGAAGAAGATGACCGAAGAAGGAGGCCGAAATACCGAAAAAAACTTATCGGGAGAGAAAGGAGGATATCAGACTATTCTTTCTTCCAAGACATACAAAGAACCCTGCCCTGTATGTGGTGGCGTGATTGTAAAAGAATCTTTTATGGGAGGTACAGTTTATTATTGTCCGAATTGCCAACCTCTTTAATTTACATATAGAGTTTTATATGAAAAATAAAATATATGACTTCCTTAAAGGGACTGTAATCGGACGCATACTGGAAACTGATGAGACTATTTATTCCCTGGAAGAAGGAAAGCTTGAAGGCGTTTATTCCGACCAGATGATTTTTTCTGATTTATCGGCCACAGAGAATGGTATTCAGTTTCAAATGACTACCATAACTAAAGAAAAAGTCTATGAACTTGATCATCACGGCGATCGGAACCGGACTGTAAAGGATTTCACCGGAACAAGTGTTTTCCGTTACGAATTAGCTATGCGGAAAAGTACTTCGGAAATAACCGGTTATGTACATTGTATTTCCTCCACTGTCGTCGATCATACAATGGAGGCTGTTGTCTATGGTGTACATAATATGAAACTGGAAAACGAACAACTCAGGTGGAATGAGCAGCAGCTTTTTTACCGTGATAATCCTGCTGGCAATGGCCACTATCGTCCTGTAGCGTTTGATTCATCTGTTCGTTTTTATCTTCAAGAAGGGAAACTTATATTTGAATATCTTCCCATATTTTTTGATGTAAATCCTGAAACTATGGTGAAAACTCCATCGAAAGATAAATATCCACCCTATATAACACGGGAAAAATAAAACTAAAAATTATGCCAAGAATTACAGATAATACACTTTTGGTAAAGTGTGAACAGCCGGTTCTTTATATCCGGCATCAAACAAATATGATGGAATTTCCTCAATTAATAGGTAAATATTTTCAAGAAATTGGAGCTTATATTGAAGACATAGGAGGAGAAATGACAGATACTCCATACGTTGCCTTTCTCGATTTTCGGACAATGACTGATCAGAACATGCATGTAGAGATAGGTATTCCTGTTTCTAGTGAAATTCCTGGAAAGGGAAATATAAAATCAAAAATATTACCCAAAACCAAAATCGTATTTGCCTACTTCCGAGGAGATTATTCAGAAATGATTCCTTTCTATGATGATATATTGAAATGGGTTAAAGAACGAGGCATGGAGATTATTGGCGATACCTACGAATATTATCTTAATGGTCTCGGCTATCCTATGGATGAGATGTTAACGCGGGTAGAATTGCCAATTGTACCTTAGATATTTATCTTAATTTACAATCACTTTATAGGTTTCTCCCTGAAGTAAATTATATACTATTGTGAGTAATAAAAACTAATATCCTATTATAAAGGTTGTAAATGCATATATTTGTTCTTTCAATCATAAAATCTACATCTAATGGATATCAATACATCAAGACCTGAACTTTTTCGAAAGACAATTGCTTCAATCTGGACTGATCCTTATATTCAGAATAATCTTCTTTCCGAACATCTGGATTTAACTTCAGATGGAGCTAGCCGTAATGAGCAGTCTATTCGGGCAATTACGGATTTTGTTAATAATGAAATACCACGAGAAAGTCGTCTGCTCGATCTGGGTTGCGGACCGGGTCTTTATACCACCATCTTTAACCAACAAGGGCATACAGTAACGGGTATTGATTTAAACCGGAAATCCATTCTTTATGCCCGTGAGCAAAATGATAAGATAACTTATATTGAAGGCGATTATATACGTGATTTTCCGGAAGGAACTTATGATGCGATTACTTTGATTTATTGTGATTTGGGAACCCATTCTGATATTGATCGTGATACTTTGTTGCATAATTGCTTTAAATCGCTTGCTCCCGGTGGTAAACTTATATTCGATGTTTTCAATGAAAAGCTTACCGAAGATAAACAGGAAGGAAAGAACTGGGAATTTAGTCCGGATGCCGGTTTTTGGGCTCCTAGTGAACATCTGGTATTGATGCAAACCTTTCATTATCCCGAGAACCGTACCTTTGCGTATCAATACAACCTGATTGTGGGTTCCTCAATCACTCATTTTATTATTTGGGAAAGATATTATACTGATAATGAGATTATGGGCATTTTGAAGAACATAGGTTTCCGGAATATTCAGATCCGATATGATCTACTGGAGAAAAATGATTTTACTTCCAATAATCAGATGTTTGTTGTAGCGAAAAAATAACTTTATATTATTTCTTCTTTGTTTCCTGAGACATCTTATGTATCCTATGATTAAGAAGTCTTCTATTTATAAAATCTGAACCATTTTTAATTTTAATATGTTACCTTATTAACTAAAACCAAGTTTCAATTTAAAAATTAATTATGGAAAGAGTAAAATTTACAGACTTAAGACGTAGAATATCGTGGGGAAGTATTTTCGGTGGAGTAATCACCGTTCTAGCGATATCATTTCTATTATCAATGGTAGCAACAAGTATCGGATTCTTTAAGTTTGATCCGCTAGCAAGTGAACCCATGTCAGGTATTGGTACAACCGTAGGAATATGGACAGTTATTTCCTTAATTGTAAGTTTGGCAGCGGGAGGATTTGTTGCAGGAAAATTAGCTGGAGCAGATGGTGTTATTCATGGTTTTTTAGTTTGGGCAACTACATTAATAGTCGCAGTGGTTATGATAGCTTCATTGGCGGTATCAGCTGTGAAACTTACCGGAAATATCTTAGGATCGGTAACATCAGTAGCTGGTAGTGTTGTCTCAGGTGTTGGCTCTGCAGTAGGAAGTGGAGTTTCTGCTATTGCCGGTCAAGCTGAAAATATCTTTGGTGATCTGGATATTACAGATGATATGGATGGAAACGAAATACGTCAGGATGTACGTCAGGCACTGCGAAGAAGTGGTGTGAAAGAATTCCAACCGGAATATTTACGCAATCAAATGAATGGAGTAAAATCCGACTTACAACGTTCGGTAAAAAGATTAGTTACTAATCCAAACGATGCAGATGTTATTATTAACCGTTTTATGGATCGTTTGCAGACCCGTACGGATAAGGCATTCCAGAATGTAAACCGTGATGATTTAACCCGTGCTATTGCCAACAATTCCAATTTATCTAAAGCAGAAGTAGACAAGGCTGTTGATGAATATACTGTATTGATAGAAAATGGTATTGAAAAAGGTAAAGAACAGATTGAAAACCTGAAAGGGTCTATTGAGCAAGCCAAACAAGACTGGCAACAGTTGAAACAAGACGCATTGGTGAAAGCAGATAAAGCTTCAAATGCTGCAGGACGTTCAACTCTCATTTCTTTCTTTGCTATTCTGGTTGGCGCTGTTCTATGTGCTTTTGCCGGTGCATTTGGTACCCGCAAGACAAAAGAAGGTTACGAAGTGTAATATATACAATTTTATTAGATGCGGATTATGCGGATTGCACGGATTTTTTTATGTATTAATCCGTGTGATCCGCGTAATCTGTGCTTAATTTTTTACCGCAGAAACAAGTAACATCATCGGCCTGCGAAGTTCATCTTTCATCTCCGGAATAGATTCCAAAAGAGCTTTATCTGGTTCAGGTTCGACAAGGCTGGTAATCATAAAACCGTTTTGTAATAAGCCGTTGATATAAGTGGTAAGTGTCTTGTGGTATTTTATCACTTCTTCACCCAGAAAGGTTGCTCTGCGTTTTCCTTCATAGAAATATCTGTCAACCGGCCAATGGATTGCATTACCTTCTGTATCGTAATACCAATCCTGATTACCATAGGCTGTAAAGATGGGATGTTCGACAGAAAAAACAAAACTTCCTCCTGGCTTCAGGCAGCAGTTCACTTTTTTACATATTTCATCAAATGATTCCAGATAGTGAAATGTCAATGAACTGATTACTATGTCATAAGTTTCCGGTTCACATGTATAATCTTCAATAGCCATGCATTTATAATCAATCAACGGAGTTGTATTTTTTTTCTTTGCTTCGTTGATCATATTTTCGGATATATCAATTCCCAAAGCCGAAGCAGCTCCATTTTCGATGGCATAAATGCAATGCCAGCCAAAACCACAACCCAAATCTAACACCCGTTTATCTTTAAAATCAGGTAACATTTGTTGTAATACATACCATTCTCCCGCACCTTTCAATCCATTTATAGAACGGGACATTTGGCTATATTGACGAAAAAAACGTTCGTCATCGTATTTGTTTTCTTTCATTATTTTATTTTTTATATGAATCCGAAATATTGTAGAGACAGGGCTTGCCCTGTCTCTACGATTTTCGTATTTAATTATCCTTTCTATCAATCCGCAGCGCGGAAGGTGTTGTAAAGGATGCAATTCCGAATCCGACAATGATAAGCCCACACATAATAAATGTAGTAGACAGTCCGAGATTATCAGCAAAGAAACCAATTCCAATCAATCCGATCATAGACGGAATAATACTTAATGTATAAAACATGGAAAATACTCTTCCTAACGCTGCCGGAGTAATCTTTGATTGTAGAATTGCTGTAAATACGGAATTATATACTGCACCTGTAATACCTCCAATTGTGGTGAGTATTGCAAATATAATAAATCCACTAGGAGATAAGAGCCCCGAGAAAAAGAATGATAATCCCAGTACTATATACGTAATATTTAGTAAAATAACTCTGTTTATTTTATATACTTTCATCCCCATGATAACGCCTCCCAGCAATGCTCCGGCACTCCATACTACTTCTATCAGACTTACCTGAAATGTATCTCCCCCAAAATGCTTTAGTGTCATTAAGGGGAACAACACACTTACCGGCATGATAAAGAAAGTGATAACAATCGAGAAAAAGAATACCCAACTTAATCCCCGGTCTTTGAGTACTGTCGTGACTCCTTCTTTCATCTCCCGGAAAACATGAGGTTTAACTTCTTCTGATTTCTTTTCCGGATTAGGAATATGAACAAATAAGAGGGAGATACAAGCAATGGCAGCACCGGCGATATCAAGCATCAAGACGTATTCCATATCCCATATAGAGATAAATAAGGCACCCAAAGCAGGTCCTGCAATATTTCCAGCTGAGAAGATGATTTGTTCAATCCCCGCTACACGGGTTAATTGTTCCTGTGGGGCCAGCAGAGGAACAGACGCCTGCATTGCAGGCATATGAAAAGCAGAACCTACTGAACGCATAGCCAACAGAATGAATATATGCCACATCTCGGCTATGTCCATCCAAAACAGAACGGCTAGAATCAATGTACAAAACGCGATAAAACTATCTGCCAGTATCATGACCAGTTTCCGGTTCCAACGGTCTACATATACTCCGCTAACCGGGCCCAGCAATGCTTGTGGTAATAACGCGGCAATAGCTGCCCAAGCCAACATTTCCGCTGAGCCTGTTTCAATACTAATCCAAAGAATTACTGCAAAATTAACAATCGTACTACTGAGGATTGACAGGAATTGCCCTGTCCATATAATCGCAAAAACTTTTTTCCAATTTTCCATAAGACAAATAAACGTGATACACAGAGCGTAAAGATGAGATAATAAAATAAAAATAAAGAAACAGGAGAATACAGTAACGGATATATTCTCATAGACCGGAAAAGAGGAGTTTCCGGGGATGTTATCTTACACGATAACTAGCCATTTGTTTATGGATAAATAACATAATTAGTATCTATTTCGTTGCAAAAGTAAATAAAATCCTGAGAAAACAATGCTTCCCAGGATTTAAAACAGTTATGATGTATATTCTTGTTTAGCTGTTATAGCCTTCTTCGAAATGGTAGAGAAAGACAATAACTCCATCAAAAGCACTTTTCTTAGAATCTTTGATTTCCATTGTTGCCTTCATTTCTGCTTTAGCAATTCCGCGCAGATTAGTGATAGATTGTAATTGAACTTTCAACCGTATTTCACTGTCTACTATTACAGGTTGATTGAATTTAAGTTTCTCAATACCATAATTAATCAATGATTTAACATTCCTGACTTCGGCTATTTGTCCCCACAAATGAGGTAATACTGATAAAGTCAGATAGCCATGAGCAATTGTATTTTTAAAGGGACTTTCGTTTTTTGCTTTTTCCACATCCACGTGTATCCATTGATGATCAAGTGTTGCATCCGCAAAATGATTAATTTGCTCTTGAGTAATTTTCAGATAATCGGAAACACCGATTTCTTTACCTACATATTCTTCGAATTCTTTGAAACTGTTAATAATAACCATGTGGCGCTTTCTTTTACTTGTAATGATTAATTTCTTCTGCAAATATAATTGATTTTTACTACTGACAGAACACTTTTTCTTAACCTTTTTCTTCTTTTTCCTGTTATTAAAATATCCATTTAATTCTATCTGGAGAGTAACTGAAAAATAACAATATAATGAGAAAATTTCTGACATTTATTGTGCCCGTTGTTATCTGTTTTCTGGTTGGCTTTGTTGCCGGCCAGTTACAATCCGACGCTATTGAAAACTGGTATCCATATCTGAATAAGCCATCCCTTACCCCTCCTAATGTTGTTTTCCCTGTAGCATGGAGCATTCTATATCTTTGTATGGGTGTTTCCATCGGTTTTATTCTTAATAGTCGTGACATTGTCGGGAGAACCTATCTTATATGGTTATTTATTGTCCAGTTAACTATTAACTTTTTCTGGAGTATTTTCTTTTTTTACTTGCAAAATCCATTTCTCGGATTAATGGATATTATCCTGTTGGATATATTCATTCTCTTATACATATATCGGTCATACCCGGTTAATAAGGTCAGTTCAATCTTGTTTGTTCCGTATCTTCTTTGGGTAGGTTTTGCTACGTATCTGAATTTGTATATTTATCTCAATAATTAACCCGTCCGGAACTTAAAATTCTTAACTTTGTAGGTCTTATTAGCATAACAAAAGCAATGAGACCTATGAAAGTAACAAAGGCTACTATTCCTGAAAATTCAAAAATTCTCAATTTCTTTCGTGCTGATTATTCAGATACTTTTGTCTGTACAATCCATACAAATGACAACTCACTAACAGCTACTGAACTTCAGGTTGCTTTTTGGACTGTCAAACCTAAATGGATACAATGGCTTTTTGATTTAAGAAATATCCTTGTAAAGCCATTTGGCCTTAAGTCGGGAGGTGAAGACCAGGAATTATTTATTAAGAGCATTCGTGAAGGAGGAAAATGTGGAATGACCTCCGTTCCTCTCTCATCACCTACGGAAACAATACTTTGTCTAAACGATAAACATCTTAAAGCTTACCTTTCCGTCTATCTTACTGATAGCAAGAATGGCAAAAGAGATATTTATTGTACTACTCTTGTACAATATCACAATACACTGGGAAAAGCATATTTCTTTGTAATATCTCCTTTTCACATGATTGTTGTAAAACGGATGATGAAGTTTATATTAGAAAAACATGCGAACAAATAACAAAGTTTTATCAAAACCTTAAAAGAAGAAATAGTATTTATTTACAACTCTTTCTGTATTTCGACGGCGAGATACCCGTTTGTTTCTTAAAGAACCTCCCTAAATAGGATTGGTCAGGGAAATTTAGTTGGCCTGCTATTTCCTGAATAGATAATTCGGTCGAGTGAAATCGCAATTTTATTTCCTGTATCACACAATTATCAATAAATGCTTTGGCAGACATCTGACTGCTTCGATGTGTAATGGCAGATAGATAACGTGTGGAAATACAAAGTTCATTGGCATAAAAACTAACCTCACGTGTAGTGTTGCAATGTGTATGAAGCATTTCGGATAACTCTGAGATGTATGTTTATTTTTCCATGACGGAGAATCAATTACTTTCTTTACTTCGTCAGTATGAATCCGTAGGAAATGCTATTCAGTCCATGCCTGCTGTTCAGTTGGAATTAAGCGACAAAACATTGTATACGGAAAATGGGCGTATAGAAACCATTAGTGGTGTAATTGAAGCCGGAACAGGAGCTGTTTCTCTCCGTGCTGTTTTCCCGAATCCGGGAGGGCTACTGCATAGCGGAGGTTCGGGAAATATACTTATCCCGACTAATCATAACGAATGTATTGTTATCCCTAAAAGTGCGACTTTTGAAGTGCAGGATAAGATATTTGTATACAAAAATATCGATGGTGTGGCAAAATCGACTCTTATTCAGATAGCACAGGTGAATGAAGGAACCAATTATATCGTAGAAGCAGGTTTAAATGCCGGAGATATTATTGTTGCTGAAGGTGTCGGGTTTATTCGTGAGAATACACAATTGAATTAATAAATCGTCAATCATCCAATTGACAAAAAGACAATAATTATACCCTAACAGCAGATAAATAATAGGTTAAAAAGTGTTTCTATACATAACTTGATGTCGAACTATATATAGAATAGCGGCAAACTATGTATAGTAATGACAAAATGGTATTAGGATAAATCAAATAATCCATTTATACTCTCACTTAATATTTTTGGCGTAGGCCAATCAAAAATTTCTTTCCGTTTCCCAGGCACAATTATCTTTCCAACAATCCATTTTGAATGCCGGAACAGAAGTTATTAACGCTTTGAAACAGGTAGAAACAGCCCGTTCGAAAATCAACTACCGTCAAAAACAGAAAGCATCTCTTGAAAGAGCTGTACAGAGTACGGAATTATTGATGCGTTACGGTACTTCTACCTATCTGGAAGTTTTAACGGCCCAACAAAATCTTCTATCCACTCAACTGACTGAAATTGCTGACCGCTTTGAAGAAATACAGGGTGTGGTCAATCTTTATCATGCATTGGGTGGTGGAAGAGATAAATAATAAAGATATACCTATATCAATTATTTAACCATTACCTTTTTATCTTCTCTTAATCGTTTGAAGAGCTGTCCAAAAACAAAATAAGACGGCTCTTTTGCGATTTTTTTTAATAATAAATAAGACAATAGTATTAATATATGTATTCTGTGTGGTTTTCTATATTTTGATAAAATATTAATTGTAATTAAACATGGAATAGTATTTTTAAATGTCTTTGAATTTCATCGAGTTTGTTTCAAAATCTAATCACCTTATTGTAAATTTTAAAAGACGGTGTTTTTTGTTGTTGTAAATAACGATCATTTATTGCTAATTTTCATATAAGAGTAAAATTTGTCACTATTTATTATGAATTTATTAATAATGCGGGTAGTTACTATTGGGGTCTGTATATATTTGCCATCGCTAATGAAAACAATAAAAAACGACTAAAATAAAAAGATTATGAACGCAGGTCAATTTCAACAGAAGTTATTAAGTATGCAAGATAATATGATGAATTTTGCAATGCTGCTTACAGCAAACAGAGATGACGCTCAGGATTTATTACAAGACACCACTCTGAAAGTTTTGAATAATCAGGAAATGTACGTGAATAACGTAAATTTCAAAGGGTGGGTTATGACTGTGATGAGAAATATTTTTATAAATAACTATCACAAAGTTGTACGTGTGCAAACTGTTATTGATTCAAATGCAGATTTATATAATCTGGATGTGATGAATGATTCGGGTTTTGATTCTCCGGAAGGATCTTATCAGTTACAAGAGATCTCTGCCGCAATAGAACATTTAAACAATGAGTTACGCATTCCTTTCTCTTTATTTGTTAGTGGATATAAGTATAATGAAATAGCAGATCAACTTGACCTTCCATTGGGAACAGTAAAAAGCCGGATCTTTTTTGCTCGTAAAGAATTACAACAAAAATTGAAAGACTTCCGTTGAAATGTGAAAGCCGTATAAAATGTCTATATATACAAGTCGTTTACACTCATGTAGACGACTTTTTTATTGCTTAAACTTAATCCACAGTATAGTAGTTTTTATCTTTTGTTAAAAGACTTAATGTTTTGAATTATGATCTTTGTCTTTTAATTATAAGAAGTGAAAAGTATGAATTGGTTTTTGTTAATAATAGCTGGTTTTCTGGAAGTAGGGTTTACATTTTCGTTAGGAAAGGCACGAATTGCAACATCCAAAACGAAGTCATCCTGGTATTTGTTATTTGTAATTTGCCTGGTGGCAAGTATGGGTATTCTAACTTATGTGACACAAAATCTACCTATTGGGAATGTTTACGCTGTATGGACAGGAATAGGCGCTGTGGGTACAGTTTTAGTGGGTATTTTTGTTTTTAATGATTCTGCCGGTTTTTGGCGTATTTTTTTTATTATAACACTTATTCTTTCGATAATTGGACTGAAGATTGCATCACATTAATATGAAAAACTTTGGTTGAGGTACTTTTATTCGTTATACATTCACAAACAGTTTATATCTTTGCTTGTTATTGAAATAGTTACATGTAAAGATAATGGATTTAAAATCGATCATTTCTTCAGTTTATACTATATCCGAAAGTGCAATGAAGGAAATACTACCGTTTGTTGAAGAAGTAGAATTTCCTAAAGGATATATTCTTTCTCAAGAAGGAGAAATAGATAATACCATATATTTTCTGAAAAAAGGATTTGTGCGAGCTTATAGTAACCGTAATGGAGAAGAAGTTACTTTCTGGTTTGGTATGGAAGGAAATATTATCTGCTCGATGATGAATTACATAGAAAAGAAACCCAGTTACGAGACTACAGAGTTGCTGGAAGACTCCGAATTATATTGTATTCGTACTGCTAGACTTGAGAAGCTATACATGCAAAATCTTGAGTGGGCAAACTGGGGAAGAAAGTATATTGAGCGAGAGATCATTAAAGCAGAAAATCGTTTGATAGAGCTACAGTTTATGTCCGCAACAGAACGTTATCAATCATTACTTAATAATAATCCAAGTATTATACAAAGAGTACCTCTTGGAATAATTGCTTCTTATCTTGGAATAACGCAGGTATCTTTAAGTCGTATCCGCGCAAAAATCTAATCGTTTTTATCATTTGTAAAAAGAATAACTAATTGTAATGACGAACTTTGCATTTGCGTTAAGTACAAATGATATGAGTTGGATTATATTAGTTATAGCTGGACTTTTTGAAGTTGGTTTCACCTTCTCGCTAGGAAAAGTGAGAGAGGTGACCGGAGATGAAGTCTATCTTTGGTATACTGTTTTTGTAATTTGTCTGACTGTGAGCATGGCCCTACTAATGAGATCTATTAAAAATATACCGTTAGGAACAGCCTATGCAACGTGGACAGGTATAGGTGCAGTCGGAACAGTTTTTATGGGGATATTTTTTTTTAATGAGCCAGTTGATTTCTGGCGATTATTCTTTGTTACCACCTTGATCGGTTCAGTTATTGGATTGAAGGCTGTTTCATCTCATTGACAATATTCTAAACACGGTTGATGCAAATTTGTGCATTATCCGTGTTTTATAATATTATTACTTCGGAGTAAAGGTTATTTTGATATGTGTATAATATAAAGTCGTAGTGGCTTCAAAACCGGAATCTGTTCCAATAATGACCCATACTTCCCCTTTATCATCTGCTTTTCCTGTAAAAGTTCCGGATCGCTTAATCAATACATAATCATCCTGATCTGTTCCATTAGAGATATTACCGATTATTTTCATTTCATCACCATCATTAGCTTGATTTATCTTTTTGATATTCATTCGATAATAACCTTTCTTGTCATCTACTTTGATAGGTTTGTCTATAGTAAATCCGGCTCCTATATAGACACTTTCACCAGGAGCTCCACCAACACCAAAATGGTTAGATGCAGCGTTAGACGCGAATTCAATATCAAATGTGGCGTCGTATTGCTGATTGGGGATTAATCCGGTGACTTTTTTTCTCAGGAACATAAAAAGGTCATCACTATGGTTATTTCCTGAGATCATTATAGATTTCTTTGTATTATCGAGTGGTTTGGGAAGGTTGGCATGTTTAAAGTTTAATTCGTAAAAAATAGAATCACCTGGCGTCGTAGGATAATCAGCAAAATCTCCTTCCCATCCTTGTAAAGAATTATTAAATGTATCATCTATCCCAACAGGAGTCGTAGTCTCATCATCATTATCACATGCAACAAAAAACAGTATTTGTAGCAACGTGAAAAATAAACATCTAATTTTCATTCTACTTAATTTTTTTAATTATTTATATAAATCAGTTTTAGCATATATACACATATAGCCTTAAAAATGAAAGATGCAGAACGCATATCAAATGTTGCATTACATAATATTTCTTTTCTTCTATTTCCGGACTGATGCTTTTTCTTATCTTCGTATATTATAAAAGAAAAGTTAAGTCATTTTTATAGAAAGAGAACATTGTTATGAAAATTAAAAAGATAAATCTTGTTTATTTCAGTGCTACATATACTACTCGGAAAGTATTACGAAAAATAGCTGTCTCATTTCACATGGAGGAAATTCATGAGTTTGATATTACACAAAAAGGGCCTGCAAATACTATTCAGTTTGATGCAGAAGAATTAGTCCTTTTTGGAGTACCGGTTTATTCTGGCCGTATTCCGAAAAAGGCACACGAAATGCTCCTTCAGTTTAGTGGTAATAATACTCCAGCTGTTATTGTATGCGTATATGGAAATAGAGAATATGAAGATGCTTTGATTGAATTAAAAGATATAGTAGAGTCCCATGGATTTCGAATAATATCTGCTGGAGCATTTATTGCCCAACACTCTATATTCTCGAAAGTAGCTTTAGGTAGACCTGATGAAAAAGATCTGGAGATTATACAGGAGTTTGGGCATAAGAGTGCTGAATTGGTAAAAAGAATAGAAAATATAGACTTATTACCAGAGATACATGTTAAGGGAAATCATCCCTATAGGGAAGTAGGAGCATCAAATCCTACACCAATTGTAGTGGATGAATCATGCAATTCCTGTGGCACATGTGTAGATAGATGTCCTATGCAGGCGATCACCATACAAAATCCGAGGGAAACGGATTACACAAAATGCATATCCTGTGGACGTTGTATTGTAGTATGTCCATTGAGTGTCCGTCATTTTGGAGGTGAGGTTTTTGAATCGAGAGCACCTATATTTGAAGCGGCTTTATCGGGCCGTAAAGAACCCGAGACAATATTTGCTACAAATTGATTTTTACCACCATAAATGATTAGTTATGAAAACAGTTTTTCATTTACAGATGTATTAATTGTGATTTATTCATTTAATAGTACTATACACCACCAAAAAACCTGACAGACATCTATCAGGTTTTGTTTGTACCCAGAGCCGGGGGTGAAATAGTTAATTTGGGAACATTATAGACTTCTTGCAATTCATATATTTATAGCTTTATGTGATTGATATTAAATTTATTATAACAACTTGGTCGTTTAATCGAATTTAGGCAGATTGAAATAAGTTTAGGATGTATGGGAACAATTTGGGAACAAATCAATATCTTTGTAGCAAACATAACATCATTGATTTATGAAGGTTTCTGCATTTCTAAGAAAGACCGCTAAGAAGAATGATACGGATAGTCAAGCGACCATCTACTTCCGTTTGCGAGACAAAAATAAGGATTTCAAATCGGCAAGTGAATTGACGATCAACCCGAACCACTGGAGCCCGGAGAAGCAAGGCTACAAAGACCGGGTTGCCTTAATAAACGATGATGTAAAAATAAAGTTGAGAAATGACATTCAAAGTATCATATCTCTCATTACTCAGAATTATACAGAAGATGCCGATGCAGAATGGTTGAGCGAAATGATCGACACCTACCACCATCCCGACAAATACAAAACCCAAGAAGAGGTAGAAGCAGAAACGAAACTTACTTTTGGGCAGCTTATGGATGATTTCCTCTTGAAACATAAACTCTCCGAGGTAAGGCGGAAAAATTTTCGAGTAGTCAAGAGAGCATTGCTTCGTTATGAGCTATATGTAAGAGCGACCAAGCGAGGACAGAAGTCGTTTGTGTTAGACATTGACAATGTCACTCCCGATACACTACAAGACATTTGGGATTTCTTTGAGAATGAGCATAAATATTATGAGTTGTATCCGGCTATTTATGAGCAAATCCCAGAAAAACGGATACCGAAGCCGAGAGGACGAAATACATTGATTGATTGCTTTTGCAGGATAAGAACTTTTTTCCTGTGGTGCTATGAGAAAAAGAAAACAGCAAACAGGCCATTTGACAATTTCAGGATTGAAGAATGTACATACGGTACTCCTGTTTACATCACATTGGAGGAGCGAGATAAACTATACGAGAAAGACCTGTCCGCTCATAAACAAGTGGAAATCCAACGAGATATATTTGTCTTTCAAAGTCTGATAGGTTGTCGGGTTGGAGATTTATACCGAATGACAAAGCAGAATGTAATCAACGGTGCGATAGAGTATATTCCCAGAAAGACAAAAGAAGGGAATCCGGTAACGGTAAGAGTCCCTTTGAACGACAAAGCAAAAGCTATATTAGAGAAGTATAAGGATCATGAAGGGAGCAAACTCCTCCCATTCATTTCAGAGCAGAAATACAATGATGCCATAAAAAAAGCCTTTGAGTTGGCAGAAGTGAATAGAATCGTTACTATTCTTGACCCGCTCACAAACGAGGAGGTTAAGAAACCGTTATACGAGGTCGCCAGTAGCCACATGGCTCGACGGACGTTCATCGGAAATATCTACAAGAAAGTGAAAGACCCCAATCTGATCGGAGCGTTGAGCGGACATAAGGAAGGGAGCAAGGCTTTTAGCCGTTATCGTGAGATAGATGAAGAAATGAAAAAAGAATTAGTAAATTTGTTGGATTAAATAGTTGAAAAACAGAAGAAATAATTATGAGCACAGATATAATAAGAGACTCGGAATTTAAGCAATGGCTAGTGGATTTGAAAGGTAGAATCCGCCAGAGTCAACTGAGAGCAGCAGTTAAGGTCAATTCTGAATTGTTGCGACTGTACTGGGATTTAGGACAGGATATAGTTGTTCGCCAGATGGATGCAGTATGGGGAAGTGGCTTTTATACTCGCTTAAGTAAAGAATTGAAGAAAGAGTTTCCCGATATGCAAGGATTCTCAGTTACGAATCTAAATTATTGTAAGCGGTTTTATCAATTTTATACAAAGGAAAATCTATCCAACCAACAACTCTCTGATGAAATCCACCCCCAAGCCGGGGGAGAAATTCAAATTACTGATAATGTGAACAATATAATTCACCCCCAAGCTGGGGACGAATTTGGCAATCCATTGTTTTCGATTCCTTGGGGACACCAGAAATTCCTTATTGACAAATGTAAATCTATACATGAAGCCTTGTTTTACATTCAAAAGATTATCAAAAATGGATGGAGCAGAGCCATGTTGATGAATTTCATGGATGTCAATCTCTATCAGGCACAAGGGAAATCAATCAACAACTTTGATCGATTACTACCTGGTGTTCAGAGTGATCTGGCAAGAGAAACTTTGAAAGATCCATATAATTTTGATTTCCTCACTCTCGCAGATGATTATAAGGAAAAAGAATTAGAAGATGCCTTGGTTACAAATATCACAAAGTTCTTACTGGAGCTTGGACAAGGTTTTGCCTTTCTTGGAAGGCAGTACCCTATTAAAGTCGGCAGTAGAGAACGAAACATTGATTTGCTATTCTACCACTTAGAACTGCGTTGTTATGTAGTAGTGGAGTTAAAAGTTAAAGAGTTTGAACCTGAACATACAGGTAAACTCGGATATTATATAGAAGCCATTAACAATCAACTTAAAAAAGACATTGACAATCCAACGATTGGACTGCTTATTTGTAAAACAAAAGATGATATCGAAGCCCAGTACTCACTGAAAAGCAGTAGTCAGCCGATAGGAATTTCAGAATACACATTTTCCAAGCTGTTACCGGAAAATTTCAAATCCTCGCTCCCTTCTATCGAAGAGATTGAGAAAGAATTAAGCCAAGAAGACGAGAACCGATAAATAAAATAAAACCATGTCAGGAGGTCATTTTGATTACCAACAATATCGCATCAATACAATTGCAGATGAGATATTAGATGAAATTCGTAAAAACGAAGAGGGATATGAAGATTATCCTGATGGAGTAAGCTATGGTTATGGGGAGAACGGAACCATAAAAGAGCGACCGGAAGGTTGGCAGCGATATTCAGGTGAAACACTAAAAGAATTTAAAGAAGGAGCTCGTCTATGCAAATTAGCAGCTGCTTATGCTCAAAGAATTGACTGGTTAATTTCTGGGGATGATAGTGAAAGTTGTTTTCACAAACGGCTGGAAGAAGATATAGAGAAAATTAGACTCGAAATAAAACAACTTGATGAGAATAATTGGAACATTGGAAAGAAAAGAGAAGATGTTGAAGGTTATTAGAAATTATAATTGAGGAAATGAGCCAACAAGATTTTGATAACTTCAAGCAGCAGATAAAAGACTGGATGGATTCTCATCCGGAAGAGTACGATTGCTTTGAGGAAGAGATGAACCGAAAAGATAATGCCGGTTACCAGCAAATTCTTACAAAGGCTTTCTCTTTGGTGCCGAAGTATCAGAAGATCATTCGAAAAAGAGTTAATCAGGCATCAACAGAAGATATTTCTGATATAGAAACCCTCTTTTCTGAAAACAATCTTGCAGAGTCCTTGGTAAACGAGTTTGAGAAAACATCTCCAGAATCTATTCTGCCGGCAATGCTTTCATGGCTTTACTTTGGAAAGAGCTTTGAACGGATGGTGGAACGTGGCGAAGAGATACGGCGTAATCCAGAGACGACCTTTGCCGAAAAAATTGTCATTTTACCTGTTATCAAATTACTCATAGCTCGATCCATTAGTTTAGGGCTGCGAACAAAGGCAGATTGGGAAGAGCATCGAGAATTGATGAAGCTGGCAGAAAGTGAAAATGTCATGGATTGGGCAATGGATGATGCTTTCGCTGAAAAGAAAACAGCAGGAAGGAGACCCGATACTCAAATACTGCCAGAATACTTGATCCAAGCCATCGAAGACTTTCTTCGGAATAGCCATAGCCAGCGGGATATTGCTTGTCTGAAAATCGCATTAGAAGAACTACAATTCTCAAAGCCTGGTGGTATAAAAGCATTTAGAGACGCCTTGCACAAACAGTATCAAGACAAAAACATTCATATCATCCCCGAAAGAGGAATACAAAAGGCATATAAAGAACTTACCGACCTCGTAGGAGGAATAAGAGTGAAAGACCTAAAAGAGAACCGTACTTACATTGACGAGATAAAAGATATTCTATCCAAATAAATTCGTTTAATTCGTTCCGCCATTGCGCGAATTTAACGATCCTTAAATCATTGATAATCAGATTTTATTTCATATATTTTTGTGGCTGCTATCCATTAGTCGGGTAGCGGCTTTCTTTTTGTAATCCTGCCGGAAAAGAAAGTTTCAACCTCGGTAGGCTGACATAAAATGAAGAATATATTATCCATTATTCAGAATGAGCATGCCAGTATCAAACTGGAAGTAACCGGAGAAGACCTGCTTAACTTCTCCAACGATTTAATCAACCGAGCAAAGAATGAGCTCTCTTTGGAGATCGCTGAAGCTCGAAAGGAAAAATACCTTACCAAAGAAGAGGTAAAGGAAATTTGCGGTGTATGTGATGCTACCTTGTGGCATTGGAACAAAAAGAATTACTTGAAAACTATCAAAATCGGGAATAAGGTCAGATATAGAATGTCTGATATTCGGAAAATTCTCGGAGAAAGAGAGGGCAAGTGATGGAAACCAATAAAATTACAGCAGAGGGTATCATCCACGAAGCTCTACATTGTAAAGGAAAGATGTACGGATCAGATTATCCGGTTCAAGTATTTCCACATCAGATTCAGGATATTATCTATGCGACAGGAGAATGTCTCAACTATCCCATTGATTACATTGCAGCATCACTCTGTTTTGTACTATCAGTTGGAATTGGGAATACGCATGTTGCCAAGTTAAAGGAAGGCTGGTCAGAACGAGCGATTCTTTATATCGCCCTGATTGGTCGTCCGGGAGTAAACAAAAGCCATCCACTTAGCTTTGCTTTTCATCCTTTGTTTGAGCATGACGCGAAGAATGCGGTTACGTTTAAGAAAGAGATTAAGGAATACGAACAGCTTCTTTATCTCAGTCGGAAAGAGCGTGAGGAGCAAGGAATTAGCGAACTGCCAAACGAGCCCGTTCTGAAAAAATTTGTTGTTTCAGATATTACTCCTGAAAGCCTTGCCTTTATCCATGAGAACAACAAACGAGGTATTTGCCTATACACCGATGAGTTAGCTTCTTGGTTTAAGAACTTCAATCGCTACACAAAGGGTTCTGAAGAACAGTTCTGGCTCTCTCTTTACAATGGCAAGCCGATAATTTTGGATCGACGTGGATCCAAAAACTCTGTATCAGTCAAAAACTCCTTCATTGGCGTAATCGGCACCATTCAGCATGGAGTATTGAGAGAGATGGCAAAAGGCGAACGTAATCAAAACGGTTTTTTAGACCGCATTCTATTTGTGTTGCCAAACAATTTAGAAAAGCAGTATTGGAGTGATCACCAGTTATCTCGGCATGTAATCCCTACTTGGAATAACCTGATGCAGAAACTTATCAATCAGGAATACCTCACCGATGACAATGGCGATATAATTCCTGTTGAGTTATATTTTCAAAAAGATGCCAGGAAGCGACTTTACGACTGGCAACGAGAGAATACGGATCAATGTAATCGAGAAATCAACGAGACGTTGATGGGTATTTACAGTAAGTTGGAAATATATGCCATTCGCTTCTGCCTGATCTTGCAAGTTGCTCGCTGGCTCTGTGGAGAATCCTCTAAAGATTCTATTGATTTAGTCAGCGTAGAAGGGGCTATCGAGTTGGTTGGTTATTATAAGAAGACCGCACGTAAGGTTCAACAAATTATTGCCTCTTCTACAACTTTGGAGCAGTTTCCCTCCGACAAACAACGATTGTATAATGCACTTCCGTCAGACTTCTCTACAGCAGAAGGAATACATGTCGCTTCCCTGTTTTCCATATCAGCAGATAGCTTCAAACGTATGCTTAGTGATTTTAAGGATGGCTTGCTTGATAACTACAAACATGGACGATACCGGAAATTGCTTTAGCGCATTTTCCGCATTCTCTACACTTTTGATTCTAAATCAAAGACATTCAGGTATATAATAATTCGCAAAATAATCCACTTTTCCGCTTTTTCATGCTTTTACCATACTTAAAGTGCGAGGTTGTGTAAACCGACACACACATTTCAAAGAGAGTAAAGCATTGATTTACAGTTCTATCTTTCGAAAAATGCGGAGAATGCACAAAATGTAAAAAACATAATGAACTATAGATATATATTAGAACCCTATAAAGGAATCGCAACACGGCACACCTGCCCGGCTTGTGAACAAAAGAAGTGTTTTTCTCGCTACATCGATACCGAAAATAAAGTTTCGTTTCCAAATCATGTGGGCAGATGCGACCGGGAAGAAAAATGTGGGTACCACTTCACTCCTAAGCAATATTTTGAGGAGAATCCAGATAAACGAGAGAAGTTTATTGATTATCAACCTACAATATCCAAAAACGACCCTCCCATGAAAGAAAAAGAACCAAGCTTTATCGATAGCAACTTAGTGGCATCCTCGCTTGGTCATTATCAGCAAAACAAGCTGTTCCAATATCTATCCTCTCAGTTGGGAGAAGATGAAACGACAAAGTTGATGGTGAAATACAAGGTTGGTTCTGCCAAGCATTGGGATGGAGCAACGGTTTTCTGGCAAATGGATATTGCCGGAAGAGTACGCACAGGAAAAGTAATGTTATACGATCCAGAAAACGGAAAGCGAGTTAAATATCCATATAATCATATCACATGGGTACACTCGCTCCTGAAGCAAGAAAACTTCAATCTAAAACAATGTTTCTTTGGCGAACATCTGCTCGCCAGCCAATCCAATCTGCCGGTAGCGATTGTAGAAAGTGAAAAGACCGCTTTAATCTCTTCTTTCTATATGCCCCAATTTCAATGGATCGCTACCGGTGGGAAGCATGGTTGTTTCAATGATGAGAGCTTGCAGATTCTTAAAGGTAGAAAGACAATTCTATTTCCGGATCTGGGAGCATGGGAGGATTGGCAAGTGAAAGCAAACAAGATGAAGAGCCTAAACATAGAGGTCGAAATTTTCGATTTCTTGGAAAAACGAGCAACGCCGGAGCAACGGAAAGAGGGGTACGATATCGCCGATTTTCTACTTGAGGCGAAACAGCCTACGGCAATTCTTCAAGACATGATTAAACGTAATCCTGCCTTGAAAACACTAATGGAAGAATTTGGGTTAGTACTTGACAATTCTTCAAAGAACAGGGTAAATCCTCGTAAGAAGACCGGATTTAGACTCTAATGGAAAATCTGCGTTTTTTAGCGGAGCAAGTTTATGTTTTGGTCATACCAAAACGCCACTTGCTCCCCAAAATGGGAGGAAATCCCGCTGGTCTAATAGTAAAATAGAAATTCAAAATGGAAGATAAAAAACCGAGAAAAATAGGTGGTCGCCCCATCAAAGGATTAGGCGAGAAGCGCACCTATATGGTCAGCCTTAAGATGGATTCTCGCGAGTACTTTTCGCTAAAGACGAAAGCCAAATCGGCAGGAATTAGCCGAAGTGATTTCATTCGTCAGTGTATAGCCGGAAGTAAAATTTGTCCCCGGTTAACACCTGAACTGAACGATTATATCCGAAAGCTATCAGGCATGGGGAATAACCTCAATCAGATTGCCAGAAGAGCAAACGCCGAAGGATATATCAATACAAGAAGTGAATACCTCTATCTGGCAGATAAGATTGATAACGTAATTGAAATGATTGAAGATGATGGCAAAAATAGTAAAAGGTAAAGCGTTCAAGGGGGTAGTCAATTATATCCTTGACAAGCAGAAGAATATGGAGATTGTCGATTTTGACGGACTTCGCATGAAAAGCAAAGCGTCCATCGTCCAGAGTTTCGTAACCCAAGCGAGCTTGAATAGCCGTGTGGCAAAACCGGTTTGTCATATCTCGTTAGACTTTTCTGCACAGGACAAAGATAAGCTATCCAATCAATTGATGGGACGGATTGCTCATGACTATATGAAACAAATGGGTATAGTGAACACACAGTATATCATTGCAAGGCACTTCGACAAGGAGCATCCACATATCCATTTGGTTTATAATCGGGTGGATAATAACGGCAAGACGATTACAGATAGCAATGACCGATTCCGAAGCGAGAAGATCTGCAAGGAACTGACTGAGAAATATGGTTTATACTTCGCCACCGGCAAAGAGAACGTAAAAGAACACCGTTTGAAAGAGCCGGATAAAACCAAATACGAGATATATAATTCTCTTAAAACATTGGTGCCGAAATGTAAGAACTGGCAACAGTTAACCAATGAATTGCAAAAGGCAGGGATAAAGGTTGAGTTTAAAACTAAAGGTAATTCCGATGATGTACAGGGAGTCCGGTTTGAGAAGAATGGTTATTTGTTCAATGGCTCCAAAGTGGATAAGATGTTTAGCTACTCAAAGATTGATTATCAGTTGGAGCAAAACGCTCGTAACCAGTTGGTAAGTCAAAGTCAGGAACAATTCCATTCTACCAGTAATGCCGTCGCTTCAACAATTGGATCAGTCGGTTCTGCTTTGGGTGGGCTGTTCGATATTCAGCCCGGAAGCGGATACGATGAGAATGAAGCCGAATATCTTCGCCAGCAACGATTAAAGAAGAAACCGAAACGAAGGTTCGGACGACAAATATAAGATTATTATCCAGTTAAATTATAAGAGTATGAGAAATATAGAGATAAACGAAGTATACACGCTTTTTGAAGAGATCAAGAAGTTGATTAAAAAGGGGAACGATAATACCCCTACCGTTGTTCAACCCGAAATAGAGTTGCCGGACTTATCCTTCATAAATGATCTAACAGGTAAGCTACAAGAAACAATCGAAGAGGTTCGCAAGCCAGCAAAGACAGAGTGCCACCATACATTCAGCATTGCTTCAAACAAAATTTTCTTTAGTGTAATCGGTATGGGTGTTGCTTTGCTTGTGTGTATGTTTGTGATTTACTACCAGCGAGAGGAAATTGCTATTTGCAAAGACAACGATCTGAAATATCGTTATGTTAATATGCAGGGAGCAGCAACGCCAAACGATATAGAGAGTTTAGAGAATGCCTTCCATTACAATAGAGATAGCGTGAAGATTATCCGTAGACAAGTAGAGCAATATGAGAAAGCCGTGTTTGAAGAAGCCAAACGTTTGGAGCAAGCGAGGTTGAAAGAGCAAGAAGCCGAACGGCTAAGGCGCGAAGCAGAGAATTTGAAGCAAAATAGCCACTAATTCTTTTCTGTCATGCTAATAGCTCATAGTAAAATAGCAAGACTGTATTTTGCAGTCTTGCTCATACTTGTGTAGGTTCTTGAAGCTCAAATAATAACTCAATGCGTTGAATTATTATACTCAGGTCAAATATACCACCTATTATCGCCCCTCTTTCTTCATAATGTTTTACTGCATCCAATAGAAGGTCTTTATTTATTACATTCAACTTAAATGTTAATACTGGTTCTGCGTCTTTGGTTAGAAGGTCATGGGTTTTGTATCCTCTATCATCGAACGAATAACAAGACAAAAGCTTTGCGATTTCGAATATAACATAACGAGAATTCATATTGTATAAGTCTGACGAGGAAAGAAGTTTAGCGGGCAACTTTTCCTCTAAAAATTGAACAATTTCTTGTATAGTTATTTCTTTCTTAAGTAAAGAATGATAAAAATCGGGGTAGGATATGCGGAAGTATTTCAAAAGCAAAATCATACCGGGTTGAGAATAGCTGTTTGTTTGAATTGTTTGTAGCGTTAGGCGAATATGCGCATATATTTTTTCCATTTGTCTTAAATTAAGATGCATCTGTGCAAATATAATTTTAGACATTTTCATAAAACTATCTCCCTCTTCTCTATCTCTAAAATTAGATGCACGTTGAGGGTTTTCGAAAAAAGCATCAAAGTCATACACATCAAAAAGATAGGCGCAAAATTTGTCTATATCTGGCTCCGGCAAGGCATATTCTATATCTATAAAGCGTTTGAGATATTCTTCCGCATTGATAGAGTCACTGCCGTAGTATCCTCGAACGGAGCTGCATAGCTGTTTCTTGTCGATCGATAATACAAATATAATATTGGGGATAGAGAAAAGGTGTTTGATCCTTTCGAGGACTTTTACTGCATAAGCAGGATTGCATCTATCCAATTCATCCACCATAAATATTAAGGGCTTTCCTTCATTACAAGAATCTATAAGATCGATAAGCGCATTGCGAAATTCTTTTATTGAATTGCATTGTTCTTTATAAGCATCTAATTCTTTCTTTAATAAATCAGAAGATGTATCTATTCCGGCTTTAAGAGCAGTACCTATCTCATCACCCAAATACTTTTTTACTGCGGTAGTAGTTGCGGCAGAAACGATACTGGTGAAAATCTTTCCACCAGTAGCAATAACGGTCGCTAACTTGCTTTTAACATTCTCTTTGAGTTCTAATTCTTGCAACTCCCCTATTAAGCCGACTAAAGGGTCTGAAACAAAATCGTGTTCCCACACATTGAAGTATAGCGTTTTGAAATTCTCTTTATTCAAGTATTGCCGCCACATTTTTACAAATGTTGTTTTTCCACTTCCCCATTCCCCATTGATAGCCAGCACACAACCATTTGTGTAAGAAGAAACTATCTGTGTTAATACTCTAGCATACTTTTCACGTCCTAATTTACAATTCTGAAAAGGATTGCGTTCTATTATTTCGGGGTCTTGTAACTTACAAATCATACGATTAATCTTATTATACAATTCTACAAAGTGTTGTAATGTTGTACCACCAACATACTCACCATGTTCAAAGGTAACGAAATTCTATTAGTCGAACACCCCATTTGGAATAGATAATAGATCTATAAATGTAATAAACCTTGAAGATGCAGGAAGAATACAAAAAAAAATCTCCATTTGTAACACACAAAGTATCATAAGTCGCTAAAAACAAAGGTTCTTCAACATTGTTGTTCCTATTTGCCTAATATTCACTAAATTTGTATGCACTGTAAAATAATTAGAAATGACTATTAAGCAATATATTGAAGAGCTACAGAAGCAGTTCCAATCCGGCATTGCTCGTGAACACACTTATCGCCCCGCTTTACAACAGCATCTGGCAGCAATGTTGCCAAATCTTATTGTGCTGAACGAACCGGCGCGACAAGCCTGCGGAGCCCCCGACTATATTCTGCAACGTAAGACGGATAATATCCCGGTAGCATTTATTGAAGCAAAAGACATCAATGACTCCGACCTTGCCGGTCGCAACAAGAATAAAGAGCAATTCACTCGGTATAAAAATTCGTTAGATAATATCCTGTTCACCGACTACCTTGACTTTTTATTGTATGAGAAAGGTGAGTTTGTTGAAAGTATCCGTATTGCAGAGCTTAAAGGTGAAAAAATTGTTCCTATACAAGAGAACTTCGATAAGTTCACCATCCTGATAACTCGTTTTGGTGATGCGAAACCACAACGCATAATCTCTTCAGCTAAATTGGCTGAGATAATGGCAGGCAAGGCGCGGCTATTGGCTGATGTGATTGAAAAATCTTTTACGCAAGGAGATGCAGACGGCAATTTAGAAGGGCAGATGAATGCCTTTAAAGAGGTATTGATTCACGACATTACTCCCAAAGAGTTTGCGGATGTATATGCACAGACGATTGCATACGGGATGTTTGCCGCGCGGATGCACGATTCTACTCCCGATACCTTTTCCCGCCATGAAGCAGCAACATTGATCCCCAAAACTAATCCATTTCTCCGGCAGTTATTTCAAAATGTAGCCGGATATGATCTCGATGAGCGGATCAGTTGGATAGTAGACGACTTGGCCGAGACATTTCGTGCAACGGATATTCAGGCCGTTATGAAAGGATTTGGAAAGCGGACACAGCAAACCGATCCGATGATTCATTTTTACGAGAACTTTCTTTCGGCTTACGATCCCAAATTAAGGAAAAGCCGGGGCGTTTGGTATACACCGCAAGCTGTGGTGAATTTTATAGTACGGGCTGTAGATGATATTTTACAATCAGAGTTTCATTTGCCAATGGGACTTGCCGATACTTCGAAGATAAAGGTGGAGCGCGCTGTAGATCAAAGTCTCGATAAACGCTATGCTGATCACAAAAAGAAAGAACAAGTAGAATTACATAAAGTACAAATACTCGATCCTGCCACGGGTACAGGTACTTTTCTGGCGGAAGTGGTAAGCCAGATATATGATAAATTCCAAGGTCAAGCCGGCATGTGGCAGGGTTATGTAGAGGAACATTTGCTGCCACGTCTCAATGGCTTTGAGTTACTGATGGCTTCCTACACCATGGCGCACCTAAAATTGGATTGGCTGCTCACTGAAACAGGATACAAAGCGATTGACAATAAACGTTTGCGTGTATTCCTGACAAACTCATTGGAAGAACATCATAAAGACACTGGAACTCTTTTTTCCCAATTTTTGGCTCGTGAAGCTAATGGTGCCAATGAGATTAAGCGAAATACGCCGGTGATGGTCGTGCTGGGCAATCCGCCGTATAGTGGAGAAAGCTCGAATAAGAGCGAATGGATCATGCGCCTGATGGACGATTATAAACGTGAGCCGGATACCAATATGCGATTACAAGAGCGTAACTCCAAATGGATCAATGATGATTATGCCAAATTTATCAGACTGGGACAACATTTTGTCGATAAGAATCAAGAGGGCGTTCTTGCCTATATCAACAACCACAGTTTCATAGACAATCCTACATTCCGTGGGATGCGTTGGAATTTGATGAAGAGTTTCGATAAGATTTATATCATTGACCTGCATGGTAACAGCAAAAAGAAAGAAGTTGCGCCTGATGGAAGTAAAGATGAAAACGTGTTTGATATTATGCAAGGTGTATCAATCAATATCTTCATTAAAACAAAGAATAAGACGAAAGCCTCACTTGCGGATGTTTATCACTATGACTTATATGGCAAACGACAGGCGAAATACGATTACTTGACTGACAATAGCTTTCACTCTATAAACTGGACAAAGTTGTCCCCATCTTCTCCTGAATACTTTTTTGTCCCCAAAAACTACATCAACAAAGAAGAATACGACAAAGGATTTAAACTTACTGAGTTGATGCCAGAAAACACTATGGGTATAACAAGCGGGGATGATAAGCAGTATGTCCAGTTCAACTTTTCTGATTTTAATGGGAATACAGATAAAGTGAAGAGATATTCATATCGGATTTTTGATGATAGATATATAGAGTATGATGTTGATAACTTGGCCAGAGCAAGAAGCAACATAATGAGAAACTTTGATAGTGGTAGTAATTATGGCCTATTATGTTTGAAAGGTGTGAGAAATGATTCTGTAAGTAAAATATATATATATCAAGAAAATATGTAGATAAAAGCATCTTGTCTACTCTCGATAATTGCTATTTATTTCCGCTATACATAATACAGGAAGATTTGTATAGCAACAATCGCACCCCCAACCTTACTCCGAAAATCGTAGAGAAAATCGCGGAAGGTATCGGGATGGATTTTGAAGCGGAGAAAAGTGGCGATGCTGACAAATTTGCTCCGATAGACTTACTCGATTATATCTACGCAGTACTCCATAGCCCCACATACCGCGAAAAATATAAGGAATTTTTGAAAACCGACTTCCCTCGTGTACCATATCCACAAGATACAGAAACGTTTCATCGCCTTGTTGCCATCGGTGGCGAACTTCGTAAGGTTCATTTGATGGAGCATCCTGATCTATCTAAACTCATTACGCAATATCCTGTTGCCGGAGATAATACCGTTGGTAAACCACGCTGGGAGTTGCTTCCCGATGGACAACAGGGTCGGGTATGGATAAATGATCAGCAGTATTTTGACAATGTACCCCTAGCAGCATGGCAATTTTATATCGGCGGTTATTAACCCGCGCAAAAATGGCTTAAAGATCGTCAAGGTCGCACACTAACTTATGATGACATTATGCACTATCAACGGATTATTAAGGCGTTGGTAATGACGGAAGAGATGATGGAGTTAATAGATAAAAATGGATAAGAAGCGAAAACAACATTTCGTCCCTCGTTTATATCTAAATGCATGGGCAGTTAACAATCAAGTTTGGTGTAAACAAGGTGGAAGAGTTTTTCTTACTGCATTGGATAATGTAGCGAATATTCGTGATTTCTACAGACTAAAGCCTATCTCAAAGAAGGAATATAAACTAATTGAATACTTTGTGGGTTTGATGGATGAGTCTTGCAGAGAGAATTTTAGAGAGTTAATGGACTATATGGCTTCAATATATAATATCTGTGAAAATCAACGAATCAGGGAAAATAGAGATGCTTTTACGGAAGAAGAAGACATCCATATAAACAATGCGTTTGAGAATTTCTATGCTCATATTGAAGGGATGGCAGTGCCATGTCTGAAAGAACTTCGAGATGGGAAAGCTGATTTCTATATGGTTCCTGAACAATCATTGAAATTTCTGTTGTTTTTGTCTTTACAATACAATCGAACAGAAAAGGCAAAAACAAACACACTATCTGCAATTCAAGCGCATTTTCACAATGTGTATAATATAATAAGTATTGCAATAGCATTTCGGCTCAGTTATACTATGTTTACAGACCGTTGGATGATTACTATTTTAAAAAACAATACAGACAAGGAATTTATTACAGGAGATCAGCCCATTATAAATCTAATTCAACCAAAGAGTATGGAGGAAGAATATAGAGGAACTATTTTTTATTATCCAATCTCGCCTAAATATGCCATTTTATTGTCAGAAAGCTATGGGATACAGATTCTCTCTGTTTCAGTTACAAGTGAATCAGTAACATACTACAATAACCACATCAAGTCTAATTCATATCGTTCTGTTTACTCTGTCAATAAAGATACTCTTGCATAATTTCTGCTTGGGAACAATTTGGGAACAAATCTTCAAAAGAAAAAGCCTAATTGACTGAATATCAATTAGGCTTTCATTTTCTGCGTACCCAGAGCCGGGATCGAACCGGCATGGAAATGAATCCACTGGTGTTTGAGACCAGCGCGTCTACCAATTCCGCCATCTGGGCATTTTTCAATATTCCTTTTTAATGAAAAGTAATCCCTAAAAAGGCGTTGCAAAGGTAGAGATATTTTTTTATCTAACAAACTTTCATTGCTTTTTTTCATTTAGTTAGAAGGGTAAGGAATAAATCTCAATTTATTTCGTTAAATTTGTGTGCATGTCGTTTGTTTAGAAGTGCATGTGTATAGCCATCTTAATAGTCTGATATATGAAAGATAATTATTGCGTTATTATGGGAGGGGGGATTGGAAGTCGCTTCTGGCCTTTCAGCAGAGAGAGCTACCCTAAGCAATTCCTTGATTTCTTTGGTACAGGTAGATCATTGTTACAGATGACATTTGATCGTTTTAATAAGATAATTCCTACCGAAAATATCTATATTGTTACCAATGAAAGATATGGCGATCTGATAAAAAAACAATTACCCGAATTGCAGGATAAACAAATCTTATTGGAACCTACGCGTCGGAATACAGCTCCTTGTATTGCGTATGCCGCTTATCATATACGTGCATGTAATCCAAATGCAAATATTGTTGTAGCTCCTTCCGACCATTTAATTCAAAAGGAAGATGTTTTTCTGGATGATGTTCAAAAAGGATTGGACTTTGTGCGTGATAATAATGCTTTGGTTACTTTGGGTATCAAACCTACCCGACCGGAAACCGGATATGGTTATATTCAGAGTAGTGAAACAATGTTAGGAGAATTCTCTAAAGTGAAAACATTTACCGAAAAGCCAAATTTGGAATTAGCCAAGATATTCCAGGAAAGTGGTGAGTTCTTTTGGAATTCCGGGCTTTTTATGTGGAATGTGAATACAATATTGGATGCCTATAAAAAATTCCTTCCTGACATCAGTGCCCGTTTTGATTTGGGATTAGATTGTTTTAATACAGAAAATGAGCGTGCTTTTATTCAGGAGCATTATCCTTATAGTCCGAATATTTCAATAGACTATGGTATTATGGAAAAGGCGGATAATGTATATATGTTATGTGTTGAATTCGGTTGGGCCGACTTGGGAACATGGGGGTCGTTATATGATCTGGGGGATAAGGATGAAAACGAGAATGTTGTTCTTAAGAATGGTAAGGCTATGCTTTATAATAGCTCGGGAAATCTTGTCTCTTTGGAAGATTCAGAGCGTCTGGTTGTAATACAAGGGCTGGATGACCATATTATTGCGGAATCAGGGAATGTCTTGTTGATTTGTCGAAAGGATGATGAACAACGAATAAAACAATTTGTAGCCGATGCTCGTTTGAAGCTTGGCGAAGATTATAATTGATATATTTATTGACGAAAAAAAAGCAGACTCCCGTAGACATATTCAAAACAAATAAAATCTACGGGAGTCTGCTTTTTTATGTTCAATAAATATCGGGGAGTAAAAATTATTCGTTTTTCTGTTTAAACCACTTCTTGCTTAGAAATTGAACAGGATACCAAGAAGAAAAGAAACCGATAGTAATAACCGTTATAAAGACAAGCAGGATATCACTTGCAACCACTTTTACCGGATAAGCATCAATAATAAATGCCCCTGCTTGTTGACCTAAACTAATTAGCCCATATTTTATCTGAAGAAAACAAAGAACTAATCCGAGTAAGATTCCAATAATTGCACCAAATCCTGAAATCATCCATCCCTGATACAGGAATATTTTTTTGATCAATTGTGAATCGGCCCCCATATTACGTAATGTTTTCACATCTTCTTCCTTCTCATTCATTAACATAGAGAGAGAACCCACAAGATTAAATAGTGCAATTGCCAGAACAAAACAAAGGATAAGAAAAGTCATGGCTTTCTCTATCTGCATCATCTTAAAAGAATCTTCTTGCTGTTCATAGCGGTCTTGTACAAGAAATTCATCCCCAAGCACTTTCCGGATTTGCTTTTTTATTTTAGTTTTATCAGTATCAGGCTGTAGTTTTAATTCAATAGCAGAAACCTCTTTTTCATATCGAAAAAGTGAACGAGCCAACTCAATTGGAACGATCATATAGGTATCGTCATAAACTGTCTGATTAATGCGGAACACCCCTTTAGTATAGGCATATTCAACGTCGAAAGAAGCAGCAGGATTTGCCATATTTACCCGTTCATTTCGTTTGGGGGCATAAATCTCCAATGGAGAAACAAATCCGACACGTGTTCCCAAAGCATAAGCTAGCCCTGCTCCCAATGTGGCATAATCTACTACATCTTCCCTTAAAACAAATTCACCATCTATCAATGTATCCTCAATAAGGCCCATTTGTTTGTAATTATTATCTACACCTTTAACAACTCCGATAACTTGTCGTCCACTGGAACGTATTAACGCATTTTCTTGTAAAACTTCACTGAAACAGGCTATCTCACTCATCTGTTTCACAGATTGCATATTCGTAGTGGAGGGATCAAATACTTTTCCTGTACGGGGTGTAATCTTCAATTCAGGATCCAGTCCACTAAACATCAGTGCAACCAGATCATTGAAACCATTAAAGACGGAAAGGGCACAAACCAAAGCTATTGTAGCTATTACCACGCCACATACCGATACCATCGAAATGATATTAATGGCATTATGCGACTTCTTTGAGAAGAGGTAGCGACGGGCAATATAAAAAGAAAGATTCAAGTCTCTTTACTTTTTCAGTAGATTATCAATATTCTCAATATAATCCAGTGAATCATCAATGAAGAATGAAAGTTCCGGAATTTTACGTAACTGCATTCGTACTCGTTGACCCAGGTCAAAACGAATTGCTTTTGTATTCGTACGTATTGCTTTCAATAGTTCTTCCGATTTATCAGATGGAAAGATACTTAGGTATATCTTTGCAATACTCAGATCAGGGCTTATACGAACTGCACTTACCGAGATAAGTATTCCATGCATTCCTTGTGCCTGTTTCTGGAAGATATCTCCCAGCTCCTTTTGCAGGAGACGCTCTATTCTACTTACACGTTTACTTTCCATATCTTACTTTTTTACTTTTTCCATATCATTGTCAATCCGTCACGGAGAGGAAGAATAACCTTTTCAACTCGTTCGTCTTGTTTGATCTTTTCGTTAAATGATAGAATACCTATCGTTTGCTTATCTGATGAGGGAACATCTTCGATGATAACCTTTCCATCCCACAGCGTATTATCCGCAAGAATTAGACCTCCTTTTCTCACATAAGGAAATATAACATCGTAATACTCTGTATATAATCTTTTATCGGCATCGATAAATACCATATCAAATATTTCATCTAACTGCGGAATAATATCCATGGCATCACCGAAATGAACCTTAATCTTATCCTTGTGCGGAGATTGAGGAACATATTTCATAATGAAATCTTCCATCTCATCATTGATCTCCACTGTATGGATCAATGCTCCTTCTTCTAGCCCTTCAGCCATACAGAGAGTGGCATATCCGGTATAAGTACCTATCTCCAATATCCGTTGAGGGCGAAGCATTCGGCAGAACATTTTCAATATTCGCCCTTGCAAGTGTCCCGACAACATACGTGGACGAAGCAGGTTTACATGTGCGTCCCGATTAAGGGTGGCTAAAAGTTCACCTTCTTTATCAATATGAGACAGTATATACTCATCAACTGTCATTTATTTTATTTTGCCGGTTGCTCGTTTTCCTGAAAAGTAGGTAAAGCATATTTGCTACCTGCGTCCAGTACTTTGCCAACATTATTGATTTCAAGGAAAGAAGTACCCCCTCCTTCTCCAAAACTACCGCTGAGGTAAGCCACCATATTATTGCGTGTGATCTGCCCGCTCTTGATCAGTTGATTCAGCGCATCATGGAAATAACCACGACGGCTATCGTTCCAGGGTTGATATACAGCCCATACACCATAAGAAAGCGCTAGTGAACGCATCACTTGAGGATTATAACAGATAGCGAATACCGTTGCTGTTCCACGGAATGCCGCCAGATAACGGGCAGTACGACCCGAATAGCTATCAGTGATAATTGCTTTCACATGCAGTTTAGTGGAAGACTTCACTGCCTGTTTGGCAAGGAAAGATGTTACATCCAGGTCACTACTGATAGGCACGCGGATATCATTAGATGCCATTTTAGTTTTCTCAGCTTCACGGGCTACCTTGGTCATTGTTTGAACAGCTTCCAAAGGGTATTTGCCATAAGCAGTTTCACCACTCAGCATTAATGCGTCTGTCCGGTAATATATAGCATTTGCAATATCTGTCACTTCCGCACGCGTTGGGCGTGGATTATGGATCATGGTATGAAGCATTTGTGTGGCAACAATAACCGGTTTTTTTGCCTCCACACATTTTTTGATCAAAACACGTTGGATTCCTGGTATTTTTTCTGCAGCAACTTCTATACCCAGGTCACCACGGGCAATCATAATACCATAAGCAACATCCAGGATATCGTCAATATTATCGACACCTTCCTGATTCTCTATTTTAGCAATGATCTTGATTGGACTATTATGTTCGTCCAGAATGCGTTGAATATCTAAAACATCCTGTTTGGAGCGAACGAAAGAATGAGCAATAAAATCAAGTTCATTTTCAATAGCCCATATTATATTTCTACGGTCACGCTCTGTCAATGAAGGAAGATTGATGCGCACCCCTGGCACATTCACACTCTTACGACTACCTAATGTCGCATCATTCAAAACTTCGCATGTCAGGGTATCCCCATTTTTTTCAATTACTTTAAACTCCAGGTCACCATCATCAATCAATACATCTCCCCCTACGTTCAGGTCGTTCGCAAAATTGCGATAAGACACATAAATGTGATCACGAGTGGTCTCTGCATCCGGATTACCGGATATCTTTACTTTATCACCTGTTTTGAAATCAATAGGTTCTTTTAGAAAAGTGGTCCGTACTTCCGGACCTTTCGTATCCATTAAAATAGCAAGACGGTCAGAAACCTGACGAGCATTGTTTACAATCTTGCTTAATCCTTCTTCCTGCAAATGAGCTGTGTTCAAACGAATCACATTCATTCCAGCCTTATACAATGAATCAATAAAATCAACTTCACAGCGTTGATCAGAAATCGTAGCAACAATCTTTGTATGCTTTAACATATAACTTCGTTATAAATTGACAATTGACAGTTGACAATTGACAATGAATTAATAAATCTTTTTTACCTTATAATTTTATACTTCTTCTTTCTTAAAATTGTCAATTGTCAACTGTCAATTGTCAATTTCACTTAGCGCTTCCAGCGCCAAACGGTAGGAGTCCAATCCAAAACCAAGAATAACACCTTTACATGCTGCAGATATCATGGAAACATGGCGAAATGATTCACGGGCATGTACATTGGAAATATGTACCTCTATCACAGGTGTAGTAACTGCCTTAATGGCATCATGCAGGGCAATAGAAGTATGCGTATAAGCTGCCGCGTTCAGTATAATTCCATCGTAATCAAAACCGACTTCATGGATTTTATTGATCAGTTCACCTTCCACGTTACTTTGAAATATGGATAATTCATATTGTGGATAGGCGGTGCGCAATTCACTCAGATAGTTTTCCAGAGAGACAGTCCCGTAAACATCGGGTTCTCTTTTGCCCAGCAGATTAAGATTTGGGCCATTAATGATCTGAAACCTCTTCATATACTTGTATTTTATTACCTTTGAATAAGATAGAATACACCTCAGCATAACACTCAAACAAGTTTGGTTCTGCATTCGGCTTTCACTATCTTTGCACTGCCATGTTATACAAAAATGTGCGGCAAAGGTAAACATTTTATTTGACACACAGCTAACGAGATAGATACAATGCCTGGTGAGAGTGACATAATCCGTAAATATAATACATATCTGCGTCTTGAGAAATCATTATCTGCCAATTCAGTAGATGCCTATATGACTGATCTGGATAAACTCGTTCGTTTTGCAGCGGGTGAGGATAAGAAAGTAACCGAGATTACTTATGAAGATCTGCAACAATTTGTGGCTCGTCTTCATGATATTGGTATTCATCCGCGTTCACAGGCACGCATACTTTCAGGTATAAAATCTTTCTACCACTTTCTTTTACTGGAAGAATATACAACTATAGATCCGACCGAACTTCTGGAATCGCCGAAAATCGGAATGAAACTACCGGAAGTATTGACCGTTAATGAAGTTAATTCCATTCTAGACACGATAGATCTTTCTTTGCCTGAAGGGCAGCGAAACCGGGCTATATTAGAAGTTTTATATAGTTGTGGACTACGAGTGTCGGAACTTACAGCTTTGCGTTATTCGGATGTGTACTTTGAAGAAGGATTTATTAAAGTAGAAGGAAAAGGAGGAAAGCAGCGATTAGTTCCTATTTCCGAAACAGCTATACGTGAAATAAAGAATTATCTCTTTGACCGAAATCTGGTGAAGGTGAAGAAAGGATATGAAGACATTCTTTTTCTGAGCCGTCGAGGAACCGGGCTTTCCCGCATTATGGTATTTCACGTCATCAAACAACAAACAGAAATGGCAGGTATCCATAAAAATGTAAGTCCGCACACCTTCCGCCATTCTTTTGCAACGCATCTTTTAGAGGGTGGTGCGAACCTTCGCGCTATTCAGGAAATGCTTGGTCATGAAAAAATTACAACAACAGAAATCTATACCCATATTGATCGTGAATTCCTTCGTAAAGAGATATTGGAACATCATCCGAGGAGTAGGAGAAGGGAGTGATTGTGATTATGCTTTTGAGGATATACGCTCAATCCGGCGAGCCTATATGCTCACCAGGCTGAGGAGCCTTACTCACTCAACTGAGCATGGCTCTTCAACCGGACGGCCTTATTAAGGTTGGAAAATGTTTCTATTTAATTAAAATTCTGAATTTCAACAGGCAATTCTTCTGACGCCACAGCTACGGAACAGTTTCCCTGTTTTTCTAAGGTGATGTATGCGCATCCATTGTAAGCTTGCACACGGCGTGAGCCTACTGAAGTGCCCAAATTTTGTAAAAGCTTACCTGCACCTGCTACACTGAATTCAATATACTGATGAGAATCCAGGCAACGGATACCATTCGCATCTTTTAGTTGTGCTTTGATCAGTATACGATTATTATCAAGTGGAGTAGAGGTTAATTCTATTTTAGCCTCTTTTCCCCATTTTTCTGTTTGATATTCCTGTGTGATCTCATCACTGATTTGCTCTTTTTTATTGTATCCTACGGCACGTATAGTATTTAGACCTTCCTCAAGAGCTACTTCCCAATGTAAACCAGCCGCGGGGAAATCAGCACTGATTCTTTTCTTTTTCCCTTGGGAGACACCATTAACAAAAAGTTCAGCTTCTGGACAATTGGAGTATACAAGGATTTCTTTTTTCTCTCCTTTTTCTCCCCAACGAACAGGCCAGGTATGCCCATAGATATGAATCATAGGTGCTGAGGTCCAATAAGATTGGAATACATAATAACTTTCTTTCGGTGTCAGATCCCGTTCTACCACTCCTTTTTGGTTCACATAAGGAACAGGGTTTTCGGGACGAAGCGGAGTCGAGAAATCTTTGAATGTCCAAAAAGCAGAACCAGTTAGATTGGGCATAGTTTCCTGTTCTTTCAGGTGCCAGTCGAACAAACGGATTATATAGGATTCAGACCAATCGCCTTTGTTAGCAGCATTACTAACATCAGCAAAATCTCCTTCATTATGACGACGTGCATGGCTATCTCCTCCCCATTCGGCATGAAAGAAGCGATTGGTTCCGGCAATACCGCTTTCACTCATCTCACGGTAATCTCTAAATGCACGGCTATACCAACCAGCCCAGATAGTAGGCGAATAGACATCGATAATATCTTTACAGAATTCACATCGACGAATGGCTGTCAAACGACTATTATCCAATTTATGAGACAGATTGTGCAATTCTTTCATAAATTCACGGATAGCATCTTTATCAAATGTATTAAAGTCGCCTGGCCAATCATTTTCATTCCCCATACCCCATAGGATCACTGATGGGTGATTATAGTGTTGTTCGATCATATTGGTAAGCATTCGGCGTGACTGCTCTTTATATGCTTCACCTCCTAATCCACCACGACACCAGGGAATTTCTTCCCATACCAAAAGGCCTAGCTCATCACATAGACGGAGGGCTATATCCGATTGCTGATAATGTCCTAACCGTATAAAATTAGCTCCCATATCCTTGATCAGATTCATTTCTTTGATCATGATTTCTTCCGTTAGAGCAGCAGCTAATCCTGCATGGTCTTCATGTCGGTGAGTTCCTTTGAGGAGAATTCTTCTTCCGTTCAGACGGAAAGGGCCTTTTTCAACAAACTCAAAATGACGGAAGCCAAAACGTTCTACTGCCTGTAATTGTTTACCGTTTACTTCAAGACTCAGTTCGCATGTGTATAATTGCGGATTTTCTACATCCCAAAGAAGAGGTTTTTTTAGTTCTTTATCAATAATAATTTGGTTTGTATATGTAGAACCTTCCACCTTATTCACAAAAACCTCTTTCCCATTCGGATCTTTGATAAGGATAGAAAGTGTATAAGGAACCGATTGATCTTTTGGTTGATAAAAAGATGTTTCTATTTTCAGGTTCCCGTTTTTACCTTTTTCGTCTGTAGAAGCATCAATACGGATGCGTTCAAAAGATATTTGAGGAACATATACCAGATTAACATAACGATAGAGGCCACCATACAAATTGAAATCAGACATATCCGAAGGTATAGTTTCCGTATCCCGTATATTATCGCAACGGACAGCCACAGGAATCTTTCCGTTGAATTGCTTCTGGTAAACTTCCGTTTGACGAAAAGCATTTACTGCATCGGTAATATCCACTTTCCATCCGTCATAACCTCCAACGTGTTCTCCAACTTTTGTAGTATATACATAGACTTCCGACCGTTGGCCGGCCCCCTCGAATTCGAGGAGGATGCGGCCATTGTCATACGGATTGTCCAGAGAAATATTTGTTCTATACCATCCGGCACCCTGATAATAATTGAGATCCGGATCTACAGCGTCTTCAGCATTGAAACAATGAGGAAGTTCCACTTTTGTCCATAAAGGCACAGACTCGGGTTGTCCGGCACGTGCCGGACGCATTACTTCCCATACACTTCCCATATCCTGACGGATAAATTCCCAACCCGTATTCAGGCGGGTCTTTTGATTGGAAGGAACCACAATCGCCTGAAGAGGTAGAATAAAGCTATTAATCAACAGAAAGAGAAAAGCTAACTTTTTCATTTTTTCTTATAATTGGTGATTCTTGCTTTACGTAATAGAGCTTCCAGATAGTAATAGTCAGCGTAAGAAATAGGTGCGTCTATTTCATCATTCTTAGGATAATTACCGGTAGAGTGGAGTAGGAGGAATCCTTGTGCCGTACCCGGTTCAGCCTGATAATGAGTGGTAAGGTTATGCACAATTGTATCAGCTAATCCTTTATAGTAAGTACTTTTTTCTGTTGAAGTATATTCTGCTAATTCATAGAGGGCAGATGCCATAATTGCGGCAGCAGAAGCATCCCGCGGTGCATTGGGGATAGCAGGATCTTTCATATCCCAATAGGCAATCAAGTCTTCCGGCATATTGGTTTGACTGAAGAAGAAATGAGCTATCTTTTCAGCCATTTCCAGATAAGCAGGGTCTTTTGTAAATCGGTAGCACATTGTGAAACCGTATAATCCCCATCCTTGACCGCGACTCCATACGGATTCGTGAGCAATACCCTGATGTGTATGTTTAGCCTCTACAGCACCTGTTTCAGGATTATAGCCGATAACATGATAAGAGGAATAATCGTCACGGAAATGATTTTTCATTGTGGTATTAGCATGAGTGATGGCTATCTCTCTATATATCGGATCTCCTGTCTCTTCCGAAGCCCAGAAAAGCATTTCCAAATTCATCATATTGTCGATAATAACCGGGAACTGCCATTTATCCCCACTATGATCCCATGAACGAATCGACTTTACTTTATCGCTATATCGGGAAATCAAAGATTTAGCAGCTTGAAGAACAACATCTTTATAAGATCTCTCACCTGTCAGGCGATAAGCTTGTCCAAAAGAATTATTAATAATGAAACCTAGATCATGTGTTCCTTTAAAACGTTTCATTTCCTCAATAGGCCAGGTATAGCTTATTGCTTCCTGACGCCAGTAGTTATCATTTGTGTAATTAAAGGTTTGCCATAGTGACCCAGGAAAGAAACCGGAACACCAATCACGTGGGGCAACAAGGCGGAGGCTTCCGTCTTTTTCGACTGTACGTGGGCTTACCAATCGTTTATTTGTCGCTTCTTTTTTAGCTTCTTCCACACATTGAAAAGCATAATTCAATTGAGTTGTAACAAACGCAAAAGCGTTGTCTACTTCATCGGCTTTCAAGTATAATAGATTAAATCGGTCTTTCCAGTTGATAACTCGGTTTTCACGATATAGTTGTAGGTAATCTGTACGAGAAGGATTTAACAGATAAGTTCTATAGAGATCTTTTCCTAATTCGTTTTGTTTATACTCCCATTCGCTGATTTGTTGGTAAGGCCAGTCAGTAACTTCTTTCCCCATATATTGACTAATAAAATCAAGGGCTTTATAGAAGTTACGGCCATCTTCCGAAGTCGCATTATCTATATTGATACCCATCTTTTGCCCCATCTGAAAGATATCAATCATGTGGCTGAGGTTATATTGGGAATAGCCAAATGCAAGCGTTCTTCTCAGTTCCTGAGGTTGGCTTCCGTCCGGTTCTATCTGGGTAAAGATGCGTTTAGCAGGAAATTCTCTGATCAATTGTTCAGCTACCTGATTATTCCCTACATACATTGCAAAAGCAATGACCTGTGTATCATAAGCTACACTATGATTGTTTTTCTGACTTGATTCTTCTTTACCCTGCTCACTCGTTAATATCCAGTTTAATAATTGACTAAACCATGCCTTCAGATTTTTACTATCTTTTGCGGTGAATGCTTTTGATTGTTCGAGTAACTGTACTGCATCCAGCATTTCAACAAACGAATAAGTGTCAATTACCCCATAGCAACGCCCTTTACCCTCGTTATGTCCGGGAATCATTTGAGCATAATTCAAGTTGGGATTCATTTTAGTTTCTTTATTAAAGAACCATACACGTATTAGTTCTGTAGCCTTTTGTGCGTATTTTTCTTCCCCGCTAAAATACCAGGCAAGTGCCAGATTTGTTACACTATTAGCCATGCTACCGAGACGCACCCTGTCCAATTTTTCCAATTCCGGGTTAGATTCGCCATCACGATTGATATAAGGCAGTCCATCGGGTTTACTCGGATCAGGCCAGTAATAACGAGCCTGACTCATATAATCGTGCTTATTACCACTTGCCGGAGTTTTATCTTTCATCATTACAGAAAGAGCCGGTTTGTTTAGTTCCTTGTCTGCATCTTTCAATAATTGTTCGTATGCAAGAGAATAAACGGGTTGATCAAGAGAGGTTTTTACTTCTTGAAGATGTGCAGGATTCCATATTGTTTGCGCACACACGCTGAGCGTAAAAAAAAGAAGTGTGGAGAGAATGAATGTTTTTTTTTTCATGAAACTAGATTATTAATAGATATTGTATGAAAACAGAACCCACCCATTTCAGAGGGGTTCTGTTTTTTGTTTAGTGCCGCAAATATAAATATATTTATTTAAAAGTAACCGTTACTTTATTGAAATCATGGGTTAATCCTCGTACTTCGTATTCTCCGGTTTTATTGTTCAACGTACTTTCGCGGTATTTATCTTCTGTAGTGGAAGGAGTTCCTTTGGATGGATCCAGCGTATTAATCTTTAATACTCCTGTCGCAGTTGACAGACGTTTGATTCTTACGTTTTTAATATCCTTTTGCGCTTTAGGCCAGGTAAGTGAATATTTTCCATCCGTAAGATTAATCGCATTGCCACTTTCATCTACAACCGTATAATCTGTTCCAGCTACCAGTGTAGAGGATGCATCGTTCGATACCCAGAAGAAAGTTGTTGCATCATAAGAACGAATTCGTTCACTATGAAATTGTAATGGAATATTGCTACTCACTCCGTCCGTTCCGGTTACATTCCATGTTCCGGTATTTATACGCCATTGTGCATTACCATTTTCTGCAATCTCATAATTGAGTGCATCACTAAATACTCCCGTTTTATAAAACCCTACATAATAAAGATGCTCAAGTTCAGGATCTGTTGTCCAGGCATCATCATCACAGCTAACAGTAGAAAACATAACTGTTATTGCTGCAAACATATATATTAACTTTTTCATCTGATCGTTATTTTAGATTAACTGATTTAATTCTTATAATTACCATCCTGGATTCTGTACGATATTACCATCAGATTGTCCGATTTCAAACGTTGGAATAGGATAGAGGTAATCCCTTGCAGGGTTAAATGACCGTGTGCCTTTGAATTCAATTACGTATGTACTTGGTTGATCATACACATGATTTCCGCTTACATTACCGGATGCATCTGTTAACCGACCAGCAAGACCTTCATGTAATGATGGATTTTGCATCTCTTCTGCAATACAGATAGGGCCGATTAAGTCTGTAGGGAGTACTTTCTCTGCAATTTTCCAACGGATAATATCATCATAACGGAATCCTTCAGTCATTAATTCTACCGTACGTTCCCGGCGAATTTCTTCCAACATATCAAGTCCGTTTTGTGATACAAAGGCATTTGTAAGGTTTACTTCGAATCCAACACGTTCACGAAGCTTATTTACAGTAGCATTGAGTTGTTCGTCGGTGATGCTTCCATAACGTTCGTAAAGAGCTTCGGCATAGGAAACCAACATTTCAGCGTAGCGAATGATAATTTTATCCGTAAAGTCTTTATTTCCGGAACTCTTTTCCCATAAAGATCCGAAGAATGCCTTTTTAGTAGGATAAGCTTTCGGACGTTGTGAGTCGAAAGGATAGTACTTGCCTTTACCTGTTTTTACCCATCCGACGAACTCATCATTTTCCAATATGTCATTGATAGTCCAGATAGTTTTCAAAAGACGCGGATCGCGTTGTCCTTTCCCATCGGCTAAAGGTTTACCTTCTGCATCTAAACCTGCAATGTTGTTGTAGGATGTTTCTACCGGTATCTTTAATGCTGTTTTATTGATGGGTAATCCATCTGCATACAAGAATAGATCCAGTACATTTCGGGTAAGTGCATATTTCCCTTCCGAATCACGGGTATGAACATGACCGGTTTTTACTGTTGCAAAGTCGTTTTCTCCATAGGCTTTACCAAATACAATTTCAGGGTTTACATTATTGGCTTCATTCAAATACGAGAATACCTCGTTGAAATCGGCAAATAAAGCATGTCCTTCTGCTTGCAACAATTCAAAAGCAGCAATGGCCTTATCAAAATGAGCATTTGCATTTGAACCACCATTTACACTATGATATTTCTGGAAAGTGCCTTCATAAAGGCCGATGCGTACAATCATTCCTAATGCTGCTGAACGACTCGCACGGCGACGATCAAATTCAGATGTAGGCAATTGTGTGTATTTAGGTAGGTTAGCAGCAGCAAATTCCAAATCCTGGTAACATTGCTGAATAACCGTTTCACGAGGGGTACGACCCATTTTCAATTCTTCATCATATACGGTGGAGAACGTTTTCACAACTAATGGTACATCACCATATTTCTTTACTAACCCAAAATAGTGATAAGCACGAAAGAAAAATGCTTCTGCTCTCCAGCGGTTACGTATACTTTCAGTTAATGGAGCATCTGCCCCTTTTTCGATGATATTGTTCGCCGTGAAAATCCATTTATAAGGATCCGTCCAATCGTCGGTCGAAGTGGTGGGTACTGACCGGTTCCCATTACTGATACTGTTTGAGCTTCCACCCACAAATTCATCGGAACGCTGATCATGACTCCAGCCTTTCAGATCATAATATAACTTGTTGCAAGCTCCCTTAAGGTCTGTTTCCGATTTCCAGAAACCATCATCAGTCAACTCCGAACCAGGCTTAACGTCTAATAAATCGTCGCAGCCGGATAACATTATTGCACATAAAAGTGCGCTTATATAAATTATCTTTTTCATTTTCGTGATCTTTTTAGAATGTTACATTAACTCCAGCAGTCCAGGTGCGGAAGAATGGATAATAATTATCTCTCTTAATATTATTACCAACTTCCGGGTCAAAGACATCCAATACATTCGTATGTTCCCAAATATCTGTTCCTGCAATATATACCCTTAAGTTCTGAATATAATTCTTTGTTACAGGTATAGTATAACCTAGCTGAATATTTTTCAAACGTATATAAGCTCCGTCTTGTGCCCATTTATCAGAGGATTTGTAGTTGTAGTTTTGTTGATTGATAATGCGTGGAAAATATGCATTCGGATTTTCTGGTGTCCAGTAATCCAGGTGAACAGTCCAGGGCATTTGATAAGAACCGCTAAAAGGCATAATGGCAGCTTCGTTTATAAGGAATGTACGTTTGCCTACTCCCTGGAAGAACATAGAGAAGTCAAAACCTTTCCATTGAGCACTCAGATTGATACCATAGTGGTAACGGCCGTTTGTTGTTCCCAGATAAACCAGGTCACCTGAATCACCCGGTTTTCCTTCACCTGGACCTAATAAATGATCCGGAGTGCCTTGTGCCAGGTATTTAACATCACCCCCTGTCACAGTATTGTCATTAAAGCTCTTAAAACCTGGGTTAGCAGCTTTATAATCAAGGTATTCCTGACGGCTACTCCAGTATCCGTCTGTTTTATATCCCCAAATTGAATTCAGCGGATAACCTTCCAAACGATCTACCAGTCCTTCTTTGACTACACTAGCACCTTCGTATTTTGTCAATTCATTTTGACTATCATCAATATTCAAATTAATTTGATAAGATACATTTCCTATTTTGTCGTTCCAGTTAAGAGAGACTTCCCATCCCCATACATCTAATTGGCCTATATTTTGAGCAGGAACACCGACTCCGATAATATTTCCTACCTGCATATTAGCCATCATATTTTTATTTTTCTTCCAATAATAGTCTGCAGTAACATTTAACCGTCCATTTAAAAAGCCCAAATCAGCTCCTATATTGGTAGACTCCAGAATTTCCCATGAAATATCTTTAGATACCATATCTTTCTGATAATAAACAGGATTGCCAACAACATTGATCACATTATTATTGTTGTCTTTGTTGGTGATCAATCCCAGATAAGGGAAGTAACCTTTAAGAGCAGAACTATTACCTAATTCACCCCAGGATGCACGTAATTTGAAATTGTTTATATATTCTGTCAATGATGCAAACCATGATTCTTCACTTATACGCCAGCCGGCAGAGAAAGAGGGAAATAAATCCCAACGGCTATCCGGGTCAAGACGGGAACTTCCATCATAACGCAGATTAGCTTCAAACAGATAGCGATCGGCAAAACTATAATTTATACGTCCAAAGAGAGAAGCCATTTTCCATGGTTCAACTAAATCTGATAAAACAGAATTCGTTGCTTCTGAATTGTCGTAGAAGTTGAAACTAAAGAAGTCATTGGAAAGCATGTTATTAGCCCGGCCCGTCATTTCATCTTTCTTATATTGTTCATAAGATGCCCCTGCTAATACATGGAAAGCATGCTGGTTGATTCTATAATCATAATTTAGTAATGCCTCAATTTTATCCTGATAGGAATGATTTTTTGTTTTCAAGGCATAATTAGTACCAGTTGTTTGGCGTTGTCCCTGACCATCCTTACCGGGCCAATCAAGTCTACGCCGGTTTACTTCCCGGCTATAATAGATAGCTCTGCGAGACGCATTCACATCCAGTGTTAATCCTTTTACCAGATTTTTTACCTGAATTCCAACTTTTCCTGTAAGTGACTCTGTACGGCGTTTATCAAAACCTACATTTTTCATAATATCTATGGCATTTGCCTGTAGGTCACCATTATAAGGATTTATGTCATAGTTTGCGTCTTCTTCCGGTTGATAAATAGATTGACGTCCACGGCTTGAATAAAGCAAATTAAGAATACCCTCACTTCCATACGCACTTTGCTCAACAAAATTTCCCTGATAGGTGGCCAAAACATCTACGGATAAATATTTATTTAACTCGGTATTTAGAGATAAGCGTAAATTTGTACGCTCGTTACCATCGGGGCCATATTTCAAAATACCATCTTTACTATGATATCCGACAGACATATAATATTGCGTCTTTTCAGAACCGCCACCAACAGAAACAGAATGATCATGGGAAAGTGTTACATCTTTTACACCCTCTTCCATCCAGTTTGTACTTTGGAAAAGGTCCCAGCGTGCGCCGTTTGGACGATAGTTGTAGTTCGGATTGCCTACCCACGATGAACGTTCAGGGTCTAATTCAGCTGCACCCGTAGGAGCTCCTGTTATGGGATCAACACTACTATTCAAACGTGAAATATTAATTAACGTCTGTTCATCCCATGCAGAAACGCGTTCCGGCATATAAGTAGGTAGATTTATACCAAATGATCCGTTATAGGATATGCGTGGTTTTTGTCCCTGTGTTCCTCTTTTTGTTGTTACCAATATAACTCCTGCAGCAGCGCGTGCTCCGTAGATAGAAGAGGCGGCAGCATCTTTTAATACGGATATATTTGCAATATCATCCGGATTAAGCATAGCCATATCACCCTCTACACCATCGATTAAAACAAGAGCCTTGGCTTCACCGGCAGAAGAAAAACCACGGATACGAATATTTGTGTCTCCCATTTCTGCTCCAGGACGGCCACCACTGCGTAAAACTGCAACCCCTGGTAGTAATCCCTGCATAGAAGAAAGCGCATTTGCACTTGGTCTGGCTGCAATTTCTGATCCATCAATAGCGGCTACTGCCCCTGTAAGATTAACTTTCTTTTGTACACCATAACCAACAACAACGATTTCTTCTATATTCTGGGTATCTTCCACCATTTTAATATTAATAGTTGTTTGGCTTCCAACAACTATTTCCTGCGTGATGTAACCAATATAAGAGAAAACCAAAGTCTTACCAGATTCAACCTGTATGGAATAATTACCATCGATATCGGTTATGACTCCTTCGGTAGTGCCTTTTACGCTGATACTCACTCCGATAAGTTCTTCATCGTATGAGTCGACAACTTTACCACTAACAGATATACGTGATTGCTGAGGGCCATTCGTGGCTAAAACTCTACGGTTTGGAGTAGCATTTTTTGTATTATCCCGTAGGATGACCACTTGCCTATCTAAAATACGATAGGTCAACGAAGTACCTGCAAACATATTTTCAAGAACCGTTTCAATAGATTCTTCCTGTAAGTTAACGTTCACTTTTCTTTCTGTTTCTTTTCCTATATTATCGGAAAAGACAAATACATATTCACTGTTGTTCTCAATTTCATGGATAGCCTCTTTTATAGAGATATCGGCAAGATCAATAGTGAGTGTTGTTTCCTGAGATAAGACTGTATTAGCGGATGCTACACAAATGCCCAAAAAAAGCAGGAAAATAGATGCTTTCATTTTTCTAAATAAATGTTTATGCTTTTGAGGTATTCGTAATACCTCAAGTAAAAGACACTTCATAAATAGTCTGATTTAAATTATTAGTAACTTTATAAGTAATTCTTTTTCGAAAAAGGAAATCATATTCGCAGTAATCATTCCTTTTCTTGGCGATTAAATCCTCTTCATAGGCGCATTTTTTTAATTGAGGAAGGTCTGGAGGCCTCCTTTTGTATTAGATTAAAAATTATACATTTACTTTCGGTTGACAATAATGTTACTTATATTTGTTTGATTTTTATTATTAGTTACTTTATAAGTAATTAATGCCATTAGTCGGACGGTATTCGCAGTATCGTCCGATTTTTTATTCATACTCCTCATTTCATAGGCTTTTCTCTTTTAATAATTTATATAGATTGTTTTTTCTTCTCTTTTGTATTTTGTAGAAGATAATAAAGATATTGTTTCCATCACATTGTCCAGATCATCAGATAAATATATTTTACCTGTACAGGATATCGAATTCAGGCCTTTAATATCCGGAATATTGAAGGTCAGGTTATAATAGCGCTCAATCTGTGTCAATACATCTGTCATAGATGTTTTATTTAATATCATATATCCATCTTTCCAGCTTATATATTGTGAAATATCAACCTGTATCTTTTCCATCTCATTTCCATAGAGAGTTAATTTATCATTTGGGATCAGTTTGATTTCCCCTTTGATTACAGAAGATTTTACGCCAACACTACCTTCTACCAGAACAACAGAAGGCTCTGTTGTGTCCTGATATGCAGAGACATTGAATTGAGTGCCATAAGCAATAACCTGGAGATCCTTTGTATTCACTATAAATGGTTTTTCAGAATCTTTTGCCACTTCTATAAATACTTCTCCTATAAGATTTACTTCCCGGTTCCTACCATTGAAAGAAGAAGGAAACTCCAATACTGAACCTGAATTTACCCATGCTTTGGTGCCATCAGCAAGAAGCAATTCTGAGCGTTTCCCGTATGGAACTACCAATTTATTCATTTTAGTTGCGGCGGGTTCGATAACAGATGATTTTCCATTTTCTCCCAACTCTTCAACTAAAACAGAACCACCTTTGTCCATGTGAACGCGCACATCGTTTGAAAAAGAAGTTGTTTCTGAATCAGTTATTAAATAAATTTCTTTTTCTTCCAGGTTTTCACCTACAATAAGGTGATCAGTCAGAAAAGGGGGCTCATCGGTATCAGAATAAAAGTATTGATAAGTGGCCATACTGACAAAAGCAATCAGACATGCAGCCGCAGCATACTTAATAAAGGAAAGAGTCCTTTTCTTCTTATGTGTTCTGGTTACAGATATATGAATCTGCTGCAATAACTGAGAAAACTCCTGATCAGATAAAGATTCTTTATTCAATTGTATCTTGGTGAATTCCTGTATGGCTTTCTCAAAATCTTCTTTTTCTTCCGGATGTTGATCAATATATTCTTCCCAATGAGCCTGAAGATAGGGATCTTCAGTCAGTTGCCATGAGATGAATTCTTTATCATCCAAAAATCTCTTGAAATTCTGTTTCATCCTTTTATATATATCAAACACCGATTATCCCTGAGGACTACGTGATGTAATTGTTTTAATAACTAAAAATGTGTAACTAATAATAAAGACGACAGTAGCTTTTTTTTATACCCTACTTTTGGAAAGAAAATGAAAAAATAATCAGAAAAAATAATTTAAGGTCTTATAATCAGGACGTGAACCGAATCTTGTGTGGTTGATTTAAGTTTTGTTACATTTGAAGATAAAATTTTCAACACAGAGTCACAGAGGTACAGAGTTTTTTTATTTAAGAATCAACAACTTAAATCCTCTGTGTCTCTATGACTCTGTGTTGAAAGAATATTCAAATACTTTTCAATTTTGAAGTAATCCACCACTTTTCGGCTGATCAATAATTAACTTAAAAACAAAAATAAAAGAGCAACAGAATAAGGTGACATTTTCAATTTAGATATAGCCTTATGGGATAGTTTGCGACAAGCTGGAACCGTAATATTCATTAATTGAGCTATTTCTTCATAATCACATTCCTGACTGTAACGCAGATAAATAATTTCACGTTGACGGTCGGTTAGTGATTCAAGTAAGCTTTCCACGCGCATTCGTGTTTTTTCATCTTCTTCCGATTGGATAATGGTATCTTCAATTGTAACATGAATGGTAAAAGGAAGTTCTTCCTGAACAGTATCCACCGATATTTCTGAAATATCTCTTTTTTGTTTATGAATATCCAGCAAACGGTTCTTTAAAGCCCGCAGAAGATAAAAACGTATATTGGTTATTTTATCCAGACGGCTTTTGTCTAAACATATCTTATAGAACACATCATGGATTGCATCTTTTGAAATCTCTCTATCAAAACCAAGATGTAAAGCATACGAATAGAGGTCATTTACATATTTCCTATATATAGTATCTATATTATTTAAGGATAATTCACTCATTCGTTATACATTCGGTGGCGTTGTGGTCTTAACCAATTTAGTACAAATGAAATCAAAAAAAGTGAGATATAAAAGTGAACTCCCATCAAAGTAGAGATATTTTAGGCAAGGTGTTCTATTGAGGGTATATAAATAGAATGTGAGACCTTATTCCCTTAACTGCGAATTTATATATTCAACAAAATCTTGTGACTTAGTACAACTGATAACATATTTCTTGTTATGTGTGCTGACGAGAAGCAAGTTATTCAACTCTGTTGCATACATAGTGTAACTGCCTAACCTATTATTCTTAAATCGGCCTAAATAACCAAATAAACCACCGCTCCCGAAAGTTCGTATTGAGCCACTTATGTCGGACTTCGAAATTTTTCTCACTTCTGTCACCTCGTTCAACGGAATCTCTCGCGAACCTAACAGCAACCTTATCGTTATTTTATCATCATTCGCTTTCAAGCGTATAGGTGCACAAGCTGATCCGATAACAACAGTGCATAGAACAATAGCCATCAGCAAGTATTTCATCCAAATCGTCTTGGCGGGCCATTCGGGCATCAAAATTTGTAAAAACATAACCGTTCCAAGTAAAACAACCAAAGTTATGATTGTTATAACCAACACCTCGGTACACCAATGAAACAGAACGGAAATACTATTATTTTCTAATCCCATAGTGTCCTTCTAATTGAATTTTTAATATGTTATGTAAAGCGATTATATTGCAAATCTATATATAATGTATGAAATTGATATAATGCCTTATGTATTATCTTTATTCCGGCCTTGACAAGACGTTAATGTCAAATATCCCAGTCTTGAACACGCCATTTCTCTTTTTTTTCAAGAACATTGATGAAAATATTCGGATTGATATTTTTTAATTGTTCAAGGAATATATTTTCATGAATAGGGGAAATTGACAGAAAACTACCATTTCTAAATTTAAGTTGCAATCTTTTTAGAGAAGCTGCTGCCGATGAAATAGGATTATAGGAACGCTCTATTGAAATTATTTCTGCAATGTTAACCTTGCCACATAGAATAAAATAAATTTTTATAAGAAGTTCTCCTCCAGAAATAATGTAACGTGTTCTGAAAAAAGATAAAATTATAAATAATAGTATACCTCCAAGTGCTATCATTCCGAGATATTCTTTGTCTTGAAACATGAATATAAATACTGGCAAGAATACAACAAACAGGATTACAACAACCAATATACTTATACGAGATCGAAATACCTTTATTTTTTTCATGCTTATGATTTGCAAACTATGTTTTCAGAACAGCTTATAATATATTTTTTTTCTTCCGTTTCAATTAACAGCAGATCATTCAACTCAGTAGCGTACATATAAAATAATCCTAACCTGGGGTTTTTAAATTTTCCGGTAAAGCCAAAATACCCACCACTTCCCCAGGCTCTGTAGGCATCATTCAGTTCATCTCTATCAATTCTTTGTATATTTATCAGTTCCTTTTTCCTTACATTTATTGTTCTTCCTATTAACTTAATCTCTATTTCTTCAACAGAGTCAATAATACAAACAGGACATTGAAGGAATATATAGCCAAAAAGTAAGATTATGACAATAGAGAAAAAAAATCCAACCAAAGGATTGGAAGAAGTCAACATTCTATACATTAAAAAAATTAATAACAGATTTATTCCAATGGTTAAAATCACACAGAAAAAACTCCAGTGAAATTTAATTATCTTATTCTTTTCTGGATTCATAACATATATAATTTGTCGATAATGAGCGAGTGGGATGTGATTTTGTAAAAATATGAATAAATTATCTTAAATCAAATCCATATTCGAAAGATATACTGTTGATTGTGGTGATTATTCAATGTACTATACTGAATCGACGATTAGCCTTACCCTATATTAACTTTTTCTCCTTATAATCTTGTTCACGATAATTGTCGTGAAGCTTCTTGACAATTGTCGTGAAATCTCTTGATAATTATCGTGAAACTTCTTGATAATTGTCGTGAACAACATTTGTGGGTTTAAAAGTTATTATTCTTCGTTGTAAAAGGAATCATATTATAGGAATATGAAAGAAAGAGGCCTCTTCTTTAGGGATTATTTCTTTACTTTGTAGTTGAAAAGCGCACATATCTTTATGAAATTATATTTTTCCCTTGTCTTTTTATATATGTTTTCTGTGTTAGCCTTTGCTCAACCGTTGCAAGATGAGGTTAATGTTACAGATTCTACTGTACAAAAGATGTCTATTGCTGATTATCAGTTTAAGCCGAAAAGTCTTATTCTGCCTGCTTCCTTAATTGCCGTCGGAGCTATTGGGCATTCAATTGATGGTATGAAAGATTTTCATTTATTTAAGCGGGGCAAAGATCCGGAGAAGATAGGAATTGATGACTATTTGGAATGGGGGATGTTTGGTTGGGTATTTGTTTGTGACCTTATGGGGAAAGAGAAACATAATTGGGTCGATCAGGTATTTCTGCTTACGTTAGCAGAAGGGTTAAATGCAGGAATGGTTCAAGGACTAAAAAGGGGGATTGAGGTTACCCGACCTGATGGGAATCCGCATTCTTTCCCTTCAGGACATACGGCAAATGCTTTTTTAGGAGCGCATATAGCTTATAAAGAATTTAGGGAGAGCTCGCCTGCTTTGGCCTATTCCGGGTATGCCATCGCTACATTTGTGGCTGCATCCAGGCTATATCATAACAGGCATTGGGTAGCGGACGTAGTAGCTGGTGCCGGATTTGGTATATTATCGGTAGAACTTTCTTATTTAATATATTTCCCTATCCGTGATGCTTTGGCTAGAAACATAAATAAAAGGGCGACCAACCGACTGGTGATCGCCCCTGTTATATCCGGTCAAACCGGTGGATTCTATTTCTCCTATAGTTTCTAAATACCTTTTTTTAAGGCACCATTATTTTAACAACTTTCTTTCCTGCCTGAAGAATATAAATACCCCGTGGCATTAAAACAGAAGTACTTCCTGCCGAAACCTGTATATTCTTTTTAAGAACACCTATTACAGAATATATCTTAATTTCTTCGGGTTGATCTATTGAGATATCAATTTGTCCGGTAGAAGCAGATACCTGTAAGCCTTTGTTGGCTTCTATAGTTGAAGTCGGATTATTGGGTTTAATGCCATCAATATGAATTGTAGTTGCACCATTCACTGATTTAATGGAATAATTACCATTATTGTTTAATGTCAATGTCTCTCCCGTACTGGTTGTTACAACTGGGGTAGATTGATCATAATCGGGATCAATATTCAGCCAGAAATCAAACTTTTCGCCATCTAATACTTTATGTGTTCCTGCTTTAGGCTCTGTTGTTGCTCCTTCCACTTCCGGTAAAATTACGTTATGATAGATTTCTACTTCAGCTGTGTTTTGATGAATAAGGCATGTCATACTGTTTTCACGTTCAACCATAGCACGAAAACGATATTCTCCTGCGCGCTCCGGATAATAGTCGCATGTGAAAATCTTTGAACCCGGAACAAGTACAGTATCTACATCCATCCAATAAAGGGCTTGTACACGGCGTTGCCAGATAAAAGTTACCTCAGAGACATTCGTGGCTACTGCAATTCCTTTCAAATGTCCTTCTTCATTATTTGCTTCTAAAATACCCATTGTTAAGGCTCCTGCGCCTTCAACAACGCGCAATGAAGCTGTAGAGTCAGTAAACAAACTATTGTTAATAGCTGTGACATTTTCCTCGAACTTAAATTTGTCTCCTTTAATAAAAAGATCTCCATTATTAGTTATTTCTCCCAGATCATTTGTCTCACTTCCACCTTGTAGGTTAAGTATTATCTCCGCATCAGCTTCAATATCCAATTTAGCTGTAGTTACATTTTTTAGGGTAATTACTGCATGATCGGTTACTCCGGCTGTAATAACAAGAGAGGCTAATGTAGTGCCGTTCCCGTTGATCGTACTATTAAAACTTGAAGAAGATCCATCGTTTCCGATTTTATAAGTGCTTGAGGTTAGGATTATAACATTTGTTCCATCACCAGGCACTAATTCACCTTGTGCACTCATAAATCCGGGGAGACACAATAATAGACAAAACAATGAAATAATTGAGTAGAATTTTTGCATAGAGGTTATTTTTTTAATGTTTATGAATTATTATTTATGATATAGAACCGAAAGACTAGTCTTCCGGTTCACACAAAATAAAGAAATATTCATAAATGATCACCAATCAAGAATGTTAAAAGTCTATTCCATCTGGAATTTGCGGCTTACTTTTAACAAGTTAGTGGTAAATTGTAACACATTTTGCATTTCATTCAGGATAGTCAAATATAATAGACTTGTTTTAGTGCTACTATTACCTTCCTCTTTTTGTTGGATACGTTTTAGCTCCGACCGTTTAAGTTGAATAAGTTTGTCTTTGAGTTGTCCCGATTCCGATGTAAAGTTGATGATATCCGAATAGTTGCGACGGCCTATCATAGAAGCTCCCTTTTGCATAAATGCAATCATGGAAGGAAGAAAATCAATAAGGTCCGCTTTTTCTTCTTCACTTAATGGGTTGAAATTATTGTCAATATGTTCTTTTGCGGGTTCGGCAAGCCTGCGAATACTATATATAACTTCACTGGCAAAATCATTACCCTGATAATAATAAAGCCCTTTATCTACAGCAATATCGCGTTCAATCTGTGTTACGCCTAAAGTTCCGACACGTTTGATTTGTTTCAGGTGTACTCTTTTCTCGTCTGTATCATTCAGTACTTTTCGCAATTCTTTCAAATCGCCATTGATCACAGCATTTATTGATCTGTCAAGCATACTTGCGGAGAAAGTAAGAACTTCCTGATTCTCTTCGCGGCTATGTTTACGGAAAAGTTCCAAAGCTTCATGCGCATTGGTTGTATTACTCAGTTTGGTAACCGTTTCATTTACTTGTTCCTTTAGAGCTTGTTTTTTCATTTTCTTCCGGTAAGCTACCTGGCTACGAATAAGAGAATAAGCAGCCAGAGCTACCATTGCAACCATTGCTGGAATACCTCCCCAATAGATCAATAATGCTACGATAAATGCAATAGTAAAAGCAGCGCCTGCAGTAATAAACCAACCGCCGATTACTGATATTACACCGGTAATACGAAACACTGCACTCTCACGTCCCCATGCACGATCGGCTAATGAAGTACCCATGGCAACCATAAAAGCAACATACGTTGTTGATAGCGGTAATTTCATAGAAGTCCCTATAGCTATCAATAGCCCGGATAGTACTACATTGACAGAAGCACGTACCAGGTCAAAGCTCGCTTTGTTTTCCAGAATGATTTCGTCATTATTAAAACGGCTATTTATCCAGTCCTTCGCATTCGAGGGAATCACACTTAATAAAGAAGAAGATATATTACTTGCTTTTCTTACTAAAACCCGAGCAACAGGGGAAGTTCCGAAATTCTCAGTTCCTTCCGTTTGACGAGAAAGATCTAAAGATGTTTTTACAACATTCTGTGCTTTTTTAGAAGTCATCAGGGAAATTACCATAATAAATCCGGCACCAATGAGAAAATAAATAGGTGTTTGTGCAGAACCGAGTAGGGAACTCATCAGGAAGGTTTCAGGTGTTGTAGTACCTCCTTGTGCCATTAAATCCATATAGGACGAATAACCGACCAGTGGAACACCAATGAAGTTTACCAGGTCATTGCCTGCAAATGCTAATGCTAAAGCAAATGTTCCCAGAAGAACAACTACTTTAAAAATATTCACTTTTAACCAACAAAGTATCTGCATTAGTATAGTAAAAAAGACAAAACTGAACCATAAAACCATCGTGGTATGCTCTGTGATAAGAGCTTTAAGTTCTCCTGTCATAAAAGTACTTTCTTTAAGTCCTTTTATGAGCATAAAATAAATAATAGCTGTTGTTGCGATACCACCAAAAATACCTCCGAAATATTTTAATGGTTTTCGGTAATTAAAAGTGAAGAGTAGGCGGGAAATATACTGTACAACGGCGCCGAAAAAGAAAGCAATTGCAACAGAGAGGAAGATGGCTAATATCATAGTGAAAGCCTTATCTGTATTGATCAGATCAATGAATTGTAAGTCACCTGCCGAATTTGCAACTTTCATTAAAGAAATAGCAACAGTTGCTCCTATAAGTTCAAAAACAAGAGAAACTGTCGTAGAAGTTGGCATGCCAAGGGAGTTGAACACATCCAACAATACCACATCTGTGAGCATCACTGCCAGCAATATAAACATGATCTCATCAAAATAGAAATATTGTGGCTGAAAGACTCCATGCCGGGCAACATCCATCATACCGTTAGAGAGGGCAGCACCTACAAATATTCCCAATGCTGCAACAATCATGATTACTTTAGTAGGAGCGGCTTTTGAACCTATGGCTGAGTTTAGGAAGTTGGCGGCATCATTGCTCACCCCGACATTCAGGTCGAAGATTGCCAAAATAAAAATAAAGATGACAAGAAATAAATAAAAAGTTTCCATGTATAGCTTTCATTGATTTGAGCGCAAAGATCTAAAACACATATTTCAGACAGATTGCATGGATATTACAAACCTGTTACAAATACATTTTGTTTAATCTTGTCACATAAAATAACGTTCTATTCGAAAGAGATATATGGACTTATCCTTTCTCTATCATAATCAGTGAATTCTTCTAATAAGATCAGGTTTTCCCATCCTTCCAGTTTTCCTTTCTGCCGGCATAATTGTTTCATAACTCTTGCCTGTTTGTAGCTAATATAAGGATGCCGGGAAATAGAATCCTCAGGTAAATGATTTATGTGTCGTTTACGAATCAATTTGGGGTTTACACAAAACCAGTCTCTTAAGGAGTTATACCGGTCTTCATCTATTCCATATACTTCTGCTAACTGGGTAACGGAGTAAAAACCTCCCAGCAGATTTCTATATTTAATGATTCGATTAGAGAAGGCGCTTCCTATGCCGGGTACTTTCTTTAGGATGATTGTATCAGCAGTATTCAATTCAACAATAGTTCCTACCGGATACTTTTCAACCCGTGCGGGTGTTTGATAAAATGGTTTTTTATCTGACAGGGCGGATGCTTTCGGTGTAGAAATAGATTTTTTGTTAATTACTGCAATAGTAGGCTCTTCGGTTGGTGCAGGCGATATACTATCGAGCGGGTAAATGCAAATAGGATGTAAGATGCTTTTAGAAGTTGAACTTCCTACGGCTGAAAGAGAGGAAGGATTATCGGTCAATACTAAAGCTAACCATGCCGCAGATATCAAACAAAGTAAGACAACTAAAGCTCTTCTTTCTCCTTTGGAAAAATAGAAAAAATCACGCCATTTCATAGGTATTAGGTTTATAGATTACATCAACAAAGATATTGAAAGCCGAGCGCAATCAAGCTTACTTGAAATTGCCGAGGCGCATCCTATCTTCTACAAAGATAAAAAAAACTGTTAATTATTCTCCTGTAATTTATATATTTGTCATTTAGTTTATGATCAATCATTATTTATATGGAAATGACGCTAACAATCAAGTTATTGATATTATTGGGAGTGCTAATCGTTCTTGCAATTATAGGATATAATTCACTGGTTCGCAAAAGGAATCAGGTCGAAAATGCATTCGGAACAATCGATGTAATGTTAAAGAGGCGTTTTGATTTGATCCCAAATCTGGTTGAAACAGTAAAAAAATATGCGTCTCATGAACAGGAATTATTTAGTGAAATCACCCGTTTACGTTCCCGTGATTATGAAGCATTCACCTCTGCAGAGAAAGAGAATTTTGACTCACTTTTCTCCCAAGCAGGGAAAAGTTTTATGGTTGTAGCAGAAAACTATCCGGAATTGAAAGCATCAGACAATTTTATGCAATTGCAGCGCTCATTGAATGAAACAGAAGAACAATTAGCCGCTGCCCGACGTACATATAATGCATCCGTTACAGATTATAATAATAGTGTTCAAAGTTTCCCCATGAATATGATCGCTACATTATTTGGTTTTCAAACAAGAGGATTATTCCGAATTCAGGAAAATGAAAAAGAAGTACCGGATATAAAGACTTTATACAACTCTTAATCGGATGAAACAGATTCATTCTTTTGATCAATTGATAGAGGAACTCAATCCTGCTTTACAACAACTGGAAGAAAAAAGGGTAAGAGTTAAAAATGATGCAATGAAAACTTCGCTAATATGGGGTGCTATTATTTTGCTTCTGACTATCATTATCTGTTATTTTAGTTCTTCCGCTTTGGTCCTTGTGTTTGGTGTTATTTTTATTTTTATAGTGGCTATTGCTATATTTAAAGTGAAATCAGAACCTTTGTGTGAATATTACAAAAAAGAAATCATCTCCCGCCTGGTTGAAGTCCTTATAGAGGATGGAAGATATAGGCCCAAAGAGGGTATAAGAGAAAGAATTTTTAATGAAAGCAATCTGTTTGTAAGTCCCGACCGGTATCATAGTGAAGATCTTATCAGCGGTGTTATTGATAAAACCTCTTTTAGTTTTGCAGAAGTACATGCAGAGGAGAGACAAGTCACCAGTAATGGGAAAACAACAACCGTAAGATGGGTGACCATTTTTAAAGGTTTTCTGTTTGTGGCGGATTTTCATAAGAACTTTATTGGCCAAACTGTGGTGGCGCGCAATTCCTTTTTAAAGCTTAAAAGAGGGCGGGTTAAGATGGAAAACCCTGAATTTGAACGTCGTTTTGATGTCTTTTCAACAGACCAGGTAGAGGCTCGTTATCTTCTTACTCCTTCTATGATGGAACGAATAATTGCTTTAGACAGTAAATTCAATAAGGATATAGTGCTTAGTTTCTGTAATTCAAATGTAATTGTAGCGATTAATAATTCTACAAACCATTTTGAATTCAGCTTGTGGGCCCCTGCAAATAATACGGATACGTTACGTCGTGAATATAACCTTATAACTTCTATGATCTCAATCGTAGAAGAACTTAATCTGAATACACGTATCTGGTCAAAAGAATAAAGAAATATATGGAAAAGATTATTTCAATACCACTCTCTCTTATTTATTATCTGCTATTCTTTAGTGCGATATTGATTTTTCATCCGATTCAATGGATATGTTTTAACTTGTTTGGTTATAAGGCACATAAGAAAAGTGTAGATGTGCTGAATTTCTTTCTGGTAGCAAACACATACGTGTTAGGTACACGATATAAGATTGAGAATTTGGATAGTTTACCGGAAGGTGTTCCTTTGATTATTGCGGCGAATCATCAGAGTATGTACGATATTCCGGCAATAATCTGGTTTATGCGAAAAGTGCATCCGAAATTCATCAGTAAGATTGAATTGGCAAAAGGTATGCCGAGTATATCCTATAATTTGAATCATGGCGGTTCGGTAGTAATCAAGCGAAATGATCCGAAACAGGCATTAACCGCAATAAGTAAACTGGGGAAATATATTGAGACAAATAAACGCACGGCTGTTATTTTCCCGGAAGGGACACGAAGCCGGACTGGGCAGCCTCGTAAATTTGCGGAGAATGGACTAAAGATTCTTTGTAAATATGCACCCTCAGCTTATATGGTTCCGGTTACAATCAATAATTCCTGGAAAATGACAAAATGGGGTTCTTTCCCCTTAGGATTAGGAAATAAATTAGTTTTTACTATTCATACACCTTTTCCTGTAAAAGATATGCCTTTCCCTGAAGTATTCGAGAGAACAGAAAAAACAGTGGTAGAGAGTATTTATCCGGAATAAAAAGACGTGCTGCCCTTAAATCGTCAAGCCTTACCCGATTTATCGTATAAGGTTAGCGCTCCGACTGAGAAGCCTTACCCGATTCAGTGAATAAAGCATCTCAGCCCAGTGAGCATATACCTTCAAAAACATAATGATCTTTTTTCAAAAGTATCTAATCCTTTTTCTTAAAATATCTAATTGTTTTTGTAGAGACATCTAATCGTTTTTTTAGTGGGTTTATGTGGTAAATTCCACCCTGCTAATATCTCTCTACATAATGCTATTTTTTTGCCTTCAGCCTTCAGCTGCCTTTAACTATCTAATTGCCAGCTCGTATGGCTGAAAGAAGTTGCATTCAGTTTGCCTTCAGGGAATTTTGATTTTGCTACCGGTTTTTACATAAAAGCTACCGGCTTATCCCAGAAAGCTACCGACTTTTTCAAATACCCTACCGGCTTTTTTAAATATGCTGCCGACTTTTTTCGATAAGCCGGCAGTTATCCATTCTGAATGCATCCTGAAGGATGTTGCTTTCAGCCATACGGGCTGGCAATTAGACTGTTAAAGGCGGCTGAAGGCTGAAGGTAAAAAAATAAAACTAGTGTGTGGATATTTTAGTCTCCTAGTAGTGCCAGAAGATTCAAGTATTGTAATATATGAAGATAATATCAACATGTAGGGGCAGCCCTATGTGGCTGCCCAATACCCATAAAAACAACAAATTCGGGCGGCCACATAGGGCCGCCCCTACAAGACGAATACCTTCAAATATACCTCAATTTAAAGATAATTATCAAAAATACCCTATCGCGTCGCTTCTCCCTTTTCTATCTGCTCTTGTACAATGGCATCAACAACAGCTACTGTGGTCAGATTCAGAATATCTCTGGTTGAGCTTTCGACGTCTGTAAAGTGGATAGGCTTATTTAATCCCATCTGGATTGGGCCGATGGTCTCGCCAATACCCATTTCAAGTAATAATTTATAAGCGCTATTAGCAGAACTTAGATTGGGGAATATCAAAGTATTTACATCTTTACCCTTTACTTTATTAAATGGATAAGTCTCATCGCGTAACTTTTTATCGAGTGCAAAATTTACCTGCATTTCCCCATCGATCATAATTTCAGGATAATCTTTATGAAGGCACTCAATAGCTTCGTGTACTTTACGCGGGCTACCTTGTTTATCAGCTCCAAAATTGGAATAAGAAAGCATAGCCATCACAGGATCATGAGCGAAGAATTTCACGGCATCATGTGTCAGACGGGCTACATCAATCAATACTTCAGCCGAAGGATGGCGATTTATTAATGTATCTGCAATGAAGAATGTACCTCGTTTGCTGGTAACAATGTTCATGGCACCGAAGTGTTTATAAGATGGACGGATACCAATGATCTGTTCTGCCATTTTGGTGATTTCAGAATAACGGCTATATACACCCGTAATAAAGGCATCTGCTTGTCCGGTTGCTACCATCATCATACCAAAAGCATTGCGGTCTACCATGATTTCGCAGGCTTCGGCAAAGGTTACCCCTTCACGCGCTTTCTTTTCCGAGAAGATACGGGCAAACTCGTAACGGCGTTCATTTTCACGATCATGACGCAGGTTGACAATTTCAATACCTTCGAGGCTCAGGTTTTCTTCCGAGGCGATCTTGTGTAAACGTTCTTCATTACCTAATAAGATCGGGAAGCAAATACCTTCTGCTTTTGCTTCCACTGCGGCTTTAATCATATTTGCATGATTCGCTTCGGCAAATACGACCCGTTTCGGGTTCGCTTTTGCCATATCAGCAAATGAACGTACCATCTTATTATCATATCCCATCATATCCCGCAGATGATTAGCGTATTCATCCCAATCGGTAATAGTTTTGCGTGCTACACCCGAAGCGATTGCTGCTTTTGCTACAGCGAGGGATACTCTGGTTAATAATCGGGGATCAAGGGGTTTAGGCAGGATATAATCCCGGCCAAAGGTTGTACGCTTGAGTTTATAAGCGGCATTTACAACGTCAGGTACGGGCTCTTTTGCCAGCTCGGCAATAGCATATACAGCCGCTACTTTCATCTCTTCGTTGATTGCAGTGGCATGTGTGTCCAACGCTCCGCGGAAAATATAAGGGAATCCCAAAACATTATTTACCTGATTAGGGTAATCGGAACGGCCGGTAGCAAAAATAATATCGGGACGGCTGGCCATTGCTTCTTTATAAGAAATTTCAGGATTTGGGTTTGCCAAAGCAAATACAATAGGATTCTCATTCATGGTACCAACCATCTTTCCAGTCAATACATCTGCAACTGATAATCCGAGGAATACATCCGCTCCTGCAACTGCTTCTTCCAGGGTTTTAATATCCCGGGTAGTAGCAAATTCTTTTTTGGATTCATTTAAATCCTTACGATAGACAGACAATACGCCTTTACTATCGCACATAACTATATTTTCTTTTTTAGCTCCTAATAAAACATACAACTTAGTACATGATATAGAGGCAGCACCTGCACCATTTACAACAATTTTTACATCCTCTATTTTCTTACCGGTAATTTCAAGTGCATTCAACAAACCGGCACCCGATATAATAGCGGTTCCGTGTTGATCATCGTGCATAACCGGAATATCCAACTCTTTTTTGAGGCGGGTTTCTATCTCGAAACATTCCGGTGCTTTGATATCTTCCAGATTTATCCCTCCAAAAGTGGGAGAGATGGCTTTTACTGCCTGTATAAATTTTTCAGGATCTTTTTCGTCTACTTCGATATCAAAAACATCAATACCGGCAAATATCTTAAACAACAGACCTTTTCCTTCCATTACAGGCTTACCTGCTATCGCTCCGATATCGCCAAGCCCGAGAACAGCTGTACCATTTGAAATAACAGCTACCAGATTTCCTTTAGCGGTATATTTATAAGCATCCAACGGATTTTTTTCAATTTCCAGACAGGGCTCTGCTACCCCCGGCGAATACGCCAATGATAAGTCTGCCTGAGTACTATATGGTTTTGTTGGAATAACTTCAATCTTTCCCGGCTTTCCTTCGGAATGGTACCGAAGAGCTTCTTCTTTAATTGCTTTTGCCATAAACTTTACATTTTGTTCATTAAATTGTAACCAATCAGGGTGCAAAAGTAACAATTTTAATCGGGAATAAGTTATTTGCTGACAAATCAATTTGTTAAAGTTCTCAGTCCATAGTGATTCCCATTTTTTGCATCAGAAAATATGCATTCATGTTTTGGGCGATGCCCTCGCGTAAAGTATAGGTGAAGGTCAGTTTATCGTCGGTAATATCAGCTTCAAAACGATAGTTTTTGATAAGATCAGGAAATTCCTGTTCGAGAGTTCCCAGAACAAGGTCATGAGTAGCAATTATACCACAGGTGTCATAAGTGATAAATTGCCGTACAAGAGCCAGAGATCCCTTTTGCTTATCTATAGAATTGGTGCCTTTCAGTATTTCATCGAGTATAATGAAAAGCTCTTCGCCTGATTGAAGTCGGTCGATAATCATTTTCAATCGTTTTAGCTCAGCAAAGAAGTAGGATTCATTTTCGATCAGGGAATCTGAAGTACGCAGGCTGGTTACAAGATTAGCCGGATAAACAGTTAAGCTATTAGCACAAACAGGAGAACCTATACAAGCCAAAACAAAATTGAGTCCGACAGTGCGAAGGTATGTACTTTTCCCTGCCATATTTGCACCGGTAATAATCATAAAAGAAGGATGCTTCTTTATAGAAATATCATTACGTACACATATATCACGATGGATCAATGGATGGCCAAGCCCTTTACCGGAAAAAATGAAATAGTTATCTGCAATCTCAGGATAACTATACCCGGGATGATTATAAGCAAAACCGGCTAAAGAGGCTAAAGCATCAAACTCTGTAAGAGCGTCTATCCATTGATTAATATAACATGCATTCGCTTTTTTCCAGTTTTCAAGATTGAACAGAATACGGAAATCACGTAGAATGAATATATTTAATAGCATGATCACTTTATTGTCGCGTTGGTCGAATGTTCCCAGATGGCGGGAGAGTAGTCCGATGGCTTGTGAGGCTGTGAGATTATTTGCAAGAAGATGTTTTTGGATATCTTTAAGCATTGGTGATTCGAATGGTTGATTTTCCACGATTTTCATCAGACGGGAATATACGGAGATGATCTTTTCTATTTTATCGATGGACTTATGCAGGCGGTTAATTTGTTTTCGCTTGGCATTAGCAATGAACATGCTAAAAAAGAAAAAAATAACAGGTATTGCGATATCCACCAATCCAAAGGCATATCCGGTAATTAGAATTACCCATAGAATAGGAATTACCCATATCAGAGTCTTCCACAGAAGAGGGTATTTTAGACCAACGGATGTTCCGAGAAGTGCCGGCAATTGCTTGATATCATCTTTATTGCCGGGATTCAGTTGTCCGGTAACGTAGAAATGCTGTCTTATAGTGGTCAGAGATGAAAGCTCTTCAATTGCTTTCTGGCGCTGCAGAATAGTTGCTTTATTAGTTAGCGGGTTTATAAACCAACCGGATAACTTTTCCCGGCCACCGTGAGTGACAGTGCGATTGATAGATTGGAAAAAAGAGCGTTCGCCAAACAGATCCAGATCAAAACTAAAGGAGTGGACAGCATCAGCCTTGTCAGGAGCTCCGTCAAATGCAGAAAAATCATAGTCGAGCGCTTTAAGTTCACCTTCACATAGTTGCATCATTTCTTCTGCGTATGAGCGACGATAAGCAAGACGATTATGCCATACCATAAAGAAGACAAAAGGAATAGCATAGATTACTGTAACGAGAGGCCAGTATATCCATTGGGCAACACCCATAATACCCATAGTAATCATAGCAGCTATGACAATTAATAAGCGGATAGTACCCAGAATATGTATTTTACGCTTTAGCAGTTGTATACGCTTAAGATTTTCGTCAATAGTGACTTTATATGTATTGTAGATGGTTTCCATGGGCAACAAAGATAAGAGATAAACTCAAAATGTCCGTTTTTTACACTCTTCGAATCCATTTATATCTTTATTTTTGTCAGATTGAAAATGGATGCGTGCCAGATAATACAGCCTTCCGCATTGCTTGCACCTTATGTGAAGCAGTATTGGTTTTTGACGTTTGATAATGTGGCTAGAGCTTCTCAGCGTCTAATTCCTGCAGGAAATGTTATGCTTAATTTTCACCGCGGTAATCCTGTTTATTCTTCTGCTCATAATGGAATTCAACCAAGAGCTTCACTGAATGGGCAATTGACAATATATACAGACTTTGTTTATGAGGGACATGTAGATTTTATCGGAGTTGTTTTTCGGTCTGTTGGGGCAATGGCTTGTTTTAATTTTCCTATGCATGAGTTGAATAACAGGAATATTGATATAGAGTCCTTGAGTGATCCGCAACTTGTTGAGTTGGAAAAAAATCTTACGGATATAACAAATAATAAGAAATGTGTCGAATTGATTGAAACATTTCTAATAAAGCGTATTTGTCGGTATGATAATTATAATCAGAAACGCTTAATGACAGTTATACATTCAATAGACTTTGGAAAAAGAGATATTCAGGTGATGGCTCAAACAGCATGCCTAAGTTATAAGCAATTCAAACGGATTTTTACAGAATATATCGGAGTGAATCCCAAAGATTACTTACGGATTTTCCGCTTTCAAAGGGCATTACGGATATTACAAGTGCAACCGAATATAACTTTGGAAAAACTAGCTGAACACTGTGGATATTATGATCGTTCTCACTTTATTAAAGAAATGAAGCTATTGATGGGGTATTCACCGAAAGAGTTTTTATCTGTTGGAGATTTATATGATGAACTGCTTTTGGATTTTCGTTCCACCATGATTGATCCACTACCATTACAGACGTGAAACAAATACATAAAATATTATGGAATTAAAGAAAGATTGCGATATAAATTCAATCAATTGTGATGACTATACACAAGTAGATTTTTTTGAATATAAAGGTGATGATCTGTTTGAAGTAAAAGACTTTTTCTGGGCATTTTACCAGGATGCAGTTGCTAAGAAATATATGGTATACGGTAATCCTATCAGTTCTGCACCTGAAGCTGAATTTAATGTGTATGATCGGTATATGGGTACAGAAAGAAATTTTCTCAACTTTTGTTCCTACAATTATTTAGGATATTCAAATCATCCGGAGGTGATCCGAACAGTACAGGATACATTAGCAAAATATGGAACAGGGGCTGTATCTGCTCCTCTCTTGAGTGGATATTACGATTTGACAAAACAGTTGGAAGAGACGATTGCGGCATTTAAGAAAAAAGAGGAAGCTGTGTTATTTCCTACCGGATATGGAGCTAATCTTGGAGTGCTCTCCTGTTTACTGAAGCCTGGAGATGTGGCAGTATTGGATATTCTTTCTCATGCTTCGATCTATGATGGTGCACGATTGGCAGGAGCAGATATAAAAGTGTTCAGTCATAACAATGCTGCTCATCTGGAAAAGATTTTAAAGAATTTGCAAACGAAGCGTGTGATAGTCTGTATTGAAGGAGTATACAGTATGGACGGTGATCTGGTGAACTTGCCGGAGATTGTTACGGTATGTAAGAAATATGGAGCGAAAATATTGTTGGATGAGGCCCACGCTACATTGATATTTGGAGAAAATGGACGGGGAGTGGCAGAGCATTTTGGGCTGGAAGATCAGATTGATATTACTATCGGGACATTTAGTAAATCATTTGGGGCAATAGGTGGCTTTGCAGTAGGGGATCGAAAGCTAATGACATATCTACGTCTTTTTGCCCGTTCGTATGTCTTTTCATGTGCGATGGCACCACATACGGCTGCCGGGATTTTAAAGGTTATAGAACTCTATCAGAAAGATAAGAGTGAAAGAGAAAAATTATGGCAGAATACTTACTACATGCAGGAAAAATTGAAGGAAGCCGGCCTGGATATCGGAAAGACAGAGTCGCAGGTAATACCGGTGATTGTAGGTAATGATCGTAGGTTAAGAGAAATAAGTAAGATGATTCATGAAAGAGGGTTATATACAGGGGTAGTAACATATCCTGCGGTGTCGAACAAACGAACGAGGCTAAGGCTTTCTATGTCCTCTAACCATACTAAGGAACAAATGGATACTTGTCTGGAGATTATAAAGGATGTTTTTAGAGCTAACTAAAAATACATAATTAAAAAGTGGTATGAAATACTGAGATCTAAAGTGTAAATATTTCAGACAACAAGTGAATACATTATCCTGTTTTTATAAAAATCATAAGTTTAATTATGGGCAATAAACTACCATTTTCTTTTTTTCAACGTGATGCGCTTGAAGTTGCTCCTGAATTGCTGGGGAAATACTTGGTTCGTCGTTTTGACAGTGGGGATATTCATCGTTTTCGTATTACCGATGTTGAAGTGTATCGGGGTGAGGACGATAAGGCTTGTCATGCATCCAAAGGTAGGACCGGCCGTAGTGAGGTGATGTATGGAGAGGGTGGCCATATTTATGTATATCTTATCTATGGGCTTCATTGGTTACTGAATATTGTAACCGGAACCAAAGATCAACCGCAAGGGATTATGATACGGGGGCTTGAGGGGATTGATGGACCTGGCCGGGTAGGTAAATACCTTCACCTCGATAAAACCTTTTATGGGGAGTCTATCACTGGTGAACGACTCTGGGTTGAGGATTCGGATGAAAAGCCGAATTATAAAACCAGTCCCCGCATTGGTATTGATTATGCAGAAGAATGGAAGGATATGCCATGGCGGTTTGTGATCGAAAAGAAAGAGGATAACTTGTAAATTCGAAAGTATTTATCAATTCTTTATCCGAATATTTCTTTAAATACTTTTTCTACTTCTTCATGAGTATCTACTTTTTCTCCAATCCTTTGAGGTAAATTCCCTTTGGTTTTGCGAAACATGGTGGCGACGGAGTCGGAATCGATCCGGAGTTTATCGATTGATATATCGTAAGTTCCTTTCACATCATTATTGTTCCAACGATAGATAGAAATAAACTGTACGTCAATGCCGGGCTCAATGTAACAAATGAGTTTTATATGTTCTTTTCTATATGTATAGTTACATCCACTGTCCAGTTGTTCTTCTTCAAATCCTTTTTGTATCAATATTTCAGCTAATTCCTGCGTTTTCATACTATTGTGTTTTTTACTATAAATAACAGCCATCCGGCTAAAGTTGTTCTACGGTATCAAAAACAAAAAAGAAAAGTAAGAATTAAAAGGTATAGTCGCCTTTCTCCGATACTCTGACGAGGATCTCTTTTCTATCTTTTTTAAACCGGAGGTATCCCTTGCGAAGATTCTCCCAAAAAGCGATTAATTCCGGATCATTCCTGTAATGTTGGGTATAACTGACATGATTATTCTCTGTCATATCAAACGGAAAAATATAAACTGGAATACTCATCTGACCATTATTGCGAGCATGGATAGCATAGAGATAGATCTCTTTGATCTTATCGTCAGTCATGGGCAAACAACCGATCGTGACACAATCTCCATGTATAAAAATATCGCCGCCTAAGTGCGTGGCTGTACTTTTCTTTTTATCGCTTTCATTGGGGTAGTTGATGCCCAGAGACAGATAGAAATTACTGGATGGATTGAAACGGTCAATATGATAGAAACCTTCGGGGATCTGGTTATCACCTTGTCGTCGTTTGGGGCCTAAAGAGCCGGAAGAGGCGCAGATGGGATAGGTGATAAGAGGGGAGTAAACTGTTTCTCCTTTCTTTTTGGCATGGATGGTGAGTTTTCCTTCTGCTTTGTAGGCGGTGATAAGAATATGGAAATTATCTAATGACAGACCTAGTTCCTGCAATCTGGATAGGATAACAACTTCCTTTTCCGCGACGGCAGTGCGTACCCGGGGGTATTTCTTTTGTTCGCTAATGAAACCCGGAGAAGATACTGTTAGCATGGATAGTAATAAGATAAATTGAATGAGGTGTTGCATTGTATGTGAAAACTAATATAATTGAACTTTGAGGCTAGTCATTTACCAAACCCTCTGATTTCTTTGATCACCTTCTGCAAACTATTCTGCTGATCCCAGACTTCCATACAAGGAATCTCCACCCCAGCCGAACTCGATTGATTCTGCGCCAACATCTCCTTATAAATCTCCAGCAACTTTTTTAGCTGCGGGCGTGGTGTTGCATCCAATTGCCCCAGGCAGGCAGCAACCAGCTTCTCCAATCCCCGGTTATGCACAGCACTGCGGTTCAAGAATGTCTCATACAGATTATCCGTCAACCGTTTCAACGGATACCCGCTATTGATCAATTTGCCCAATGCCTCCCCGATCAGTTGCTGATCGGCAAGGTCAGCCGCTGTCAGATCAGCCCATGTCTCCGCAGCATAGAGCCGGGTGGTCTTGCCCTGATATAACAGACAATACGCCATATAGAGGCAACCCATCGGCAGTAACGGCCGGTTCAGTTGCTGGAATAGTTCAAGGATCGGAATCAACACATGGTCATAATCATTATCGAACCCCTGTGCATATTCACAGATAAAACGGGCGAGCAACGTTTCCGGATTACTCGGGAACATACGCAACAAATGCGATATATCCCAACTGAAATGATACGAATAATACTTATTCGTCCACATAAAAGCCCCGATAAAACTCTTATTCTCCAATCTATTCATTGGAAAATGGGAATAAAAGAAGCGCAAGCGCGGAATGGTATAGACCTCATCCTCTAATACATCTTCCTTATAGTTATAATGCTCCCTTTTTTGCTCTTGTCGGTACGCCTCCCATTTGAAAGTTCCGGTCAATAGCGGTGTAGGCTTGTTGACGTATTCTGCGATAAGCCTTTCGGGCATCTCCCGGCCGGGCCAGGGAATGGTACATGCCAACCACAGATCAGGATATTCAATTGTTTCAGGCAACGGTTTATTCCGGTCGAAAAGATAAGTGAACAGATCATGATAAAATTCTGACGTATGCGCGTCCACCTGTTTGAGAGCCTCTTCCGGCTGGTCTAACGCCAGTCGCTGGATAGCCACCTGCAAATCAAAACTGGCCGGATGGGCCTGCATTTCCCGGTAACGCTCGAAACGTTCGAAAAAGACCGCCGGGTCGATCCAGCAAGGCTGATGCGTAGGCGTCGATAACAACGGAAGATCTTTTTCATCCTGCACGATCAACAGGAACATATTGAGAGTATCGATATAAGGCGAAAAAGGAATGCTCTCCTCTTTGCCGGCCATACCCTTCGCCCATTTTTCCAGAACAGGATTTAGTTTTTCGAGTTTCTTATTTAGCTTTTTGACGCCTGCATCCTCCGCTGGTAACTTCTTCAACCGAAGGCCACAATAAGTGATAAAATAAAAAGCCAGTATCTCATCCGTAAAATGTTTGCCGCGCACCCATTTTGTCAATGCCTTCTCCGCCGCCTTGATAGCCGGGCTGAATTGCTGTAAAATATCCGCGTCGATTACTGTGTTGAAACGGATCAACGCCGGTGGGATCAGCTCTATGGAGTCGGGACGGAAATCCTCGAAAGCTTGTCCCAACCGGAATACCAACTCCTCGATACTATCGATTTCAGCCACCCGGTTGTCCTCTCGTATGATCGGACGGTGTTCCCCGGCAGCCGATTCTTCAGCAACCGGAGTATCCGTTACCAGAAAATCTTTCAACAGATCACGGGCCGACATCAATAACATTTCGCTATATGAAGCTAGTACCGGCCTCATAGACTCTTTCTCCGCATTTGCCACGATCATTTTAGCCACACGCATCTGTATCTCCTCAGTCTTATGAATGAAACAAATCGCCAGATGTTCGCATAAAACCGGACGCTTCGCAGGAAACCTCTTCAACATATCCTGCACCAGCGACAAGGCTGCTTTTACTGTCGTCTTGGTCTCCGTAGCCAATAAAGCCGGCAATTGCGCGATCAGATCGTCCAGCCGGAAACGACTATCCGTATAAAGCTCCCGGATCTCTTTCAATAAAGGCACGACCACTTTCGCATGCGGAGAAGTCAACGCCAGCAACAGATCATCCTGCATATCCATCCACTCCTCACGCGTCGGCTCCATCGCCGTCAATACCAATAGATACCAATAGATCATATCTTTATGAAAAACCTGGCTGCTGCACCCATGCAACGCCTCGCGCAGAATCCATGCCCTGTCGAGCCGCTTTTCATCGCTATACCGTTTCAGTACATAACACAATGGCCCCATTCCCCCGGGCCTCCATTGATTCGACTCGTTATCCATATAAATAGCGGAAGTCGATTCATACTGGAAAAGATATTTTATCTCTTCCAGTATCTCGGGATATTCTCCGATCCACTTTTCTATATATTCTATAGGATCATCAGGAATATTATTTGCATTTTTAGTGAACCGGAAAAAGTTGGGAATAATTCCGGCAATCTCTTCCGCCGTCATTTCATCGACCAACCCTAAACGCCGCCATTTCAATGCCAGACGATAGTTAAGACGTATATTATCGTTCTTCCGCTGCTCCCGGATATAGTCGGGCAACCACTCGGGGGTATACCAGTCAATCAATTCATCGACCTCCGCAAGTGAGGGGAAATAATACCAGTACCACTCGACCCCCTTCATCTGCTCACGCGTAAAACAAACATACCGCGCCAGGCCGAAAGCATTATACATCTCCCGCTTATCAAACAGATGATGGGGAATATACCCACATTCCTCCTCTACCTTTTTCAATATGGCCTCTGCTCGTACCAACGGATCTTCCCCCCAACTGAAAGGATAATTATGGACAATCCGATCCGCACGTTCAAAGGTAAGGATCGCTTCGGCAATCTGCTCCTTCTCCTTCGCCGATAACTTTTTTAAAAACGGAAGCACCTCCTCTTCTTTCTCCTTATCGATCGCCAACTCAAAAAAATCACTCACAACAGCAGGATAACCGTCATAAAGGGGGTAGTTTGTTGTTTTTGACATCTCTTGTTTTTTATTTATTATTGTTTTTTGTTTATTATGGAACCCCTTGTATTCTGGCTCCTCGCCTGGTCAGGCGAGGAGTTTAGATAGTATATCTGCCCTCCTTTTGACTCCATCCCCCCATTAATCATTAATCGTTAACCGTTATTCGTTTCTTTTCTCACCGCCAGCACATGCTTGCAACTGCCGCGCTCACCCTGATATTTACTATACCACGCACAAGTACACCTTGCCCGTTCGCTATCAATAATAACCGTATGGCTCACCCCGGACCCTTCCACACGCGCCTCGATCCGTCCGGCCGTATGACTAACAATCTTCACCTTCCCTTCAGCTATCAACTTCTCAGCCCCCTTGATACGAGGATTAAGCCCCGTGATCCGTTCCGGCTTATAAGGAAGCCGCCGGTAAAAGAAACAATTATCATCCAGATCAAACCCTAACAGTCCCATCGCTGCCAGACGCCCCGTCAGATTATCCACCCGCTCCATATCGATCTGCTCTTTCATCGCAAACAATGTCGGGTTAAACTCCTGATTGGCATAACTATACTTATCCATCGCCTCGATCCATTCATCCGGAATATCATCGATTAAAGCCTCCAATGCAGCCCCTTCACCCGAGAATCCCCGGTACGTATCACGCGAGAGTGAAAAACTAAACCGCACATTCCCGAAATACAACTGCCACGTTGTCGATTGCATCGTCGGATGCGGAAACACCTTCAACTTATCCACAAAAGGCAAAAGAGGTTCCAACAAACGCAACCGGTGCAACCCCCCAATACAAATAGCATCCAGAGACTTCACCGGCGTAAACATCGGCTGTCCGCCCCGTGTCACCAAATAATAATCCGTTTTCACCTTCACCTTCGGAATACTCTGGAAAAGTTTCAAAGTCTGAATTCGATTGAAGGTATAATGCTCTTCCGCTTCCGAAAGAAAAATCTGTACCGTTGTCAAGCCCTTGATCCACTTGGTAGGCAACGGCACTTTACGCTCCGTTACCTTCCCGCTGTCCTTATGCAGCGCCACCTCTTTCTCACCCACCGAAAGCAACAAATTATCATTCGAACGCACGCCCGACAACGCCGAGATCATAGGCGGATTGAAATCCACATTCGTCGTACCATTCTCAATAAAATCACCATCCAACCCGTCAGGCAACACATCTACCCGGGCATACACCCCGGCACAATGCGAAAACCCTTCAAAACGCAACTTCCCATTGCCCGCCGTCACGATCGGATCACGCAATCGCGACAATTCAATCGCCGACAAATGAAAAGTCGTCTGCACCACCTGCGACAAAGTCATCAGACAACGTGCCGTCATATAAGGCTCCTTCAGATTACCCCAAAAGAAACAAGGCGCCTCGGTGTTCTTTTGTATCTCGCTATACTTCGCCAGAAAAAGCTGATTCGCCTGCTCCTCCCGCTGTAACCGCGAAGCCGAACGATATTGATAAGTGATTGTATCGGGAGTTTCCATATTCATAAATTATGTATCACAAGTAATATCATCCCACTCCTTACCTCTATAACCGATCAACCAGTTCAATGCATAACAACGTTCATAAACAACCCCGGGATGTACACCCTCTATCTCTTCACCCTTTATCCTGGCATCCACACATGCCCAATTAACCCGGTAATGTAAATCACCGGCATCTAATATTTCTTCTTTACTACGACTTTCACTAATAATATTAATAAAATCATTCGGATCCTTCTCCGGACCCACCGGGTACTCCTCATACGGTATATTATCCAGGCTACACAATTTATCCGGGAAATAAAGATCATCCACCCTTTTCACCGCCCACATTAACAACCAGATATCCTCACATTTCCAGGTCTCGTAACTCTTTTTCTCCTCCGTCGGATTAGTCAAAAACTCCTTTTCCCCTTCAGTCACCGCATCCCACAACCCATAATGCTGCAGGTATTCGGCACCCTCCTCACCCGTCAGGTTACCAAAAGCCACATAATTGGTGATTGCTAATACACATATCCGCCGCGCAATCTCCTGCGGAGAACGCAGCGTCGTATCCTCATCACTCTGTATACAAGGCAGATGCTCATTGATCTTTATACCGCGTTGCTGCAACACTTCCTCACTCTTCGCTTTCCTCGCCAACTGCTTTTCGGTAGGCGGAGCCGGCTTATCAAAATACTTCGATTCGATATTCACCTCCAGCGTATCGATCTCACAATTCCCCTCCATATCGATAATCAACGCCAACTCCTTATCCAGAAAATGTTGCCCCTCCGCACGACTGATCGGCAACCCCGGCTGCGCAAAAACAAAAGCATCAAACTCATAAGCGAATCGAGGTATAAGTACCCCCAGCACATTCACCTCACCCTGTGCATCAATAGAAAACTCACTATTAATAGTCAATATCTTATGCAGAAAACGATTCTTCACCTCCTCATTCACCACAGGTAAAGAATGAACAAACCCATACATCCCCCGCAAATTCGCCGTCAACGGGCTATCATCCGACTCCGGAATCTCATAAGAAGGAACCGTGCGTTCCCGGTAAGTGATCGTCAACTTCGAAGTTTTTTTAAACAAAGAAAACTTCGACGACTTATCTTTCATAACGACCTCGATGATCGAACCTCCATCTTGTTTTGCCGTCTTTATCTCCGCATCCGGAACAACCTCCTGCAGGATAGCAATGATCCGATCGAAAACCAGATAATGTGAATAAATTGTACAAATCATAGGAAATCAATTTAGGCATTAAGTATTTCAACAAGCTCTCCCCCTTAACATTTAAGGAGGAGAGCTAAAAATAGAACTAATAATCTTGTTTAAAAAACACTTTTCTCTTTTTGTCTAAATAAAATAACTTTTTGGCGAATCTCGCTTCCTGTTACTTTATATTATCTTTATTCTACCGGATTGTCTGATATCAGGCTACTGCCCAAAGAATAGAGGCAATGATCTGCCAGATACCCAATACAATAGCTATAATTCCCAATTTGCCTTGCAACGGAGTTAGTTTAGCAAGTAATTCTTCTCCTTTCTGAGCTGCTTGTGCATTCTTCGAAAGTGCATGTTTCGCAATCAATCCATACCCCAGGATGAACCCTAAAGCGGCTTCAATAATAGAAACAGCTAACCAGCTCACCCAATAGATAGGAGCCGCCGTAAGCCAGGTAATATTCAACACTGCACTAATAATTCCCCACACTCCCCAGAAGGCAAAAACAACACCAATCCAACCCTGATAAGGCGCAATCTTATCAAATAATTCTTTCGCATTTGGCTTTTTCGATAGTAAAAGAGAGGGCACTGCCAATAGTCCCAAAATAATCAAAGTAATTCCGTAAATCATCTTTTTGTTTGTTTAAAAGTTAGACATAAAGTTTATTATTTATCACTGTAAAATATCCAATTTAAGGTATTTATCTGCTTCATTATAATATTGACTATAACGGGTAATCAGTATAAAACTAGCATCATTCTCCATAGACCGCCGCCACTCCCGGTCGATCTCATTCCACAATCTCCGGTCGATACCGACCTCCGAAAACAACATTTCCGGATCGATATCCCCTGCCAGGTAATAACTCATCGCTGCATATCGTTCCAGAGATATCCCCTGTACCACTTCAGGCAGTTTATCTTTTTCTTTTATAGTATTCATACCCTTATTAATTACATGTGGACTACTAATTGCTTAATAATCGTAAATCGCTTTTCGGCAAACTCCCCTTTTTCATCACGGAGTCGTAAAAAAATATCCTCGATAGAAATCAATAATACGTTGCAAAGGAAAAAATATAACAGCACATACACCCATAAAAAAAGACAGCAAAGCGTATACAAATCCTCTTGAGTGCGTATACAAAGCATATACAAGCAATGCACTTAAAACCTTTAAAGGTATTAAAGGCTTTTGAAAATCAAAGTCTGTGAATCTTCAAATTTTTTCTTACCTTTGTTTTATGCAACCGATGCACAAAATAAAAGCCATATTATTCATTATAGGCTATTTAAGCCTCAATCTACTACCAGTAAATGCCCACAACAAACAACAATGGGAGCAGCAGATCATGACTGTCTACAACGACAACCACATGACAGATTCTATTAAAATCATTCAAATGGCTGAACTCACTTTCACTTATGGCCTCTATTTCCGTATTATAAATGAAGAAATAATCCAACACTATCTGCATCTGACTCTGCCCCTGGTACAGAAAAATAATAGCGACAACCTGAAGGTCTATCTATACAAACCCCTGTTTTTGGTATCTTCAGACATCGAAAGCGAAGAAACATTCGAAAACCAATACATCAAATATGTAGAAAATACCACTGACCCACTCGCCCGGTTCGAAGGATGGATGATGCTCGGAAAAGCCAATATCGACGAAAACTACTCTCTCAATTACCTCTTCAATGCCCTCGATGCAGTGAAAAATGACAAATACCGCAAACAACAAGCCGAAGCATACCAACAAATCTCCTACCATTACAGCCAGAAAAACAATGCTAATCAACTAAAATACGCGTTGCGCTCCGTCGAACTGGCAAAGGAATCAGGAGATATGCAGCAAATGATAGCCTCCTGGAAAGAACTTGGAACAGCCTATTTTGAAGACCCCGAAGGAAAATATATCGAAGAAGCGCTTGATGCCTATAACCACGCACGGACACTTTTCGAAGACAAGCTAAATATACAACAATATGATATCCGTTCCCCTGAAAGCCTCCATTACATGGAAGTACTGGTAACGATCGGAAGCATCTACCAGTCCAAAAACCAAATGAACGATGCTGTAAAAACTATTGAAGGAGCCCAACGTATTGCAACAGCCAATAATATGACCGAAACACAAGCTTTCTGCCACAAAGAATTAGGAATACTCTACCAAAAACTCGGAGAATACCAGAAAGCCGAAAGAAACTATCTTACCGCCGAACGTTTGATGGCCGGATACAACCGGCAAACAATTGAAAGCAGCCATATCGACTACGAGATAAAACTCCAGCTCGCCGACCTTTACCGCCTAACAGGCCATTATCAGGCCTCTACATCCTACTATGAAGCAGGAATTGATAAATACCGTCAAATGTTCGACAAAGAAATGATCGATGAAAATCAACGCATAAGAGCTTTCTACGAAGCACAGAAACAAGAACGGGATATTGCCGGGCTCAAAACAATAGTCGAACTAAAAGAAAAACAAAAATACTACTATTGGGCACTGGCTGCGATCCTTACGCTCATACTATTTTCTATATACCGGCTGTATAGTTATAAGATCACCACCGTCAGACAACTGGAAAGACAATTCCGTGACGAAGCTGACCTACTCGAACTCGATCATTTCAACGCCGAATTACAAGCCCGCCTCAAACAAGAAGAAACAGCACAACTATAACAAAGGCTTAATGCAGGCGATCAACAATTAAATCATAAAAACAAAATCCTTGAAAACCTCAAAACATATTTTAGGATCAATCCCGAACTCAATGAATATCGTAGCTTCATTGAAGATATCCTCACGCGGCAAAACCGCATAGAAAGCAATATGGATGAGATTAAAACCGGACTACAAGATGTTCCGCTCGATTTCTATGTTCGCCTCCAAAAACAAGCCGATAACCGGTTGACACCCCTTGATCTCAAATATTGTCGCCTAATATATCTTCGGACCTCTTCAAAAGAAATGGCCGAGCAATTATTTGTCGACCTCAAAACCATCCGTGTCAACAAATACCGGCTCAAACAAAAACTTAAGCTCGGTAAAGAAGATGACTTGCAACATTTTATCTCTACAATCATTATCCAAACAGAGAAAGACAAAATATGAACAAACTCATCCTACACACACTGTGTATATCTCTGCTATCACTGGTGATAATCATTCTCACCACAATCGTCGCATCAGCGAACGATACAATACCCACATCATACATCTACCAGCAACACCTCGACTCGGCCGCCGTATATGCACAACAAGGAGACTACCGGAAAGCAACTGACGCATACAGCGCTGGGCTAAATACATACAAAGAACACTACCTCCATCAAATGGCCATCCTCAATCAACAACTGGCCCAAACATATGAAATGGAGAAGAAAAAACAGGAGCTGGACCAACTCAACCAGACCCTCTCTTTACGTAAAACGCGGACTCTGCTTTTCACCATACTCATAATCACCCTGATGACTGCCCTTATTCTCCTCTTCTTCGTTCAGAAATACCGCCTTCGCATCGTCAACCAGCAAAAGCAACAAAAAGAAAACCAAACGACCTTGCTTAAATTAGACAAAGAAAAGAAAGAAATGGAAGTGCGACTCAATACCCTGCAAGCCAACAAATATCAGAAAGAACTCATGGCCGATACCATGCTTGTAGAACACAAAAACAAAATACTGGAAGACCTCCGCCTCTTTTTTGAAAACCACCCTGCTCTCACCCAATACAAAGCCGATCTCGAAACCATTCTGACCGAACACCCCGACGTCACTCCGATAAACGACCCGGCCCCGTACACCACCCTAGAACACCCCGACTTGGTGTTATATGCTCATCTCCAAAAGCAGGCCAATAACAAATTAACCCCTCTAGACCTCAAATACTGTCGCATGATTTACCTCAAAATGACCTCCAAAGAAATGGCCGACCTCCTTCAAGTCGACCCCAAAACCATCCGTGTAACTAAATACCGCCTCAAACAAAAATTAAACATCTCTAAAGAAAAGGATCTAAGCACTTTTATCGAAGAAATTGCCAACGGCCTCGTCTAATGTATATGATTTGTATACGCTAATCTTAAAAGCTGTATATACTTTGATACCCTGTTATTTTTTCTTCCCATAAATTTATTTCTATTTTTGCCTCATCATTTCCATCAGGAAACAGCATGTAGAAATAAATTAAGGAAGCAAGTATAAACCCAATAAAAAAAATCATTATGAAACATCTGCTTTTAACCGTAGCAACTGTCGTAATCGTATTTCTCTTCACTTCATGTGAAAGTTGTGTTAGAAAAACATCTCAGAAAATAACAGAATTAGGAATTACCGCCATTGAAGGAGCCAGTGATGCTTTGAACGAACATGGAGAGAAAGTTGGTGAAAAAGCAGTCGGTGCCGTCGGAAATGTGGCGAAAGGTATGGGAAAAGGTTTAGAACGCTTCATCAAAGATTACGAGTTTGGAGAAGCTTATGGAGAAAATGATTATATAGTTCAGTCCAGTGATGAAATAAATCTGGAAAGTTTAGAAAATGACTTTGAAGAGATTAACTATTCCGCATCACTTCCCGAGAATGTTTCTATTGAATATATGGGAGAGTTTAAGGAAAATGGCAGTATCACTACTGTTTTTACAATTGAAAAGGAAGGGGAATATACGAGTATTATCCAATTTGTTGATAGTAAAAACAAAATCCTGCTAGAGAAAAAAATAGCTATAAATAAAGAAGCAGAAGACGGTAAATATACTGGGGTTATATTTGCGTTAAACCCTTCTGATACTGAAAAATACAATCAGTCAAAGAAAACGAAAATAAGCATGTCAAAAAAGTAAGGTAGAAAACATTTTGAAACCCACAAGAGCTGACTAAAAACTCCGTGTTTATTTGTAATTTTCGGTCAGCTCCTTTTGAAATTTCTTATTTTTATTTTTCTCCTGCTGTTTCTCCTCCGAATTCCATCAGGTAAGCTTTGATAAATCCATCAATCTTTCCATCCATTACCCCGTTTACATCCGAAGTCTGGTAATTGGTACGGTGGTCTTTCACCCGGCGATCATCGAAAACATAACTACGGATCTGTGATCCCCATTCGATTTTCTTCTTTCCCGCTTCGATCTGTTGTTGCGCGGCCATACGTTTCTGTAGCTCCATATCATATAACATGGAACGTAATAAACGCATTGCATTTTCTCTATTACCTAATTGAGACCGGCTTTCCGTATTTTCAATAAGAATTTCTTTAGCTTCCCCCGTATCCGGATCTTTATAATTATAGCGGAGACGAACACCTGTTTCTACCTTGTTTACATTCTGACCACCGGCACCTCCCGAACGGAAAGTATCCCATGTGTAATCAGCAGGATTGATCTCAATTTCAATTGTATCATCAACCAGAGGCGTTACAAAAACAGAGGCAAATGAAGTCATACGTTTTCCCTGAGCGTTGTAAGGAGAGACACGCACTAAACGATGCACCCCATTTTCACCTTTCAGATAGCCATAGGCATAATCGCCTTCAATTTGCATAGTAACTGTTTTAATACCTGCTTCATCTCCTTCCTGCAAGTTGCTTACTGTTACTTTATAATTATTTGATTCCCCCCAGCGAATATACATGCGCATTAACATGGAAGCCCAATCCTGGCTTTCCGTACCACCAGCACCGGAATTGATCTTCAGGATGCAACCTAAAGAGTCGGCTTCCTGACGCAACATATTGCGTGATTCAAGGTTTTCTACCAATTCAAGAGCCTTTACATACGCCGTATCTACTTCTTCTTCGGAAGTAATCCCTTCCTTTGTATATTCATAGGCTAATTCTAATTCCTCAGTGGCGGCTTTTACCTCATTGTAAAGCTCAATCCATTTTTTAAGTTCTTTTACCACCTTCATCTGGGCCTCAGCTCTTTTGTTATCTTCCCAGAAGGTCGGGTCTTGGGTACGAAGTTCTTCTTCTTCTAGTTGGATGGTCTTGCCATCGATGTCAAAGGTACCCCCTCAACGCCTGCTCGCGTTCCAACACATTATGTAGTTGGTCTGATGTAATCATAATTTTTTTCTTTTAATTTGCTGCAAAAGTATAAAAAAATAGAGGTAAAAGAAATCTGTATAGAATAATGAAAACTTTTTCAAATGTGTTAGGACCATTTGTAGATAAGTAATTCTGGAGTAAGAATCGTTAATAGTATAGAATAACATAATGTAACCATGAGTAGGAATATAGTAATCGCACTTTTATTGTTAAGTAATATTTGGGGAATACAAGCAAATCCTGGAAAAAGCCAATCAGTTTATACACAGCCGGTAAATGATCCGGAAGCCATTTATTTTACACCTGAAAATTTTGGAATAAAAGCTGATGGTAAAACAGATGTGACGGAAGCATTGCAGGAAGCATTGAATCAGGTCAAACGACAATATAATTTTGGCATAGTATTTCTGCCGGAAGGCTCATATAAAATCAGTAAAACAATTTATATTCCTAATGCAGTTCGCCTGATAGGATATGGAAAGAACAGGCCGGTAGTTATACTGGGAAAGAATTCTCCGGGTTATCAACAGGAAGTCACCGATGATAAAGGGAAGGCCAATTATATGTTTTGGTTTACCGGTGGCTTGGTTGAACCAGGACAACCTATCCGTGATGCAGGTGCAGGAACTTTTTATAGTGCGATTTCCAATATAGATCTTAAAATTGAAGATGGAAATCCGCATGCGGTAGCATTACGTACTCACTTTGCCCAACATAGCTTTGTGTCTAATGTTGATATTCATATTGGCAAGGGAAAAGCCGGACTCTATGATGTAGGAAATGAGATGGAAAATGTACGTTTCTTCGGAGGAGATTATGGTATATATACAACTAAAACATCCCCGGGTTGGGAAATGATGATGGTAAATACCTATTTTGAAGGGCAACGAAAAGCGGCTATACGTTCGCAAGAAGGAGGACTGACAATTGTGAGATTGAATGCAAAAGATGTTCCTGTAGTAATAGACATCGAACCCACCTATGCCGATAAGATCTACATGGAGGATTGTTTTTTTGATAATGTAAAAAATGCAGCAATTATCATCAGTAATGAGAATAGTCATGCCAACCAGATAAGCCTCCGTAATATTGTCTGCCGGAAAGTACCTGTATTAGCTTATTCCCGTAAAAGTAATACGCAAAAAGAAGGCATGGGGTCACTTTACAAAGTAGATACATTTACACATGGCCTGCACATGAGTGATATGGTGGCTGATCCTGTTATGAAGACAATAGCAGACATAAAGCCTTTAAATGCTTTGCCTGCACCTTTTGTGAATGATATTCCAGCGCTGCCGGAAATAAGTACATGGGTGAATATCCGGGATCTGGGTGCGAAAGGAGATGGTAAAACGGATGATACGCGCGTGTTTCAAGATGCAGTGCGCAAATATCAGAATATTTATATTCCACAAGGTGAGTATCTACTTTCTGAGACACTGACTCTGGAGGAACAAACGAATCTGATTGGTTTTCATCCCTTTTCTACACAATTAATAATTTCAGAAAGTTCTCCTTCTTTTAGTGGGTTTGGAGGGCCTAAACCGTTGTTGGAAACTCCTAAAGGTGGAAAAAACATTGTAAATGGAATAGGGTTGAATACAGGAGCTTATAATTACCGTGCTGTAGGATGTAAGTGGATGGCAGGAAAAGATTCCTATATGAATGATGTAAAGTTTGTGGGAGGACATGGCACATTGCAAAAAGGCCCTTTAACACCGCGTCAACCTAATCAACAGCGTCCGCAGGGGCCACGAATCAGTAGTCCTACAAATCCGATAGCTGATCAGGCAATGGATAAAGCCTGGGATAACCAATATTGGAGCTTATGGGTTACAAATGGCGGTGGTGGGGTTTTTAAAGATATCTGGACAGCCAGTTCCTATAGTACAAATGGTATTTATGTAAGTAATACTTCTACTGAAGGAAAGATTTATGCCATGTCAGTTGAGCATCATGTACGCAATGAAGCCCGTTTTACAAATGTGTCTAACTGGAAAATGTATGCTTTTCAATTTGAAATTGAGGGCAGGGAAGGAGTAGATTGTATTGAGTTGGAATTGGATAATTGTCGCAACCTTATGTTTGCCAATCTTTATTTATTCCGTGTGATACGTTTAGTTACACCCTTTCCTTATGCTGTTCGCACATGGAACTGTGAGAATATAGAATTCTTTAATGTGCATAATTTTGCCCAAGTCAAATTTACGATAGATTTGACGATATATGATATCAATAAAGATATAGACGTACGTCCATGGGAATTTACCCGTTTAACGATAACAGGAGACGAACCCCGTGCAACTCCATTAACAGGAAAGCCGGGTGAAGTAGAACGTCTGGCTACCGGTTTCGAATTTGCTGAAGGCCTTACTCGTGACAGTAAGGGAAATGTTTATTTCAGTGAACAACGCATGCGTCGCATCTATAAATGGGATGTGGAGAAAAACAGTCTTTTTCTGATTGGTGATTATCCATGGCAGCCTCTTTCTCTTGCATGTGATACAAAGGATAATTTGTTGATTATATTCAAATATAACCCTCAGCCTGGATATATGGTAAACGGGCAACAGGAAAGGGTACCCCGACTACCTGATGCCGAAGGAACTGCTTTCAGCAAATGGGGAAATACCGGTTTTGCAACTTGGGTATATTCTATTGATCCTGATAATCCTGATGAAACCATGCGTAAGTTATCCAAAGTGAAAATGGGCTCCATTCAAAAAGTGGCAAAAGCATTCTATCCTTCTAATCGTTGGAGAGATGAACATGATTTTGATGAAGTATCTGTTTTTGTTCCTGAAGATTGTTTTGTGGCTCCTGACGGAGTAACAATTATTCCGGAAGTATATGATCTGGCGCGTTCTTCTTCTGTTGTAGAAGCTATTCCCGGAAAACCGTTTTATAACAGTGATGAATACGATCGAAAGGTGGTACGTATGGATGTGGATGATAAGGGTAAATTATCTAACTTGACACATTTTATCGAACAGGGTGAGTTTGGTACCACAGTGGACAAAAAAGGAAATATCTATGTGACAGATGGACATGTTTACGTATTTGACAAGGACGGCAAACAAATAAAAAAGATTAGTGTACCCGAACGTCCTGCATCCTTGGTGATAGGAGGTAAGGAAGATAATACTCTCTTTATTGCTGCACGTTCTTCTTTGTATAGGGTAAGCCTTGATTAATAATTATTTAAAAGGAAATATAATAAAAAGTTGAATGTATTAGCTTTTTTAATGGGCTTTAGCCCATTATCAATTGCCGTCTGCTTTAGCTGACGGAAAAGATAATAATCGAAAAGGCTTTAGCCAAAAGATATTATTTGTTTGGCTAAAGCCTTCAATAGATTTTCATATAAACCGTCAGCTAAAGCAGACGGCAATTGATACCAACAAATTAAAAAATAACGAACATGAAAAAAGCTTTAGGAATAGGATTGGTAGTGATGATAACATTACTGGTAGTGAGCTGTAACTCACCGAAGACTTTCCGAATTGATTTTGATAATACGAAAGAGTACTCAGGAAAGAAGTTTGAAATTAAAGATATCTCTCCCGGATTGCCTACAAATTGGGATGAGTATAATTATGTGGTTATTGAGTTTAAGTCGACAACAGCACAACGTTTCCAGCTTGGTTTTACCACTGATTATGGTTATAATGAGTTACGAGTCATGACTTATGTTGCCAATGGATGGAATAAACTGGCGATCCCTTTGAAATTCTACAGGGAATTACCTGATGCAAATATCGACCTTGCAGCCACTTTCAATCAGCCGCGATATACCGGTTGGATTAATTTGGGAGGTGTTCGTGGCCAATTACATGGAGTAGATTCTATAGGAGTACGTATGCGGGTGCCGATTGGTAATCCATCGATTGAAATACGTTCAATTGCACTTGCAGTAGAAGATCCGGGAGATGAATACCTGGAAGAAATACCTTCGGTAGATGAATTCGGACAATGGAATTTGGGTGATTTCGAGGGGAAGATATATTCTCTTGATCAACTTAAAAAAGAATGGGAAGCAGAGGATAATGAAATTGTTTCAACAGCTGATTATAATTATTCAAAATACGGTGGATATTTAAATAATAAAGTAAAAGCAACCGGCTATTTCCGTACGGAAAAAATAGATGGACGTTGGTGGTTTGTTGATCCTGAAGGATATCTTTTCCTTTCTGTAGGTATTGATTGTGTGAATCCTGGCGGTGGAGGAAATGCTAAAGAGATTGATAAACGACGGAATATGTATAAAGAATTACCACCACAGGAACTGATGAGTAAATTGCGTCCTAATAGTCGGCAAGACAATAATTCCGCCTCTTTTGGATTATGGAATTTATATCGCCGTTATGGAGATGATTATAGGGCAAAATCCAATGAAATGGTTATCAAACGTATGGATAAATGGGGGGTGAATACTATTGCCAATTGGTCTAGTGCAGATGTTTACAGCCTCAATAAAAAAGCCTTTATGCTTCAATTACGTGGGGTAAGGATTGAGCGTGGATTGATGGGACTGGCGGATGTATATACAGAAGATTTTAATTCTAATATTAATAAAGCCATGGAAGAATCAGTAAAACAATATAAGAATAACCCTTGGCTGATTGGTTATTTCGTTGGAAATGAACCTGCGTGGCTGGAACAGGAAGCCCGTTTGTGTGATATTATCCTGAATGGAGAAGATCGTCCGATTAAAAAGGAACTTCAAAAATACCTGACAGAAGAAGATACTCCTAAACGGCGTAAAGAGTTTATTTATTCAACTTTTAATACGTTCCTGCAAACGGTGAATAAAGCATTGAAAAAACATGATCCGAATCATCTTAACCTGGGTATTCGTTTTGGAAATATAGCCGAATTGGATGAAGATTTGCTAGTAATTTGTAAAAACGCTTTTGACATATTAAGTTTCAACTGTTATGCCCTTTATCCAAATGAAGAAATGATGGATAGAGCCTTGAGAATAACAGATCTTCCTATGATTATTGGTGAATATCATTTTGGAACCGTAGATAGAGGAATGGCTCAATCTCTATGGCAGGTGAATTCTGAAAAAGAACGCGGAGTTGCTTATCGTTATTATACTGAAAGAGCTTATTCCCATCCTGGATTGATCGGTACAGGTTATTTTCAATGGTGTGACCAGGATCTGACAGGTCGCCGCAATGATGGTGAAAACTACAACTGTGGCTTGGTAGATGTTACCGACCGGCCATATAAATACCAGGTGGAAGCTATGATGGAAACCGCAAAACGCCTGTATAATGTACATATAGGTGAATTAAAGCCTGTTGATCAGATGCCAGTAAAAGCACGGGGGCATGAAGTTATTCCAAATGTCTGGACTGATTGATTTTGATTTATATTACCACTAATAATCTTGTTTCTCAAGCAGCTTCCATTTTACAGGGAGCTGCTTTTTATAATTAATACATTAAATATGAAGTTGTGAGGGTGTATGTATCAAAAGCCTGAAATCTTAATTTAAACACAGAGCCACGGAGGCACAGATTTTTTTATTATTTGAAAATCAAGACTCTGTGTCTCTGTACCTCTGTGTTTATCCTTTGATTTCTATTCATAGATGACTTTTGACACACCCTCACGTTTTTTATATAAACATCCCTCCTTAACTTATATTACATTAATTAACAACCTTGCATTTATTCTTATATTTGTATGAAAAAAGTTGTTTTTTTATACAAAGTTCAAACAAAAACGCCTTAAAATTCGTTATGACAGTATAAGCTACATATCTAATATGCGAAAATGGATTAAATGGATAGGGATCATCTTTCTGATACCAATAGGGTTGGTGTTGCTCTTTACCATACTTTTATATTTGCCCCCCGTGCAAAATTTTGCTGTCAAGCAGGCTACAAAATACGCCAGTGAAGCAACCGGCATGCAGATTGGAATTGAGCGGATACGTTTATCATTCCCATTGGATGTGACTGTCAATGGTATTGAGGTGCTTACCGCACCAACAGATACTTTACTTACTCTACGTCAGGTATCAGTCCGGGTCAATCCTTTGCCTTTAGTTCGAAAAATTGTTTCAGTTGAATCACTAAGTTTAGAGGGTGCGTGGGTTAATAGTGGTGATCTTGTGAAAGGGATGCTTATAAAAGGAAATATCCAAGAACTTTCGGCAACAGCCGATTATATCAGTCTGAATAAAGAAGAAGCTACCTTGAACTCACTGGATCTTTCCGGAGCAAATATAGCACTTCGTATAGATTCTGTGTCACAAGATACGGATACAACATCTACTCCGCTCAACTGGAAGATACGTATTGGCGATGTGGATATTAATCGCCTTGCTTTTGACCTTAATATGCCGGCTGATACCTTACGCATGTTGGCTTTCATAGACAAAGGCGTTATAGGTAATGGCCTGGTCGATCTAGGACTTTCACGTTATACGGTAGAGAGGTTTAATCTTTCTGATACCAATCTTTCCTATGATGGAGATACTCTTGTTGCTATGGCAGGGCTGGATCCGGCTCATATTGCTGTAAGTAACCTACAGGCTGATATCAGGTCTATTGTATATCAGGATAAGGATATTGAAGCCGATATAAGGACTTTTTCATTGGAAGAACGTTCCGGATTGGTCATCTCTTCGTTTACGGGATCGGTAAAAAGTGACAGTATTCGTATAGATGTTCCCCAATTAAATTTAAAAACTCCTTATTCGGATATTATGCTTTCTGCAAATGTGCCGTGGAGTATCATAGAAGAAAATGCAACAGGTGATATCAGCGCTACAGTTAAAGCCTCTATAGGTAAAACTGATGTATTTACACTGGTTCCCGATATGCCGGCAGATTTCAAACGTGCTTTCCCAGCTCAACCCATAACAATAGATGCATCGGTTAACGGTAGTCTGGAAGCAATGGATATACCAGAATTGAAGGCTGAAATACCTGGTGCCATACGTTTAACAGCTTCCGGAAAAGTCGGAGCTGTTATGGATAGTGTACGTCGTTCTGCAGATATTCAATTTCAGGCGGTAACACAGAATATGAATTTTGTAATGGCTTATCTTCCAGCTGCACAGAGAGAACAATTTCGAATCCCTTCAGGCATACGTCTGAATGGGCGGGCCTCTCTTCAAAATCAGCAATTGCAAGCCAATGCCCGAATAACAGAAGATAAAGCAAATATTCTATTAGCAGCACGTTATAATATGGCTTCGGAAGCTTATGCTGCTGATCTGAAAGTTGATAGCCTGGAACCAATCCATTTTATGCCTCATGATTCAATCATGTGGGTATCGGCTGCTTTAAAGGCAGAAGGCAAAGGCACTGATATATACTCTCCGGCTACATGGGCAGAATTCTCGGGTACTATTGATAGTGTACAATATGTGAATACTGCTTTAGCTGATGTTACATTCTCAGGTTCCCTTAAAGAAAATAAGGCACATGTGGAATTGAATAGTGATAATCCGGCTGCTGATATAAATCTGATGGTAGACGGAACTATTCAACGCAACGAGGTTGAGGGTATAGTGATTGTTGATGCGGATAATATAGACCTGTACGCGCTTCATTTGATGGATAGTACCTTTACTACTTCTTTCCAACTTTTTGCAGAGGCCAAGAGTGACCTGAAAGAAACAAATAGTGTAGACGTGACAATAGGTAACTGGCAACTGTTGACTGCAGGTCAACGTGTACGTCCAAAGGTTTTAACCTTATTAGCAAGGACTACTCCTGACACTACCCGTGTTTCTTTACATACCGGAGATTTAGGTGTTGTCCTGACTGGGAATGCCGGTCTGAATTCAATGATTGACCAATTTACAGCTATTGCTAATGATGTAAACAGGCAATTAGCTACGGATTCTACAGTAAATATAGCTGCTCTTCGTCCTTCCTTGCCTGATATGGGTTTAAGTATTAAAGCGGGACGGGATAATCCGATTTATAATATATTACAACGGTCTTATATTAGTTTTACCAAAATATCCGTAGATGCCAGCACTTCTCCTGAAGACGGTATTCAGATGGATGCCGGGGTGTATGCTTTTGCACGTGATACGTTTCTTATTGATACTATCCGGGCACAGATACGTCCGGACACTGCAGGTTTGTTGTTTGGAATAGATGTCATAAAAAATAAATACCGGCAACAAGTACCATTCACAGCTCATGTAAACGGTTCCCTGCAAAACCGATATGCAGATGCGGAACTTTTATTCAAGAATCATAACAATGAGACAGGTCTTCTATTGGGTATTCGTGCCCGAAAGGAGGCAGAAGGATATAATTTTCAGTTATACCCCGATCATCCTATTATTGCATTCAATACTTTTGATTTGAACCCCGATAATTATGTTCGTTTCCGTAGCATGAGTGATATCGAGGCCGATATTCGACTAACCGGTAATGAGAATGCTTCATTGTGGATACATTCCACACCATCAGATGGTCTGTATCCGGAATTGATGGTGGAAATCGGACAATTAAATCTGGGGCGTTTATCTGAAGGACTGGCCATGATTCCGGATATGCAGGGAGTACTGAACGCGAACGTTCGTTATGCGCCTACCGCAGAGACATTTATGGTGGTCGCAGATGCAAATATTGATGATTTATATTACGAGAAAGGAAGAGTAGGAGAAGTAATGTTAAATGCGGTTTATCTGCCTTTAGAAAATTCGCAGCATCAGTTTGACGTGCACATGTATCATGATCGTGCAGAGATAGCTACGGCAACTGCACTACTTAATTCTGCCCAGACCACTAATAATATCCAGGGAGCAGTGGATTTAACAACATTACCACTTGCTATGGCGAATGCTTTTATTCCGGATAATATGGCTGAAATGAATGGTACTTTGAATGCAAGTATGACTTTAGAAGGTTCTATGTCAAAGCCGGTATTGAATGGTTTTATGCAATTAGATACTGTTTCTGTATATGTTGGTATGGCTGATACCCGATTACATTTTGATGATAAAAAGATTACTGTTGATAATAGCCTGATATCTTTTGATAAATACAATATTTACGCGGCAAATAATAATCCGTTTATAATTGACGGAACAGTGAATATGTCCGATTTATCCCGTATGATGGCGGATTTAAAACTGACGGCTAATAATATGAAGGTTCTGGATGCGCGTCGTACATCCGAAAGTCTGGTTTACGGGCAACTGCTTATGAACTTTAACAGTACGATTCGCGGACCGTTCACAGGATTAGTGGTGAGAGGTGATGCACAGGTATTGGGAGGAACAAATGTAACGTATGTTCTTACTGATTCACCTTTGACCGTACAGGACAGAATGGAAGGTTTGGTTACCTTTACTTCATTTGCCGATACCCTGACGCGTCAACGGCGTCCTGTAGACCAGTTACCCGTAAGTGGTATTGACATGTTAATGGTATTACACATTGACCCAACGGTTCAGTTCCGTGTAGATATAACTCCCGATCAAAGCAATTATGCAGAAGTTGAAGGAGGTGGTGATCTTTCTTTCCAAATCACCCAACAAGGTGATATGGTGCTCAATGGACGATATACTTTCTCTGAGGGAAAGGTAAATTATTCGCTCCCGGTTGTACCATTGAAGGAATTCAATATCCATCCTGATAGTTATGTTCAGTGGGATGGGGAAGTCCTTAATCCATTGATAAATGTGGTTGCTACAGAACGTATGCGTGCTACAATAAATGAAGATGATGCTTCTCGCCGAGTCAATTTTGATGTGGGGATCAGTGTGCAGGATAGGCTGGATAATATGCAAATGTCATTTATTATCGATGCTGTGGATGACTCTGCTATTCGCTCTGAACTTGCTTCATTAGGAGAGGACGAAAGAACCCGTAGAGCCGTATATATGATGGTGACAGGTACTTATCTTGGTACAGGAAGTGGATCTGGCGGGTTTAATGTAGGCGGAGCAGTCGGAAGCTTCCTTGCAGGAGAGATTAATAATATAGCGGGTGATGCATTGAAAGATGTGGATATTGATATAGGATTTGATAGTTATGATACGGGTGGCGGCCAGACACAGAATGATTTGACATTTAGTTTTGCCAAACGTTTTTATAACGATCGTATCCGTGTATCTATAGGCGGAAGAGTTTCAACCGGGGGTAACACGCAGGAAGCGGAATCGTTTATTGATAACTTTGCCGCAGAATATTTGCTCGATCCGGCAGGTAGCCGTACTGTTAAATTCTTCCATGACAGGAATTATGAAAATATACTGGAAGGTGAAATTGTCGAAACAGGAGTTGGTCTTGTCTTACGAAAAAAGGTATTACGGTTACGTGAACTATTTGATTTCCGCAGAAAAAAAGTAGAGACTGTAGAAGATGCTGATGAAACAGAGGAAAGAGTGCCCAGAGCTTCTATTAATGAGCTTGAGACACGTCCAGAACCAAATCAACAGGAAGAAACAAACAATGAATAGGTATTGGAAATATATAAGATCAGAGAATAATATAATATTCTTTTTTGTGAGTATTATGGTTTTCTCTTTGCTAGTAGGTTGTTCGACTACGAAGAATCTGCCGGAAGGGGAAATACTTTATACCGGTATTGAGAAAATAGATGTTGCTGATCCGAATAAAACACAAGAAGGGGATGAAGCTATGCAAGAAGTAGAAGCCGCATTGTCTTATCCCCCCAATAACTCTTTGTTTGGTAGCTCAACCAAACGTATACCTTTACCTATAGGCCTTTGGATTTATAATGGTTTCAAAAAATACCGCGGTGGAATCGGGAAATGGATATTTGATAAATTCGCAGCAAAACCGGTATTTATAAGTACGGTAAATCCGGATGTTCGCGTGGCTGTTTCCAATAATGTACTGCGTGAGAATGGTTATTTCGATGGGCATGCAGCTTTTGAAGTTATCCCGGACAAGAAAGACTCTCTGAAGGCGAAGATCCGATATGATGTGGAAATGAATCATGCATATCGCTATGATAGTATCCAGTATATGCGTATGCGACATTTTGCCGATACATTGATTCAGGCAAATATGGGCCAAACACTACTCCATAAAGACGACCAGTTCAATGTGATCAAAATGGAAAATGAAAGGCGACGTATCTCTACTCTTTTGAGAAATAATGGTTTTTACTATCATCGCCCGGATTATATGGTGTTTGAAGCAGACACTTTATTGACGCCAGGGAAAGTATGGTTACGAGCCTTGAGGAAACAAGGAACCCCAGCGAATGCACTTCGTCCTTACCGAATAGGAAATATTTCTGTATATCTGAGTGGATATAATGGAGAACAACCCAATGACTCTGTTCAATATAAAGAATTGACTATACATTATCATGATAAATTGTTGATTCGTCCTCCTGTACTATACGGTCGCTTTCGTTTTAAACCGGGAGACCTTTATACACAAGAAGAACAGCAACGTACACAGACCGGGTTATCCCGTTTGAGCGTGTTTCGTTATGCAGAGTTTCAATATACACCGCAAGATACGGCCCGGCGTACACGTAACGATTTATTGGATGTACGGGTGAATTCGGTCTATGATCTTCCTTACGATGGTGAATTTGAGGTTAATGCAAGTACTAAGAGTAATGATTATGCCGGACCTGGTGCTATATTTACCCTTACACGCAGAAATGCTTTCAAAGGTGGGGAAATATTGGGTGTGCAATTAAGTGGTTCTTATGAATGGCAAACGAATAGTCGTGCCGGACAATCAAAGATGAATAGTTATGAGTTAGGATTAAGTTCTACGCTGACCATTCCCTATATTCTTTTCCCGGGATATATTTATCGTGACCTTGTTCAGCCATCCAGTACAACGTTCCGGGTGGGTGTAGATTTATTAAATCGTGCCCGCTTTTTCCGGACAATATCTTTGAGTGGAAATATGACCTATGATTTCCGTCCTACTGTTACTATGCGGCATTCCGTGACTCCTTTTCGCCTTACTTTCATTAAAGTAAACAAAACCGATCTTTTCAAGGAAAGAGCGGCTGAAAACAGGAGTCTTGATTTAAGCTTACAGGATCAGTTCATTCCCGCGATTGGTTATACATTTACGTATGATAATACACCTATAGCTGACAGAAACTTTTTCTCCTGGACTACTTCCATTACCGAATCAGGAAATATAATTGGAGGTATTGCAGCTATTGCCGGAAAGGACTTTAACAAAGAAGGTAAAACATTATTCGGTTCTCCTTTTGCCCAGTTTGTGAAAGCTACTTCAGAAATGCGTTATAATTTTCGTATTGACCGTAATAACCGCTTGGTTGCCCGTGTAATGGGAGGAGCTATCTATAGTTATGGAAATTCAAAAATATCCCCTTATAATGAACAATTTTTTATCGGAGGAGCCAATAGTGTACGTGCGTATACAATTCGTAGTATAGGACCCGGACGTTATGATCCCGAAAGAGGCGCGGATGGTAAGCCTCTGAGTAATTATTCATATATCGATCGGACGGGTGATATAAAGTTCGAAGCAAATCTTGAATATCGTTTTAAAATTGTCGGTGACCTGAATGGAGCCCTGTTTTTTGATGCCGGAGGAATTTGGGCAATGCGCAAAGACGATCGTCTGGGTTCCCGTTTAAGAAAAGGTAAATTCTTTAATGACCTTTCATTAGGAACAGGAGCAGGTCTACGATATGACCTTTCATTTATGATAGTTCGATTGGATGTGGGACTTGGACTTCATGTTCCCTATAAGACAGATATAGATGGATACTTCAATGTCAATCCGTTTAAAAAGAGTAATTATTATAATGCTTTAGGTTGGCACTTAGCCATTGGGTATCCATTTTGATACTGATTTAACATAAGCATTCGGCGTGCTATGACTCATTCAGTAGTCAAGGAGTTAAGTAGTCGCAATGCACTATAATCTACTTGACTCCAAAGGAGCGAAGCGACTGATAACTCCTTGACTCCTCTGACTCCTTGACTACTGAATGAGACGTATTACGCCGAATGCTTACGATTTAACGGTGAGTGAGTGGATATTTGTTATTAAACCGGTAACCTATGCCTAACATCAGAAAGTTAGGATAATGGAAATCATGAAGACAATATCCAATATTGATAAATGAATTCCGTGTAACTTCGACTTTAAGAGATAGTGTCTGGTATAGCGCTTTGAGATCTCCTCCTCCGTGCAGTACATTAGCTCCCAATCCTATACCCACTGTAAAATAAGGCATCACATATTCTACCCTTCCTGAAAGCCCCAGAGATAATTGTTTATGCAATGGTGGTTTTACAAACTCCTGATAAGAATCATAGCTATAACCTGGAGTATAAACATTAGCGCTTTCATCATAAACTCCGTCAAGAGAAGCTCCCACACGGAGCTTATATCCGAGATTATACATTGGAGCAAAATTAAATCCCAATACCGTATAAGCATCAGGTGAAGCTATTTGCATATCACCAATAGCGACTCCTTTCCGGCGCCATGATCCAAACAATACCAAGTCATAACTGATATGTCGTGGAAATGAAGGGGCAGGAGGTTGAAATAAAGGTTTGGAAAGACAATCTTCCTTCCTGTTGAAATTATATACCAGACCAACTTTCAATCCAACCGTATTTAATCCTGCATTTGGGAACTTCGTATTTCCGTTGGAAAAATGAGTTAGGGTAATACCTGAAGTCAAATCAAATTCAGGTGATAATACCCAATTCAAATAAAAATTAGTGTTAAGATAGGCGTTTATCCGAGAGCCGATTATAGCGTTATAAGGATTTTCAATATCGTCGTAGGGCTTCCATCCTGATGACAGTCCGAAATTCCATTCATAATTAACAGATAACCGTGGGTTGATCTGTGCTATACGAGCCCCTTGAAAGAAATAAAGTGCTAACGGATTTCCTAATTGTTTTCGTTCTCCGAAAGTATAATATGCTAATCCGATACCTTGGTAAACACCTCCGTAAATCCGGTCGGTTACAGTCTGGGGATGAAATTGAAAGGCATATCTCAAATGTGCTGAAAAGGAATTTCTTATAGGTTTCCAATTCTCGTTATCTCCTTCCAGAAAAGAGTTTGTCGGAATAATATAACCCGGACGGGTTTCTATATCAATTTTGTGGATCAAACGGCGGGAAGCAGATAGAGTGTCATTGATGCTTTCCTGTGTGAAAGCAATATCAGACAGAAATAGCATTCCTCCCAAAAGAAACATTATCTTCCATATCGCTGTTTTGCTTTTCATGTACTGTATCAACTTCCTGTATTCTTTATGTATCCCTCAAAAAAGGGGTAAATATACAATTTTATAAATTCAGATGCTGAACAAGAAATCAGTTTTTCTCATATCCTACATTTTTTCCAAGCATGAGACAGAGGCAATAGACTATAGAAATTATCATTCTGTCAAAATACAGGTAGTTTATCCGCGAACTATGCATAGTTTATTTCCGAACTATACATAGAAACACTTTTTAACCTATCGTATTCACGGAGATTACTGCAAATATCTGACTTTTTATTAATCCCTAAACCACCACCTGGTTAAACCCCGGTGCTATAGAAACCCCGATAAATCAGGGTGCTCGCTACACTCGGTACAATGTTTTATTCTGGAGGAAAGGCAATCCTATTCACTACGTTCATCACTCCCCACTTATCACTCATCACTTATTATTCAACCCTTTCTTCCCATCCACTGTTTTAAATAAAAACATATCTTGCACCCCTGTTAAAATGTTTAGCAAGTAATTAACCATTTATAAACAGCGTTCGCTTAGCGAAGCATAAAGCAATTAACCATTAATAATTAGAGACATGGCATCAATTGAATTTCATTATCGCCCATCGATGCGCGAGAAACGTTCGAAGGGCAGTGTGTATATCCGCGTGATACACCACAGGCAAACCGCCAGTGTGACAACTCCCTGGAAACTCTATCCCGAGGAATGGAAACAGACACAAAACCGCCCGGCATTTACCGCAGGAAACGAAGGACGCTTTCCTCTTCTTCTGAAAATAGAAAAAGAGATGACACGCATCCGTACTTTCCTCGAACAAGTGATGACTGACTGGGAGACGGAAAACCGGCCGTTCACAGCCAAAGACATCATAGCTTCATACCGACGCTCGGAAGGCAGAAATACTCTTCACGGGTATGTGGAAAAACTATCCCACCAGATGCAGGCTATAGGCCGGGAGCGCACAGCCCGGGGGTATATGACTACCTGTAACCGTATCGTGGGATTTACAGCAAACCCACATTTAGAACTACGCGAGATCACAACCCTGGTTATCCGTCGTTTTGAATTATTCCTGCAGAAAGAAGGTAAAACCCCCAATACCATATCCTTCTATATGCGTAATCTAAGGGCTATTTATAATAAAGCTATCTCAGAAGGTCTTTTGGAAGCACAGCCATATAACCCCTTCGAACATGTGTATACAGGAGTCCAGAAAACCAGAAAAAGAGCCCTTTCCTCCCAGGAGATGAATCAACTGAGTAAATGGAACCCTTTATCAATGGAAAATGGAAAATGTAAAATGGAAAATGAAGAGAGCTGTGGTCATTCACGGCAATCTGCTTTATCTGTATCTAGTGGTCTTCGCCAGGCACAACAGTTCTTTCTTTTTTGTTTTCTGGCCCGTGGAATGTCTTTCGTGGATCTGGCTTTTCTCAAGAAAGAAAATATTCAGGGTGGAGTAATCTGCTATCGCCGGAAAAAGACCGGACAAATGCTGGAAGTCTGTCTATGTAAAGAGATGAAACGAATCATCGGGTATTTTAAAACGCAGACAAAAGACTCCCCTTATGTATTTCCTATCATAAAAGAAGCCGGGATAAATGAACGGCTGCAATATGAGAGTGCACTCCGTACACAAAACAACCGGCTTAAACGCCTGGCAGCGGTGTTAAAAGTAAAAAATGATTCTTCACTTTTCATCTTTAACTTTTCACTCTCCACCCACGTAGCCCGTCATAGCTGGGCAACAATAGCGAAGGAAAACAATATTCCGCTGGTGGTTATCTCGGAGGGTTTGGGGCATACGTCAGAAAAGACTACCTCTATTTATCTGAGTTCACTGGACCGAACACTGCTCGATAAGGCCGGGCAGAAAGTGGCAAAAGCCATAAAAACAGCAGGATAAGAGTTGGAAACTG
>DAMANX010000018.1:0-99909 GCA_032073245.1 Tannerellaceae bacterium
ACAAAATTTTACAGCGGATATTCTCCTGTTTGTGAATAATACAGGTTAAATGTTTTTCAAAAAAGGTTTAGATGTTTTTTTACCCTTAACTATGTATAGCACCTCACTAAAATGAACATAGCACCTCACCCTGGTGAGCATGTTACCTCAACAGAGTGAACATAGCTCCTCGCAAAATGTACAAAAAGAATATTAAGTAGATTATCCTATGTACGGATAATGGGGGATACAAAGAGATTACTTATCTTTGCGCTAAATATTATACCGTATAGCAATGAACGATATTTCTTTAATGAACAAAGCAGCTGATAACATCCGTATATTAGCTGCGTCCATGGTTGAGCAAGCAAAATCAGGGCATCCCGGAGGTGCCATGGGAGGTGCGGACTTTATTAATGTCTTATATTCAGAGTTCTTAATTTTCGATCCGAAAAACCCTACCTGGGAAGGACGTGATCGTTTCTTTCTGGATCCGGGACACATGTCACCAATGCTTTATGCCGTTCTCGCTTTCTGCGGTAAATATACAATGGATGAATTATCTCAATTCCGTCAATGGGGAAGCCCTACTCCCGGACATCCTGAGTTGGATGTAAAAAGAGGTATTGAAAACACCTCCGGGCCATTGGGACAGGGACATACAATGGCTGTAGGTGCCGCTATTGCTGCGAAGTTTCTGAAAGCTCGATTGGGCGATCAAATGAATCAAACAATTTATACCTATATTTCTGATGGTGGTATCCAGGAAGAGATTTCACAAGGAGCCGGACGTACTGCCGGCAGCTTAGGATTAGACAATCTGATCATGTTCTACGATGCCAACAATATACAACTTTCAACAACTGTAGAAGAGGTTACAACCGAGAATGTAGCCATGAAGTATGAAGCATGGGGTTGGAATGTGATCACAATAAATGGTAATGATGTAAAAGAAATACGAGAAGCCTTAACTGCTGCTAAAGCAGAAAAAGAGCGTCCTACCCTAATTATCGGGAATACGTTAATGGGGAAAGGTGCAAAAGGACAGGACAATAGCTCTTATGAGAATAAGGTATCTACACACGGCCAGCCTTTATCGGCCGCTGGTGCATGTATTCAAAAGACAGTGAGCGGGCTGGGAGGAGACCCTGAAAAACCATTTATGATTTTCTCAGAAGTAGCCGATCTCTATGCTAAACGGGCAAAAGAACTTGAATCGATAGTTGCAGAAAAACATGCAGCAAAAGAGGAATGGGTAAAAGCAAATCCTGACTTGGCTATAAAGATGACAAAATGGTTTGACGGAGAAATACCTAATATTAACTGGGCAGCAATTGAACAAAAGGCAAATCAGGCTACCCGTGTGGCTTCCGCTACCGTTTTAGGCGTATTAGCTACTGAGGTGGAAAATATGATCTGTGCTTCAGCCGACCTATCCAATTCTGATAAGACCGATGGTTTCCTTAAAAAAACACATGCATTCAGAAAAGGTGATTTCAGTGGTGCCTTCTTCCAGGCGGGTGTTTCAGAACTAACCATGGCTTCGATTTGCTTAGGAATGTGTTTGCATGGAGGCGTTATGGCAGCATGTGGCACTTTCTTTGTATTCTCTGATTATATGAAGCCGGTAATTCGCCTGGCAGCTTTGATGGAACAACCTATTAAATTCATTTGGTCGCATGATGCTTTCCGCGTAGGAGAAGACGGGCCTACCCACGAACCGGTTGAACAGGAAGCTCAGATCCGTTTAATGGAGAAACTTAAAAATCACAAAGGTAAGAATTCTATGCTGGTTCTTCGCCCTGCGGATGTAAATGAAACTACTGTGGCTTGGAAAATGGCGATGGAAAACACATCCACTCCTACCGGAATGATCTTCTCACGTCAGAATATAAACAATCTTCCCAAAAGCAGTTATCAGGAAATGTTGAAGGCTGAAAAAGGTGCTTATGTATTAGAGGAAGATGAAAATCCGGATGTTACACTTTTAGCTTCCGGCTCTGAAGTTTCTACTTTGGTAGAAGGAGCCGAATTACTTCGTAAGGATGGTATTAAGGTACGTATAGTATCAGTTCCTTCGGAAGGTTTATTCCGTTCTCAAACAAAAGCATATCAGGAAACAGTTATTCCATCAGGAAGTAAAATATTCGGGTTGACTGCCGGTTTACCTGTTAATCTGCAAGGATTAGTTGGCGATCATGGCAAGGTTTGGGGATTAGAGTCTTTTGGTTATTCTGCTCCCTATAAAGTATTGGATGAAAAATTAGGCTTTACAGGACAAAATGTTTATCAACAAGTTAAAGAATACTTAGCATGAATACGATAGGTTTATGCAGTGACCACGCCGGTTACGATTTGAAAGAATATATCAAGGAATTGCTAACTGAGAAAGGATATACTTGCAAGGACTTTGGTACTTATAGTAAAGAAAGTTGCGACTATCCTGATTATGCTCATCCATTGGCTAAGGCCGTTGAAAAGGAAGAAGTATATCCTGGCATTGCAATCTGTGGTTCGGGTGCCGGTATAAGCATAACGCTTAACAAGCATCAGGGAATACGTGCAGCCCTGTGTTGGAATGCTGAAGTTGCGGTTCTTTCCCGTGAACATAATAACGCTAATATATTAGTTCTTCCAGGCCGCTTTATTACAAACGAGGAAGCCTTGAAGGCTGTGAAAGTCTTTCTTGAAACACCTTTTGCAGGGGGTAGACATCAAAAGAGGATTGATAAGATTCCAGTATAAAAATTGTTGGCCACTATATAAAAAGAAGCGGATAAATAAGTTATCCGCTTCTTTTTTAGTTCAAGTTCTTATTCAAAGATAGATTCTATCGGACGGCCTGTCCAAACTTGTGGTTGCTCTACCTCTAATAATGTAGCAATTGTACTCGCCACATCATAAATAACAGTGCTTTCCTGAATTTCATGCCCTTTCTTAATTCCTTTTCCATAGAAAATGATAGGACGCTGCATTTCTTTCATAGTTTTACCACCATGGCCTTTGTCTATACCACCATGGTCGGAAGTCACAATAAATACAGTTTCATCCATAATACCTGCTTCTTTCACAGCTTCAACCATTTGAGCCAAACATTGATCCAAGTGAGTCATCTTTGCAAAGTATTCGGTTGATTCCCAACCATGAGCATGGCCAGTTCCGTCGGGTTTATCAAAGATAACGGCTAAAAGATTCGGTTTCTTTTCTTTTATATATTGTACTGCATAAGGAGTACATCCGTCAGGAAACTCATCATTCATCGGAGCCTTTTGACTGTAATTAAGAGCCAATGTATCCATCAGGAAATGAATACCATCCCATTCATAAACACAGCCGATCTCTGCCTGAGGATCTTTATCGCGAAGTAGGCCAAATATATTGGGGAAGCGATTATCGCTATTTACTATGCGTGAAGGTAATTCAGGAACACGAGATCCCCATTCAGTATAGCCATGTAATTCAGGGCCTGCACCCATAAACATGGAAGCCCAATTAACAGCACTTGAAGAAGGAAGAACAGTACGGGCTTTTAAATCATAGGATCCTTCTGCCATCATTTGACGAAGCTTAGGCATATCAACACCATTGTTCAATGAAAAAGAACTCCATCCATCGAAGCCAATAAGGATCACATGCTTTGGAAGATTCTTTGTTTTTTCAGGAGCTTGTTGAGTAGTGGGATTACAAGCAGCAAACATAAAACAGACAAGCAGGGTATAACCTGCCACCCAAATAGTTTTTTTCATATCACTAAATTTAAAAATCAATATTGCAAAGATAGTGAAAGCCAAGCACAATCAAGCTTGCTTGAAATTGCTGAGGCACATCCTATCTTCTGCAAAGGTAAGAATTATATGTAAGTATTCGGCGTAATGCGCCTTATTCAGTAGTTAAAGAAGTCAAGAAGTCAAAGTAGTTAAGTAGTCACGTACTATAATCTACTTGACTACTAAGGAGCTAAGCGACTGATAAGTACTTGACTCCTTTGACTACTAAGCAGGAGGTGTACGCAGTAGGCCGAATGCTTACAAATATATTGACTCAAAAATATTTCCAACAGACAAGAACAAAATGAGCATAAGATTTGTTCTTTGTATAAATAACAGACCGATAAGCTCGATCTAAGGAATTTCAATAAGATTAAACAATTTAGAGTTATGATTAACAGAGACAAAAGCATTGAATTGCTAAATTTAGCAGTTGCTGAAGAAATGACAGCGGTAAATCAGTACATGTATTTCCACATCTTATTAGAAGATATGGGTTATGATTATCTAGCAGCCTACTTTAAACGCACTTCTATCAAAGAAATGATTCACGTAGAGAAATTTGCAGAACGTATTCTTTATTTAAAAGGTGATGTTGATATCAGAGCATCAAGAGGTGTTGAGAAAATTCACGATGTAAAGAAAATGCTTGAATTAGCTAATCAAATGGAACTGCAAACTATCATCAACTATAACGAATGGGCAAAAATTTGTGGTGCTGAATCGGATTCTGCTTCAAAGAAACTGTTTGAAGCTATTATTATAGAAGAAGAAGAACATCAGGATCAATTTGATACAGAAATTGATAACATGAATAACTTCGGAGACAATTATCTCGCTCTTCAATCCATTGCTCATAGCAAACATGCAGCTAAAGAATAATCCGGAATATTCAATATAGAGAATATAAACACAGAGACCCAGAGAACACGGAGATTAATTATTGGAAAAATGAAAATCTCCGTGTTCTCTGTGTCTCTGTGTTTATCTCTAAATATAACTTACCAATATTCTTTTAAGATTTGTTGCATACGCGGAGAGTTAGCATCTGTGTCACCTGTTTCCTGTCGTAATTGTAATAAATCTTTTTTCATTTTATCTATTACCTCGGCATATTCAGGATTAGCATACTGATTCTTATCTTCGAAAGGATCAGCTTTCAGATCAAAAAACTCCCAGGAAGGAATAGATGTTTTATCCTCTGAACCCTTTGTATCCAATTTATCTCCATAAAGAAACATTAATTTATAACGTTCATTTCTAATTCCCAGATGGGCCGGACGAATTTGGTGTTGCGTCCAATAGCGGTAATACATTTCCTTACGCCAGTCTTCAGGTGTTTCACCTTTTAAATTTGAGCGAAAACTAGATCCCTGTGACTTTTCGGGAGTATTTACTCCTGCATAATCAGCAAGCAAAGCAGCAAAATCTATATTCAGAATAATATCATTGTTGCGTATACCTGCTTTTATTTCTTTCGGATAACGGATAACGAATGGCATACGTAACGATTCTTCATACATCATACGCTTATCAAAAAAGCCATGCTCGCCCAGAAAATACCCCTGATCTGAAACATATACCACAATAGTATTCTCAGCCAATCCTTCTTCATCGAGAAAACGAAGCAAACGCCCTATATTATCATCGATAGCAGCGCCACAACGCAGGTAATCACGAATCATTTTCTGGTAAATATGTTTTCGTGCAGCAATACTATCCATACCTTGTGTGGTGAAAGGCAATTCCGGATACTGACACCACCATGCAGCCGGATCTTTAGATGCGGTTTCCCATCTCCAGCCCATATTCTCTAATTGTTGACCAGGGAATGTTCGTCCCGATTCAGACGGACCAAACTCCATCATGTTCTCCGGTTCGGGAAATTCAATATCATCATATAAATGCTTCAATCTTTCAGGAAAATCCCATGGTTCATGTGTAGCTTTAAAATGACATAACATCATAAAAGGTTTATCTTCATCCCGGTTCTTAATCCAATTGATCGTTTGAGTTGTCACAATATCCGTAGAAAAACCTTTTATCGTATCACCCTGCTTGCGCACATCATCATCTATCCAGTTTGCAGCATTCTTCATCAGTGGATCATTATACTCTCCCTGATCATGGAATACATAAAAATCATCAAACCCAGTAGGTTTCTTTTTCAAATGCCATTTACCGAAAAGAGCAGTTTGGTATCCACCTTTCTGCATCTGTTTGGCAATATTATCTGCTTCCGGAGATAAAGCATCCTCAAGGGTATAAACACCATTATGATGACTATAAGCACCTGTTAATATAGCAGCACGACTAGGTACAGAGATCGAATTTGTACAAAAACAATTATTTAATACACATCCTTCATCTGCTAACCGTCGTATATTTTTATTTTGTACATAATCTGCCAGTACTCCTCCATAGACTCCCCATGCCTGAGAAGTATGATCATCGGAGAGAATAAAAAGTATATTGGGACGACCCTTCCCTTCCGTCTGCCCTATTGCAAACAAAGGAGCACAGGCCGCCAACAACCCGATGGGTTTAATTATTCTATCTTTCATATTCTTAGCACTTTTCACTCTTCACTTTTCATTTTTCACGACTTTCCCCGGTTCTCTTCTCTCTGTTCCTTTTACACGTGTTAAATTATCACCTAATTCCTGACGCTTCTGATCTGCAATACGCATCAATCGCGATGCTACTTCAGGATATTGAGATATTACATCATAACGTTCACCCGGATCACGGCGAAGATCATATAGTTCGGCTTTCTTTAAGTCGATATTAGTTAATTGTCCCGGTTGGCCATCATTGCCTGACACATAAGCTCCGTAAGTCACGTATTTATGAGGGAATACTAGTTTAAACATCCCATCGGTCACTGCCTCCAGGTCATTCCGGTTAAAATAATAAACAAAAGACTCACGTGGATTGGCTCCTAATTCACCGCTCATTAATGGAGTTAAACTCACACCATCTATTTTACGGGTAGGTAGCGGGGCGCCACTGATTTCTGCTAACGTAGGAAAAATATCTATATTTGAGGCCAGATTATTACAGGTCGTACCTGGTTCTATGTGGCCTTTCCAATACATAATACAGGGTATTCTGTTTCCTCCATCGAATGTGGTTGCTTTCGCCTCCCGTAAGCCTCCGGCAGAACCGGCATGGTTTCCATAATTTGCCCAAGGCCCATTATCCGATGTCAGAATGACCAATGTATTCTCCTCCAATCCTTGTTCCCGTAATGTCTTAAGTACCTCTCCCACACTCCAGTCAAGTTCCATCATCACATCACCATACAACCCTTGCTCACTTTTCCCTTTAAACTTATCAGAAACTGCTAATGGTACATGCGGCATTGAATGGGCTAAATAGATAAAGAAAGGCTTGTTCTTATTTTTCTTAATAAAGTTTACCGTTCTTGTAGTATAATCCGTAGTGAACTGTGACTGATCGGTATTATATCCAATAATCTTATTTCCATCAAAAGTAGGCAGATCAGGAAAATTGAATACTTCACCTTGCTGCGGGTGAAAAGGCCACATATCATTAGAATAAGGTAAGCCATAATACTCATCAAATCCATTCTGTAAAGGTAAAAATTGGAGTGCATCTCCTAAATGCCATTTCCCATAAATCGCCGTACTATAATTCTTCTGCTTAAGCAATTCCCCTATGGTCATTTCATCGGGATGAATACCATAATCAGAACCTGGACCCGGTGCTCCGGCAAATCCAATACGGTTCGGATAACAGCCCGTAAGCAAACCTGCACGGGAAGCACCACTTATCGGTTGCCCAGCCAGAAAATGCGTAAACCGCATTCCTTCTGATGCCATTTTATCAATATGAGGAGTTTTATAACCATAAGCCCCATTAAAGGAAAAATCACCATATCCGGCATCATCCAGATTAATAATAATAAAGTTTACATGATTTGCGGCTGTTCCACTTATAACCAATGCTCCTAATACAGGGAGTAATACGTGTTTTCTGTTCATAAGAATTATTTAACTATTAGATCCAAAAGTCAAAGATAGGAATTATACAAACACAAAAAACCGCAGATATGATAAATAATCTATCTGCGGTTTTGTATGTTTGTATTATTCAATTCAGGTCACACCCTACTAAGAAAATAGTAATTTAGAATTTATAGCCTACTGTTAAGGAAGCTTGTGTGCGGTTTGTTTTCAAACTTGCAGGCTGAGCACTGATAAGATATCTACCATCCTCAATAATACTTGAGAAAGCATAGGCATCTTCTTTATAAGTAGAAAAAACACATGCTATATCAGTATAAAACTGAGGAGTGAAACGATAACCCAAACCTACTGAAAAACTAGACTTCCCTTTATCTATTGTATAATGTGGAAGGGTTCCAACTGTAAAGACTTCTCTTTCCCCATTCTTCATAGGGTCCTTCATAGCACTACTTGTGAAACTTCCACCGGCACGAACAGAAAATTGAGGAGTAACTCTTGCTTCCGCACCTATTCTTACTGTACTCGTATTACGTAAATTTATATCGATATCATTGTTCACATCGTAATAGTAGTCTGTCACATTTCCCCTATGATCAGACATTTGCATATTCTTATAATTAGTCATTTCATAATCCACACTGATCAAACCATAAGTTCCGATAATAGCAGCAGCACTTATTAAGAATTTATCCGGTGCACGGTATTTATAATCCGTATAAGCACCTTTAGGTGAATTATCACTTATAGCATCACCTTCAGGATAATCGCTATTTAGCAAGCTCGAACCGGCTTCCCCCAGATAGGAATCAGTCATATTATACCACGTAGGCGAATTATATGCAAAACCAAAACGAAGGAAATCAACAGGACGAACAATAGCACCTACATTAAATCCATATCCACTACCATCGGTTATTAAGCCATTATCTAAATAAAAGTCATTTTTATCTGTAGTAAAGAATTCGTAATAGGAAGATGAAAGTTCATAGTTTATATCTGTAATTGTGAATGTTGCACCAAAAAGAAAGATATCTGAAAAATTCAAACCAAAGGCAATATCATATTGATCGATACCTCCTGATTCACGCACATTTAATCGCGCTTCATCCAGTCCATATGGATTCCAATTACCATTACTGTCCCAATCACCGAAAGGACTGACATAAACATTATCTCCATCATGATCTATAATACCTGCTTGATACCCTAAAACAGACAACCAGTCTGAGAGGTCATCATAAGCACTTTTACCACCGATAAGTGAAGAAGAAATACCATAAGCACGTGTTGCCATGTAATCTGACAAAGAAGTATCAAGTCCCGATCCGCTTTTCATATAATAATGACGATTAAAGTTTTTCAATCGATTATATGCAAAGCCTGCATTCCAGCTTACTAATCCCACATCATTACCTGTTGGGAAATATCCCACATAAGCAATGTTGTCAAAATTAAACTTTGTCCGGCCATTATCCATCGTGTTTCCCAACCAATCTGTCTTTGCATTTGTATGCGAAAGATTCAATGTTGTAACCACTTCCGATGTACGATAAACAGCTAACCCTGCCGGATTAGAGCTCATTGCTGAGATATCACCACCTAGTGCGCCAAAAGCGCCACTCATTCCCATGTAACGTGCTGTTCCCTGAAGTTCTGTCTGTCCTAATTTAAGAGCTTCGATCATTCCTTGGGAAAAGGCAACGCTGCCACAAAGTGCCAGCGCTGCGATTGTTATTCCTATTCTTCTCATCACTTTCGTTTTTTTATCAACCTACACTTAAGTTTTGCTTATACAGTTTCCCTTATCTACGGCCACCACCGCCTGAACGGCCACCACCGCCACCGGAACTACTTCCTCCGCCAGAACTTCCGCCACTGGAACGGCTACCACCGCTACTGCCGGAACTAAATGAACCGGAAGAGCTACTACGTGTACTGGAAGGTGTAGAATAGCTTCTGGATGATGACGAACTGGATGAACGTCCGGTTGAATAATTATTATTACTGCTGCTACTCCGTGTTGAACTCGAAGAAACTCCGGACTGACGGGTAGACGAAGATCCTGTACGGCTTGTTGATACTCGGGTACGGCTTGATCCGGAACTTGAATTCACGGATGAACTACTTTGACGAGTACTTTGGCGGGATGAACTTACGCCGCTGCTTTCACGGGTTGATGTTCCTGTTCCCTGACGGGTTGATACTCCGCTTGAAGCACGACGTCCTGCTCCGGATGCAACTGCTGCATCCCGACGGGATGTACGTCCGGTTGTGCCTACGCTATTAGAACTTCCTCTGCCGCCTGTAGCATTATCATTTCTTAAAGATGTTGCGTTTCTACCACCTGATGTTCTTCCTGAAGAATAGTTAGCTGAAGCAGATGATGATCCTCCCCTAGCCGTTCCTCTTGAATAAGAAGCGCGTCCATTGCTATAATGACGGCCAGAACCGGCATAGTATCCGGGAGAATAATGATGGTGATGTCCACCACCCCAATAGCCGCCTCCCCAATAACCGCCACCATAGTATCCGCCATAATGCCATGAGCTGTAGTACCAGGGACTATGCCATCCTGCATAAAAACCACCCCATCCAAAACCAAAGCCCCAATGTGGACGATACCAGGATGAATAATACCAAGGATTATAATAGCCATAATACCATGGATCGTACCAAGGATCATACCATCCCCAACTATTTCCAACATTAATATTGAAGCTTACATTTGCTCCTCCGTTTGAATAGTCGGTATCATACCCATAACCATAATAACCGTCGCTTAGATAAAGATCTACCTGATCGGCTCCAACTATGGATATTTTACTGGGTGAATGATAGCGTATAATACGTTCTGAATATTCATTGTCAGAACGACGTTCTTTTTTCGTCACTACTGTATCTTCATACAAATAATCATCTTCATAATAAACTTCTTCTCCTGAATAACGACGATTATATTCATCTACATCCCGCTCTGTGCTTAAATACACATCACCGGTTGTAGCCACATAAGTTGCTTCCGCTCTGGGTTGTGCAATTCTTGGTTCTTCGGCTTCAACCTTTTTTTCTTTTTTGTTTTTGCTCGAAGAGAAATACACATCATCAAAGAACTCCTCCTGTGCCATCGCACCGGAAGTAACCAGAAGCATCACTAATAGAGATGTTAATTTCATGGGTTTCATATTCTTTTCTCCTCTTTTATTAATTATACAATTTACTCGTTTAAGTTTAGACTAAAGTCTATCCAATTAGTTTAAAATTTACTTGTGCAATCAAGGAACACTTCTGCTCATTACAAATATAATAAAATCATTCTTACTTCCAAGAAAATATATATACTTTAACGTAATGGGCGCACACAAGTGTTATCTTCTATCGGGAAGATGAAAAAAAACGGATAAATGCTGCATGGATGGATGAATGGAAATAAAAAAACGGATATAGCTGCAAAGCTATACCCGTCATATAAAAGATATAAATGTTTTTTAGCGTAAACGTTCCAAAGAACGAACAAGCGTCTCATCGGCTCCAATATTGCGAATAGCCAGATAATCCAGGATTATACTAATCAGAGGAAATGAAAGAGCAAACTTTATAGTCATACTTGCGCCTTCCATATCACCTTTAAGATTTAAAACAAAATAAAGGAAAAGACCATAAAAACCAATCTTCAAAATTGCATTGAATATGCACATTCTTATTTGTAATACTCTTTTCTTAAACATAAATATAGCACCAAATGCTACTAATGCAATAATGGCTACCAGGCCAAATAATCCCCATGTCGGATAAATCAATTCCGGTTCGACCGCCATCGTACTTAAACCGGTAGCATCAAAGCGAAATAACTCACCTCCACTTTGCAACACTGCAAGAGGAAGAAAAAGAGTTGCAACCATCAAGGCTACAACAATAAGAAGATATACTGTTTGTATTCGTTGTATCATGTAATTAACGATTAGTGATTAACTTTTAATGATTAACGATTAACAAATAACGACTTTGAGAAAGAGCAGGAAAAACTTTGTTTCCCATCCTTATAATCGTTAATCATTAATCGTTAACCGTTATTTTCTGATCCCTGATCAAAAATTATTCTTATCCTTCGCCGGATTCTTAAAATACACCTTACCTTCCAGGTATTCCTGTGTAGCTATCAAGGTTGATTTCGGGAGTTTTTCGTAATAACGTGAGATCTCTATTTGCTCTCTATTCTCGAAAACTTCCTCCAGGTTATCATTATAAGAAGCAAACTCCTGTAATTTCTTCTCCAGGTCAGTTTTCATTTCTACACTGATCTGGTTAGATCGCTTAGCAATAATCTTTACTGTTTCATAAATGTTTCCGGTGTCCGATGACAACTGAATCATGTCACGCGTAACCGTATTAGTAGGAGCATTCGATTTTCTGTAATCCATTTTTTATTTATTGATTAATTAGTTTCTATATTAATAAGAATCAGATATCCTTTGATTTGCATAGTCATAAAAACGTTGTACCTGACGTAGATATTTTCCTTCAGGATATTCATTGGTATAAGTATAATACTCATCAACCACTTCCCTGTAACGTCCCTGTAGCTTCTCTTCAACACTCACAAGTGCCAACTCATATTTTGAGCGGATTATGTAGAACATGAAATCTTCACGGTATTTGGAATAAGGGTAATTCTTTAAAGCATTTTGCGCAGTTATAACACAAGACAAATAATTATTCCCCATATAAGTACCCAAATTAAAATACAACTGAGTTGCCATGAATTCTTTTAAGGCCAATTTTTCCTGTAATTCGAACAAAATATTCTGAGCTTCACCAGCGCGTTCGCTTTGCGGATAATATTCCATATAAAGCTGCAATTGCTCAATCGCTTTATATGTTTCTGCTTGATCCAAACGCGGGTCAGGAGAACTCAAGTACAAACCATATCCAGAATAAAACCGAGACAACTCTGCAAACTCTCCTTTAGGATAAGTATTATAATAAGTTTCAAAGTATTGGGAAGCGGTCTGGTAGTCTTTTTGTCCGTAATAGCTCTGTGCTAAAAGGTAAAGAGATTCTTCTGCCGAACTGCTATTCCGAAAAATAGGATATAACTCTTCAAGAAGAGTTGCCGACTTATTATACTGCTTCGCATTAAAGTATTTCTTTGCATACGAATACTTATACTCATAATCAGTGCTCTTCAATACCTTATTGTATTCTCCACAGGAAGAAAACAAGAGGGTAATCATCATCAAAAATAATACAACCTTTTTCATTCGCATACATTTAGCGCGCAAAGTTAACGTAATCTAACCAATAAAAGAAACGGAAAAAGTTAATAATTACAACTTATACAAATCACTGGCGGCTAAAAGTTCCAGTTTATTCTCTTGTAGAACCCTTACACACTTTTCTAAATTATCCGGACGAATTATCACATTCGCAGTATCACCTTCTGAAAAAGCATACATATATTCCACAAATATACCGTTTTTGGTAATGATATCCATTGCCTTTCCTAATGAGCCCGGAATGTTTGGGCAACGAAGGCAAACCACATCCGTAACACTCACACCATAAAGCTGTTCGCGTAGCACTTTAATGGCTTTATCTGTATCCGAAACAATCAGACGCAATATACCAAAGTCCGAATTTTCAGCTACTGTAAAGGCGGTCATATTAATACCTGCTTCACCTAAGATCTTTGCTACTTCAGTAAAGCGTCCTTTCTTATTTTCCAGAAAAATGGATAATTGTTTTGCTATCATAATATTTGTTTTGGGAAATAAGTCGTAAGTCTTAAGTCGTAAGTAATAGCATGCACCACGATATAATTTTGCTTGTCATCTCTTACTTCTCACTTCTTACATCTCACTTCTATTAATATAATTTTCTCTTATCCTCTACATGTTTTGCTTTACCCATACTACGTTCAATACTTCTCGGTTCAACAATCTTCACATCCGGTTGAATACCAATAACGCTTTGCATACGAGCTGCAACTTTCTTTTTCAAAGTAAGCATTTTATTCATTTCATCCGAATAATATTCCGGACGTAACTCAACCTGCACCTCGAATGTGTCCGTATTATTTACCCGATCCACAACAATGAAATAATGCGGTTCAAACTCAGGCATTTCCAGAATAACCGATTCCACTTGTGATGGAAAAACATTTACACCACGGATAATCAACATATCGTCACTTCGACCCAAAATCCGGCTCATTCGCACCGCAGTACGGCCGCATTCACACTTCTCAAAATTCAGAGAGGTCAGGTCTCGCGTGCGATAGCGAATCATTGGCATTCCTTCTTTTGTTAAGGTAGTAAAAACCAACTCTCCTTGTTCACCAGGAGCTACAGGTTCCAGAGTAACCGGGTCTACAATTTCAGGAAAGAAGTGATCCTCCCATAAGTGAGTACCATTCTGGCAAGTACATTCACCACCTACACCGGGCCCACAGATTTCAGTTAATCCATAGATATCGTAAGCCTTAATATTTAGCTTTTCTTCCAATTCTTTTCGCATATTCTCCGTCCAGGGCTCAGCACCAAAGACTCCTATTCTTAACTTAAACTCATCTAAAGGAATATCCGATGCATGAATTGTTTCAGCAAGATATAATGCGTAAGAAGGAGTACAACATAAAAGATTTGCTCCGAAATCATGCATGAGAGAGATTTGCTTTTCAGTATTTCCACTACTCATCGGGATAACCGTTCCACCAATAGCCTCCATACCAGAATGAGCACCTAATCCACCGGTAAACAATCCATACCCATAGGAAACCTGTGCAATATCATCCTTAGTTGCGCCATAAGCCACAAGACAACGAGCAACACCTTCCGACCATGTTGCAAGATCCTTACGGGTATATCCTACCACAATAGGTTTTCCCGTAGTTCCTGAAGAAGCATGCAAGCGTACAATCTCAGACATGGGAACAGCCATTAATCCAAACGGATAATTATCCCGTAAATCCTGCTTTACTGTGAATGGAAGTTTTACGATATCATCAATCGACTGAATATCACCTGGAGTAATATCCATCTCCTGCATTTTACGCCTATAAAAGGGAGAATTATGATAGGCGTGTTCAACAATATGTTTCAACCGATAACTTTGCAATTTCCGCATATCTTCACGGCTCATGCTTTCGATCATCTCATTCCACATCATGACTTTGTAGCTGTTACTTTGTTAGTATATCTGTAAATTTAGGAGCAAGTAGATTAACTCAAACGCAAAGTAACAACTTTTTTTTAATTAATCATTGTTTTTACTTGCGTATCTAATTTATAAGACTCACTTCACTTGTGAAAGCAAATAGTAAGCATTTCGGATTAATATAGGAATAATTGATAAGTTAAAAAGTGTTTCTATATATAGAAGGGCGCCAAACTATGGATAAAAAGACTTCAAACTATATATGAAAATAACAAATTGTATATATAAAGAGAGATCTTTCTTGAGTAAAAAAGACATTTATGAACCAAAATAGTCGTCGGGAAGGTCTATTTTAAATTTTATTGGATAATAATCAACATTCTTTAGCACAAATCATTGTATCAGATACAAATAAGTCCTTACTTTTGTATCGTGGTTTTTTCATAATAGTATTAGATTTAAGGTTAACAAAGTTTGATTAGGGGTTGTCGTGAGACAGCCTTTAATTTTTTTATATATACCATTCTTATCCCTATTCAAACATCCTATCAATCCCCCCCAAATCAGGAGAAGTATCAGGTTGATCTGATGAAGTGCCATCTTCACAAGGATTACGGTATTTATCGGGGATTTCAAAAACCTCTTCTTCTGAATAACCTAAGGTTTTATCTGCATATACCTTCTGCATAAATAAACCATAAACCGGCAATGCCATACTAGCACCCTGGCCTTCCGTCATGCGATCAAAATGTATAGCACGCTCCTCACCTCCTACCCAACATCCTGAAACAAGGCTCGGAGTAAATGCCATAAACCAACCATCTGAATTATTTTGCGTTGTCCCCGTTTTACCTCCCATATCGGCTTTAAGACCATAACGGAAACGAACACGGCTACCCGTTCCTGCATTTATTACATTTCGCAACATGTGTAACATCTTATATGCAGCATCTTCTGTTAATACTTCACTCATCTTAGGAGTAAAATTAGCGATAGTATTACCATAGGGATCTTCTATTCTGGTTATATATATCGGATCAACACGAAGGCCTTTATTTGCAAATGTAGAATAACCGGTAACCATCTCCCCTACAGAAACATCAGGAGTACCTAAAGAGATAGATATGACCGGCTCCATCTCGCCTTTTAATCCAAAAGAATTTAACAACCTAACAAAGGTATAAGGCGAAAGACGACTCATCAGATAAGCCGTGACCCAGTTTGAAGAATGTTGTAATCCCCATTGAATAGAAACCATTTCTCCTACATTTTTTGGGCTGGAATTACGGGGCTCCCAAGGTCTTCCATTTTCATCAAAGTATGTCGACTGGACATGCAACATCTGATCACAAGGACTTATACCTTCAAGCATGGCCAGTGAATAAAGATAAGGCTTGATTGTTGAACCGATCTGTCGTCGCCCTCCATTAATCATGTCATATTGGAAATAATTATAATCTATTCCTCCCACATAAGCTTTCACATGCCCTGTACGGCTATCCATGGACATAAATGCGGTACGCAAGAAACTCTTATGATAACGAATAGAATCCATTGGGGACATAATCGTATCTATGGGACCTGCCCAGCTAAAGACACGCATATCAGTAGGCGTATTAAATTCTTTTATAATATCAGCCTCTTTTATTCCTGCTTTTACTAATCCACGATAACGATCCGTCAGCTTCATTGCTCGTGTCATAATTTCTTCAATCTGTTCACTTTTAAGATCACGGGAAAAAGGGGCATAACTTCGTCCTTCTTTTTCTTTAAAAAAGACCGGTTGCAGAGTTTCTCCAATATGTTCACGGACTGCCTCCTCTGCATATTGCTGCATCCGGGAATCAATCGTTGAATAAATCTTCAAACCATCGGTGTAAATATTATAATTGGAACCGTCGGCTTTCTTATGCTTATTACACCATCCATAGAAAGGATTTGTTTCCCACGCCACAGAGTCTTCCTTAAATTTTTCATCCTGCCAGGAACCATAATTACTACGAACGGGTTTTTTAGCCATAAGAGTTGTCCGTAAATACTCACGATAGTAAGGAGCTGGCCCTTCTTTATGGTCCATACGGCTGAAGTACAAGGTTAATGGAAGGGCTTTTAACGAATCACAGTCTGCACGTGAGATATAATCCGCCTTATACATTTGTTCAAGAACAACATTCCGTCGCCCACGGGTTCTATCATTATGACGTACAGGATTATAATAAGAAGGATTTTTACACATACCTACCAAAGTAGCCGCTTCTTCTATCTTCAAGGTCTGGGGAGTTTTACTGAAATACACGCGTGCAGCAGACTGGATGCCTACAGCATTATAGAGAAAGTCAAATTTATTAAGGTACAAATTAATAATCTCTTCTTTTGTATAAAAACGTTCCAATTGGAGAGCTATAACCCATTCTATCGGCTTTTGCAAAATACGCTCTAATACACTCTCTGCACTGGGAGAATAAAGTTGCTTTGCCAACTGTTGAGTGATGGTACTACCACCTCCGCCACTTTTTTGCATCAAAACGCCACGCTTTATTACGGCACGAAACAGGCCAATAGCATCAATCCCACTATGACGGGCAAAACGGATATCTTCAGTAGCAATAAGGGCTTTTACAAGGTCGGGAGATAAATCTTCATAATTAACAGGAATACGATTATCCATACTATGCGCATAGCTTCCAAGTATTTTTCCATCTGCTGATATTATTTGTGAAGCATATTTATCAATAGGATTCTCCATTTGTTCTATAGGAGGCATATAACCTATTGAACCTTTGGCTATAGCGACAAATAAAAGTGCTACTACTATTAATCCAAGAGCATACAAGCTCCATGCTGAAATAATTATAATTCTTTTTGTCTTTGTAGTCATCGTATGTTACAACCGTTGTGTAATTTATAAAACGACAAAGGTAAAAATTATAATTGATAATGAGAAAGGTCTAATTAACAATGATCGTTAACAACCATACATTTGCTCATAATATTTCATATAATCACCGCCTGTTATTTCCTCTACCCAATCCTGATTATCCAGATACCAGCGAATAGTTTTCACTATACCTTCGTTAAAAGAAGTTTCAGGTACCCATCCTAGTTCTTTGGTGATTTTTTTGGGATCGATCGCATATCGCTGATCATGCCCTAAGCGGTCTTTGACAAAAGTTATCAGACTATTATTAATCCAGTCTATCTTAATTTGTCCGTCATTGCCAATCTCTTTTTTCTTTAGCACTTGTCGGTAATGTGGCTCTTCAGTTAAAATATGTCGAATCGATTGAATAGTCAGTTTCACTATTTCAATATTCTGTTTTTCATTGTGTCCCCCGACATTGTAGACCTCACCTTCTTTTCCTTTATGAATGACCGCATCAATTGCTTTGCAATGATCTTCTACGTACAACCAATCACGCACATTGGTGCCATCTCCATATACGGGTAGTGATTTGCCTTCCAGGATGTTCTTTATAATTAATGGAATTAATTTTTCCGGAAAATGATAAGGCCCATAATTGTTGGAACAACGGGTTATTGTCACCGGCATCTTATACGTATCAAAATATGCTTTTACAAAAAGATCCGCACTTGTTTTTGATGCACTATAGGGACTATGTGGATCTAATGGCGTTGTTTCATGAAAGTAACCTTCGGCTCCTAAACTCCCGTATACCTCGTCTGTGGATACTTGATGAAAGCGCACACCTTTCTGCCAAGTCGGGTAACCATTTGTATCTTTGCCATTCACCCAGAATTGACGAGCCGTATCCAATAGATTCTGAGTTCCCAATATATTCGTTATAAGGAAAAGCTGTGGGCTTTCAATACTCCTGTCGACATGGCTTTCTGCTGCAAAATTGACTACATAATCAAAGTTATATTCTTCAAATAATTTATTTGTCAATGAACGGTCTCCAATATCCCCTTTCACAAAGATACACCGCTCACCATCAATATCCTGAGCAATGGTGCCTAAATTACCGGCATAAGTCAGCAAATCCAATACAACCAAACGAATATTCGGATATATACCTAACAGATATTTAATGAAATTTGCACCAATAAATCCGGCAGCTCCGGTAACAAGGTAAGTTTTCATAATCGACGATTTAGATTATTTAAAATATATATTTAGTTTGGCTTCACTCAATAGAGGCAACTGCTTATCTTTCTCTGAAAGTATGATTTTATCACTCTCATTTATCTCCCAATCCACACCGATCATTGGGTCATTATACAAAACACCCGTCTCCAGATCAGGCTTATAGGGATTATCAACTTTATATTGGAAAAGGGCCTTTTCACTTAATACCTTAAATCCATGAGCAAAACCTTGTGGTATAAACAACTGCTTTTTGTTTTCCCCCGAAAGTAGGATGGCTACATATTTTCCGAAAGTAGGCGAGCCTATGCGCAAATCAACAGCCACATCCAGCACCTCTCCCTGAATAACCCTTACCAGTTTAGCTTGCGAATAAGGAGCTAACTGATAATGCAACCCTCGCAATACTCCTCTACTCGAAAGGGATTCATTTTCCTGAATGAAATTCACACTACCAATATGAGACTCAAATTCAGTTTGTTTAAAGGATTCCATAAAATATCCCCGTTCATCTTTCAGAATCTTAGGTTCCAATAACCACACCCCAGGAATATTCAACTCTTCAAATATCATAACTACCTATATTATGCCTTATTAATTAAAGCAAAGTAAACCATTTTTTATCATACGCACAACAACCCTTTCCCTTTCAGCAAAAAAGCCCATAAACATTTGCTCAATCGAAATTATTTCCCTTTCTTTGCACTCGCAAAACCAAAATGGTTCCTTGGCCGAGTGGCTAGGCACCGGTCTGCAAAACCGTCTACGGCGGTTCGAATCCGCCAGGAACCTCTAAGTATGTTGAAGGATTAGAAAGCAAATTTCTAATCCTTCTGTTTTTCAAGCAGTTAATACCTTTGTGGTAGAAGGTTTAGAAAGCAAAATTTCAGAAATTGCACATTCTGTTGGTCGAAAATTGGTCGAATTATTAAACGATTAAATTATGAGAGCAACAGTTAGATTACTACTTAGACGTGATTACGTCGGACAAAGCGGAAAACAACAATTAGTTTTACGTTACCTCGCCCATCAAAAGAGTTCCTATATCGGATTGGGCATTTCTATCTTTCCTAAACACTGGGATAAAAACATGTTAATGGTTCGCAAAGGTGATCCGTTATCTTACCAGTTCAATAAAATTATCCGGGAAATACACCAAAGGGCTACAAGCCTGATAATGGACAACTACAATAACCCATTACCTATTCCAAAGTTCCGGGAGTTACTGTTTGAGAAGACAGAAAGTCATACAGACTTTTACGACTTTATTACGCAAGAACTGGAATTTCTCCAAACAGACAGGCGTAAAGGAACGATTGATAACTACAAAAAACTTATCAATACGATGAAAGTATGGAAGCCCACCCTTTCATTCAGTGAAATAACACTCGACTTTATTCAAAGCTTCCACAAGCACGAAATCGAAATTCGGGAACAAACAGTCTACCGTTTACAAAAAACATGCTAATTTCAAGTTTCTGATAGGTGTAGCGATGAAAAAAGAGCTAATCACCAAGAATCCGTATGACAATTTTGAAATCAAGAAGAAAATCAAAGCAGAGAATAATGATGTTCTGACGGAAGAGGAAATCGAAAAACTGTATAAGGTTTACGAAAGTAATGTCTATACCAAAGGGAAACAAACAGTCTTGCGAAATTTCCTCTTTGCTTGTTATAGTGGACTTTCGTATGCGGAATATGATGTTGTCACCTACGCTGACTTGAAGCAATATACGATTGGTAAACATGAATATTTTCTTCTCTGCAATGAACGATATAAGAACAATATGCCCTATCGGATACCGATAGTTTCTGATAAGGTAAAAGCCTTACTTGGAAGTGGTAAAGGCTTCCAAAAAATCTTCACCATACTAACGAATCAGCCCACAAACCGATACTTAAAAGAGATTATGAAAGAGCAAGGAATCAATAAGCGAATGACATTTCATCGAGCCAGACATAGTTTCCGAACGATTGCTGCCCAAAGAGGAATTCAAGAGAACATTGCAGAGCGGATGATGGGGCATGCGGAAGGGAATGATATTAAGGATGTTTATACCCATCTTCAAGACGAAGATTTAATTCGGGAGATGTTGATGAAGTGGATAGTCTAAAACGCTAATTTTTAGAAATGTGGTTTCTATTTCTTAGATTTATGATGAAGAAGTGTTATCTTTGCTACAAATGTTTTACGAATAAAAAGAGATATGGCACGAGACGATTTTAAGCAAAAACTTTTAGAATTAGCAAAAAGTGAAGCTAGAAAAACAAATTATTACTTTGTGAGTGATGTAGAAAGCGGGTTAAGGGAATTTATTGATTCTGGGGTTAATAGAATGTCTTTAGAAGAATACACTTCTACATTAAAGCGGCAACAAGTAGAAAATAATCTAAAAATTATAGTTCAACATATGGTTGATAATGCCAGAAACCGGCAACTACGAGAGTCTATTGATGTGAGAAGCTTTAGTGCTGTAAGATTAAGTATATGTCCCCTTTGGCCTTTTTGCTAATTATGATTTATGGAAGAACAGCAAAAAAAAGCTTTTGATTTTGCATCAGATGTTACAAAACAATTGATAACGTTATCGACTGCCATTATTACAATTACGATAACATTTTCAAAAGACATGATAAACTTTACGGACACTCCTGTAAAGTGGTGTCTTTTAACGGCATGGGTTTTGTATATTTTTACAGTATTTTTTGGCATATGGACTTTGATGGCATTGACTGGTAACTTACAACCGATTAAGAAAACTCCAGCTGCAACACCGGATAAAATTGAATGTACAATCAATTCAAAAAATATACGAATACCCTCTATGTTACAAATTATTTGTTTTATAGCAGCTTTAGGATTTACAATTACATTCGGATACAAATCTATCTCCACTGGTAATAAAAGTAAAAACACCAAAATAGTAACACAAGAGAGTTGTAAAGAGTTGCAGATTATAAAAAAAGTAGAATATTCTATAGAGCCAGTTACGACAATTGATACATTAAAAATAAAATAGGATAATTTACTGTATGGATGTTCTGACTAAAGAGCAAAGGCGTAGAAATATGCAAGCGATTAAAAGCAGAGGAACTAAGGATGAAGTTCTTTTAGCAAAGGCTCTTTGGTCTCGGGGATATCGTTATCGCAAAAACGATAAAACAGTTATAGGAAAGCCTGATTTTACGTTCAAACGCCTCAAACTGGCTATCTTTGTAGATAGTGAATATTTTCATGGGAAAGATTGGGAGACGGAGAAACACCGTATAAAAACAAACCGTGAGTTTTGGTGGGCAAAGATAGAGAGTAATATAAGGCGAGACGAACTTGTTAATAGAGAGTTGAAGAACTCCGGTTGGACTGTTTTGCGTTTTTGGAGTAAAGAAATACGAACTGAAATCGAAACCTGTATAACTAAAATAGAAGAGAAGTTAATATGAAGACGGCAACATATAGCAATATAAAAAAGAAGCTTAACATAACTGTTGATAAGCATTTGAATGATGGCTTTGCTCATCTCACTCATTATTGGCAAAATCAGACCAATGGAGTGTCGGAATACTATAAGCCACATGCGCAGAATTATTTACAAGAGGAATTTCACTCTGTTTTACAAGAACAGGAACAGCTCTACCTCCCATTAAAATATGACGTGCCATTTCCTCCCAACAATAACCCTCAATTTGAGTTTATCGACCTTTTTGCAGGTATTGGAGGGATACGTTTAGCTTATCAAAATGTAGGAGGAAAATGCGTTTTTACCAGTGAATGGAATAATTTCGCTAAGAAAACGTATGAAGCAAATTTTGGAGAAGTGCCGTTTGGTGATATAACTCAAATAGACGAGGCTTCTATACCAGACCATGATGTTTTATTAGCCGGATTCCCTTGTCAACCATTTTCCATAGCAGGTGTTTCAAAGAAAAATGCTCTTGGGAGGAAGCATGGTTTTCTTGATGAAACACAAGGCACTTTATTCTTTGACATTGCACGAATTATTAAGCATAAAAGACCTAAAGCTTTTATGTTAGAAAACGTGAAGAATCTCGTCTCACATGATAAAGGAAATACTTTTAGAGTGATAAAGAACACTTTGACGGAATTGGGATATTCTATTCATTTTCAAGTATTAGATAGTAAACACTTTGTTCCCCAACACCGGGAAAGAATTATAATTGTTGGTTTTCGAAAAGATATCTATAACGAGAAAGAGAACTTCTCATTTCCAATGTTGACAGAATCAAAGGCTCAAATTAAAAATATTCTTGAGAAAGAACCGGACAGCAAATATACATTATCAGATAAGCTTTGGACTTATTTGCAAAATTATGCAGAAAAGCATAAAGCTAAAGGTAATGGGTTCGGTTTTGGATTAACAGACTTAAATGGGATTTCAAGAACAATCTCTGCCCGTTATTATAAGGATGGTTCTGAAATATTAATCCCGCAAGAAGGTATTAATCCACGCCGTCTGACGCCAAGAGAGTGTGCCAGACTACAAGGATTTCCTGATGAATTTATTATTCCTGTATCTGACAATCAGGCGTATCGGCAGTTTGGAAATTCAGTTACTGTACCACTAATTCAGGCTGTAGCAAAACAATTAGTAAAATCACTTTAAAATGAATAGTGTTCTAAACAAATCAATTCAGGCTGTTCAACAATCAGACATAGCTTTCTCTAAGTTTATTACAGCAAATGACACAGGTGCAACAGGTGGGCATCAGGCTGGTTTTCATATCCATAAAAATGCGTGGCATTTATTTTTCGACTCTGCCGGAAAGAAAGGTGAGAATAAAGATGTATTTATAACTATCAAATGGCAGGATGATTTTGAAACGAATAGTCGTTTTATATATTATGGAGTTGGAACAAGAAATGAATATCGGCTTACCAGGTTTGGACGCGGGTTCCCTTTTTTGCAAGACGAAAATATAGGAGATTTATTAGTCCTTGTGAAGAAGTCATCAGATTATTATGAGGCTTACATATTACAATCTGATGAGGAAATTGATGAGTTTTTAGCTGCTTTGAATATATCTTCTGCTGACATTAATGGAATTATACCCAAACAGTTTGAACAAACAGCCGAAGACAAATTAATGCAGTGCTTTTTGACTTTCATCAGGTCATTACAGGTTGATTTTCCGGCAACTATTGAGCTTGCCGGGAATGCTCGAAATTGTTATAATCGTGTTTATGGAGTCACTCACAAGCTAATTCAGGCAAATCCAGATAAAGAAATATTAGGATGGTTAGATGCGGAATTTCAACTGTTTAAGGCTTTTGAAAACGATAGATATTCAGAACGAATAAAAACACCTTTTTCCTCTGTAGAAGAACTCGTTGAAGCGGCTAATACTATTTTGAATAGACGCAAATCCCGAGCAGGAAAGTCTCTGGAACATCATTTGGCGGAAGTGTTTTCTGTATTTTCGTTAGCATATACATCACAAGCTGTAACGGAGGATAATAAAAAGCCGGATTTTTTATTTCCACATATCGAAGCTTACCATAATTCAAGTTTTGATGAAAAAAAATTAGTGATGCTTGCTTCAAAAACAACCTGTAAAGATAGATGGAGACAAGTTCTAAATGAAGCAGACCGAATCAAGACAAAACATTTATTCACTCTTCAACAAGGTATTTCAAAGAATCAATTGGAAGAAATGTACAAATATAATGTCTGTCTTGTTGTTCCAAAGCCTTATTTAAGTAGTTTTCCTCCTGAATTTAAGGATAAGATTTTAACTCTGGATTCCTTTGTTAAATATGTTCAAGGCACACAAATATAAGATAAACATTTTTAGAGAATAGCATATTTTCAAGCCAATATTTTTAACTTTGCATCAGAATACAAGCGGTTTACTCCGCTAAAGACATATTAATTTGCGTTCGCAAACATTTCGCTGTAAGAAACTGGCACTTTCTCAAAGGAAAACGAAATTGAATGTGGTCGCTCATGCCAAAGGCGTGGGCTACTTATTTCGTTTTCCGGGTATGCCAGTACCTTTACAGCGGGTGAGTATGTTCCACGCTTCTTTTTTGCCGTGGAATTGCGGACCTCAAAACTGGAAAACATGGCAAAAAATCCACTTATCCAAGAAAGCATTGATTACATCACAAAGAACATCAATGCTCCTACCTCTGAAATCCCAAAACATCTTTTGGAATACTGGTACATATCCGAAGACGTTGCAGATTATTTTAGTACCAAAGGTGATATTAGTTCCTTTTACATCTTCCTTCACGCTTTCAAGACCTACGACAAAACATTAGGGAAAGAAATAGAACTTTCAACGCTTGATGCTATGGCTAAATTCGGACAGTTCCAAATACTTATAGGATTAGCCTTAGGAAAAGAAACGGAAGTTACCTGTAATCCGATAAACATGTTTGACTTCAATAATTATTCAAAATTAAATATCACCGACGTATGAAACAAATCTTATTATTATTTTGCCTACTCTCTACTTCTGTTTCTTGCAGTGGCACAGACAATGTTTACAAAACCACCGTATTAGATTACCTGCAAACAGAAAACGGCATTAAAACCGACTTCAAAATTGAGTTTCAGAAATTTGAACTGTCAGATATCACAGTTGCCGACAGTATAAAAATCCTTCAGGAGCAATACCAAATCGAAAAGCAAAAGAAAATAGATTCTGCTCAACAACTTGTTACTCGCTTTGAGAATGCAATTGAGAAACAACAAAAGAAGGGTAATAATATCGTTGCTAAATCACTAATAGCTGGTTATCAAAAAGATTTGGAAAAAGCCAAAGCCGAATTAGAGCAAGCCATGAACTGGCAAGCTAACTATGTAAATCGTTATGATAATCGTTCCACATCCGAAGTGCTTGCCAAGAAAGCAGACACAAATTTTAGTTTTCAGAATCCCAAACTTACCGTCCGGCAAGAAATTTCTGCTTACTTTGTACTTTCTCCCGATGGGACGGAATGCCATAAAATGGTTAAGCACGACTAAAACACAAGTATTATGGAAATTACATTAACCCAGTTTAACCGTAGTATGAATAAGTATTTCAGAAAAGTCATAGCTGGCGAAGAAATTATTATCCGAAGGAAAAACAGTGAAAAATATGCTATAAGGTACTGCTCACCGGAAGAACTTGAAGGCATACAAAAAGGCAATAACCCTACGAAGTCTAAAACTGAATAATATATGCACGGAATTAATCTTTCCTTTGAAAAAGCAGAAAAGTCAAGCCCTACCAAGGACGGTATCAGCAAACTTCTAAACGAGAATGGCTTTGTACCCATTTCTGACAACTTCTACATCTGCCATGATGATGGGTTAGTGAACCTATTCCGGGTAATACAGACGCTAAAAGAGAACGCTTCCTTCAAAGATTACATCAGAGATATATACGCCTTCAAGATGGAGGATTTTTCAAGCTTTACCGACATCATCAAAGAATAAACATTTCGATAATCCTATATTATTTGTTTCGATAGTATAGGATTATCGCTTTATGTGTTTCTATATTATGGAAATATGTATTCCCATGACAGTATAATACGAAAACACATATTATGCCTTTAGTATTTTCCGACTCAAATCCGCAGTTTCTCTTTGGCAACGAATAAAATCTTGAAGATATTTGTTCAGTTCTTCCATTAAAGCCGGGTTAACCTGTCCTGTTTTCTCTATATAATTAGCATACCGGGCTAGTTGGTTTATGTTATTTCCAATCTTTTTTAACTCAATACTTCGTTCTCGATATAAGCGTAGAAATTCAATAGGATTGATTATTGCAGCTTCGCTTTTCTTGAAAAGTCGTAGGCGAGCATAGCGTGTTGGAGAATGTCCATTTTGTTCGGCTTCGCTATGAAGTTGATCCCATTCACCAAGAGTAAGCCTTATTTCAAATCGCTTAGTCTTGTTTATTAGCTCTTTCGGTTTTCTCCGTCCTCTTCCCCAGTACTTTTTAGGTTTGTTTTCTTCCATAATCCATATTTTCAAAAACGAGTTGCGAGTTTTTTAGTCCCTGAATCACAATTCAGGCAAGTAGACTTTTGCGGATTTGTCCGTACAAAAGTACATCTTGCAATTAAAACCCCCGCATTCAAATTTAACATTTACTTTACCTCCTATTTAGAACATTAGGGAAAGATAATATAAGCTCTTTTTTCCCTAATGTTTTTTTGTTTTGTTATGTATGAGTCTGAACAATGTATAGGAATTTACCGTACTTTGCGTACTTTTTGATTTTACTTGCTGTTTATCAGTTGCTTATACAGTACGGTTGCCTCTTTTTTATCGTACTGATACAGTACTGTAACCATAAAAACAGTACTCAAAGTACGGTAAGTACGATGATTTTTATCTACCGTACTGTTTATCGTACTGTGTAAATACCTGTATTTTAGAAATATACAACAGTAAGTACGCAAAGTACGGTAAATGAATTATTTTTTGACACCCCTATCTATTATTGAGAACCACCGAATGCTATTGCTTATACGTTCACTATACTCAAAATTATAATCAATACACTCACAATAGGTTTTCAGATGCTTGTAGAAGTTTCGAATATCTGAATAGAAGTATCTTTCGTTTGGTATATCGTACAACTCCTTAAAGTGGTTGTGAATTGACGATTTGGGATATTCTTTTCCGAATTCAATAATCCCTTCTTCTAAGCAGTTATTTATGTATTCCACAAACTCGATAGATGTCTGTTCTATTACCTTTCGGATATTTAGATTGATAGGCTTAGACTCTATCAGCCCCTTTTTGAGATAGAATGAAATACAACTCATCATGAAGTTGTCGTATAGATTCCACTCGGATTTATCCCATTCGGTAAAGAAACGATGCCCAAATTCATCTTGCGGGCTATAACTTCTATGATAGTGTTCCGTAAACTCAAACTCGATACAACGGTCTTTAGAACTATCTCCAGTGGTTTGAATGGTTTTATTTGTTGTGATTAACATCTTTGCCTTTATCCGGAAAGGCTGTTGGTTCTTTCGCTGAACAGGCAAATACTCTGTAATGTCGTTGTAGAGTAATTCAAAATCAAATGGACTTCTAACATCATTCAGGCAGACAATTTGAGTATCGACCTCTACTTCTTGGTATTTATGCCGATAAGTAGGGTCAAAGTCCTTACCGTTGATTTCGCAATAGTTTTTAATCTTACCCAGACCTTTGCAAAATAAGGTTTTTCCGGTTCTCCCGCTTGGCGTTTCGCTAATCTTACTATCCGTGAAGATACTCGCTTTTAGCTTTGTGTCAAAATAGGTGTGTAGATTATAGCCTATAATAGACATAAGAGCATGGAAGCGGTCTATCTTTTTGCCGGAAACATTAAAGCAGAACTTCGCAAATTCCGCATTCTGACTTTCAATGAATTCTTTCTTTTCAAAATCTCTTGGAAGTATCTGATTTGCCCAAATACATTTATTCAGACTGGCATAATCGTATAGGTCGTATCCCTCTTGATTTACCTTAACATATCCATTCTTAAAATAGAGAAAAACAGTATCCCGGGTATCTGTATTAAATTCGAGCGAATCATCACACATCAGGAGATTTAGTTTCTTCTCACAAAAGTAATTGGATGGATTGGAGTAGAACTTTTCAAGCAAGCTATCCCGCCTGACATTATCTTCCAGCTTCTCCGGTAAAGACTTTATATAATTCAGGAAATAATCCTGTATTTGAGTGATTGAATGCTCTGTAACGACATTGTCTGTAATGCGGATATAAATAGAAGCTTTCCCCATATCATACCTGCGAAAACCAAAGCTTAACAGAAGGTCTATAAACTCTTTATATCGGATTTTTAATTCCGTCTTAACATTTCCCTCACTATCGGTCTTTACCTGAACAGAGTAAAACTTGATTTCATTTTTCATATACTGATTTCTATGCTATTGCGTAGAAGTTCGTATCTTTGCACTGTCGGGTGCGTGGAAACGAAGTTTCTACAAAATATTTAGGATAAGGCTTGCCGGCTTTATCCTTTTCATTTCGTTAAACTGAAAACGCCACCTGCAAAGATGGCGTTGCAATTCTCCCCAATGTGGTAGTTGGAAGAATTTCAGAAATTGCACAACCTCTGTTGTGTCTCACTTTTTATTGTATTCTCTGATTGAACTCTCGTATATCCGCCTATCGGGTGTAGTTGCCAATATGCCATTGGCAACCAAATCAGATATCTTCTTGTGCGAACGTCCCAGTAACCGGGCAACCTGATTGATGGTATACGTTTTCTCTACTTGGTCGGCAGGAGAATTTGGCAAGCATTTGTCGACAATACCATTAATAATTGCTTCTAATTTTTCTTCTGTTGTTACAATAATCATTTCCATATTCAATAAATATAATTTGATGTTAATTTTCGAACTGTTTCTGCAAAAGTATATACCATAATTGAAATAAAGAAAAATGTAAAATTCTGCAAATCAGTGCCGTGACACCATTTTCCCCGTTTTTAATAGTAGCACGTTTGATTTTGACGCAGGAGGGTTAAATTTTGGTGTCAAAAATCTAAAATCAAGATATTTCTTTATTCTGATTTTTCAAAAAAGACACCAAATGAAAAAACCGAGACACCAAAATGGTTGTTTTATTAAAAATAGTTAAACTTTTTTCAGGGTAAAGAATAGCATACTCCCGACAGCAGTTAATTAATGTGTTGTTATACTCCGATGTCTTCATTCTCTTTGCAGTGCGTAGAAATACGCACTCCACTGCGCAAAATGTATTAATGCGCATAAAATAGCTGAATAGCAAACGATTAAGAAAGTTTCATTTAGTGGCTTTGCGGAGAAAAAAGACCTTATTTCCACTATATTTACGGAGAATAATCCGTAATATCACATAGTTTTAATTTTTAGAGAGTTTTGGATTTGGATAGGAATCCTAAAAAGTGCGTAGATTTTGGACTTTTAGGAATTTTATCTATAAAACACTTTGAAAAGTTTCATTATTGTGAAACTTTTCCTTACCTTTGTTCCATGAAAAGAAAAGTAATCGCATTCGGTCGATATTATGCAGAGTTCATTGCCTCGCTTACAGATAAAGAGGTGTTGAAAGTAAAATACATACTTTCGCTCCTCGAAACCGAAGACCGTTTACCAACGAAGTTCATTAAGCTGATACGGGATGGGGTATATGAAATTCGTATTAACTACAATAATAACATTTATCGTATTTTTTTCATCTTTGATGAAGGACAGATAGTGGTCTTGTTTAATGGATTTCAAAAGAAAACACAAAAAACGCCCACTTCAGAAATAGAAAAAGCAATTAAAATTAAGGAGGAATATTATGAGTACAAAAGACAACATGCTGACTGACATCAGTGCAGAACTTGATAAAGAGTTTGGTGCACATGGCACGCCCGAACGAGAACAGTTCGATGAAGAAGCATATGCTTTCTATACTGGACAAATACTACATGAAGCAAGAAAGGAAGTTAAAGTAACTCAATCCGAGCTTGCCAAAAGAATCAATAGTACAAAGTCGTACATATCCCGTATAGAGAATGGCTCTATTAATCCAAGCGTAGGAACATTCTACCGAATCATGAATGCTCTTGGCTTGAAGATTGAAATCGTTAAACCGATAGCTTAAAAATATGAATACAGAATTTATTAAAGGCGATATTGTCAGACTAAAACATCTTGAAAAAGTTCAAATATCCCCTATATATGGTAGTGATAGCCTTAACGTATTTAAGATTTCGAAGATAGAAGATGATAGAGTAAAGCTTGAATATGTGGATGAGACAGTACCTTTACTTGAAATAGAAGCAGTACCCATAAATGGAGTTGACGATAAGAGCGTCTATTATGACCCGATAATTGCAGCTTCTATTATTGCTCCTGGACAGCCTATCCCTGTGCATAAGCGCGATTATTCATACTTCATAGAGAGTTTTAAACGAATTACAGAAGATGGAAAAACTTTCTATGAAATAATGATAGAGGAACAAGGTTGTAAGTTTGTACATGAGGTTCAACACTTTCTACGGAATAGATACCATAGAGATGAATTAAAGATAAACTATTATTGATATATTTATTGACCGAAAGTTGACCGAATTACAATTTTAAGAAATCATATCTTTCTGACTATCAATACGAAAGAGTAACTGGCACGAATCCGCCAGGAACCTCTGGATATGTTGAAGGAATAGAATCAAAAGTTCTATTCCTTTTATTTTTCTAATATTATGCTCTCTGTTGCAAAGACCTAAAATTGTAATTAATAGTTTTCTGCCATTTGTTTTACAAATGTTTTACTGTATAACATGAAATGAATGAATCAGGGAGAATTGTTGCTTTATTGTTCATTTAATCTATACATAACATTAAACTACTGGTTATGTACATTATTTGTCATTCAATCAGTTCAAAATTATATTTTTCAAATTCATTTCCGTTGATTATTACAGAAACCTGATGAAGTCCAGGGTGAAATTTCCTTGTAGTTACTACTTTAAAAGAGTGCTTCCGGGTAATCCGTGTAATCGAATTTTCCGCGTAATCCCTTTCACTGACTTTACAGACCTTCTTCGATAACGTTCCATTCGCTTTTTGATAGTAAATTCCATATTCTAGCCGGATTTTGTTTTTTTTATTGTTATTATTCAACAGATTAAAACTAAACTCCAACGAATCTCCAACTTTAACTTTAGGCGTTGAAATTTGAAAATCCTCAATGCTTATATTTTTCACAGAACCCAAACCGAATAACTCCATTATTTCGGAATTACCTTGTTTTAAGAGTGTTCGACAGCCGTGTTTAATAATCCAATCTATTTCTTTTGATTTGCCGTGCCATTTTTTTGCCAAATCAATCACTATTTGAGGATTATCTTTTGAAATATCATTTAAATTATTGGCAACACTCAAACGCACAGATCTTGCCGGGTCGTTTTTAAGATTTTCCAAAATCGGAATGATCGGAGCAGGATTATTCTTTAAATCGGGTAAGGCCATCGCCCAAGGTAAGCGTGGACGACAACCCTCTGATGCAAGCCGTCTTACTCCCCAATGTTCGTGCTTCGACCAAACCAACATTTGCGCCATCATTTCGTCCGGATATTTGACAATAAACGGATGAGTGACAAATTTGCAACTTGTAAACTGAGTTATTCTTTCTATCGCTTTAATAGAAGTTTCGTAATGATCTAGACCATATTGTTCTACATAATTATCCAAAATTGCCCCATACTCCAACGTTAAGCTAAACCTCGTATCGTCTATTTTTGAAAAATCGGGTTGTGCCTTTTCCTGATAATCTAACAGTTCAAGTATTTTAGCGATTGCATCTTTGTAATCTGCTGGTAAAAACTTTTTCAGAATTGTTGTAATGTGCGCGATACGTTGTTTATATTCTTTGTTTTCCCATTCATCGTTCATTATTTGGAGTACAAATTCGCGAGCATCAAAATCATCAATAACACGTTTCAAGTCTTTTGTAAATCTATCAAAAAACTGTTCATTAAACATATTTTTGAAAGCTTCTGCCATATTTTTATTTTTTTGTAGAAAAGTTATTTTTATCAATATCCTCTCCACAAAAATAGAGTATTGTTTGACAACAGTATGTCAGTATCAAATATTTTGGGGTATAATTTCGACTAATTCTTTTTTCATATGTGATATTGCTTAAACATCTAAATCTAATCGGAAGTTTCAAATGGGAGGTTTGGTTCTATTTCTCTTAAACTTTTTACTTCACGGTTTTTTATTTCGACATCTTCACTTAAAGTACAAATCATTAAAGGAGAATCAGGATTATGATTCTTATTATTACATTCTGCCGTTAAATAATTGCCTTTAATTGCGTAACAATAGATACAACCATTCAGACAACTCTCATAAGTGCCGATATCAATACTCTCTATACAATTACAAATATCCCTTTGGTTTTTATCTTTTTGAGCTCTGATTGGGTAGCCAATGATCCGTTCGATAAGCTTATCATCAACACATAATCCACTCGGTATGCCCAGATAACGAAGGTCAACCTTAACTGTACAGGTATCCAATTGAATCGGATAAGCATTGATTGTTTGTTTAAAGGAAGTGGCCATTTCTTCTATTTCCGTCTTTTCCAACGGTTGGATGTCAAACTCACCCATTACTTTTCGGATATGGTAGTAATGATCGATAAAGCCCAGCATACATCTTTCGGTATGGTCGCGTAGCGCATAGGCCATTTTAGCAAATGCTTCTTTATGAAAATCTATTGGATATTTTCCATTAATAAACAAAGGGTCGTAACGCCAAATAACCTTTTCTTTACCTATTTTATCGGAAAGGAATTTAAATGTTTCAATGCGTTTTTCAACTGAGGGCAAATTCACTTCGATCTCTTTACCGAAAGGATTAATTGTGTATTGAAAATAATATTTATAATCCTTGAGATTATCTAACCTATTGAGCATAGGACGGGGATTCTTTGTCCAAAAAACAATGCAATCTACTACTTTTGGGTCAAGACTTACCTTACTTATCATTTTGGAATTGTAAGGATTAGGTACAAGAACATACTTTTCCTTAATGCGATTGAAAAACCACTTCGAGTAAAAAGCCGGGATATCTGTCCGGCGACTTGCACTAATTATCATATTACATAATTAAAAGGTTGCAGATCAATAATGTGCCCTAACTTCACTATATATAAACACTAACCATTATTTATTTGTTGACATTTTGGACATTAATAGCCTGATTCTTATCCCTCTTTATCTTCAAGTAGCATCCATTTCTTTTGAATATTTTCTTCCCCATGATAATAATTTAACTGGGCATTTTTGTCGAATATTTCACCGGATGGGACAAGGTATACTTTATTGGAGTCGGGATAATCACATACATCGTATCCTATAAATATTCTTATATCCAGATATACGCAAGGTTCAATAGTATGATTATAAAGTTGATGTGCTCCTTTTTCTCCTTTTTCAAAAAATATAAGATCACCGCTACTTACCACTTCTAATCCTTCAGGAGTCCGTAAAGTAGCTGAACCTGAAATGATCATAAACAACTCCTCTGCATACCGATGAGAATGATAAGCGGCGCAATATTGGCCGGGATTTAATTGTCGTAAATCAAAGTTGAGATTCTCTGGTTCTATTCCTTTTTTTACCCGGGAAAGATCGGTAAATATTCTATAACCATCTATCTTACCTGGGTCTTCTTTAAATACTCTCTGATCTTTTTTTAGAATTGCTGCCATATCTATTTGTTTTATATATTATTTGCTACATAAAAGTATACTCACTATTAATAATTTCTTAGACATTTATTTATTCTACCGGTCCATCCATTGCTTAAACTCCCCCACCCGTTCGCGACTGACGAGGATTTCATCATCTTTGTCGCTTCTGCCATTCAGTATAAGCTTGAGACGATTGGAAGAATAGACGTGAATGTCCTGGATGGCGTTGAAGTTTATGATAAAGTTGCGATTAACACGGAAGAAGAGATTGGGATCGACCATTTGTTCGATTTTATCTAAAGAATAGTCGACCGGATAGTTTTTCCCTTTGTCGGTAAGGATAAATGTATTACGTTCGAGGATGAAAAAGCAGAGAACAGAGGGTATGGGCACCGACCGGTAATGCTCACCAATCTTGATCAGAAACCGTTCTTTCGTCTTTGGTTGTAGTTGATTAATGATAGATTCGATTCGAGCGTAGTCGGTTTTCTGCCGATGGAAAGTATTGAATTTATCGAGAGCTGCTTTTAGATCATCTGAAGATATCGGCTTGAGGAGATAGTCGACACTATTGACTTTGAAGGCTTTCAGGGTATATTCGTTGTAGGCGGTAGTAAAAATTACGGGAGTTTTTATGGAGGTGATTTCAAAAAGTTCAAAACTGAGACCGTCTTCCAACTGGATATCCATAAAGATAAGGTCGGGGGAGGGATTGACGGCAAACCAATTTGTGGCTTGTTCTACGGATTTTAGGATAGCTATGATTTGAATGTTCGGCTCGATTTCGGCCATTAAACGAATTAATTTCTGTGCAGCCGGTTGTTCATCTTCTATTATTAATACTTTCATATTAGTTAATGTTTTAAATAGAGGAGTTAAGAATTGGGAGTTTAACGGTAAATTGATTGCCGTCGGTATCCACAATCATTTCTTTTCCAATAATAAGTCGTACCCGTTCTTTCAAGTTCGATAGTCCGGTGCCACGGGAGGTAATCATGGTAGACCGTTTGCGGATATTATTCGTAACAATTACGTATTCATTGTTTTTATAGATATGGATATTTAAGGGGGCATCGTCTGATGCGGAATTGTGTTTCAGGGCATTCTCAATCAATATTTGTAAAGAGATTGGGATTATTTTAAATTCCCTGGGATTGGGTAGGTCAACAGCTAATTGGATTCTATTGCCGTCGCGTTCTTTTTGCAGGTCAAAATACAGGTTTACAAATTGTATTTCTTCTTCCAGTGATATAAGGTCTTTTTCTTCGTTATCAAGAATATATCTGTACATGCTGGCTAGTTCATGGATGTAATGATCGGCTTTGCGAATATCGACATAGATAATTTCGGAGAGTGTATTCAAGCTGTTGAACAGAAAATGAGGATTCACCTGAGATTTCAATGTGCGGTAGCGGTATTTCAGGTTTTCTTCCCGCAATTGTTGCTCCCGGTCAATGGCATTGCTCCAGTTAGAATAAAAAAAGTAGGCGGAAACCATGAAAATAATAATCGAATATACCCTAAGAGTCCCGGGTAGTTCCACTTGAAGAAGATATTCTCCATACCCCATTGTCCCCAACCCCATTATTATATTGAAAAGATATCCTGCCAGGGCTATGATTCCCAAGCATACGAATAAGACAACAAGCAGGTAAAGCGCAAAGAGGGGGATTATTATTTTCTTCAGTTCAGCGAGTGACCTTTCCATTTGTTTCTGAAAATAGAGTTGCCAGATTGCCAAAGCTGCCAGTATATTAAATAGCATAATAGAACCAAATAGGATGGTAGATAGCTGAAAAGGATTCCCTGTCTGCCACCATTTCAATAATAGGGCAAACACGGTACTGAATATGAGCGCTGATAGAAATATTTTAAGCTTTCCGGCTTTCATCTTTGCAAAGATAACAAAGAGAAAACGGAAAATGTAAGTTTCTTATTTATTCTCTTAAATTGCTCCATAAGAATGTCGTATTGAGTTGCATACCTGCCCGTTAATCAAACCATACTCCTGAGTTTCTTCGGCAACACTCGCCAATATTGGAACAATAAAAGTTTTTTCATACTTTCGGTTTTTCAATTCCAAGATCAATCATTCTTAAATCTATACCATGAAATATAATTGTGTGTTTATGTTGCTTTTGTGTTGCATTTTCACGAGGGCGCAGGAAGAACGTAAAGAGGTTTTCACTTTTGAAGATGCTTATAAAAGGAGATATAACATTACCAAGATTGATGATAACAGGCAATTCCGTATCGATGGCAAACTCGATGAAGAGGCTTGGCAAAACGAAGGGAATGGTCGGAGAAGTTCTCGCAGGTAATCCCGTTTGAACGTGTATTTACCCCTTCCTGGACACGGATGAAAATATTCTATGACAATGAAAATATTTATGTCGGCGTCTATTGTAAAGATACACATTCCGACCAGATGAATTCTTTTATTGGTAACCGTGATGATAACAGCAACGGCGACCTTATCAGCATTGCGTTCGATACATATCATGGCTACCGGGTTGCTCCCGAATTTAATCTTAATCTGGGTGGGAATAAAACCGATTTGACGGTTACCGATAAACTTTCTATTAACCGTAGCTGGAATGCTGTCTGGGAGGGGCGGACGCATATAAATATGGTAGATTCAAGCTGGACGGCGGAACTTCGTATTCCTTTCAGCCAGCTAAGATATAATCAGAAAAACGAAGACGGGATATGGGGATTGCATGTTCGTCGTATTATAAGAAGGAACAACGAAGTGCAGAACTGGAGTATTATACCTATCAAAAATAATGGGCATGTGTTCTCTTTCGGTGAAATGCACGGCATGGATGATCTGCCCAAACCACGTGGTATAGAATTCCTCCCTTACACAATGGGAAAATAGATAATGGATGATTTACCAATTATTTTTCAATCCAACTGGGGTTTGTTGTTGCAACCCTCCAACTCTGCACTGTTACAGTCATGAGGGTTATCAATATAACAATCCCTAACGCCAGCGTAAACACCCACCAATGGAGAGAAGTCCGGTAAGCAAACGCCAGTAACCACTTCTCAACTCCATACCAGGCAAGTGGTGCTGCCAATACAAAACCGACGAAAATTATCCACAGGAACTTTTTATTAAACATCACCAGTATTTCGGTAACTGTTGCGCCCATGACCTTGCGGATACCAATCTCTTTGCTGCGGAATTGGGTTTCGAAAGTAACCAACCCAAAAACTCCCATCAATGAAATGATCACAGCCAACAGACTGAATAAGGTGATCTGTACAGAAGTTTTCCTTTCCTTTTGGTATGCTTCCTCTAATTGTTGGTCATAAAATCGGACATCCACGGGATAGTATGGATCAATAGCGGCTACTCCGTCTTTGATCTGAGCTATAGCCCGGTGGGTATTGCCTGCAATACGAATATAAAGTGTAGGTGGTAATATCCCGTTCTGCATGGGCCTTACCGTCAATGCCATAGGCTCGATCTTCTTACGAAGAGACATAAAATTAAAATCTTTTACAATACCAATAATTACACTACCATTCGCCAGCCGATCACCGAGTTTGATATTAAACTGTCGAGCTGCCAGTTCATTCATTATTATACGCTCCTCCCCTGCCGTCTCATCTCCCTTATTAAAGTCGCGCCCTTCTACAATTTCCAAATCCATAAGTTGCGTAAAATTATATGAAACTGGTAAGAAATAATACATAATATCCTCATCATACGGAGATTTACTATAAGTATATAAATAATAATCCAGAAAACCGATGGCCCATTCAGAGAAAGCCACATCTATGACGGAAGGATCAGATTTTAATTTTTCGATCAGCACATCCGTATGATTAAACATTATCTCTTTATCCAGACTGACTGTTGCAATCCGACTATCATTCATAATTCCTTCCATCTGAAGCATATACCTATTCTGAAGCCAGATAAAAAGTGCTGCAATAATAAGCCCGATCGATATAACAAACTGAAAGCCTGTTAAAACAACCCGCAGCTTTTGTCCCGACGGACTCATTATAAACATACCTTTTAACGCCAGTTCCGGACGGAAAGAAGTCATATAAATAGCCGGATAAATCCCTGCAACCACACCGACAATAACCGCCAGAAACAACGTCTGAATCAACACGACCTGATTCTCAATAATATTTACCGGTGCAAGTAGTACAGAAGAAAGTCCAGCTGTATGAAAAAGTATTACACTGCACACTGCCAGTAAATAAGAGATCAGACAAAGTCCCAAAGCCTCGAATATGAGTGCCAGACGCAAAGTGGCCATCGATTCACCCAATACTTTTTGCATATTGATACTTCGGATACGTGCCGGCGTGAGAGCCGTTGAAAAGTTTAGGAAGTTTACAGCGGCAATAACCACAACGAGTAAAGCAATAGATAACAAAACATTACTCATCATACGATTTCCCTTCGGTGCAATATCAATACCGGTATCATGCAAATAATAAATATCCTCCACTGGATTAAGCCGAAAAGAAATATCTTCCGTAAACCCCATTTGTTTACCAATTCCCGTTTTTTCAAAGAAATCCTCCAATTGGTTCTCCACCTCTTCCGGAGTAGAATCCTGCGCCAGAACCACATAAAGAAGAAGTGCCCAATCCGTCCAATCATTCTTAAATGCTTCCCCCATACTTATTTTCACATCATTCCCAATACTGGTATTTTCAGGAAAATCTTTGTAAATCCCACCTATAGTAAAAAATGTGCCATCCGATGATTCAATTCGCTTATTGACCGCGCTCGTCTGCCCAAACATACGCCGTGCCAAACTTTCAGGCATAAGAGCCTTCCCCGGTTCAGCCAATGAAGTCGCCGTCCCTTCCATAATCTCCATATCGAACACTTCCGCTATTCCCTCCGACACTTTCCGAAACGGCATCATTACTCCTTTCCGTTCCCCTTCGGTTTCATACTTCACATACATCTCAGAAGACCCGCTATGCATGATCACATAAGACTCCACCTGTGACACTGAAGGAAGCATCATTTCCATAAGCGGACGAGCACAAAAGGAGGTATAGCTTCGTTGCGAATTAAGGCTGGACTCGGTTGGTATAAGCGTGGATTCTACGCGATAGATGCGTCCGGCCTTTTTATAAGCAGTATCAAATGTTCGCTCGTAACGTACTTGAATCATGATAATAATAAACGCCGTAAAGGCTACACTCAAACCTATAATATTGAGTGTTGACGCAAGTTTAAAACGGCGGAGTGTTACTAAGAAATTTCGGGATATAGCTTTCATAAAAGTTTTTTAAGCAAAGTAAAGAGGGAGAGCAGAATTAACATAATAATATTTGCAGAGCGGGTGTTTTGACTAATTGAATCGTCAATATCAAACCCTGAATCGTTTTTAAAACATATAAGAAAATAATTAGTTGATAATTATTAAGATTAATTCAACTAATGTAATAAGCTCATTATCAACTTTCATTCCATCCAATTTGTTTTATTGGTATTATTAACCCCTTTAATTTGTAAACGATGACAATAAAAGATTTAGAAACAATAGCTGCTGATTTGTATAAAAATGCGGAAGAAGCTATGCCTTTAGTTGGAGGAGCAGATAAAAAAGAATGGATGGCCCGTAGGCTTGATGAAATTGTTGAAACAAAAGAACCGGCTTTAAATTGCCTTCTTAGCTATGATATAACATCTGAAGTGTTGGAATACCTCGAAAAAGATTATGAGGATAGAAAAGAAGATCCTGAAAATAGGGATATTCCATGTGCATCACAACGTCAGATGGATAATGATAAAGTAAAAAATCATAATATAATAACTGATCGTAGTCATGTATCTGATCGCAATAGAGTGATGGATAGAAACCAAAATGTTGAAGATCCAGGAATCATTGTGGAAGAAGAGATTCTAATCATTGAAGATATAACTCCTGATTATATTCAATCAAGGAAGAATAGTTCGGATAATAATACATCCTGCTCTATTGATATTAAGTAGCATTTTTCAAGCAACGTTACGTTCAGTATGAATGTAACGTTGTTTGAAATTTCTCATTATATTCATATCTTTGTTCCATCATTGATTAACACAGAAGAATTAATATTATGGACTTAAAGAATAGTATACTCGTGTTATTTGTTAAAGACGCAAAAGTAGCACGGGATTTTTATGTAGATATATTAGGCATGACAGTTACTTCTGACTTTGGTGGTCTAAATTATAGTTTTAAAGAAGGTTTCGCCATTTGGCAAATCATGGAAGAAAACATTATTCCAAAAACATTAGGAATGAAAAATATTACTAATTCCGAAAACGCAAGTCGTTTTGAAATATGTTTTGAGACAGAAGATTTGGATACCATATACCATACTTTAAAAGCAAATAACACTAAATTCCTGCACGAAATAAACGTAGAACTCTGGGGACAACGCACAATTCGTTTTTATGATCCGGATGGACATTTATTAGAAGTGGGTGAAGCTATGCACGTTTTTCTTCGTCGCATTTATGAAGAAGAAAAGAGTTATGAAGCTGTTGCCAAAAGAACCTATATGGAACCTGAAATGGTAAAACATTTCTTAAGTAAGTAAAATTTCAATGTTCCTGCTTTAGTTGTAAGTTTATTATAATAAAAAAGCTTTAGCTGAAATCTTTATCGGATTTTTGCTAAAGCTTTTTCTATCGCCTATCTTCAAGTTGTAGATTGAAATAATAAAAATCAATATACTTTATATCAATCCTGATTCTTTTAGCATATCATATATAATCGTTCCTTTACTTTTTTCTATACCTTTTTTCTCCAGATGTTTTAACACGAACGGCATTTTTAAGTCATACAATTTTTTTCCGTCCAGTAAACGAGAGGATGAGCTCAATAGTACCCGGATATCAAAAGCAGAAGCAAAAACTTCAGGTACTCCACGATCAACATTAAGTAATCTGTATACAGCCTCCATAGCAGTACGTACCGAATATTCCGTTGTAAAAACCGTATCTCTTGGTGTTTCCGCAAAATTACCTATAAAAGCTAAATTAACAGACCCCTCGGGTACCACCTGCGGGCGATCTCCCATAGCACGGGGCATAAAATAAGACATCACATAAGGCATCATACATGGGATAGTATTAGCAGAATGAACAGCCATATCATGAATTTTCTCTTTAGGAACTCCGATATGATATAAAAATTCTTCAGCAATTTCAATACCGGTACAATCTTTCATCTGTTTTTTTACATAATTACCTTTTTTATCGGCAAACAAACCATATATCCAAACCACTAATTGATCCTTTGGTTGTGCCTTAAAATGAGGTTGACGATTCAATGTAAAACTCATTAACCAATTTGAATCTTTAACTGTTACAATGCCTCCGGTCACAACTTTCCCGGCAAACGGATCACGTCGAGCTATTTTTTCTATAAAGGGAGGAATTTCACCATCCAGTGTCGTTAATGTTGCAGAAACAAAACTTGTTTCAGGAATATGAGAACAAAATTTTTCCGGCTTTCCGAAAGCTGGATCTTGAATTGAAATATTTTTCCATAAACTCCAGCTACCTCCTGGTGAAGAATTAAGGACTGCGGCATTATCTTGATCACCATACGTTGAACTTTCAGTAATACTTCCATTCGTTACAAAAACCAAGTCATTTTCTGTAAGTTCAATTTCTTTTTCCTGACCACCTTGCATATACCTGATCTTCTTTGCAATCTTTTTAGTTGGAGTAGTATCCATTACAACATTTGTAACGGTCGTATCATATTGAAAGTGTACACCTTCTCCTTCAAGATACTTCACAAGAGGTAATACTAAAGATTCATATTGATTGTATTTCGTGAATTTGAGGGCTGAAAGATCGGGTAACCCTCCGATATGATGGATAAAACGCTGAATATAACGCCTCATCTCCATAGCACTATGCCATTCCTCAAAGGCAAACATTGTACGCCAATATAGCCAAAAATTAGATTTGAAGAAATCTTTAGTAAACACATCTGAAATACGCTTATCATTTAGTTCTGCTTCGGACGTCATAAATAATTTAACAATCTCTTCTGACGCTTTATCTGTAAGAGTAAACTTTCCATCTGTATGTGCATCTTCTCCCTGATTCATAATTGCACGCATCTTGGAATAATTCGGATCTTCTTTGTTTAGCCAATAGAATTCATCCAACACGGATGAATCTTTTATCTCCAGAGAAGGCACAGTACGAAATAAATCCCATAAACACTCAAAATGGTTTTCCATCTCACGCCCTCCACGAATTATAAATCCTCTCGCAGGCTGATGAATACCATCCAGACTACCTCCCGGTAGTTCCAGTTCTTCGAAAATATGGATTCTATCTCCTTTCATCTGTCCGTCACGAATTAAAAAAACCGCCGAAGCTAAAGAAGCCAATCCGGAACCCACTAAATAGGCCGACTTTTGATCTACATTGTCTGGTTTCTTTGCTCTTGCAAACGCTTCGTAATTACCATTACTATAATACATAATTTCCCTCCTATATTTTTTATATGATAGATTAATAATGGACTTTCTCCTTCGTGTTGACAAAGGAGTTATTCTTCATTATGTAAAACAATATAGGCAGATTTAGGTTCTCAATTTAACAAGTATTTCATAGAAGTTTCAGCTATTGATGAGAACTGAAGCTGTAATACTCCAAAATATTTACTTAAGATATATAAAGTAAACAAAGAAAGGTGAAATATTCACCTTTCTTCCAAGTTCTAAGATAACAAGTCTTTAATGATAATAGTATTCAATTATTCTGTTAATAATAAATTTCGTTCATTGATGTCCTAAGTTCAAAAAACCATTCTCCATTATGTTGGAATACAAAAATTTTATTTTCCCGCAAAAGCCAACCCAACGAAAGGAAAAGTGAAGATTCCTTTTTATTTGTAATTTCGCCAATATTACGGAGTGATAATCTCCCACGTTGGGAAAGTAATAAATAAATGTCTCCTGCATCAAATCCAACTTCATTTTTTAACATAGCATAATAAGTTTAAGTTAATAATCTATAGGAGTTTTACAGCCTCCCTTAACATAGAGACAGTAAAAATCCTAATTGTAATGTACATGCCTAAACAGATATATAAAAGAAAAAGACTTCCTATAATTAAGGTGTTAAATCGAATAAGTTATTCCCTTCTTTTGTTAAAACAAAATTAACATACAAAATATGTAATTCAGTACATAAATCAGATCTTTTTAAAATATTTGTGTCTATTTTTGCAACAAATTTCTGAAAACAAACTAAAATAGTAGGAGACTTGACACTATTGTAAGAACAAATGGCTAAAATTGTTTTTTTTAACTGTATTATTGATAAAAATATATTTTCATAACATGGAAGATTCTCAATTAAATAATGCTTTTATAATAACATTAGAAAATAGGATTCCTAAAAAGACTAAATTGGCAGACTTCATTGCTGAAACTCTTTGCATAGAAAAGGAAACAGCCTATCGAAGACTTAGAGGAGAAGTACAATTTACATTCAAGGAAGTAGGATTATTAGCTCAAAAACTAAATATATCTATAGATGAAATTATTATCAGAGATATATCTGGAAGAAAAAGACAAGGTATAATGCAATTGCCTTTACGAACCCTTTCTCCTACTGGTCAAGAAAATTATATAGATGAAGCAATAAACTATCTGGAAAATATAGTTGATGAACCTCATTCGGAATATGGTATCGCTTTATCAGGAATTGCATTTTCTTTATATTTGAAATACAGCTATTTATATCGTTTTTTTGTTCTCAAATATGTACATCATGCTGATAATTCTCTTATAAGTGTCGCTTTCGAGAATATAGATGATACGGATTTTAAATTAAACAAGCGGGATATTTTTTATATTTTGTTTCGAAAATTCTCTTATACCTATTATATATGGGATAAACACATAATCCCTATGCTTGTAAGCGATATTAAGTATGCGCATAGCATTCGATTAGTAACCGAAGAAGAGGTTTCAGCAATTAAAAAAGATATTCATCATTTATTAAATGATCTGGAACAACTTGCCCTACGGGGTATTTATGGAGAAACAGGCAATAAATTTGAACTGTATATTTCAGATGCACATATTGATGTCACCTATGCTTATATGTCTTCTGAAAATAAACATATCGGGATGTTGTCTTCCTTTATATTCAACGCTACAGCCTCCGAAGAAAAAGAACCGTTTAATAATATATATGATTGGGTGAAGTCGCTAAAAAGATTTTCCACATTGATTTCCGGTATTGGGGAAAGAGAAAGGATTTCCTTTTTCGAAGAGCAACGTAAGATTGTGAATAGCCTATAATATGATTTTATACCTTGATGTTAGCTTTATTTACTAATTAATTTTTTCAGGATTACCGTATTAAAAAGGTCATCTTTTCTGTGTTTGGAAAGAGGTAATTCTTTTCCATTTACAAATATTCGTCCGCCACTCACCAATTCTATATGCGCCACATTTACCAGAAATGCTTTATGAATCCGAAAGAAAGCTTCTTTCGGTAACATGTCTTCCAATGATGACATTGTTTGATGAATTACAAATGATTTATCTTTAAAATAGAGTTTCAGGTAATTCTGCATGATCTCAACATATAGAATTTCCTCCCATACTATTTTAATAAATGAATCTCCTTGTCTGATATACATATCCGAAGGTAATCCTGCTTCGTTTTTTTGCAAAGAGATTCGTGACATAAATATCTCCATAGCCTTCTGAGCCGCCTGAAAAAAGCGCTGAAAACCAATAGGTTTCAAAAGATAATCGACCACATTTAACCTGAATCCATCCATAGCATATTCTGAATAAGCAGTTGTCAGGATGGTTAAAGGTGCTTTTTCTAATGATTCCAGGAATTCTAATCCTGTCAGGTCGGGCATATTGATGTCCAGGAACATTAAATCAATCTCTTTTTGGCGAAGGATTTCCCCAGCTTCAATAGCAGAAGAACATGTATCAGCCAATTCAAGAAAATTTAATTTGCTAATAAGAGCAACAACTCCCTGAATAGCAAAAGATTCATCATCTACGACTAAACATCGTAAAACAGATGTCTTATTGGAAGGTGGTGATTGAATCGACATAATTTCACAAATGAATTTTTAGTTTAGAAAGGTAAATCGAATCTGACTCTTCTATAGTCAATGAATAATACCGTCCATAAAGAATATCCAGACGAGCTTTTATATTTTCTAATCCGATACCACTACTTTTATCTTTTCGGATAGGCTTGTCTGATTTAGAGTTTTCAACTTCCAGATAAATAATACAATCTTTTTGTTCGAAAAAGATATTTATATATCCTTTATTGAAAGTGGAACGTGAAACATGTTTAAAGGCATTCTCTATAAAAGGAATAAATAACAATGGGGAATATCCATACCTCCATTTTCTATTTTCCATAAGCAAGAGACATCCAATTTATCTTCCCAACGGAATTTCTCCACATCAATAAAATCTTTCAGATATTGGATTTCACGGTCTAATTTTACAGTATCACTTTTGACACTGTACAACTGGTAACGTAATACATCGGAGTATTTCAATAATAATACAGAGGCTGATTCCGAATCGTTTTGCATTAAAACATGCAGATAGTTCAATACATTAAACATGAAATGCGGATTAATTTGAGCATGCAAAATTTTTAATTGAAACTCCAGATTAGCATTCTGCAGTTGTGAATATTCATAAAATAAAAGAATCACACAAAAAATAACGTTAGCAGCTGTTACCCCAGGAATACTATCTCCTATACTCTGTAATAACGGAAGATTTTCATCCAAATAATAAGTTGAATCAAAGAGTCCTTTATATTCCAGAAAACAAAATACTTTATTCATTAAAATATATCCTACCGATAAGCACAGAGTCATGATAACAAACTTAAATATAAAAGGTATTGTTTTTCTGCTTCGTACCGTTTTCCTGAATAGGGTCTTACTAAAAGAAATTGAAATTAGAATAAATACTATTGCTAAACAAAGGGTACTGAACAGTCGTTCCACAAACGGCATTGTCTTTTCCTGCGTAAACAATGTGAGGATTGTTATTGCAATCCAATAAACTGCAATTATTATGTTCTTTTTTGAATACTCCTTCATAATGCAAAAATAAGAGATTAATTGAAAGAAAAAGAGGTATACCCATCGAAATCAATCTAAACATAATCAACTATCTTTTTCGATTAGGATATACCCTCTTTTACAGAAACATTAATCTAAAATCGATAACCTAAAGTCAGATAAGCATTTTGGTTTTTCACTTTCACTTTCACTTTATTTACATCACTAATGTCTATCAACCCGAAATCATATCCTCCTTTTATAGCAACATGTTGATACTCTAATCCGATACCTGCACCCAGTCCAAAATCAAATCGATTTAATCTATCATCCCCAAAAATATTCACCTTCTCATTCCCTTTCATCTTACCGCCGATTCCATATGAAATATATGGTCCTGCTTCGACAACAAATCTTGTCCTGGGTGCAATATCAAATTTATATGCTGCATGAACCGGTATTTGTAAATACATAGGATTATATTTTATATCCTTTCCTTTTTTCGGTTCAACTTTTGTTCCTTTTGTTTGAAAATCCAAACCAGTTACAATATATAAATGATCCGTAAACGCCAAATCTACTATTGCTCCAAATTGACACTTGAATACATACTTTGTGTCATTGATATCTCCACTATAACTGGATAAATTAGCCCCACCTTTCACTCCGAACGTTACGAATTTGTCCTGTGCATTTATTGTACCTGCACAAACTATCATCATAACCGCTGCAACCATTGTTGTTAAACTCATCCTTTTCATAACCTTATTTTTTTAAATGTGATTAATTGTTTTCGAAAGCAAAGATGTTGTATCGTAATAAACCGACCAAATTTGTTTGACAACTGGACTACTGGTTTTGATAAGAGGTAAACGTCTAAAGATTTTTATACCTTTGTGACCTTAATCGACCTTCGATGACCAATTTTGTTCTGATAATTTGTTGCATAGCAGCAGGCATGATTATGTCGAGACTGCGTATCCTACCCAATGATGCTTATAAAAGCGTTAATGCATGGTTGTTATATGTAGCTTTACCGGCTTTAGCGCTACGATTTGTACCTGAGATAGAATGGAATCAGCAATTGATATTACCCGGAATATCTCCGATAATAGTATGGATAGGTAGCTGGCTAATGGTAACCTTATATGCACGAAAATATAATGTAAATAAAACAACTAAAACAGCACTGATCATTACATGTGGATTGGGGAATACATCCTTTTTAGGTTTCCCGCTTATATCGGCATATTATGGAGAGGATCAGATTTATAATGCTATAGTATTCGACCAGGTTACTTTCCTTTTATTTGCAACTGCAGCTGTGATTGTTGTTTTGCGGGCTGCTGGTGAAAAAGATGAGAAAACGGACGTGAAGTATATTATACAAAAAGTGCTACGTTTCCCCCCTTTTATTGCTTGCGTTATTGCTCTTGTTTTTTCGGGATGGGTTGACTTTTCGCCAGCTTTTCCTTTACTAGATAAGTTTGTGGCAACACTTTCACCATTAGCATTATTTTCAATCGGACTCCAACTAAAAATAGGTGACTGGAAAAAAGAAAAAGCACATTTGTCATTTGGATTATTCTATAAATTACTTGTAGCACCATTACTGGTTTTCATTTTTGTATGGACAATAAATGGAACGGGAAATATGGCACGTATTACTGTCTTTGAGGCTTCTATGCCTTCTCATATTACTGCCAGCTTATTAGCGTCCCAATATAATATGAATCCTAAACTTTGTTCACTTATGGTAGGTTTCGGATTGATCGGTGGATTTGTAACAACTTTCATCTGGTGGTGGCTGGGAGATGTCTTTTTTTGAAGTCATTCAACCGAAACAGTTGTTATTCATGATAGCCCTTAGCTTTATCAAAGAGCTCCTGGGATTTTGATACGCCCTCATCATTATTTTTCGTACATTTACCGCCTGAAAAACTTATTACTAAAAATACCCATATATGAAAAAAACTTTTCTCACCTTGATGCTTGTAGCAGGCATCCTTGGATTGCCTATTGTAAAAGCACAATTACAGGAAGAAAACCGTAAAGTATTGTTTTCATTAGAAGCCGATGAAAAAGCTTATCAAATAGACCCGGAAAAATCTTTTGAGCAGATTGTTTCCTTTGAAAAGAAGAATTACCCTGTTCGTCGCTTCCTCCGTGTGGTAGGTGGAACTAAAATGCCGGAAAAATTCAAAGCACGCGGAGAAACACTTTTCCGTGAAGCCGAATATCTGATTGATGATCATCTGGATTCGCTGGTCACTTTCAAAGATAAATATGCACTTTATTTCGTATCTAATAATGACCCTTACGAACATCATGCTTATAATCGTATTTCCATTCCGGTTGTGAAGCCGGGAAAATTGACGGTTGAAATTCCTGTGAAACGGGAAAAGCTGGTAATTAACAAAGATGGAGACTTTGGTATGGAATTGCAGCTTTATTATAAAAAAGAAGGAAGACACGCTGATGAGGTATATGACTCTCCAGATTCGATTCTTTATATGCCTATCTCTCCCGGTAGTGGTAATTTCAAAGTGATAAAGAAAGACTTTGAATTGCCTGATAATATTGCCTCTATCCTATTGAGAGTGGGTGGAATTAATTTTAGTGGTAAAGTATGGCTGGAAGCTCCCCGTTTCGTTCAGGCAGGACAGGAAATATGGAAATCCCCTTTTATTTTCAATGAACAACGTGATAGTAATTATAATTACTGGGTGGGAATCAACATGGTTTCCCGAAGTGAACCAAGTTGGAAGTTAGAATTCAATGAAAAAACTATTTTCGAAGGAAATATCTTTGATCGGGCTTCAGATATTGCTGATTTCTATATTCCTCTTCCGGTAGTTCTGGAAGGAGAAGGAACATTAAAGTTGACATTAAAAAAGGAGCCACATCTGGCCGCCTTTCCATACGAACTTCGTTCTCTACAGTTAATAGAAGAGAGTGCACGTGATTTTGAGATCATTTCCGTTCCTCGTTACCCTTCTTCTTCCGACAAAAGTGGTATCCTTATTGAGACTAATAAACCCAATATAACTCTTACCGTTAAAGCAGAAAGAGGCATACGTCTTTTAACAGATAATTTCACATTTGAAAAAACAGGATTGCATGTAATACCTTTTGAAGGTAGAATGCCAGAAAATAATGCTACAATTGAGATATCCGACGGAAAAGAGACACGAACAGCAAATTTCCAGGTTATAATAAAAGATCAGGACAATGTTTTCCTTTCTTCCGGTGATGAAGTACATATTGATAATGAATATATACCTTATGACTATTTCTTTAAATGGTATATTCGCGAACGTATTGGTAACTGGTATCAGTTCCGCCCTTCTTATCAATGGAGTGGGGTAAGAATTACAAATGAGGATTTTGTCAAACATTATACCGGCTTATTAAATCAATTGAATATTCCATACGCATGGCAGGTAGAAGGCCGGACATTAGCTGCTACCCGTATCAATCCATCACTGGAAAGTCTTAATACTCCCCTATTCCATGGTAAACAGGCTCATGAGAATGATGGTGGTTACTATTACTGGCAACATTTCCATTACAACGGATTACACTCAGACATGGCTGCTCGTACCCGTCCTTACGGAGGTATTTTCGCTAAACATCGTCCTATTTATACCGATCATGAAATCTTTATTCATTATGATCCTTATGGCGTAAAAGATATGGCAGATGGAGCCAACAAATTTGTTGCAAACCTCAGCTATTCACGAGGAGAAAGCACCCGTCACACTGGCCCTTCTACTGCATTCCGTTATCTCTATCAGGCCGGTTATGACTGGTTGGGAGCAGAACAGATGTATGGCCCAGAAGATATAGTGATGTCTGCCCTTCGTGGAGCTTCCCGTGCATATCGCAAAAAAGATTTTGGTTCATTACATGCAGTGCAATGGGGTTCATTCCCGTTCACAGATCCAAAACATGCTCTCCGCTTTTACAATTCATTGGCTGTTGCCTATATGCATGGTTCTTCTCATATCAATACGGAAGAAGGTTTATGGACTGATGAATATGCAAATGATCGTTTTACTGAAGCCGGTAAGCGTCATACCTATGCACAACACCAGATTCTGGATTTTATAGAAACACATAGCCGAACAGGTGAGCTTCATACAAATATTGCTGTTATTCATGGACGTAATGATTCATGGAAATCTTTCGGACGCCAGTATTCATGGTCACAGAAAGACGAGAAATTTCGTTTTGGCCCGGCAATGGAGAGTTTTGACCTGTTGAAAGTATTCTATCCGGAAAATATTGTTGACGGATGTGGCCCTGAAGGATGGTTTACCTCTACTCCATATGGACCGGTCGATATTTTGCCCATTGAAGCGGATAATGATATTATGCAACAATACAAACTCTTGATCTTCCTAGGATGGAATACATTCAATAATGCCGACTTTATTCGTTTGAAAAAATTTGTAGAAAAAGGCGGAACACTTTTACTTACGGCTGCTCATCTCAACAGCAATCTACAACCGAATACTCCTATTATTTTCCCGGAAGATGATACTGTTATCAAAACAATGTTAGGGTTGGACTATAAATCATATACGGAGAAAAAAGAAATTTCCCTCGGTAAAGGAAAAATCATCTATTTCCCTCAAAGTACTTATCCGATCGAACAAGAAATTCGAAGCGCTTATACAGAAAGTATGCAGTCTCTTGCTAGCGAAACAATAGCAAATGAACCTGAAAAAGGCTGGATCAAGGCATCCCCATATATCGATTTTACAGCATGGGATCAGCAGTTGCTGGGAGGAAAAGAACTTCGAACTATTTTTGTATTAAATGTTGACTGGAACAGCGATCACGATAATCGCCCGGCTACTTTCATGTTTAATGGATATGAATTCCCTCTGACTATCGAACGATATACTATGGGAACCATTCGTGTTGCCGAAGGTCTAGCTGCCATGCCAAAAGCAAATACTTCCGATATTAATGGTATCTATGATAAAGGAGATAGATGGGAGATACATTATCAAACATTTGGGCCGGATGAGATATTTGTATACCACGGATTAAGCGGAAGACAGGAACGAATACAAGTAACTGAATCAGGTGTTGTGTCAATTCGGAAGTAGGGTTTATTGAAAAATAGTTGAAGGTGATAGCGACGGTTCTTTGCCCCTTCAGGGGCAACCAACATCAGCCCCGGATTTTAATCCGGGGTCATGAACCACTACGAAAAATGAGTCCCCCGGGGACGATCTATAAGACTGATATTTATAATCATAGATCGTCTCCTCTTAAAAACGATCTGAATACCCCGGGTTTCAACCCGGGGCTGATGTAAAACGTCCCATTGGGACTTAGAAAATCTTCAGATCTAACATTATTCTAATTAGTCGTACATCTTATTTTTCTATCCGTATGCGAGCATCCACTGCAAATAGCCCACGATCAGTTGAGATTAATGGGTTGATATCCATTTCCTTGATTTCTTTGGCAAAGCGAAGCATAGTAGACAAGCGCACAATAATATCTGCATATTGCTGTTCATCAATACCTTTTTGCCCTCGTGTACCCTTGATTATAGCATAACCACGCAAAGAACGGATCATAGAATAAGTTTCATCATAAGAAAGAGGAGCCAAACCATAGGAAACATCTTTCAATACTTCCACGAAAATACCTCCTAAACCACATAGCACCACATGCCCGAAACGTTCCTCGTATTTTGCTCCCAGGAACAATTCCTGCCCTTTTAACATAGGTTGTACCAAAATACCTGTTACATCGGGTAGCTTCATCATACGATCTATTTCCAATAAGAGGTGGTCTTCAGTGCGTATATTCAAAGCAACTCCACCTATATCACTCTTGTGAACAGGCCCTACAACTTTTGCGACTACCGGATACCCCACTCTCTTTGCAAATGCCAGCAGTTCTTCTCTGTCTGAAGACGTAATTTCTTCGGCTAAAGGTATGTTAGCCGCTTTTAATAATACCCGTACATTTTCAGGGCTTAAATAACCACTATCTGGTAAACCGTCAATAATACGGCGTACTTCCGGAACATCAATTCCATAAAGCTGAATATCAGTATTTGCCGGTTTAGGTGTATTAATAATGCGAGAAAGGGCAGTACCCAAGGTTACTTCGTCTGAAAAATTGACATGTCCTTTTTTCACAAATGCTTTTGTTTCCGGCCCTGCCGTTACAATTGAAGGCAAAATGGGGAAAATAGGCTTCTTACATTCTTCAATCTTCTTATGAAGAACTTCATAAGCATCATACACTTTAACAAGACCCGGATTACCAAAGATAACCATCATCATATCTGTTTCCGTAAATTTGTGTTCACAGAAATCTATTGCTTTAGCCAGATGCTCGGGAGTTCCGGTACCAACGATATCGATCGGATTACCTACTGCAGCTCCGGGATACAATTGAGATTTCAATTCCGCAGCTAATTCACCTTCTAAAGGAGGCACATTCAAACGTCCTTTTGACAAGGCATCTGCCAACATCACTGCAGGGCCACCTGCATGAGTAATAATTGCACAATTCTTACCTTTCACTTCTTTCAAAGTAAAGATACTGGCTACTGTTGTTAATTCTTCCCGGCTAAAACAACGCACAATCCCTGCTTTACGGAATAATGCTTCAACTGCAGAATCCGAACTCGCAATTGCACCGGTATGAGAAGACGCAGCCCGTTGGCCGGAATCAGTACTACCTGATTTGATCGCAGCAATCTTACATCCTTTTTTTATGAGCGAAGAAGCATGATACAATAATTTATCCGGCTGTTTAATCTGTTCAATATAGAGCATCTTGATCTTTGAATCAAGAACAGGATCAAATGTTTTATCCATGTACTCGAGGACATCCTCCACTCCTATCTGTTTTGAATTACCAACTGTCCATACCGAGGCAAAACGCAACCCTTTTGTCAAGGCCGATTCCATAATGAACAGGGCTGTTCCACCTGAACTGGATATAAAATCTACTCCTTCCGGATGAAATTCGGGTACAGGACGCGTAAAAACGCCATGATAATTCATATTCATCACCCCGATACAATTCGGCCCGATCAGGGAAGCACCCGCTTTATTTACAATATCCAGCATCTGGTCTTCCAGTATCCCTCCTTCTTTTGTTTCTTCTCCAAAACCAGCAGATACAACAATAAATGATTTGACATTCTTTTTATTAGCCAGTACATCTATTACCTCCGGACATGAATGAGCAGGAATAGCAATAATTGCTAAATCAGCTTCTGGAACATCATTTACTGAAGGGTAAGATTTTATTCCCTGCACATCTGTTTCTTTGGCGTTTACAGCGTATATAATTCCTGCATACTTTCCATCGAGCAAGTTCCGCATCAAGCGTCCACCTGGTTTATGCACATTATTAGAAGCACCGACAACAATGATGCTTTGCGGGTTTATTAATCCTTGGTTAATCATAGCATTATGTTTGTTTAGATATATACTTTGGGAACAAATATAACATAATTCTCTTTCCTTCAGCGTGTTTTAGCGGTTTTTGTTTACATTTTGTTCATTCACGTCTTACTTCTTGACTTATCAGTTCTCAAGTGAAAGAATGCTCCCTGAATAAATATCATTTCATAATTATTTCTATCTTTTTACTAACATTCTTCAAATGGTAATAGTTTTCCTTCCAGAAGAATATTGCTTTTATCTTTAAAGGCTATATAGAACTGTATAGTAGTAATAATTACAAAAAGATAGCAATGGAATGAATTAGCTACAAATACGATATGTTAAAAAGTATTTCTATTGCTGAAACGGAAAAATATCATGTATACAATGTGATTGTTTTCGCTGTAATATAACAATATGATATTTTCCGGGATCAACGAATCACAATATCATATATAGCTGTTACGCCTACATGATCATTCAGGCTTTTCACCAAACGTTCACGACAAAGAGTTAATTCACTACGAAGTACAGAAGAGGATAGAGATACATATAAGACACGGTTTTTCACATAAATATTACGGGTGTACTGCATAACCATAGGACCTAGCACTTCACTCCATGCCTGTTCTATGCGGGTTTCATTGAGTTTCTCCCGCAAAGCTTTATTCTCTTCAAAAAAATCCTGGAGAACTTCCCCTATGGTTTGAGCATTTTTACGCTTCATTATTCATTTGTTAAAGGTTTTACTTCACCTTGTTCCACTTTAAAGAGTGCATAATCATGATCCATTGCAGCAAGAATCTCATCAAGGTATTTCCGGTTTGTATCGGTAATAAAGATTTGACCGAAACCTTCACCACTTACCAACTGAATAATCTGTTCCACGCGGTTAGCATCTAATTTATCAAAGATATCATCCAGTAACAAAATAGGAGCTGTTGATCCTTTTTCTGCAAGGAAAGCATACTGCGCCAGTTTCAGAGCTATCAGATAGGTTTTATTTTGTCCCTGTGAGCCTACACGACGGATAAGGCTCGGGCCTAAAGTCATCTCTAATTCATCTTTATGAACTCCGGAAGAGGTATATCCTAATATACGATCGCGCTCCCGGTTTGTTTCCAGAAGCATTGTTAAAGATTCATTCTCCAACTTTGAGACATAACTTAAACCGACTTCCTCAGCCGAACCACAAATACGTTGGTAATAACGATTGAATAAAGGGGTAAATTCTTCAACCCATTCTTTTCGTTTTTCATAAAGCATTCTTCCATACATATCGAGTTGCATTTCCAATACTTCATAAAGGGCTGTATCGTATGACTGATCCTTTAAAATACTATTCCGTTGGAGTAATGCTTTATTATAATGTATAAGAGCATGCAGGTATTGCTTATCATGTTGAGATATGATTAAATCCAGAAAGCGGCGGCGTTCTTCACTTCCACCCTGAATCAGATTAGCATCTGCCGGAGAAACCATAACCAATGGGAGAAAGCCTATATGTTCGGATAATTTATCGTATTCTTTTTTATTGCGCTTAAACTGCTTCCTCTGCTTGCGACGCATTGCGCAAAAGATTTCCTCTTCACGATCTTCAATAGTATATCCGCCCTGAATCACACATAGTTCTTCGTCATTGTGAATGATTTGGCTGTCCAGAGTATTCAGATGGCTTTTACAAAATGAGAGGTAATAGACAACATCCAGCAAGTTAGTCTTCCCCATCCCATTATTGCCAAAGAAACAATTCATTTTAGGAGAAAATTCTACTTCAGCCTGCAGAATATTTTTATAGTTGAGAATAGAAAGCTTATTCAGTATCATTCTTTTAGTAGTAAGGAGTAATTAAGAGTTGTCAACCACCCTGTGGCATCGCCACTATAATCGTACAAAATTAAAAAATATAGTTTGTAAGTATAGTTTATTCCATAAAAAAAACTACTTTTGCGCTTTGAATTGCCAATAGCATTTGCGGTAAGGGAAAGAATTAATAAAATAACTATAAATAGATTATGGCTACTAATAAGAAGAAAGGCGCAAAGAAAGAATCAGAAGTAGGGGAAATTGTTTCCAGATCGGAACAATTTATTGAAAAGTATTCAAAACAACTTATATACGGTATTATAGGTATTGCAGTAGTTGTCGCTCTTATTTTAGGTGTTAGACACGGATATTTACTTCCTCGCGAGAAGAAAGCAAATATAGCTCTTTTTAAAGGAGAACAATATTTTGCAAAAGATTCTTTCTCTCTGGCATTGAACGGTAATGGTTATGACTATGATGGTTTTGAATCAATTATAAATCAATACGGTAGCACCAAATCCGGTAACCTTGCCAAAGCTTATGCCGGTATTTGTTATTACAGACTAGGTGAATCAGAAATGGCATTGAAAAACCTGAAGAGTTTCAGTGCTAAAGATGATATGATCTCTCCTGCAATCACTGGATTAATTGGAGACTGTTATGTAAACCTAGGACAGGTAAAAGAAAGTATTTCTTATTTTGAAAAAGCAGCAAAACAAGCTGATAACGCAGTAGTAAGTCCTACATATCTGAAAAAAGCGGGTATTGCTTATGAAAGCCTTGGACAATATAATGATGCAGCTAAAGCTTATACTACGATCAAAGAAAAATATAACAACTCGGCTGAAGCTAGTGATATTGACAAGTTTATCACCCGTGCCAATCTATTAGCAAAATAGATCCCGGCATGGCAACAGCTTATCAAAACTTATCAGCATACGACTATAACAGCGTACCGGATGCTTCAGAAATGAATATCGGCATAGTCGTTGCGGAATGGAATAAATCCATTACAGAAAAACTACTTGAAGGCGCATGCAACTCATTGGAGAGACATGGCGTAAAATCTGATAATATCGTAGTCAGACGAGTTCCTGGAAGCGTAGAACTTACCTTTGGAGCCAAACGTTTAGCAGAGAGTAAGGAATTAGATGCTGTTATTATTCTTGGATCTGTAGTTCGGGGAGATACCCCACACTTTGATTACGTATGTGATAGTGTGACACAAGGAATAACAGAACTCAATCTGATGTATGATATCCCTTTCATCTTCGGGCTATTAACTACCGATAATATGCAACAGGCTGAAGACCGTGCAGGTGGAAAGTATGGAAACAAAGGGGATGAAGCAGCAATTACTGCAATAAAAATGATAGATTTTTCTTGCAAATTACGAAATTAGTTCTACCTTTGCACAGCATTAAAAAAACATGGGGGCAGTTACCAGAGTGGCCAAATGGGGCTGACTGTAACTCAGCTGTCTTTCGACTTCGGTGGTTCGAATCCATCACTGCCCACTACGAACAAAGGTGTTTGTTCGAATGAAAAACGAAAAGTGAAAAACGAAAAATGCGTAAGGCTTATCTTCCATTTTTCACTGTTCATTCTTCATTTTTCACTTCAATTGCGGAAGTAGCTCAGTTGATAGAGCATTAGCCTTCCAAGCTGAGGGTCGCGGGTTTGAGCCCCGTCTTCCGCTCTCAAGAAAGAGGATAACGAAAGTTATTCTCTTTTTTTATATACCCATTTTCAGTTATTTGACTATATTTGCAATTAAGTAACCTGAGATATTAATATTTTATTCACTTAAATCATTATGTACAAAAAACTCGCTCTCACAAGTTTTGTGTTGCTGCTCATGAGCTGTACACAAGAGAAAGCTATCACTGAGTATAGCATTATTCCCGAACCGCAGGAAATCACATATACCAGCGGCACATTCAAGCTCAATCAACAACCGACAGTTGCCTACCCTCAGACATTAGCCACGGAGGCTTCTCTTCTGGCAGAATGGCTTGCAGATGATTTTGCAGTTCAGCCACAGTTGGAAGAGGGAAAGACAAAAGGCTCCATTGTGCTTATTCTGGATGCCACTGTTTTACCTGAACAAAATGAAGGTTATATTCTGGATATTAAAAAGAAAGAGGTAACAATCAAAGCAAATGCAAAGGCCGGTATTGTTCATGGTATTCAATCATTACGTCAGGCATTGCATGAAGAAGAGGGCAATTGGATAGCGCAAACTGGCACTATAAGTGATTACCCATATTACTCCTGGCGTGCACTTATGTTGGACGAAGGAAGACATTTTAAAGGAAAGCAAGCTGTTTTCGATCTACTGGATGAAATGTCTCTCCTTAAAATGAACCGTTTTCACTGGCACTTGACGAACGATCAGGGGTGGCGTATTGAAATCAAGAAATATCCCAAACTAACTGAAATTGGAGCTTTTCGTGATTCTTCTGAGATTAATCATTTTCATAGTAATGTATACGATGGTATACCTCATGGTGGTTTCTATACACAGGAAGAAATAAAAGAAGTTGTTGCCTACGCTCAGGCCCGTCAGATTAATATTGTACCTGAAATCAGTATGCCGGGACATGCCAGTGCTGCTATTGCCGCCTATCCGTGGCTTGGTACTACTGGAAAACGAATTAAAGTACCCGGTTATTTTGGTGTACATTATAATGTTTTTAATGTAGCCGACCCCAAAGTAATGCAATTCTTTGATGATGTTACCGATGAAGTGATAGCCCTTTTCCCTGGCGACGTATTCCATATTGGAGGTGATGAAGTGAAATATGATGAATGGAAAGCCTCACGTGCTATACAATCCTATATGAAAGAACATGGATTGAAAACTCCTGCCGAATTACAAGTATTCTTCACTAATAATATTGCTGATATGTTAGATGGCAAGAATCGCCGTATGATGGGCTGGAATGAGATTACCGGACAACAACTTCATGAATATCAATCAGGAGAAGATACAAAAGTAGAACAAAAACTGAATCCAAAGGCAATTGTGCATTTTTGGAAAGGAGAACCAAGATTAATTACAGAAACTTTGCAAAAAGGTTATGACGTTGTGAACTCCTATCATGAATATACATATATCGATTACAGTTACAAGTCAATTCCTTTGAAAAAGTCTTATTCTTTCAACCCTACACCTGAAGGGCTAACGCCTGAACAGGAAAAACATGTACTTGGTCTTGGCTGTCAAATGTGGACTGAATTTGTGCAAACTGTTGAGAATATGAATCCAAAGGTTTTCCCACGTATCGCAGCCTACGCAGAAGTGGGTTGGACTGCACCAGACAAAAAAGATTATAACAGATTTGTGAATTCCTTAAAAACTAACCTGACTAAACATTGGGAGAAAGAAGGAATTGAATACGGTCCGATTGATGAAGAATAATCTATAATCATATATCTAAAAAAATAAGGCAGATTCTCATTTGAATCTGCCTTATTCTTTTTCCGATTGTATATTTTCTTTGAGATATGCACCCTATTGTAGCTGATTGGGCGATCATGATTCTCAATTTCTGCCTCACGGCTTCCTTTACGATTGGCCTTGATATAATCTGAGATGCCATTCTTTTTTTTCTTTTTCATCGTCATATATTTATAATCTCGTAGAGACTAGGCTTACCCTGTCTCCTTTAAATATTTTTTTTACTAATCAATTCCCAAAGAGAGACAGAGCAAGCCCAGTCTCTACGCATTTTACTATTGTTTTTTATCCCAAGGATAAGTTCGTTTCGGATTACGGGGAAACCACCCCTTCTTTATACGTTCTTCCTGCTCAAAGACTTCTTTGATAGTCCAGAAAGATGAAAAAGCAAACACACCACACAGAGCTGACCAGAAAACACTTTCTATAAACAAGGATGCAACTGTACCGGCTATCCCAAGAATCAGAAAAACCCACCAGCATTTTGTTCCCCAATAATACTCTGCCTTTACAACAATGGGATGAAACAAACCTATAATAAGAAAGGTTGCAATACCTATCAATAATCCTTCAAAATGGATAAAGTCCATATTCTGCTTTTTGAACACAAAGGTACCTATTTCTCTAAAACAGTCAATACCTATAATAAGGGATTTCTGTGGAGGGGTTTTATCTGAGAAGCCTTTTAATGCCCTTAACGCCCTTAAAGGCATTAAAGGAGGCAATTTAGAATTCCTAGATTCCCTGAAAAACAAAAAGACACTCTGCAACAGAGTGTCTTCCTATATATTGTAAGCTATTTTGTCTATTTATTCCGCTTCTGGTGTTTCATCCGGAGTCACAGGTTGTTGTGCCGTTCCGAAATCAGGAGCTATAATATTTGGATCAATGGTAGGAGCATCGTTTACTTGTTGTCTGATTTCTGATTGAACTCCTTTTTGTCCGCGAGGAATGAAGGCTGTAATCAGAATACTCAATACAATCACTGTACCTGCCAATCCCCATGTAGCTTTTTCAAGAAAGTCTGTTGTCTTGCGTACACCCATAATTTGGTTGGATGAAGAGAATCCTGAAGCAAGACCTCCTCCTTTGGAGTTCTGGATCAACACGATCAAGATCAAAAGGATTGCGGCAATCAGGATTAAGATAGCAATAAATACGTACATCTTAGTTTTATTTTTTAGTGTTAATAATCAATTTTTCCAAGAACCTAATTTGGTCTGCAAAGTAAATACTTTTTTCCGGATAATTCAAGCTTAAGGTTTTAATTATTTGCAAAGCTTTGTCATAACGCTTTTGCTTGACATAAATTCGCGCCAACGTTTCAGTAAAATAAGAATCGTCTAAAGATTCGGGATTATCATCTTCCCATCCTTTTATCGATTCCGGTGCCGGCTTATCTTCAATAGCATCATCAGGACTTAGACGACTACCGGACGGACGCTCTTCTTCATCACGAATAAAAGAATCTATAAGTTCCTGATGCTGTAATGGTTGAGAGGTCTTTTCTTCTTCCGGCATGCTTTCATTTGATAAGGCCCAGTAAATATAATCGGATGAAACAGAAGGACGAAACAATAGAGTAGAATCTGCATCTGATTCCTTCTTATGCTCATAAGTAGAAAGGAACGAATCAATCAAAGAGAAACCTGTCTGGTTTTCATCATCAGCCGCTTTTTCTTCCGTAAGTAGTGTCTGAAGGCCATAGCGCTGTCCTTCAATCAACATAAAAAGCTTTTTGCGATCTATTATATAAACCGACATGCGCTGTAGCTCTGGTATGAAACGAATATCTTCTGTAACGGCCAGATTTTTTAAATACAACATACGTGCTGTCTGAAACCAGGGGAAATCATCGATAATCTCCTTCCAGCCCGGCAGTGTTTCTTCCGAGAGTAAAGAGGGCTCTTTCATTATTCGATAGAAATCGTCGGCTTTCATTTACCAGTCTGCTACTGTAGCGTTAAATATCTGATCGTTAATCTCTTCTGCAAGTTCTTTTGTTAATCGTTCTTCCACTTCATTCAGCATCTGTGTAGCCGGGTATTCCCGATAGGCAGAAAAAGTTTGTTCAAAATCTTTATCCGGATTACTTTTATTTGTAAAACGAACCCGAACGCTTAGAGTCAGTTTACTCTGAGAAGCCCAGGCATCTTCTTTAACAGCCATTGGTGTTTCATCATAACCAACAATTTCACCTTCCAACTCTAAATCTCCATTAGCTTGAACCAGAGAAAGACGTGTTTTCCTGGTAAATAGATCTTTCATCTCCTCTGTCAATGTTTGTGCTAACGGAGGGTATACTCGAGGTGCCTGGTTGAGGAAATCATTGATTGTAATCGTCTTAATAACAGTATAATCGATTGATGCTGTATTAAACTTATAGGAAATAGTACAAGCAGATACGAGCAACATTGTTGCCAGAAACATAAATCCTATGATGCGTTTGATGTGCATATTACTCCAGGTTATATTCTTTTATTTTCCTATAAAGTGTACGTTCGGATATTTTTAAATCAGCAGCAGCATTCTTTCTGCGTCCGTTATGCCTTTCCAAAGCCTTCCGTATCATATCTTTCTCTACATCTTCCAGTGAGAGAGTCTCTTCGACCACATCTTCCGCATCCTGAATATGGGAATGAGAATGTACAGGTACAGGATGCGATTGGATTGTATGCGCAAAAGCTGTATCTTCTGAGGATGGTATTTGCATATTTCCAGACATTATTTCGTGCACGAGTTTCTTTAGCTCCGAAACATCCTTTTTCATATCAAAGAGAACCTGATAAAGTATCTCCCGTTCGCTATTGAATATCTTTTGATCATTATCCTGTTTTACCAATACGGGTAACTGCTGCATATTCAGATTTGGCAGATATTCACGCAGGACATTTCCAGTTACATCGCGGTTCTCTTCAATAACCGATAGTCGCTCTGTAATATTTTTCAGTTCACGTACATTTCCCGGCCAACGATACGCGGTCAACATATCCTTCGCCTCATCATCCAGACGAATAGCCGGCATCCGGTACTTTTCTGCACAATCTCCAGCAAACTTACGAAAGAGAAGCAGAATATCCTCTGCCCCACGATCACGTAGAGGCGGAATAAGGATAGGAACAGTATTAAGTCGATAATAGAGATCTTCCCTGAATTTGCCTTCTCCAACAGCCTGTATTAGGTTCACATTGGTCGCTGCTACAATCCGGACATTCGTTTTATTAACTTTAGAAGAACCAACCTTAATAAATTCGCCACTTTCAAGAACACGAAGTAGTCGTGCCTGTGTAGGTATAGGCAACTCACCGACTTCATCCAGAAAAATTGTCCCGCCATCGGCAACCTCAAAATATCCTTTCCGATCGGCTAAAGCTCCGGTAAAAGATCCTTTTTCGTGACCAAATAATTCCGAATCAATGGTTCCTTCTGGGATAGCTCCACAGTTTACTGCTATATATTGTCCATGTTTTCTAGGACTGTTCTGGTGAATGATTTGCGGAAAAGTCTCCTTCCCCACACCACTTTCACCGGTAATCAATACAGAAAGATCAGTTGGAGCAACCTGTAGGGCTACATCTATTGCGCGATTCAGGGTCGAATTGTTACCGATTATCCCAAAACGCTGTTTTATTTGTTGAACATCCGTCTTCATCATATCAATACTTTTTAGTCTCATAGCCCTTTATCTGACTACTTGACTACTTTTCTGACAAAATTACAATTTCTATTGAGATTTACCGCAGTGAGATCACTTCTTTTTTGCATCGTAAGTGCACTGATAGAGGTATAATGCCAATTCCTCATCAGTCATATCCTTGATCTCCTCCGGCATTATAGGTTTACCCAGATAAACATCTACAGTTTTCCCCCTTTTATTAAAGGCTTCTGCAGGCATACGTACGGTACGGATACGCCAATCAATTGTAGCAAGCCAATAGAAAAAACGGGTATTCAGAAAATCAAATAAAACAGGGTAAATAGGTACTTCTGTTTTTCGCGCCAGCCGAATCACACTATGTGTCCAAGGCAGATCCTCTATATTTTTCTTCTTTTTATTATACATTGACACAGCACCGGCAGGAAAGAACCCCATCGGATGTCCTTCATGAAGACGTTGAAGAGAGAGACGTACTCCATTGATGTTAACCGGGGCACCGGATTCAGGCTTAGTTGCTTCAGGTACTACAGATATAAAATTATCTTCCATAGCGCCGATATTTGTCAATATACCATTTACCATCACCTTGAAATCAGGACGTCGACGGGCAAATATATCAATCAGGATAATTCCATCAATAGAACCTATCGGATGATTGGATACAGTTACAAAAGCGCCTTCCGGTAATGTATCCAATAATTCTTCATTATGAACTTTATAACGAATATCCAATAATGGGTCATTTAGTAAAGCTGTTGTAAATTCCGCACCTCTTAAATGACAATGGTTGGCATGTACCCTATTTACTTTATCTACACGCAGCCATTTCAAAACCAGTTTACCGATAAACGTACCAAAGCGTGTTTTCAAAAAAGGCACAAACTTTTGTAAATCATATATGTCTACAACTGTTTCTTTCATAAATTATTTAACAAAAGAAGCACACATCTTCTCATGTTTATGCATAGCTATTATCAATACAATATTTAATAGAACAATCTCAAAGATAAAATAGGCCCATACATATCCTGTCAACACAATAATAAACATAACAATCGTACGTCCATTAAATGTAAGAAGGTCTATATATCTCTTCATGATCTGTTTGCTCTGCTTACGAAATTTCAATCGGATATCATCAGGTATATCTTCCCCATACCGGTCGTGCAAACTACGAAGCATACGCTGTAAAGAAGGCGTCGCTTTCACTTGCACAAGGGTATACCAACGATAAAAAAAGAAAAACGCCTTATTTATCCCTGGTTTCATTGATTTATATTCTGCATCTATCTGATCTATAGTCTTAAATTCTTTCCCTTTTTCCTTACTTATAAAATAGAGATGCAGGGTCTTATAATAATCAGTAATGTTCGCCTGTAACAAATGGGAAAAACCTGATAATACAGCTAGTGCAAAAAACCAATAAGTACCATATTCATTGGATAACCGCAATGCAAACCCGATATATATACAGGCAAACCAAATATCACCGGCTACTCCATCCAGAATACGTCCGATTTCAGATTTTATACCTGTCAATCGTGCCAGTTGCCCATCAACACAATCCAGTATGTTTGCACAAATTAAACAAAGAATACCTATTACATTATAAAGAATATTTTCCGGATAGAATAAAAAGCCTGCTGCCGCTCCAACAAAGATCGATAGAATAGTTACCATATTGGGAGTAATCCATGTTCCACGTAGTAAACGGGCAATACGAAAACCAATCGGACGATAAAACACCCTGTCTATTGTATTCTCTGTTTCAATGGATTTTAACGATGCTTCGTACTCTTTATTCAACTCACTACTCATCGTTTTTTATTTAAAAGAATATCCCCCATCAACAACAATAATTTCACCATTCATATATTTATTTTCAATCAGCATCTTATATACTTCTGCTAATTCTTCAGGAGCACAGAATCGACCCAGGGAAACTTTACTCTCAATACTCCTACGTATCTCTACCGGCTTTGTCTTTTGCCATTCTGTATCTACGAATCCAGGAGCAACACCATTTACACGTATTTGATAAGGCACCAGATGTTTTACTAAATTCTTAACCAAAGCATGTACCGCACTTTTTGTTACTCCGTAAAACAACGACACCGAATGAGGATGGATGCCCATTAGAGAACCTGTAAAAACAACACTTCCTCCTTGACGAATATTATTCACAATACGTTGCAACAGAAATGTTGGAAAATGCACATTGACAAAGAATACACGCTCCCAATCTTCAAGAGTCATCTCTTCAAAAGAATCCCGACAAGTCATTCCTGCATTGAAAACAACCGCATCCAACTGACATTCTTTCTTCATCAGAAACTGGTGAATAATATCAATGCAAGCTTTGTCTGAACTATCTGCTTGCAACAGATCGACCTCTATTCCAAATCGCCCATGAAGTTCTTCACTCGTCATTCTGGCTACATCAACATCTGATGCATACGTAAGCAACAGATTATAGCCAGCCTGTGCCAAACAAGATGCTACAGCTTTTCCGATACCTTTGGTTCCTCCGGTAATCAATACATATTTTCCCATAGGATTATTTTTTCTCTGCTAACCCTTTTATGGTTTGCGGCTTAGACTGGCGCTGAGTATTGAGCGTTGCTTCATACGAATCGTGAATCGTCTTCTTCAAATTGGAAGAAGAAACACCTGTTCCGTAAGGAAAATAAAAAACTTGTACATTTAAATCCTTCAAATAATCGTATTTACCATACCAGTCATCTCCTACCACAAAAGCATCAATATTCAGTTTTTTGACGATTTCCGTATGATCAAGTGTATGTTGTGGAATCACAAGATCCGGAGTCTTAAGAGCTTCAATAATTTGCAGGCGTTCATTAAAAGGGATTATGGGTGCCGCTTTATAGGAAGAGACCAATTCATCTGTACTCACTCCTACAATCATAATGTCTGCCAAAGCACGTGCATAGTTTATCATTCGCAAATGATTATAATGAAACATATCAAACGTGCCTGAGGTATATACAATCGTCTTGTCTTTAAACATGCTAACTTTCATTTTAAACTGCAAACATACGGAAAAACTTCTTATTAGGGAAAAGAATAAGATGAAAAGAGTCTTTGGTTTTTGGGAGAAAAGGAGATAAAACTATCCCAAAACAAATATCTATTAAGGAAAGCCTTTAATGCTTTTAAAGGCATTAAGGGCATTAAAGGCCTGCTAACCATCATGCCATTATCAGAATAGCGAAAAGCCAATTATATACTAAGAAAAAGGCAGTTACCTTTTTTGTAGAAGGTAACTGCCTTTTGGTATAAATGTAACTAGCTTTTATTTATAATGTATCTGCCCCTTCGTCACGAGTAAGGTCTAGCTTCACATTATCACCACCTTTGTCGAAGTATTGTCGGCGAAGAGGATTGGCTGTAGCCTCTTTATAGCGAAGACGATTACGATACACATCAATCGCTGTATAGATAGCCTGACGGAAAGAATCTTCTGATGCCAGATTCTGGCCGGCAATATCATAAGCTGTTCCATGTGCGGGCGAAGTACGAACAAAAGGCAAGCCTGCAGTATAGTTTACACCATCTTCCATAGCCAATGTTTTGAATGGAGCTAAACCCTGATCATGATACATAGCCAATACTCCATCAAATTTATCATACATCCGAGAACCAAAGAAACCATCTGCAGCATAAGGGCCAAAAGACATAACGCCATGCTTTTCAGCCTCTGCCATTGCCGGAATAATCATTGTTTGTTCTTCTGTTCCTAAAAGGCCATTATCGCCAGCATGAGGATTCAAAGAAAGAACAGCTATACGAGGCTTTTCGATACCAAAATCCTGTTTTAAAGAATGGTTGAATATACTGAGCTTAGTAACAATATCCTCTTGTGTTATTGTACTTGCAACCTGCGAAAGAGGAATATGCCCGGTAACCAGTGCAACCCGAATCTGATCATTCATCAGGATCATTAGCGCTTTCTGGTTTTCTAATGCCAATTGCTCTTCCAAATATTCTGTATGACCCGGAAAATGAAACTTATCATTCTGGATATTGTGCTTATTTATAGGAGCTGTAACAACCACATCAATCACACCATGTTTTAAGTCTTTCACCGCGACTTCTAATGCTTTAAAAGCAGCCTCCCCGGCAATCTCCGTGGATTGGGCAATATCTACTTTGATATCTTCATTTACACAATTGATGATATTTACCCGGTTTATTCCAGCATCCTCAGCACGAGATATTTGACTCATATTGACAGGAGGTAAATCCAATGCTTTACGATGAGAAGCAGCGACCTTCGATGAACCGTAAATTATTGGAGTACACAGTTCAACCATCCGCATATCGGAAAAAGTTTTCAGAATAACTTCATAACCAATACCGTTGATATCACCGTGAGTAATACCCACCTTTATCATTCGTTCTTCCATTCTATTTTATTTTTATTCTTTCTCTTCTATTTGAGCGGCGGGAATAGTTTGCACCTCCTGTATCTCAGAAGTTTCTCCTGGCAATACCATAGTGTACAGGGCAGCTTCTATCCGTCGAATATAGTTACGTTTACTTGTTTCGGGAGCATAAACAAATCCTTCTGCTACAATTACCCTATTATTCACTTCATCCAAACGGGCATGACTTACGAAAGGCCCCCCCATCATATCTCCCTCCATTCTCCATAACCCCCTTAGTACACCTGTATACTTCCCATTAACAGTTATTGGGGTATAAGTCGGCATAGCATAATTCGTGGACGTTGTCATATATGAATTAGGAAATGAACCCGGCAAATTAGCTTTCATTGCTGAATCACGTTTAGCAATCAAATAATCGAGTGTAAAAGTTTCAGGATCCGTATAAGGGAAAGAATAGACAACTACGTCTATACGCCCTGTATTGGCATTATTCGAAGCCCAGAAGAAGTCAGTGGTATCTTTAAAGAAAGTCATATCATCCGAAACTTTCAAAGTGACATCAAACTTTCCCTTTACTTTTTCATATACAAGTTGACTATAGCTTCTCTGATATTGAGAAGCGGCACGAGTCATTTCCTCCTTTACAAAGAAGTTTACCATTGCTTTCGGATGTGCATTTGCATAAGCAATAGCATCTTCGGCAGATGGCGAATTCATCATAAGCACCAACTGTCCGTTTGCCCAAATATCACGTTCAAAACTAAGTGAAGTTTGCGTATATTTTTGAGGGTCAATATTAAGGACAAATATATTACGTACATAAGTTAATAGGCCATTAAAATGTTCAGGGCCTACAAAAGTGATGCGTAAAGCCGGTTCTGACTGAGGTAATCCTAATACTTCTGAAGCCAGATCAGCTTTTATTGCTTCTCCAACTTCCCCTTTCCATAAAGCGGGGTCCATAGTTACCACTATTTCATAAGCTAAACCTGTTGCTCTTTTCTCAATTGGGTTCGACGAACATGCGCCTAAGAGAAAAAGCGACAAAAGACCAATGACTAAATGATGTGTTTTCATATTGTTTCTTTTATTTTTATTTACTCTTATATGATGCAAATATAATTCTTTTTCCATAAGGGTTCTCTACTTATTTTTATTCTTTTCCACTGTTGACAACAGCCCACATGCTGCCATGATATCTTCTCCACGTGATGAACGTATTGTGCAAACTACTCCTTTTGCATTGAGGGTATCACGAAACACCTCCATTTGTTGAATATCGGAACTCTCCAATGTTTCTTCAGGTATGGCATGAAAACGGATCAGATTCACCCGGCAAGGTATTGAACTCAAGAGCTTTGCCAAGTCTGTAGCATGCCTGACACTATCATTTAGTCCTTTAAACACTATATATTCAAAAGAAACCCGTCGTTGATGGGTAAAATCATATTGTTTGATCAGATCCAAAACATCTTTCGCCGGAAATGCTTTTTCGACAGGCATCAAAGACATACGCTCAGCCGGATAAGGAGAATGCAGGCTAACGGCTAAATGACAATCACTTTCATCCAGGAAACGTTTTAATGTTTTAGGAATACCAATTGTTGATACCGTTATACGTTTAGGACTCCATCCATAACCGTAAGAAGCCGTTAATATTTCCAAGACCTTGAAGAGTTCATTTACATTATCCAAAGGCTCGCCCATGCCCATAAAGACGATATTGGTAAGCTTATCTGCTTCCGGAAGGGATTGTATCTGATTGAGTATCTCGTTGGCTGAAAGGTTAGCAATAAAACCTTGTCGTCCGGTCATACAAAAGCGGCAATTCATACGACATCCTACCTGGGAAGATATACAGAGAGTCGCCCTATCGTCAGTCGGGATATAAACAGATTCAATGAAATTACCATTAACAGCAGGAAACAGATATTTGATCGTTCCATCCACAGAATGCATTGACTCTACTGAAGGAAATACTCCAACTTCATAATGATCTTCCAGAAAAGAACGTTTTACAACTGCTATATTTGTCATCTCAGCAATGCTACCTACTCTTTTCTTATACAGCCAATCTGCCAATTGCTTTGCAGCATAACCGGGAAGGCCTGCTTCAGCAGCAACCTCCTTAAGTTCTTCCAGTGTCATGCCTAATAACAATTTCTTCTTTTCCATTGATCAGTTTTCAGTGAGCCTTCTATTGCAAAGATACAAAAAAAGACGTGGATTACGTATTTACGCGATCCACGTCTTGTATATCTTAACGTATCCTTAAGAGGAATTAATAAAAACGGATACGGTTATCTACTACTTTTGCTTTGCTAACTAGTGATTGAATTGCCTGATAACCGAAACGATAAGAATTGTTCATATTGATACTGTTCATCTGAGCAGTCTGATCATATTCACCTCCGTTATCATTTTTATTAGTTACCTGCAATACATATACACCACCAGTACCTGCAATAGGTTGGCTTAGTTGTCCAACTTCAGAAAGTGAAGCAATTGCATTAATTTTTGGTTCCAAACCGATACCCGAAATACGTTGCGTATCAAATCCGACAAATTTCACTGAATCAACTTTACTATTCATTGCCTGAGCATATGCTTCAAGAGAATTCAAGTTTTTAGCTTTCAATTCGTCTACGATCATCGCACCTTTCTTTTCAGCTCTCAATTCATTTTGCAACATTGGTGTTACAGAAGCTAATGAACGGTATCCTTCAGGAACAGTTCCCTGTACAACAGCTACTACAAATTTATCATCACATTCGAAGATATCTGATATCTTACCTTTTTCTGTCTGGAATGCCCAACGAATCACCGGACGGCTGTTACGTATAAAACCTAATGTCTGATCATTCTTACCTACTGTTACATCTTTTGATAAATTATAACCGCTTTCCTGTGCGTTCTCTTCGAATTTGGCAGCTGTATTATTCTGAGATACATAGCTATTCAATTCGTTATATAGATTGCTGTAAGTCTTAGAACTTGGTGAAACAGCCATTTCGATATCAGCTACTTTATATTTAGTCACATTTGCTGTTCTGTCAGTTACTTTTACAAGTACGGTACCATACATCGTATTCACTGTCTTAATTTCATTCAAAGGAACAGAGAATACTACATCTTTAAACTCGTCATTTAACCATGTACGAGCACTGGTTTCTGTCATCCAACCTACTTCACCACCCATTTGTGCCGCCTGGTCCATAGAATATTGACGGGCGATTTCTCCAAAATCAGCACCTTTTTTCAATACATCAATCAAGCTATCTGCTAATACTTTCATTTCAGCTTCTGAAGGAGCACCGATCATTATCTGGCTAACATTTACTGAGTCTGGAGCCATAGTCTTGTCAACCAGCTTAAACAATCTGTATTTATTATCGGCGAAAATCGGACTATTAACATCACCAATCTCAGCTTGTGTTGCAAAATCTCTCTTATCAACATCTAATCCACTAGCAGATACGAAAACATCCATGTAAGGAACATCAGAATATTCATTTACAAGGTCAGCAACATTGGAAGTTTCAGCCAATTCACCCTTTATATTTTCTATCTCAGCCTGTATTTTATTAAAATCTTCTGTACTTGGAGCTATATCAACTGCAATATAGTTGATCACTTTACCTTCTTGCTGCTTATAAGATTCTTTACGCTGGTTGTACAGTTTCTCCAATTCCGCTTTACTTATTTGTACAACAGAATCTGGAATTGTAGTATATGATTGCATTGTATATGCAATATCACTTGTCTTATTTGCATTTGTAAAGCTAGCTTTAGCATCTAAAGCATTCGCCGAAACAGCCTTTGTTAAGAGATTAGTATATTTTTCCTCTAAACGTTGATTCTTAATACTCTTTTCCCAGAACAACCAAAAATTACGGAACTGTAAAAGTTGTCCTTGTTGATCCGCCGGATAAGAGGCGATATTATCATCATCAATGGTTTTAAGGAAATTCAATAAAGCTGTCTTGTCAAACTGGCCGGTTTGTTCATTGCGAAACATGGGCATTTGCATGATAACCGGAGAAATATTCTCTCCCTGTACCATATCGAATAACTCTTCGGCACTAACAGTCAGACCTAATTTTTCTGCAGCTTCTCCTAAAACAACTTCCTGTACCATGGACATATAGACCGACTCACGAAGTTGAGTCATCATATCCTCCTGGATGTTAGCGTTTCCGGTCTGCATTTTGTACACTTCCGTCATTTCGTCAATACGAGACTGGTAGTCCTGAATCGTTATTGTTTCTCCATCAACAGATGCGATCTTTTCTTGTGTTTGTCTGAAGTAAGTCGAACCAGAGTTCAAAAAGTCTCCAATGATAAAAGCAAACAAAGCAACCCCAACTACAATTATAAGTAGTCCTGCCTTGTTTCTAATTTTTTCCAGCGTAGCCATTTATCCTTTATTTATTTATGTTTATTATTACTCTGCTTTTTAAGGGTGCGAAGATACAAAAAAAAGGAATTGTTGCATCATTTCTCTTCTTTTTTTTATTATTCAAGCACATTCATACGCACTAACTCAATCTTTGTTGAAGTTACTTTTACTATTTTGAATGAATATTTGTCTATTACAATGGTTTCGTTCAATTTTGGGAAGTTCTGATAATGATGTAAGATATACCCTGCAACGGTTACATAATCATCAGACTCTGCTATATCCAGGTCGAACATTTCATTCAAGGTATCTATCTCTACCCGCCCCGACAATAAATATTCATTATCAGATATTTTTTTAGCGATATGGGATTTCATATCATGTTCATCCTCTATCTCTCCAAAAATCTCTTCCACAAGATCCTCGAGTGTAACAATACCTGCGGTTCCCCCAAATTCATCTACAACTACAGCCAGGCTTTTCTTATCTTGCATTAATACTTTCATTAACTTATTAGCAGCCATTGTTTCGGGCACGATAGAAACAGCATTAATGCTTTGAGTCCAGTCATCCGGATGTTTAAACAATTCCGAAGAATGGATATAACCTACTATATCATCAATATTTTCATTAAAAACAACAATCTTCGATAAACCCGTCTCGATAAAACGGGAGCGCAATTCATCTTCTGTCGTCGACATATCACAAGCAACGATCTCTGTGCGGGGGACTATACAATCGCGTAAACGAACACTTGAGAAATCAAGGGCATTCTGGAATATCTTAACTTCAGTATCCATGGAAGCATTTTCAGCTCCCTCCTCAATGCTTTGCTGAATAAAATAATCGAGGTCTACTTTCCCAAGTACTCGCTTCACTGAGCTATTCAGATCCTTCACCCCTCCTATTTTGAGAATAATATAAGAAAGAAAAGAAGATAGTTTGGATATAGGAAATAAGAGGATATACAGTATTAAGGTCGGTACAGCAAAGATGCTTAAGAAAAAATTAGGATTGATCCGGAAAAGGGTTTTGGGTATAAATTCACCTGTAAACAATATCAATAAAGTGGAAATGACAGATTGAATAAACACGATAAGCCCTTCACTGCTCACAAAGCGGGCAATAAATGGTTCAAGCAGTATGGCCATTTGCAATCCGTATACAACCAAAGCTATGTTATTGCCAACCAGCATCGTTGAAATAAATTGGCTGGGGTTGCGGTAAAAGATCTCCAGAATACGGCTTGAAAAGCCCTTCTTCTCTTTATCTAATTCAAATCGTAGTTTATTGGATGAGACAAACGCAATTTCCATGCCAGAGAAAAAGGCTGAAAAAGCAAGAGATATAAGTATATAAATAAAGACACTATTCATCAGTCGGGACTATTTGTAAAGTATCTTGAACTATTACAGGCCGCTGTGTTGATCGTGAACGAGAAGGATGCCGTGGAGGAGCTTCCCGCACAGGCAAAGGAGTATCCCGCTGCACAGGTTCACTTTGGGTAGTATCTTTTGGCTCTTCATTTACCGGAAAACTGCCTTGAGGATGGTATATCCTGTATTGGCTCATATCTTCATTCGACTCAAACCCTATTCCGGTAATAATCTGGTCTTTTTGTTCTATACGCATATAAGCGTCTGAATAAATACGTTTAGCCTTCTGATCCCAATAGAGATAGTCGGTTTCAAAGCGTTCGCCCTGCAGGTTTTCAACCTTTACATTACCGATAGCTTTCAACAATTGCTTCTTATTCCAGTGATAAGCTGTATCTGCTTCGAAAGTTGCCTGAGCGACAAACAGAGTATCAAATTGTTCCCCATAAATTCCTTGTGGAAAATAAGAATAAGGTTCCTCTGCTTTATCATATACAAGCATTTCGGGAGAAGTCAACCGGTAACGTGTCATTCCTGAATCTGAGATAAGAGATATTATGTCGGTAGTTCGCATAGTATAGGTATTGTCGGGATTAAACGCAACCTCAACGACTTCCGCTTTATCCCCTGTACATGAAGAGGATAATAAAAGAAACATAACAACCACCCAAAGGGTAGTTGTTATGTTTATATGTTTCGTTTTACTATGAAAACGTGGGCCTGTCATATTTATCTGATCGTTGTACGCTCATTTATCCAACCACCGACTGTAAATTGTTTTCCTTTTTCAAGATCGGGGTGCATAAAGATATCTTCTGTTGAAGGAAGGTGAGCACGATATGTATTAATCAAGCGGTTTGCTTCTGAAGCAGATTCAGGATCAACTGCTCTTGCTCTTTCAAATTTATCGATAGCAGCGTTATAAACTATTTTAGTCAATACCGCATCATTTGGATAAACAGATTTAGCAGTAGCTGCATACATCTGGCCGATCAGGATATAAGCCTTTCCATAACTTGGTACTTGCTCTATTGTTTTGTTTGCATATTGTCTGGCACGTGAATAGTTGTTCTGTTCAAACATTAATAATGCAATCATGTAATAATCATCTGCTTTTGAAGCCGGATCCGGATCTAATTCAGCTGCTTCTTCGAAATACTTAATTGCCATATCATAATCCTTATCACGAATAGCTTGCTTACCAAGTCCCAGTGCAGATTCAGCACTTGGATTATTAATATGCAGGTAACGGGAAGCAGCAATATAAACATCTGTATCTGTACAACGAACACGTTTTAACAACGCCAACGTTTCTTTCAGATATTCCATATCAGTCTTATTCTCTTCCACCTTAGCAGCATATAAATTCTGCAATGTTTCACAATCTGCAGCACCACTACCTGCGAAAGCGCTCTCAATAGCGGTTTTATAGGTAGTTAAATTTCCTGCTTTTGTTTCATCGTTAGCAGCTTTTGCCGCAGCTAGCTGAGTATCCAATATAGCACTTGAACGCAAATAATCTTCAATATATTGAGCTTTATAAGTATCCGGTTCATTCATAAACATACGAAGGGATGCAAACATATAAAGAGATACTGCTAATGGCTCTGTTTTATCACCATACTCAAATGCTTCTTTTAACCATCCGTACATTACCTTAGGATCCGCATCTTCACCTTTATATTGGCTATAATCTTGTGCCTTACGAGAAAGAATCCAGTCTTTTCCATAACGATTATCATTGCCGAAGTATTTAATACGTTTGTCATAAACACCCATTAATTTATTAATCAATTCTTCTCTTTGAGCCGGAGTTTTCGCATTTTCAATTTCCCAGGCAACAATACGAGCGCCATACAAATAAATATCTTTGTGAGCGGCGGGACATTCTTCATAAGCTATCGTCCATGGACCAATAGCGTCAGCATAATTTCCTGATTTCGCATAAGGTTGATATAGGCTGAGAGCGGTAACACAGCGAATGCTATCTTCACCAGAACCATACAGAGTGCCGTTATCTACTCCTTTTTGTGCGTTCGCACCTAATATCCCCATAGAGAATATAAGAGCGGTCAATAATACTTTCACTTTCATAACTGTTCCTTTTTATTTATGTTTTTTAAGTTGAATTCCTTTTACATTTTCTGTTTATGGAACCAAAGCTCATTAAATGTGAGATTTAAGGTAATCCGGAAATATTGCTCATCCACCATGTTGCGTACTTCCGGTTTTACTTTCACATATTCAAAAGAGACATTGATCATTGAACGGTTATCCTCAAACGAATATCCGGTTCTAATCGGTAATCCTAACCCAACACTTATTCCGTATTCTTTAAATCCATGTTGGCTGGTAACTCCATTTTCAGTCATATTCGCTTGCGTATAAGAGTTACTGTAATGCACCCCACCGCGATAACGTGTCCGCTGTAAAATATTCCGGGCTCCTATATTAATAATATATTCCGCACCGGCAGCAAGTCGTAACCGATTTTCAAACGAATTGTTCTGATCAAAGAAATAAGCACTACTCCATCCCTCATATAAAACATCCGCACCCAGAGTCAGTTTATTATCTTTTGTATACGAAACTCCCAGTCCATAGGAGTTTGGAAGATCAAAACGTTGATTGGTTGTAGTATCCGAACTTGCAAATCCCCCTGAAGAAGTTGATCCGACCTGGAGTATGTCATAAGAGGTAGTATTCAATTGTTTTGCCGGCGAATAAATTGCCCCTACTGTTACACGCTCTCTGGCACTTAATGGATGCGTATACTGCACCCCGAAATCCAACTTCACATCATTCACCTTGATGCGTTGCATATTAACGATATTTCTGGCGGCGCTTCCTGATGGAAAGTTTACATTTCGTTCATGATCAATTTTACCAAACAGATACCCTACATTGGCACCTAATGAAAGACGCTTCTTCCATATATCTATAGACAATCCAGCGTACACTTCGTTTAATCCGCCTGAGCCAACAAATGCTTCACTATATGTCAAATCACCTTCTGTTTTCGCTTCACCAAAAGTATAACCCACAAAGGAATAGGGCATTACGCCCACACTCATAGCAATTTGCTTATGCAAAGGAAATAGCATAGCTAAATACTCAAGATTACCATTTTTATTGGTTTGAGTGTTAGTTCCATCACTATACCATGACATTTGGGCATGGATTCCCATATCAAAAATAAAGGTCATAGAGTCTATGGCAGAATAGGAAGCCGGATTCATCGGATTCACTTGCTTTCCTGATCTTAAACCAATTCCAATCCCCCCCATTGCGCGACCGCCTGCAAAAGACCGGTCAGCCAATTCACCATACCCAAAACGGGTATAGGGCGAATTAGTATTGTTCTGCGCCCACACCGATAACTGAGTGACTATAAGAATGCTTATAATTACTACCCTGCTAATTTTCAACATTATACTCTAAGATTCTATTTAAGCCTATCAACACTAAATTAATGTCTGCAAAGATGCAGTTTTTTAGGCGACTCTGCAAATAAAACGAATGACCGCCTGTTAAAAAAACGAAAAGGCCAGGATATTTTAGGCGCAAAGTATCTATATATCCGTCTATTTCGTAAACAATTCCATTTACAACTCCCGCTTGTATGGAAGAAGTCGTCGTCGTCCCAATCTGAGGAATATCCTCTTGTTCAGCCACTAAGGGCAGTTTTTTCGTGTAATGATGAAGGGCGCTAAATCGGGTAGCCATACCCGGTGAAATATTCCCTCCAACATACAATCCGGAAGACTCGATCAATTCGTATGTTATCGCTGTACCCGCATCTATCACTAAGAGATCTTTACCTGGTTGCAGAGTTACAGCCCCGACAGCCGCCGCTAACCGATCACGACCTAATGTTGCAGGAGTTTCATAACCAACTTTTATCGGCAAAGGAACCGTCTCATCCAGAACAATCAATTGCTCTAATCGTTCTTCAAGACAAGCCACCATCTCATCATCTATTCCTATCACCGAAGACAGAATACCACGTGTCAATTCAAACTGCTCAAACAAAGAGACTAATAATGAGCGTTTAAATTCCTTATACATGTATGAGGCCTCAATGCGTCCCTCATGAAATACAGCCACCTTCGTGGCTGTATTTCCTTGTTCAATGATTAGATTCACTCTCTTCGGTATATTTTCCGCAAAGTAAAAGAATAAATCATTAACCTTCTATCTTTACCATCAAAAAATTCTTCCCTATCTTATCACCCACAGCTACATTTATCTCGGTAACCGTTCCTTCTATTGGCGCAACAATACGGTTATACATTTTCATTGCTTCATGAATCATGAGCAATTGACCTGCTTTTACTTTCTGTCCTTTTTTCACCTTTATCTGGATGATAGTTCCCGGCAAAGTTGATAAAACTTCACCCTCACCAGTCTTATGCCATATAGGGCGATCTTTATATTTTGTAGTTAGTAATGTCTTATATTTCTGTGCCGATACGATAAAATCAACATATCCACTTTCTTTCTTTTCCATATTTATATTGATTTAAAGGATCAGAATGGGGGTACACCATGCTTTCTTTGTGGCCTGCACTCTTCTTTTAATGCAGAAAGCTTTAACGCATGCAACAACAAACTACGGGTTTCTTTCGGTTCAATTACCGAGTCCACAAAGCCCTTGCCGGCTGCCACATAAGGATTAGCAAATTTCTCAATATACTCCTGAACCTTTTCCTGACGCATTGCATCCTGGTCTTCCGCCTCCATGATCTCTTTCCTGAAAATAATATTGGCTGCTCCTTCAGGGCCCATAACTGCGATTTCTGCACTTGGCCATGCAAATACAAAATCAGCTCCCAGGTGGCGGGAATTCATAGCAATATAACCTCCGCCGTAAGCTTTACGAAGAATTACAGTAATCTTAGGCACTGTCGCTTCAGAATATGCATAAAGGACTTTTGCTCCATGACGGATCACTCCGGCATGCTCCTGGTCAACACCTGGTAAATAACCCGGCATATCTTCCAATGTTACAATAGGCACATTGAAAGCATCACAGAAACGAATAAAACGAGCTGCTTTATCTGCACTGTCACAATCAAGGACACCGGCTAATACCATGGGTTGATTTGCCACAAATCCGATTGTTTCTCCATCCATACGTCCGAAACCTATCACGATATTAGCAGCCCATAATTCCTGAACTTCCAAAAAGTCAGAGTCATCCACAATACATTTGATAACCTCACGTACATCATAAGGTTGTTTCGGATCAGACGGAACCAACTCTTCAATATTCTGTTTTGTTTTGGGCTCTTTCGGCTTAATAGCTTTAGCCCGTTCCGTATTATTCCAAGGAATAAACTTCATCAACCGCTTCAACTGTTCAAAACATTCTTTCTCACTCATTGCATAAAAATGAGCATTTCCGGTTATCTCTGCATGTACCCGAGCTCCCCCAAGGTCTTCCATTGAGATATCTTCACCCAATACGGTTTTTATTACATTAGGGCCGGTAATAAACATTTTTGAAATGTTCTCAACAACAAAAACAAAGTCTGTCAATGCCGGCGAATACACTGCACCTCCAGCGCAAGGGCCAAGAATTAATGATATTTGCGGAATCACACCCGACGAAATTGTATTGCGATAGAATATCTCTCCATATCCCGCCAAAGCCCCTACTCCTTCCTGAATACGAGCTCCTCCGGAATCATTAATACCAATAACAGGACACTTCATTTTTAATGCAAGATCCATCACTTTGGTAATCTTGCGCGCATGTTGTAAACCAAGAGAACCTCCCGCTACTGTAAAATCTTGTGCATAAATACAAACAGGAGCGCCAGAGATTGTACCGGTACCGGTTACTACACCATCTGCCGGAAAATCTTTTTTATCCATACCGAAGTCACGGCCGTCATGTTTCACAAACATATCATACTCCTGAAACGAATTCTTATCCAGGATGGAAAGAATACGGTCACGTGCAGTAAGTTTGCCCATGGCTACCTGCTTCTCAATGGCGGCTTCACCTCCACCTTTCTCCACCACTGCTTTTTTTTCGCGTAGCGTGAGAATGTTTTTTAATAAATCTGCCATACTGTGCTTATTTATTGAATACAATTATTTACCAACAGCCTTTGTCCTATAAGAACAACGGGCTGTTCCTTTTACTATATCATTTAGTTTTCCTTTACTCAACTGACGACGTATACCTGATATATTATCAATAAAGACGTGTCCTTCCAGGTGCTCACATTCGTGTTGAACGATACGCGCAGCAAATCCTTCAACATACTCATCATGTTCTTCCAGGTTTTCATCCAGATAACGAACACGTATTGTACGTGCACGCGATACTTTCTCATGTAATCCCGGAAAGCTGAGACAACCTTCTTCTATTGTAACCTCTTCCTCACTACGTTCATAAATGTCCGGATTGATCAATACACGTTTAAACCCTTTACACTCAGGGCAATCATCTCCAACAACATCTGCATCAATAACGACCAACCGTAACGATAACCCTACCTGAGGAGCAGCCAACCCAACGCCATCTGCATTGTACATAGTTTCAAACATATTAGCCACTAATTGTTTTAGTTCCGGGTAGTCTTTTGGAACATCTTCTGCCTCTTTGCGTAGTACAGGCTGACCATATAAAAAAATAGGCAATATCATAATTACATTACATTTGTTTCCGACTTTCCATATAAGCCTGGAGTATGATCACAGCACTGATCTCATCTACCAAAGCTTTATCCTGGCGTTTCTTTTTTTTGAGTCCTCCATCACGCATTGCCTGATGTGCCATAACGGAAGTAAAACGTTCATCATAGTAAGTCACCGGAATATCCGGTAATTTGCGTTTTAAATGTGTTACAAACGCTTCTACATGCTTCATATTCTCTGAAGGCTCATTGTTCATTTGCTTGGGAAGTCCTACAACGAAAAGATCAACCGGCTCATGTGAAATGTATGTGGTAAGCCACGCTACAACCTCACCACTCGGCACAGTAGTCAAGCCATTGGCTATCAACTGAAGACTGTCTGTAGCGGCTAAACCCGTTCGTTTCCGCCCATAATCTATAGCTACAATCCTTCCCATCGAGTGCAAATATAAAACAAAAAAAGGGATCGATTACACAAAAACGACAAATATGTGCAATAACACATTGAATTACTCATCGCTTATCACTCAACTCTCACCACTTAATAGGCGTTTCGTTCGCCACGGAACATATTGATTACTGTAACAAAGATGATCTTTAAATCGAGGAAAAATGACCAGTTTTCAAGATACCATACATCCCGTTTTACACGCCCTTCCATTTGCTCCAATGTTTTAGTTTCTCCACGATATCCGGTTACTTGTGCCCAACCGGTCAATCCTGGTTTCACCAAATGACGAACCATGTATTTATCTATAATCGCAGAGTATTGCTCTGTATGCTTTAACATGTGCGGACGTGGTCCGACAACCGACATATCTCCTACGAGTACATTCATAAATTGCGGGAATTCATCCAGATTAGTACGCCGCAGAAAATCCCCTACTTTAGTTTTGCGTGGATCATCCTTTTGTGCCTGTTGAACATCTGCCTCTTCATTTACGCGCATTGTACGGAATTTATAACAATTAAACTCTTCTCCGTAAATCCCTGTTCGCTTTTGCTTGAACAATACAGGCCCCGGAGAGCTAAGTTTAATCATAATTCCAATTACAACATACATAATAGGGAAAATTGTGACCAGGACAAGCAAAGAGAACACAACATCAAATGTCCGTTTCAAAGCACGATTGTAAGCTGCTTGTAGTGGTTCCCGGCGTACGGTTAATAATGGAACCGATTCCATCATTTCCATAAGAAGGCTCTTTTTGACTATACGGTAGAACTCCGGCACAATATAAAAGCGAACCATGTGCTTCTCTGCAAAATTGAGCATCCGGAGCATCTTTTGATCCTGAGTACCGGGAAGCGTACAATATATTTCATCAATATCATTATCAATACAATATTGTTCAACCTCGTGAGTCATGCCCAAATAATTAGGCAAAACATCCTTCAATGCAATATTATCATCAAAAAATCCCATTACATGAAAGCCATAAGCTAAATCGTCTTTCATTACCCTATAAAGCTCCATACCGTTCTTCCCTGCACCTACGATTATAATTCGCTTAAAGTTGTAACCTTTCCTTCGGTAAATTTTAAGTGACATACGCACTAAGACGCGCCAAAGTGAGAAAAAGACTACCATCGCAAGATAATACACAAGTAAGAAGGTGGCAAGTTGATCCCCTATATTTAGGAACATCAGACAGGTTGCAAAAAGAATAATCAAAAAAGTAACTAACAAAAGCGCCCGTTGCACAATCTTATCCAAAAAAACCACAGACATATGTAATTGTATAGGCACGAAATAAACCGAAAAGAAATAAGAAAAATTAAGGAGCAGTAATGCTTCGCGAAGATTTGCCGAAAGAGCATTTGTATAAAAGTCACCCAATAAGTAGCTAACCAAAAAGAACAAAGAATTTACAACAAGTAAATCCCCTACTCCAATCAGCCATTGTATCAGGTAGCCTCTTTTTTTATTAAATTCCATGTGTTTTCAGCTAAAAACGCACAAATGTAATAATAATTAACGTAAAGTCTTATACCTAATCGCAAAGTTTCCATGGCATGGATAGACAATCTTATTTTTTATGTCAAAAGAGCCGCCATGGTGAATATTATTGAGGATATATGCTCAGTTCGCTAAGGTGCTATCCTCAGTTAAGTGAGCCTATACCCTCAGGCGGCTGAGGGTATAGGCTCATTAAAGTAACAAAAAAAGAGGTCACCCTAAAGGGCAACCTCTCTTATATATTCTCGATAATTAATTAATCGTTAGCACGCATGATAACAACACGGTTCCAATTGTTTTCATTGTAAGGTTGTTCATCAGAACCTCTCCATTCGATAGAGATTTGGTTAGAAGAAATACCATATTTTTCAACTAATTGTTTAGCAACCGCTCTTGCACGTTTTTCTGACAATTGCATATTGTAAGAAGAAGTACCTGTATTCTTGTCAGCATAACCGATCACCTTAATAGGAGTGCTGTTTTGCTTCATGAATTCAGAAGTATTGAAGATATTGATTTGTTGATTTTTGTCAATTACTGCACTGTTCAGGCGGAAATATACAACATTATCAATCTTATTATCATTTACAACAGTAGCAACTGGTTCCGGACAATCTGGACAAGAAACCGGACGTTTGCTCAATTCATCATTAGCAGCACGCAAAGCATTGATCTGACTGTTCAGGTCATTCAACAAACCGTAGTCAGTTGGTTCGATCACTTCGAAATCAGTCTTACCAAGTTTGAATGTCAAACCGATAGTTGCTTGCAACATTGCATCAGTCAATTTCTTATATTCAACACGGTTGAAAGTTTCGTTCATCAAAGAAGCTTGTGCTTCAATATTTAAATCAACGCGTTTGCTCAAACGGAAAGCAGTAAGGATACCACCATTCAATGTAGGAGATTCTGATCTGTCTACACCCTGGCTTTCGAAACGTTGTGCATATCCCATACCAACCCAAGGGATCAAACGGAATACTTTAGACTCACGGTAAGGAGCCCATAAGTTAGTAACATCCCATAATACATCTGCGTGAGCAGCTACATAAGTTCCATCTAATTTGAAATTCGGATCTGTGTTTGTTCCAAAACTCTTGATAGGGCCACCATTCACCTGTACGCGGAAACCGATAGTCGGGCTATACCATTTACCTACAGAAAAAGAAGGTGCAATATTTAGGCGGTCACCAAAATCTGCATCACCATTATGGTCACCCATCAATATGCTTCCACCACCTGCAATAGAAATAAACCAATTGTCTCCTGCTTTATTCTTTTTGAAATTAGTTTTATAGCCAGCCTCATTACTGAAACCTACTTGTGGTTGGTATTCTTGGGCTGAAGCAGAAAAAACAAATACGGTTAACAATGCTAAAAGTAATACTTTAGTCTTCATATTAATCAATTTTTAAATTAAACAATCGATTTACTGTTTGTGTTAAATAAATCTTTAATAACCTAAAAGCGAAACAAAATTAACGCTTTTCGAAAATATAACAAACATAAATAAGCTTTTGTTTCACTTTATTCGAAATAGTTGAGTATTTTATACCCTCCTTCTCTCAGATATGACTCTTTTTTCATTAATTTAACATCATTTTGCATCATATCTTCGATCAATGTAGCTAAAGTATATTGTGGCTCCCAGCCTAATCTTGTGCGTGCTTTTGTTGCATCACCAATTAATAAATCGACTTCAGTCGGACGGAAATATTGTGGATCAACGCCTACAATTTCTTCCCCTATTCTATTTTTAATATTGGATAAATATTCTTTACCCACTTTACTGATAAATTTGTCTTCATTTATTGATTGTAAGATGCCTATTTCTTGTATTCCCTCACCCTTAAAAAATATGTTAATTCCTATTTCATCGAACGCCATTCTGATAAAATCACGAATAGAAGTAGTAACGCCGGTAGCTATAACATAATCCGATGGTTCGTCTTGTTGAAGAATTGCATACATAGCGCGGATATAATCCTTGGCATGTCCCCAATCACGCCGGGAAGACAGATTCCCCATATATGTTTTCTTCTGGATCCCCAACGCAATCCTTGAAGCAGCTCTGGTTACTTTGCGGGTTACAAAGGTTTCTCCGCGTAAGGGTGATTCATGATTGAAAAGAATACCGTTAGAAGCATGCATTCCATAAGCTTCTCTATAGTTTACTGTAATCCAGTAAGCATACATTTTGGCTACTGCATAAGGGCTTCTTGGATAGAAAGGTGTTGTTTCTTTTTGGGGTACTTCTTGTACCAGGCCATATAATTCAGACGTAGAAGCCTGGTATATACGTGTTTTATCAGTCAAATGAAGTAAACGTACCGCTTCCAGAATTCGTAAAGTGCCCAATGCATCTGTATTAGCAGTATATTCCGGCGTATCAAAACTTACCTTTACATGGCTCATGGCAGCTAGGTTATAGATTTCATCAGGTTGAGCTTCTCCTATGATACGAGTTAAATTCAAACTATCCGTTAAATCACCATAGTGAAGGATAAGGTTTCTATTTTCCACATGAGGATCCTGGTAAAGATGATCGATTCGATCCGTATTAAACATGGAAGAACGACGTTTTATTCCATGTACAAGATATCCTTTTTTTATCAAATATTCAGTCAGATAGGCTCCATCCTGGCCCGTAATACCTGTAATTAACGCGACTTTTCTCATACTCATATATTTGCTTTCAATTTTCAACCGAATCTAAATACCATTTATACAATAAGTTTATACCATCATTCAGCTCTATGGAATGATGCCATCCTAATTCATGTAGTTTACTGACATCAGTAAGTTTCCGCATAGTACCATCCGGCTTAGAGTGATCAAAAGATAATTGGCCGGTATAACCAATCACATCTTTTACCTTTTGAGCAATTGAATGAATACTATGTTCAACCCCTGTTCCTATATTAACGTGTGTGTTACGTATTTCATTGCCTTCCGGAAGGAGATCCTTGAAATCGATATGTTCCATAATATAAACACAGGCATCTGCCATATCTTCGCTCCAAAGCAGCTCACGGAGAGGCTCACCTGTACCCCATAACTCTATTCTATCTGCGTATATACCTTGCTTATTTAATATTTGCATTATTTCTTCAATGGAAGAACTACCATTGATTCCCAAAACGGGCCTGGAGTTTAAATCTTTTCGTATCTCATCCCATGCATCATCCGCCAGAGCTTTTGCCAGATGTATTTTCCGCAACATTGCAGGAAGCACATGAGATGTCTCCAGATTAAAATTATCATTGGGGCCATATAAATTGGTAGGCATTACAGACAGAAAGTTGGTACCATATTGCAGGTTATAACTTTCACACATCTTAATACCTGCAATCTTAGCTATAGCATAAGGTTCATTGGTATATTCCAAAGGAGCTGTCAGCAGGCAATCTTCCGGCATAGGTTGTGGAGCCTCTTTGGGATATATACATGTACTGCCAAGAAACAGGAGTTTTCTTACATTATATTTATATGCAGCATGAATTACATTGTTTTGAATCATCAAATTCCGATAAATAAAATCAGCCCGATATCGATAATTGGCTAATATCCCCCCGACATAAGCAGCGGCAAGAAAGACATATTCCAGCTGTTGCTCTGCAAAGAAACTATTTACAGCTTGTTGATCTGTAAGATCTAACTCTTCATGCGTACGAAGTACGAAAGAAGAATATCCTTTTTTTTGAAGATTAGCCAAAATAGCTGATCCAACCAGTCCGCGATGGCCGGCTATATATATCTTACTTGATTTATTCATTTTAATAATTGTAACAGATATTGTCCATATTGGTTTTTTGAAAGAGACCGGGCGATCTTCTTCAGCTTCACCGCATCAATCCATCCCTGATTAAAGGCGATCTCTTCAAGACATGCAATCTTCAAACCTTGTCGTTTCTCAACGACCTCTACAAAAGTAGATGCTTCCGAGAGTGAATCATGCGTACCAGTATCGAGCCATGTAAATCCACGCCCCAGCAGCTGAACTTTCAAAGCTTTATCGCGAAGAAACTCTTGATTGACAGTTGTTATCTCTAACTCTCCGCGTGAAGATGGTTCGATATGTTTTGCAACCTCCACGACTCTATTAGGATAGAAATAGAGGCCAACAACCGCAAAATTCGACTTGGGTTCAGTAGGTTTTTCTTCTATACTTATAACATTTCCTTCAGCATCAAATTCAGCTACGCCATAGCGTTCAGGATCATTTACATAATAACCGAATACGGTAGCCTTATTATTTGTTTCCGCCTCACATACAGCTTCTTTTAGCATACCGGTGAAACGTTGGCCATAAAATATATTGTCGCCTAAAACGAGGCATGCCGAATCAGTACCAATAAAGTCAGCACCTATTATAAAAGCCTGGGCTAAACCGTCCGGTGAAGGTTGTTCAGCATAAGAAAAACGAACACCATAATCGGATCCATCACCAAGCAAACGTTGGAAACCAGGCAAGTCCAGAGGTGTTGAAATGATAAGAATCTCCCGTATTCCTGCTAACATAAGCACGGATATGGGATAGTAGATCATCGGTTTATCGTAGATCGGTAACAACTGCTTGGAAACACCTTTGGTGATGGGGTATAAGCGTGTACCCGAACCACCGGCTAAGACTATGCCTTTCATACATGAACAAGATTAAAAGTATCTTATTTTGGGGCAAATGTAAGGAAAAATAACAGAAAATGAATTTTAACATAGGGTTTTCTATGGATGAACAGTCTTAGGGATAGAAAAGAGAATTTGCAACTTAATAAAACAACTTAAAAATAGATGATGTATGAAAATGTTTAGTAAACATGCCGTTCTTTTCGTGATTTCTTTATTATTTGTATGCGGTATATCTCCCATACAGGCACAAGAAGAGTCCGAGAGCTTTATTATCGTAAGCGGAGCGGTGAAAGATCAAAAAAACAAAAAGGCACTGGAATTTGTAAATGTCTCCATACCTGGCACAAAAGTAGGAACAGTGACAAATGAAGATGGAGAATTTTCTCTTAAGGTGATGAAATCGCTGCAGGCCAACACAGTCGAACTCTCTCATATCGGTTATATGAATACAATTATACCGATCAACGGAAGAGATGTAACCGGTCAGACTTTCCTGTTAACACCGAATACAAACTTATTGGATGAAATTGTTGTACGTGCCCGTGACCCACGTTATATAGTAACAGAAGCTATCAATAAGATTCCTGTTAACTACAGTCAGGCAAATAATCTGTTCACCGGTTTTTACAGGGAAACAGCACAAAAAGGACGCCGTTATATCAATATTTCGGAAGCAATAATCGACATTTATAAAACCCCTTATACAGAGATGGGTGTAGACCGCGACCGTGTACAGATATATAAAGGACGTAAACTGTTAAGCCAACGGGCTAGCGACACTTTGGTTGTTAAACTATTAGGAGGGCCTAACCTGTCTATATTTGTGGACATTGTTAAAAATCCGGATATTTTACTTGACAGGGAGACATTAAGTTATTATTCTTTCCGCATGGAAGAAAGCGTTATGCTCGACAACAGACACCACTATGTGATCAGCTTTAAGCCGGAAGCAATCCTGCCTTATGCGCTCTATGAAGGCAAGTTATATATTGACAGAGAAAAGCTTTCTTTCACACGTGCAGAATTCAAGATGAATATGGACGACCGTAATAAAGCCACACAGGCAATCCTTCGTAAGAAACCATTTGGTTTACGTTTCCGTCCGTTGGAAGTAAATTTTCTTGTGAATTATAAGGAACGAGATGGGGTTACTTACCTGAGCTATATACGTAATGAAGTTCGCTTCCGTTGCGACTGGAAACGACGGCTGTTTGCAACGAACTATACCATGAATTCCGAAATGGTTATTACGGACGGTAAAGTTGCCGATTCAACAATTCCATACAAAATGTCTTTCAAACAAAATCAATCCTTATCCGATAAGGTAGTAGATTTCATGGATGATGATTTCTGGGGATCCTATAACATCATAGAACCAACAGAATCATTAGAGTCAGCAGTAACGAAATTAAGAAAGCAACAAAAATAATATCTCAAATACTTTTTGTAACTTTGAAGTAGATTACCAGTTGAAAGGCCTGTTATGCAGAATGATTTTCTCGTACTCAATAAGATAAAGAAGGGGGATATTAAAGCTTTTGAAAATGTATTCAAGCTTTACTATTCTCCCCTCTGCATGTACGCAGCAAGTCTAACCGGACAAATGGAATCTGCCGAAGAGATAGTTCAGGAATTGTTTTACGTCTTTTGGAAAGAGAGAGAAAATATAAATCTGCTTCATTCCCTTAAAAGTTATCTATACGGAGCCGTACGTAATCGTTCTTTCCAATACCTGGAACATTTGGAAGTACGAAAACGTCACCGGGAAGCAGTTTTATCTGAAGAATCAAAAGATGCCTCTTCTCCTCATCAGCAATTGGAGTATAAGGAACTGGAGGCCGTCATCGATAAGACAATCCGGAAACTACCGGAACGACGCCAAAAGATATTTCAGATGCATCGTTTTAAAGGAATGAAATATGGGGAAATTGCATTAGCTCTTTCCCTTTCCGTGAAAACTGTAGAAGCTGAAATGAGTAAAGCACTTCAAACTTTACGAAAAGAAATTGAGAACTACACTTACAGAGCATGAGTCAAATAGACATACATAAAAGAAAAACAGACGGGGCGTGGAACCTGCTATATTCACGCCTGGAAAAGGATGGCCTGCTACCGGATGCTACCGCACAAAAGAAGGCCTCAACAATTCGTATCCGGGCAGTGAGGTGGGCAGCAGCCATTGCTGTGCTGTGTATATCGGTAGCAACCATATATTTTATTGCCCAAACGGACAATAATGTTTCTCCATCTCTACTTGCCGTACAGAATGGAGAACATGCAACTACGCTTATTACAACGCTGGAAGATGGATCCATTGTTTATCTGTCAGAAAAGGCGACTTTGCATTATCCGGAGCATTTCAAAATAGAGAAACGCGAAGTCATTTTGGATGGGAATGCCTCTTTCGATATAAGTGGAAACCGGGAGCGCCCTTTCTATATTGACACGGAAGATGTTCAAATAGAAGTATTGGGGACCTCTTTTCAGGTAAAAAGTGAAAACAACGTACCCTTTGAATTAGCAGTCAAAAAAGGAGAAGTGAAAGTTACGGCAAAAGGGAATAAAGAAAACTGCCTGGTAAGAGCCGGAGAAAAAGTAACTCTTTTACCCGATGGTTTACAGATCAGTTTCCTTGATGACGCTGATATATTTAGCACACCGGGCCGCATTAAATTTAAAGATGAAAGGTTAGCTGATGTTCTCCGTGTACTGAATAAAGAGACAACATCTATCGCTCTTCAAGCAGCACCATCTTTGGAAGACCGCTATATAACGGTCGCATTTGAGAATAATACACCAGAAGAAATCGCTGAAGTTATTTGTCAGGGATTTCATTTAAAATACAACAAGGTTGACGACATTCTACATATATCGGAGCCTTGATATGCCATAGTCATGAGACATCCGGTTTCATACATCTCTCTCCTCGCTCTTTTGTGGTCGATGCTATCGATAGCATTGCCATTAAAGGCTGATGGAGACGAGGTATTGAACCGTACAATAATACTACCAAAAAGTAAAGGTTCCGTCTATAAACTATTAGGACAGGTTTCCGACCGTTCCGGTTTTCTTTTTATTTATGACAGCAACGTTATTGACAATGACCGTGAAACACGGATAAAGGCCGGAACTTATACTCTTCGACAAGCTATTACTGAAATTACAGCCAATCCGATTCTTCAACTCCGCGTTATAGGAAATCATATTCTCATTACCCCCCCTGAAAAGATTGAAACACAGGCGGAAGTTGCTATTTCTATTCCACAAAAAATGGAAAACGAATACCTTACTGTGGAGGGCATTATTCTTGACCGTTATAATGATGAACCTATTCCTTATGCTACCATTGGTATTCCCGAAGCAGCTATTGGTACTATTACAAATCAAAACGGTGAATTTCGTTTTCGCTTCCCCGACTCTCTTCGTCATGCAAATATTAGTTTTAATCACCTCGGTTATAATCCTTATGAAATAGAAGCGTCACTATTGGCCGGCCAACACCATCGGCTATCCCTGGAACCGAAAGTAATCTCTTTACAAGAAGTAGTTGTACGCCTAATCAATCCTGAAAAGTTATTAGATGAAATGCTGGAAATGCGACAAGTGAACAACGCTCACCAACCAGTTCTTCATACAACATTCTATAGAGAAGGTGTTGAACATAAAAAAGGATTGGTAAATTTAACCGAAGCTATTTTCAACATATACAAAACACCGTATGATCAACCCGTAACCAGTGACCAGGTTAAATTATTAAAAATGCGTAGGATTGTAAGTAAAACGGAGAGAGATACTGTTGTTACAAAATTTAAATCGGGCATACATACTTCCCTTTTACTTGACCTGGTAAAAAATCTTCCGGATTTTCTAACACCAGAAGACAGACACCTTTATGAATACGCACATGCCGACATAATAGTAATTGATAATCGCCTGGCCAATGTTATAACCTTCCAACAACGTCCTGAAGAGAAATTCCCTTTATTTAAAGGTGAGTTATATATTGATTCGGAGAATAGCGCCCTGCTGGGTGCCTCTTTTGAGATCAATCCCAAATTTGTTGAAAAGTCAGGCTCAATGTTTGTAGAAAGGAAAAGCAGACACCTGAACATCACTCCTCAAAATATACGCTATACAGTCTCTTATAAATCATCAAACGGTATTTATTACATCAACCATATACGTGGAGATTTATATTTTCGAATAAAAAAGAAAAGACATTTATTCAGCACTACAGTCCATACATGGTTCGAAATGGTTACCTGCAAAACTGAAACTGATGATGTAAAACGCTTTACCCGTAGTGAGACCATCCCTACCCGTTCTGTCTTCGCCGATACCAACTATGCCTATGACAACGATTTCTGGGAAAACTTCAATATCATCCTCCCCGAAGAAAGCTTGAGTGAAGCTGTAAATAAAATATCCTCTATGATTGAGGAAACTGAGCTTTAAAATTACCCTACCCTATTAATACCTGATCCAAGGAAGAGTATTTTTGACATTTTGCTAAACTCATAGTAAATTTGAACGCAAAATACCCATAGTTTGTGAACGAAATATGCATAGTTTGTTTTCTAGGCACTAATATTTTGTTTAGCAAAATCCCTTATAGCTATCTTTTTGTTAAACATCAAAGACGGTGGAATGGAATAGGAAGGAAATTGCGACGGTGGTAGAGACTGGGCTTGCCCTGTCTCTCTATGGAATGACACATTGATTTAATGGGAAATGTTTATACAGAGACAGGGCAAGCCCAGTCTCTACTACCATTGTCGATACAGAACATATTCCATATTAAAAATCAGAGGAGATTAGTAGAGTAGGAAAAACAATCAAACCGTATTAAATCATAAAGAGGGCCTTTTCTCAAAGGCCCTCTTTATAGGTTTTTAATAGGTATTAGTCTTTAAGGCAAAAAGATTGTTTAGGTTATCTGGATGCAAAGATGAGCCAATTAATGATACCGCGCAAGAAAAAAAATATATTATAAAACACATTTTTAAGATTCTCGATACTTCTTTGCAGCTTATGTTACTTTTTAACATTTCAAACATCCTTGTGATATAAAGGCTTTTAAGGGTTTTGTACCTCAAAAAGCCTATTACGTACTAAATAATGGCAAGTTTGTTAAAATCCACATTTAAAGGATATTTTTATTTTTTAAAAGTATTTATGTTAGAAATACCAATAAGAAAAATCCACTTCCGATTCCATCTCTTGCTCTTTAATATCAGGTAAAAGATAAAAGAAGTCGATTCCTGTAACCTTTTCCACACTATCTATTGATACCGCATAATCCTTTAAAGATTTCTTTTTACAATCTTCATTATCAAATAAAAAGCCTATTCCTTTATAGCTATCCTTTGTTTTAATACATATAACTTTATAGAAAGAATCCGGTACACCTACGCGATTTTTACCCATCACCCGCATTTGCGGAAAAACCACCGGCCCGGCAACCACAAGCAATGTATCGTAATCTATAGCCCATCCTCTGCTTTTTTCTTCCAATGTTTTCCATAATCCCTGATTCAACTTAGGATGCTGTGGACAGATATTACTAAAATAGAAAGATTCACGCATAGCTTTTGCCGACCATTTCATATCACCTGCAGGTGCCAGATGTCCTCTATCAAAACCCGTCCTGGTATAATCTTCATTCAATGCTGTAGCACCCTTTACTTTTGGATCAGGTGTAAATTTATTTGATCGTGTAGCTTTTGTACTTTGAGCCTCTTCTTTTGTAAGATCCCAGGCTACCCAATTCGCTATCTTATAGTCTGAATTATAAGAAACAGTATAACCTTCATGATATATTATCTGTTCTTTCTGTGCGTTTTTAAGTAGTGGTATTTCTGCGCCAGCCAAACTTATTGAACCGGTTGAAGACACTATATCTTCGATAGAAGATATGGGTATCTCCTGTTGTTCCATTACAGCTTCTTCAATTTTTTCAGGATAAAAATAATCATATAAGAAAAACAAACAGATAAAACCGATAAATGCAATGACAATCTGAATTATAAACCTTTTGGTTGCAATAGCAAAAGAGCTTCTTTGCTTCTTTTTTACTGTTCGTTTCTTTCTTGTTTTCGCCTTTCCTTTCTTTTTCACCATACCCCCTCTCCACATTCAAGACAAAAATAAAATAAAAAAACAATAGCACAAAAAAATCCCTTACCTAACTATTAATCTGTAGGCAAGGGATTCTGTATATATAATTTAGTTCTTTTCTAAAGGAATGCAGTTTTACATTCTAACTGCATTTGCATTCATTTCGTCTAAAAGACGTCTGATCTTTGCATTTAACTGTTGGCTCTTCGCTCCATTTCCCAATGCTTGGTAATGGCTGGCTTGATAACGCAACATCTCTAGAGCACGATTGCTCTTTTCATTTTCTCTCATTATCATATTCTTTTTTGTTTAATAACTTTCCTCTCATGGAAAGTATGTTTGTTAATAAAGCTTGGTTAGTGTTTTGTTTAAAACCTATTTTTAAATCCACTACAAAGATAACCATTATTGCCCTAAAAATGTTGTAAAACATATAAAATAACCGCCATAATAACTATAATTAACCAATAAGACATCCCATTAACATTTAATCACTATAAAAGATAAAGGGATCAATATTTACACTGACTAATTGATCGCTATAAAATTAGCGAAGCATATATAGTGAGAACAAGAGCCTATTTATGAATTATTATTTGATTTGATATTACCTATTACGATTTAAAACTCCCAAACACAAATATGCAATAATTTATCATCCAACAGTTCAATTTAGACAATTAAACATCTCTGAAAGCATATTTCTTCTCAAAATATCATACATTTGCACAATTGTCAAACAAAAAGCAACCAGAACAAAAGTAAAACACATCAAAATGGCAAAAGAAGTTAAGTTTACGAAAATGCACGGTGCCGGGAATGATTACATATATATAAACGCAATGGACTATATATTGACAAAACCGGAAGAATTAGCCATGCGATGGAGTGCTCCTCATACTAGTATTGGAGCTGACGGATTGGTTTTAATAGATTCTTCGAAGATAGCAGATTTCAAAATGCGTATCTTCAATGCAGATGGTTCTGAAGCAATGATGTGTGGAAATGCAAGCCGATGTATAGGAAAATATGTATATGATAAAGGTCTCACTAAAAAGACAACTATTACACTTGAGACATTATCCGGCATTAAAGAGCTAAGACTGACTCTCGACAACAATACAGTCAAGGCAGTTACTGTCGATATGGGAACGCCTCTTCTGAAAGATCTTTGGTTAGAATTAGAAGCAGAGGGAAAACAATATAAGGGTACTACTGTTTCTATAGGTAACCCCCATTTCGTGATATTTGTTGATAATATAGAAGAAGTTGATCTGGAAAAAGTGGGGTCACAACTAGAAAAGAATCCGGCATTTCCAGATAGGACAAATGTAGAATTTGCACAGATATTATCTCCCGATGAAATACGAATGCGTGTATGGGAACGGGGTTCCGGAATAACACAAGCATGTGGAACCGGAGCATGTGCAACTGTAGCTGCCGGAGTCCTAACGGGTAAAACCAATTCGAATGCAACTGTAATGATGGATGGGGGCTCCCTCCTTCTGGAATGGGGGAATAAAACAGAAAGTATATTTATGACAGGAGATGCAGTGACAGTATTTGAAGGAAGCATCCAAATATAAAGATAAAACAATATGGCGCTCATAAACGAACATTATTTGAAATTACAAAGTAACTATCTGTTTTCAGATATTGCTAAAAAGGTTAATAGCTATAAGATAACTCATCCAAATGCAGATGTGATTCGCATGGGGATAGGAGATGTTACACAACCATTGGCGCCTGCTGTAATAAAAGCTATGCATCAAGCTGTTGACGACCTGGCAACACAGGAAAATTTTCATGGATATGGCCCGGAACAAGGATATTCATTCCTTATAGATGCGATTATAAAAAATGATTATGCCAGTAGAGGCATACATATTGAACCCGGAGAAGTATTTGTAAGTGATGGAGCAAAGAGCGACACAGGTAATATAGGAGATATCCTTCGCCATGATAATAGTATCGGGGTAACCGACCCTGTTTATCCTGTTTATATCGATTCCAATGTAATGGCTGGGCGTACGGGAAATATGGAAAACGGACAATGGAGCGATGTGGTTTACATTCCATGTACGGCTGAAAACAATTTCATTCCTGAATTGCCTACACGGCGAATTGACATCCTTTATCTCTGTTATCCTAATAATCCAACCGGAACAACTTTGAGCAAAGAAGAACTAAAGAAATGGGTCGACTATGCTTTGGCAAATGATGTGATCATCATGTATGACGCTGCTTATGAAGCATACATACAAGATCCTGATATCCCTCACTCTATTTATGAGATAAAAGGAGCTAAAAAAGTAGCAATTGAATTTCGTAGCTTCTCAAAGACTGCCGGATTCACGGGTGTTCGTTGCGGATATACTGTAGTTCCAAAAGAGTTAAACGGATTTTCTTTATTGGGCGAACAGGTTTCATTAAATAAACTTTGGAATCGTCGTCAAACGACAAAATTCAATGGAACAAGCTATATAACACAAAGAGGTGCGGAAGCAATCTACACACCGGAAGGTAAAAAACAAATACGGGAGACAATCAATTATTATATGACCAATGCCAGGATTATGAAAGAAGGATTGGAAGAATGCGGCTTTCAGGTCTATGGAGGTGTTAACGCCCCTTATTTATGGATAAAAACACCTGATGGGCTTTCTTCCTGGAAATTCTTTGACAAACTACTTTACGAAGTAAATATTATTGGAACTCCGGGTGTTGGGTTCGGTCCCAGTGGTGAAGGATATCTCAGGCTTACGGCTTTTGGAGACAGAGAAAACACCATTGAAGCAATGAGCAGACTGAAAAAGTGGATTTAATTGAAAGTGAACGTAGTATCTCAGTGATATGAGCATATATCCTCAAGATGGTAAACATATACCCTCACGACGACGAGCATAGCACCTCAGCTTAAAGTTTGACATTAAAGGATCAACCCGAAAAGTAGTGGACCACTTTAAATTGAAAAGAATTTGAAGATAATACGATAGAAGTAACTGGCTCCCCTCCTGCCAGAGGAGGGGGTGGACCATCGCAAGCGATGGTGGGGTGGTGGGAGAAAAAGAAAAAATAGGTATTTATAATTTATCAAGAATACCAACCGCCCCACCGCTGCAGGCAGCGGTCCACCCCCGCCTTAACTAAGGCGGGGAGCTAGATACTACAGTTCAAACAACAAATACTCATATCGTAAATCTTCAAATATAACATAATTTGAAACTCCCCACAGGAATCCGGGTCGACCCGTTATTGGTCAACCCTTCTAAATCAATATCTCATTATTTGACGATGATCTTCTCTATACTACGACGACCATTTTCAGCTGTAATCTGAAGTAAGTAAACTCCTGCAGGTTGATTCATTGGAAGCACCATCTTTGCACTTTGGATGCGTCCTGTATATATTCTTTGTCCACTGAGGTTAAACATTTCCAGAAGGGCGCCTACATAGCTTTCTCCAATCTCATCACTTTCAATGTTTACACTACTATTCCGAGTGACTACAGTAGGATAAACCGTAACAGCAGATGCTTTTGTATTACCATCAAACTGCATAGAACAACTTTGGTCATACTCTCCTCCCTTTTTGTAAGCTCGAACGAAATAATTTCCCAACAATCCATCAGGATCTGTATAATAGATCGAGCCTCCATGGAGAGCTATCGGTTGACCATCCTTATACCATTGGAAACGCTCATAACGATTATCCAGATTTTGTACATACAATACATCCGTCCATTTGATTAAAAGAGTGAAACAGCTTGACAATGAAACCTCCTCACTTTGCTCCCATCCACATTCACCATAAACTTCAACATAGTAGTAACCTTCTTTATCGACTGACATTAAAGCCGTGTAGTCTTTGAAGGTTGCTCCCGGGATCTTTTCTCCGTTATGAAACCATTGATAACTCAAATCAATACCTTCAGCCTCTACTGATAAGGTAAAACTATCACCTGGGTTTTGTTGGGTTATAGGCTGTGGTTGAGAGATTATCTTTACACCATCATTGATAACAATCCGGAAAGGGTACATATCCATATCTTCCGAACCTTTCTCACGAAGTACCAGATAACCGGAATAAGTTCCAGGCTTCACATTTTCAGGAATAGCTATCGATACTATATTATCCTTAGGAAGCGCTTTATATGTCTTCACATCTTCAAAACCTGCTGCTTTAGAAGCATCTGTAAAGGCAACTGCATACATCAATGGTTTATCGGTATATAACAAATCAAAAGCAACATTAAAGAATTCATCTGTATAACACAACGCAGCTATCGGACGAACGATAATCCAGGCATTCGGGTTGGGATCAGGATCATCCGGATCAGGTTCAGGTATTACCGGTGGCCATGGATCAGGGTCCGGATCAGGATCAGGGTCGGGATCCTCTGGATCTGGATCTTCAGGGTCCGGATCAACTTTTGTTTTTATTGTTACTGTATGTATTTTGATCGTTTCACAATTGGTTGGAGCCTCCCCTATGACCATATACCATATATCTACAATACCTGCCTGAATACCTGTCACTTTCCCTGATTGATCCACAGAAGCATACGCTACATCATCACTCATCCAATATCCATTTGGAGTTTCATTGCTTAATTGAATACTTTCATCAACATATACTTCCGAAGCACCTGTGATATTTGCGACTGAAGGTTTACCCACAACTTCTATCGTTACAACCTCCTTATCCATCGTATCAATAATATCCAGTTCTCCATTGGCATCCTCAACTTTCTTTAAATAATAAGTTGTTGTAGAAACAATATCTACCACTAACATATAAGGAGTACTTTCAATATCGGATACAACTATATTTGGCTCACTATCCTCCATTTGGTCAGTCCTATACTCTATCGTCCAGGGTGCAGTTCCTATTAAATAAACTGGAATTGAACCTGTTTGGCCAAAGCATATTGGAGATGGATCTCTAAAAAAGCGATGTTTAACCATCAAATAAACAGCCCCTTCTTCCTCGATATCAAGATACATGTGGTACAAGTCTGTAGAAGGGGTTGAGAGTGTAAGGTTATCCAGGCCAGTAGCTTCGCCATTGGTGTAAGATATTAGTAAATACTTACCAGCACCAAAACCCTCTTTTTGTTCAATATCAATATAAGTTATGTCTTCTATATCTATACTTTCAGTCTGAATGTAATCACCATCGCCCAATGCGCCATTCAACCCGGCAGTTTGCCCAAGAGCAAAGAGCATATGACTATCTGATTCACTTTTTAGTGTATTCATAGTGAATGAACTAAAAGCCTCATCTTCTCCAGAAGCGGATGCAGGGGCGATTCGGCCTCCCTTTAGATGAATTCTATCGACAATGCCATAACCACCTATCATACCTTCAGGTAGAATCTGTACGGTCATGTTCTCAATCTTATCCGATGAGGTAGATAAATCTTTTCCTACAATAAGAGAACCTTCTTCTATCTGGAAATCTAATTCCGAACCAATAACATTATTATCGATAAGAATCGTATTTTCTCCACCAAGTTGCCAAATTCCTTTTCCTCTTTTCGATATTCTGATTATCTGATTATCATTTTCATAATGAAGATATAATGGATCAAGCATATTAAGACGACCTGTTTCTTCAACGTCAACTATGATATCACCATAATCGCATTGGTAGATTGAACGCCCATTTCCCGAAAAAGTAGAAATGTAATCTGCCGTGACATTCAACTGGGTAGTAACATTTACACTACCACTTCCATTATTATTAAAAATAGCGCCCCGTAAATCCTCTTCAAGACTAATATTGTTTTTAAAATCGCAATTAGTCAATGTTATAGATTCACTATTGAAAATAGCACTACCGTAAATTGCTGTATTATCTATAAAGCTAACCTCATTGAATGTTAAATTGGTCTTTGGCATATTACATACAGCACCTCCATGTTGTGCTTTATTTCCATTAAATAGGGATTTATTAATACTTAAAGTAGAAAGACTATTATAAATGGCACCTCCGGCACCACCAACTTCGTTATCTTTAAACTCGAATTCAGAGATAAAAGAAGCTGAAGATGTACTGTGTAAGTATACGGCACCACCCCATCCTATTTCTTGATTACTTTCATGAAGAGCTTTATTATTCTCGAATATTACTTTTTCACCATTCAATGAACCCCTAAAAGCAATAAAAATAGCACCTCCATATGGATTACCACTCCCTTGTGCTAAAGCCCTATTCTCACTAAAAACAACATCTTTTAGCTTTACATTTAGATTATTCTGCCCTCCAATTGCACCACCATAGGCATATTGAGTAGATACAGAATTATTCTTTATAAATTTAACATCCGATATATCATGTGTTCCGCCATATACCGCCCCCATAGCTCCCCCCATACTTGCAGATGTACCCGAAGCCAGATTATCAGTAAATGTTGCATTAGAAACTTTTAAGTAACCATCCTGATGATTTACTGCTCCCCCCGTAGCAGAAGTAGCCCCTCCTCCGGCATTATAAGCTTGATTATTTTCAAAATCTACATATGATATATAAGTTAGTGGCCAGTGATAAGGATAGCCATCTCCACATTCCCGTGCCAAAATGGCTGCACCTCCTGAATTGGATTTTCCTGAAATACTATTATCTTTAAAAAGTATGTAGTTATTCGGAGTACCAGAAACAGAGAGATTGCCACCGACATTTGCAAAAACACCTCCATAAGCATAACCACCCTGAGTAGAGTGGATATTTATAAACTCTGCAATTGCTCCTTCTTCTAGAGAAAAATCGAACAAAGCTTCTTCCCCTATTAAATGAATCATTCCACCGGAATAACGATAATTAGGCGGAGCAAAAGAAAGATCCTTTACTAATAGTTTTTTATCTGCTTTCACAACCATACCACCTGTCAGATTAGATAAACTGGTTCTTCCACTATTTGTCAACTGATCTATAGTTGCATCCTCATCAAAAATATACAATCCAGTCACAGGATCTTTAGAAGTTCCTTTAAATATCAAATTCGGAAACTCAACAATAGGCTTTTCAGAATAATAAACAGGGTCATCTCCCACAATAACATCTGACCCCGATCGGGTTAACGGATATAAACCTTTCATCTTTATCGGGGATTCCTCCGATATGGAATTATTTGCAAGGGAATCATGAAATAAAACAGCAGGAGGTTCTATTGATAAAACACTTTTATCTTGTCGCTGCATATAACTATGACCTTGAGATCTTTTCAAAATCTCCGGTTCTCCCTGCGCAATACTTATAATTGCAATACTTATGAAAATGCATAGGGTACAAATTCTTCTCATTTTTATACGATTAAAAGTTCACATTAAAAGAAGGTTTTATGAAAACGGTCATTAAAATATCAACAAACCTCCAACTATCATATTTTCCGTACAAATATACACAATATAATCATATAAAAAACATATATTTATTGAAAATCATCACATTGATAGATTTGACTATCAAATACAAGCTTATAATACTCTCTGTATTTTTGTACGCCAAACAAATTCTAAATTCAAATACTATGAATATCAAGAACATTCTACACAATCCTTATTCAACTAAAATTAAATTGTGAATTTGCCCCCAAATGTTAATGATAGATTTACCCATGAAAATCAATGGAAAAAGAAAAGCTATGCAAAGAAAAGACAAAAAAAGGGGGTGTGTCAAAACGATGCACTCTCTTTTTTTGTATGTCATTCTATGCTGCTA
>DAMANX010000019.1:0-99838 GCA_032073245.1 Tannerellaceae bacterium
AAAGTTCGGGCTTTTGCAAAAAAAAAGAGGATGCGACAGTTTTGACACACCCTCTATTCTCCTGTTTGTGAATAATACAGGTTAATAGTTTTTTCATGCTAATGCCACAATAATTTTTCCTTATTCTGCAAATGTCCTCTTTAATGATTCGTTCCTTCAAACAAATCGTGTCCTTCCCGTGATTGTGTAGACCTACTCTTAAAATTATTGAAAGTATAACTTAAAGTAAGAGTTATCAACGGGTATTTTGGACGAATACGTGTAATTGATTCCAGATTAGACGTCGAGATATTGCTAACATACCGGGCAGAGTTGAATATATCACGAAAAGAAAGTGTGGCTGCCAGTTTTCTATTGAACATCTGTTGCCTGACAGCAAGGTTAACATACCAGAAAGCATCCGTACGCCCTTGTGTTGTCACTGAAGGCCCTATAAAATTTCCATCTACCTGGATACGGGTGTATTTTCCGGCTTCAAATCCATTATTCAAAGCGATCTCATAATTAGTGCTCTTTTCGTCTTCACCTAATTCCTGCAATTTGTTCTTTACTTTGTAATGATATAAACTTCCGTTCATATTTATATTCCACCAACGAATAGCTTGCAATTGCAAACTGATTTCCAAGCCTGTTGCATAGTCATTACCTACATTAGCCATAGAATCCAATGTTACACCCGCTTCATAAGGAATACGCAAACGTTCGATCTTATCTTTCCGGCTCCGATGAAAAACTGAAGCTGAGAGTGAATGTTGCCCTATATTTTTCTTATAATTTAATTCATAAGAATTGATATATTCTGCACGGATATCCGGGTTACCTATTTCAGCGGAGTAATAATCGCGATAGGTGATATAGGGTTCCATAAAAAAGAGTTCCGGACGTGTAATACGACGGGAATAAGAAGCCATAAGAACATGTTCATTTGGGAAGTGATACCCTAAATGTGCTGAAGGGAAAAAATCGAAATTATTATATGTTCGGTCGGCCCCTTCAATAGAACTTCTCAATACACGATGTGTATGTTCACCACGCACTCCTACCTGAAATTCAAAAGATTTTAAACTCTCTCCCCACAAAGCATAAATAGAGTTGATGCCATGCATAAAATAAAACGTATTATAAATATCATCTCTCCAGTAGAACTCCTGTTTTTCCGGATTCCAGAATTCCATACTGTAATCACCATCTTCAAGATAAGAAAAGTATTGATATCCGGCTTCTATTTTTCCGGTTGAGCTATAAGGATTTATATAGTCGATATTTCCGCGCGTAGTCCAACGATGTTCATCTTCATAAGCTCGGTGCCCTTGCTGACGTTGGTTATTTTTATCAAACAGATCACTTTCAAAATACTCCATGGCATTCCCACCAAATTTAGCGTAAAAACTACCGTAGATCTGATGTCCCTTATCATTAAATTTATGATCTACTGATGCTGTTCCTTGCAGATAAGTTTCATACAGATCATAAAAGTCGCGACTGTAATAATCCCCTTTTTCGATAACTTCTCCTTTTACTGCACGTTCCTCCGAATAGTCCAGGTCACCATCACGGGTTCGCCCTCCATGGCCAAATTCACCGTTTATATTGAAAGTTGTTTTAGGTTGCGTATATTCCCAGCCACCCTTAACAGAATAATTGAAGTTGTTACTTTCACGGGGGCCGTCGGAATGTGATATCGTTGTAGCATCACCGACTATTGTTGTTTTTTGCTGATCAAAATCACTTTTTCGTAAGCGCTCTGTCCATGCTCCACCCACAAACCAACGGGATGATTTATTTTGATTGGTAAGTAAGAAATCGGCTCCACGGGATAAGACAGTACTTCCGGTCAGATTTATAATACCACTCAAACCTTGTTGCAAGTCCTTCCGTGTAATGATATTTATAATACCCACATCTCCCCCACTATCATGACGGGCAGAAGGGGTGGTGATAATTTCTATGTTTTCGATATGCCCTGCGGGTATTTGCTCCAAAGCCTGAGTACCACTAAACACACTTGGTTTCCCGTCAACATACACAGTAAAACCACTACTACCGCGGAAAGAAACTTCTCCTTCAGCATCCACACGGATAGAAGGGGTATTTTCCAATATATCAACAGCCGATCCTCCGCTGGCCAACATATTGGATGAGGCCTCGATCACTCGTTTATCCAGTTTGTAGATTATTTGCTTTTTATTAGCTACTACTTCAACCTCACCAAGCCCTACTTCTAAAAGCCGTAGTGGAATTACTCCTATATTTTGCACTCCGTCAGCAGACAAAACTATCTGTCGGGTAAATAGGTCATATCCCAGCATTCTTACCATTAGGATGTATTCACCCGTACGCAATGATTTCATTTGGAAAGAACCATCCTCAGCTGTCATTGCTTCAGAGACCACTTTATCACCTGAATAAAGAATAACATGCGCATATTCTATCGCAGCCTGCGTCGAGGCATCCGTTACTTTTCCTTCAATACCAGGTGCCGCAAAAAGAGGAAAGGACACAATTAGGAATAAAAGAACCGAGAAAAATCTTTTCATTCTAGTAGCTCATTTGTTATATTTCGTGCCCGACAAATGAATAGTATCACACAACTCACTATTCTTCTATAAACGGACTTTTTACATTGGATGCGCAAATATAAAAAAGAAAACCGAATTTCGGGTAGAGAATTATTATTTCCTGAGAATCTCTCATATAAACAAAACTTTCTTAAATCAATGAACTTTCAGGCGTTCTCTATTGTCATATTGAAAACATTTAAAGCGTAAAACTATGAATAGAGACAGACAAGTGATGAAAGACATCGCAAACAAACAAGCACAGGCCCGTGAGCAATATGCAAAGAATAAGACAATAATGTCGGAGTATAAAGTACAAGAGAAAGCAACTGACTTTGTACATCCGAATAAGGCAAATGAAGAAGATAAAGAAGATGTAGCTAAAGATCAGGCTTCAAAATAAATTATTATATATTAGGATTGAGGATTTTGACAGTGGTCTATAAAATGATGTGTGAACTACAGTAATCATGCTCCCCGCCTTGGTTAAGGCGGGGGTGGACCGCTGCTCGCAGCGGTGGGGCGGTTCGTATTCTTGATAAAATTATATTACCGATTTCTTTTCTCCCACCACCCCACCATCGCAAGCGATGGTCCATCCCCTCCTCAGGCAGGAGGGGGGCTAAGATACTCATATCATATATCTCTTTATTCCGTCTCCAATAACCGGATAATATCCTCTTCGTCTATTCCCAATACTTTTTTACTTAACTTTATTTCTTCCAGATTTCCGGTGTTTTTACCAGGTGTATCGGATAGTTTGATAGCATGTAGATAGCCTAAATCTTTTGCAAATTTCACCTCTGTCAGTTTTATAACCATATTAAGAGGTTTAACCCCCACATCATTGGTAAAATAAGTTCCGATACCATAAGCATCGTGAATACGTCCATTCACATATTCTTTTATTTCTCTTACTCTATCCAGATTTAACGAATCACTATATACAATAGTCTTAGATATGGGATCAATACGATTTCTTTTATAAAACTCAATAGTTTCATCCGTGAACTCCAGCGGATCGCCACTATCCCATCGAACACCATCAAACAACTTTGCTTGTTTCAGATTAAAGGATTTATAAAAAGATTCAGTGGTATAGGTATCTGTGAGTGTAATACCCAAACTCCCTTGATAAACATCTACCCAAGCCTCTAAAGCCTTCATATTGGCGGCCCTGTATCCAAAGATAGCTCCATGAAACATAAACCATTCATGAGGCATAGTGCCGATAGGAGTGGTATCATATTTCATTGCGAAATAGATATTACTCGTTCCTTTAAAATAATCTCCGGAATGTTTTTTCAAAGAGCCAACCACTTTATCATGTACATCAAAGGAAAAACGACGGCGTGTACCAAAATCAGAATGGTCTGCCTGCATTTCTTTTAATTGAACAGCTTTATATATAGCATTCTCTTCCACCTGCTGTGGCTTCTCACCTGTCATCTGAAAATACAGTTCCGAAATAATAGCCATTAATGGAACTTCCCACAACACAGTCCGATACCAATAACCCTCTATTACAATTCTTAAATCTCCACCCTTCTGGGTAATATGTACTTCCTCAGGATTATAACGGTAACCTTCGAGAAAATCAATAAAAACCGGGTCGAAGAAATAACACCGTTGAGTGATATAGTTTTTCTCTTCTTTTGTCATTTTAAGGTGAGCCATTCCGGCTACCTCTTCTTTCAATCTCTCCGCAAATCCTTTGGGGAAAGATGTCTTTCCTCTGTTCATAAATTCATACTTCACCATTGACCAGGGATATAACCGCTGGATAGCAAGCATGACAGAGAATTTATATAAATCGTTATCGGTAAAATGTTTAATAATCATAATCTCCTGTTTCTTTATATAACAAAACAGGGCTTAGAGTGTTCTGATTTACAGATCGGAATTGATTATTAAGTTAGAGAACATATCCTAAAACCAATCCCAGTGTGAATGTTTTATCTTTTATATCATTATTCTTCCCTCCATATGGTCTAACAAAACTTGGAAGATAACCGAAGTTGAGACCTACCTGCATTCTATCAAACTGACCATAAAAACCTGCTTCTACTTTTAATCCGGCAATAAGTTTATGCATTCCTTTTACCTCAAAATCCGGCACCTTAGGCTTCATACGCCCTTTCAGAAAAATATCTATCCGCGGCCCACACCCTGCATAAACCCAGAAGTTGTTTACTAAAGGAGTTTTTACACGAAATGTCGTATTCATTGTCAGATAATCCAATTGTAGTTGATGTTCTGTACCAACTCCTCCATATTCCACAGGACTATTTATAATACCATCCGTGCCTTTTCGCAAAAAACCTATCTGACTGGATAAGGCATACCAATCTCTATCCATATAATCTAATCCTAAAGAAAGCTGATAAGGATAGATCCAATCATTCGAACTATTCTTTATAACTAAATCGGATATCGCAATACCATTTTCGATCTTTATCACTTGCGCTTTACCCACTACAGACAGACAGATTAATGCACTCATCAGAAACAAAAGCTTTCTCTTTTTCATAAAGTCTTTATTTAATAGGTTTATACCGTTTAAACGGGAATAATTTACATATCGTATAAATGGCTGAGAGGTTCTGCTCGACTTTTTTATGTATGTTTGTATGACATTATATGGTAATACAAATTGTATGAAAAAGAAACTAATAGTTCTCTCCGGAGCCGGTATGAGTGCGGAAAGTGGTATAGCGACCTTTCGTGATTCGGATGGTTTATGGAATAAATACCGGGTAGAAGATGTGGCTACCCCTGAAGCATTTGCTAAAGACCCTGAATTGGTACTGGACTTCTATAATTTCCGTAGACGTGAATTGCTAAAAGCAGAACCTAATGCAGCACATTTGGGTTTGGCAGCTTTGGAAAAAGAATTTGATGTACATATAATTACACAAAACATTGACAATCTCCATGAACGGGCAGGAAGTACAAAAGTACTGCATTTACATGGCGAATTAATGAAAGCATGCACGGACTACGATTTTCAGACAACTTATGATCTTTCTCCGGAAAACCCTGATATTAGCATCGGTGATACTGATCCCAATGGATATCAATTACGCCCTCATGTTGTCTGGTTTGGCGAACCAGTTCCAATGATCGAACCGGCCATTGAACTGGTAAGACAGGCTGATATTTTGGTAGTGATAGGTACATCTTTGAATGTTTACCCAGCTGCTGGATTAGTAAATTATGTTCCTACCGGACGGCCTATCTACCTGATAGATCCTAAGCCCGTTCACACCAACCGGAATGATATACATGTGATACAAACCGGAGCATCGGAAGGAGTGAAACAGCTAACAGAAATGCTTAATCAACGATGAGTGGTGAGTGATAAGTGGTGAATTATTTCTATTGCTTTGCTTATGGAATATAAGGTAAATAATTTCTTCTCGATTTAGAAGCCTATAAAATAAGCGGAACAGTTTGTTTATTTAAAAAAAGGATTTATCTTTGCAGCCCGAATTGGTTAAGAATATAATAATAAATCATATAGGAAAATGAAAAGAACATTTCAGCCTTCGAACCGGAAAAGAAAGAACAAGCACGGCTTCCGTTCAAGAATGGCTACAGCTAATGGCCGCAGAGTATTGGCTTCCCGTCGTGCAAAAGGAAGAGCAAAATTAACTGTATCTGACGAGTACAACGGATAAGCGGTTCATTTGTAAGTTTTATAAAGAAAGTAAAGGTTTTACTAAAAAGCCTTTACTTTCTTTGTTTATGAGGCTTTTTTTCTACTTTTGACAGATTATTCAAAAAGGTTAAAGAGCTTACAAGTGTAATGATGAAAATGAAAGACTTTTTCGTTAAGCTATTTAAGAATCCATTCGTAATAAATTTGATAATTATGATGGTTGTTTCAGGTGTCATAATTTATGGCGTTCTGAAATGGCTTGATGTATATACCCATCATAATAAAGCCGTCCTTGTTCCGGATGTAAAAGGACTTGCCATAGAAGAAGCCGGCGCTTTTATTGAGAATAGCGGTTTGCGTTATAATGTAATTGATTCTGTTTTTTCTAAAGATGTACCTCAGGGTGCAATCGTAGAATTGATTCCATCTGCAGGTTCAAAAGTAAAAAAAGGACGCATTCTTTTTGTTACTATTAACGCTACAACTTCTCAAATGGCAGAAATTCCTGAAGTAGAAGATCTTTCTTTCCGCCAGGCGTACGCAATTCTTAAATCCCGAGGTTTTACAAATATAGAAACAAAATATGTGCCGGGAATCTATAAAGACCTGGCTCTCGGAATAGAGATGAACGACCGCCTATTAACTCCTAATGAAAAAGTGCTGTTAACAGCTCCCCTTGTTTTAAAGATCAGCAGTGGTGAATCTACACCAGTAGACTCGTTAACAGATGATTTAGAAGCTATTGCGCCCTTAGACAGTGAAGTTGAACGTTGGTTTTAACGAATGGACGACTATTATAACGACATAGAGGACGAAGAAGATGATCTGATTTTACCCCAAGAAGGGGAAGAACCTGATTCGACACAGATGTACGAACATTTCCGTTTTGTAGCGGATAAGGGACAAACTCTACTGCGTGTTGATAAGTTCTTAGTGGATCGTATGATGGGTGCAACCCGGAATCGTATCCAGCTTGCAGCGGATGCCGGTTGTATACGTGTAAATGATAAACCGGTGAAAAGCAACTACCGTGTTAAACCGCTGGATATCGTTACTCTGGTATTAGACCGCCCTCGCCGCGAACTAGAGATTATTCCCGAAAATATTCCTTTGAATATTGTTTACGAAGATGACGATCTGATGATTATCAATAAACCTGCCGGTTTAGTGGTACATCCCGGACATGGGAATTATACAGGTACTCTTGTAAATGCATTGGCCTACTACCTGAAAGATGATCCTTATTATGATCCTTCCGACCCACGTGTAGGTTTAGTTCACCGTATCGATAAAGATACCTCCGGATTGCTGGTTATTGCCAAAAAGCCGGAAGCTAAATCTAACCTAGGCCTTCAATTCTTCAATAAAACGACTCAACGCAAATATCTTGCTTTGGTGTGGGGAAATGTACGCGAAAACGAAGGCCGTATTGAAGGCAACATAGCACGGGATCCCCGCGACCGGATGCAAATGACTGTATTCCCCGAAGGAGATCATGGCAAAACTGCTGTTTCCCATTACTCGGTGGTGGAGCGGTTAGGTTATGTATCCCTTGTGGAATGCCGCTTAGAAACAGGCCGTACACATCAGATTCGTGTACACATGAAATATATCGGCCACACACTGTTCAATGATGAACGGTATGGAGGCCATGAAATCCTGAAAGGAACTACTTTTACAAAATATAAACAATTCGTACAGAATTGTTTTGCCATTTGTTCACGCCAGGCACTTCATGCTAAAACTTTGGGGTTCATTCATCCAACTACCGGCAAAGAAATGTTTTTTGACTCTGATTTGCCGCAAGATATGGAACAGCTGGTTGATAAATGGCGTGTTTATGCTAATGCTAAAGAATTAGAAGAATGAAAAGAAATATCGCCATCATCGCAGGAGGAGACTCATCTGAAATTGTTGTCTCTCTCAAAAGTGCCGAAGGAATCTATTCGTTTCTTGATAAAGATAAATATAATCTCTATATTGCCATCATCAAGAAGGATGAATGGCAGGTAAAGCTTCCAAATGGAGAATATACGCCACTCGATAAAAACGGATTTTGTTTTCAGCAGGACGGGGCAACTATACAATTTGATTTTGCATATGTAACTATTCACGGAACCCCGGGAGAAAACGGATTATTGCAAGGATACCTGGAAATGGCCGGTATTCCTTATTCTTCTTGTGGAGTATTGGTGAGTGCTCTTACTTTTAATAAATTTGTATGCAATAATTACCTGCGCACCTTTGGAATTACAGTAGCTAATTCCATTCATTTATTTGAAGGAGAAACAGTGACCGATGAAAAGGTGATGGAGCAGCTGGGTTTACCGTTGTTTGTTAAGCCAAATGATGGAGGAAGTAGTTTTGGGGTAACAAAAGTGAAAACAAAGGAAGAAATACAACCGGCTATTCAGAAGGCTTTCTCGGAAGGGAAAGAAGTCATACTGGAAAGTTTCATAGACGGAACCGAAGTAACTTGTGGGTGTTATAAGGTAAAAGGAAAAGAAGTTGTTTTCCCGCTTACTGAAGTAGTTACCGACAATGAGTTTTTTGATTTCGATGCAAAATACAACGGACAGGTAGACGAGATTACTCCTGCACGTATATCCCGTGAGCTTACGGAAAAGATACAACGCCGTACATCTAAAATTTATGATATCCTGGGAGCAAAAGGATTGATCCGGATAGATTATATTATTCCCGCCAACGGCGAACCGATTATGCTTGAAGTTAACACGACGCCGGGAATGACTACTACCAGTTTCATTCCACAGCAGGTAAAGGTTGCCGGATTAGATATAAAAGACGTATTAACAGAAATAATAGAAAACGAATTTAATTAGTGTACTATCAACTATAACGCTATGAGTAAAGAAATAGATTTTCACAAATTCGACGATATTCGCCCTGTAAACGATGACGAGGTAAAAGGGGCTATTGATGAATTAGTTTCGAATGATGATTTCTTCGAGGCACTTCGATACATCAAGCCCGATTTAAACAAAGATGAGTTCACTGCTCTAATGCGTTCTTGTAATACAAAAGCACAGTTTAAGACGGTATTAGCCTACGAAGCTGTTATGGGGATTGCTAAGAAGACGACTTTCTCACTCACTATATCGGGACGCAGCCGTCTGCCCGAAGGAAGACCGGCCTGTACGTTTATATCGAATCATCGGGACATTGTTCTGGATGCTTCTTTTCTCAATGTGATGCTCTACGAAGTAGGCTATGGATTAACACAGGTTGCTATTGGTGATAATCTGTTGATTAAGCCATGGATCGAAACAGTAGTACGGTTGAATAATGCCTTTATAGTTAAACGAGGAGTATCCGGACGGCAACAATTGGAAGCGAGCATACATCTTTCACAGTATATCCATCATACAATTAAAGATACAAAAGAATCCATTTGGATCGCCCAACGTGAAGGTCGTGCAAAAGACTCTAACGACAAAACACAATCCAGTATTCTGAAGATGCTTAATATGGGTGGGGATACAAAGGATATACTCACAAATATAATGAGCCTCAATATTGTCCCTGTTTCAATCTCTTACGAATTTGATCCTTGTGACTTCCTGAAAGCACAAGAATTTCAGTTAAAACGCGATAATCCCGACTTTGTTAAAAGTAAACGGGATGACTTGCTTGCCATGGAAACAGGTATTCTGAATGAAAAAGGCAGAGTACATTTCACTTTAGGTAACCCGATCAACCCTACCCTTGCGGAGTTTGATCATGATATGGAGAAAACTGATCTTTATAGTGCTATAGCTTCTACAATAGACAAAGAGATCTATAAACATTACCGCTTCTATCCATGCAATTACGTAGCTTATGATATGTTGACCGGAACTAAAAGATTCCGTGAAATGTATGGGTCAAAAGACAAAAAACAATTTGAAGAATATCTGCAAGTTCAGTTGGATAAAATCGTCATCCCAAACAAAGACGAAGACTTCCTTCGTACAAAGATACTCGAGATGTATACAAATCCTTTGAAGAATCATTTGGCTTCCCGGGATTAAAGAAAAGACTGAATCCCATCCCAACTGAAAGCCATACCTTTGAAAAGATATGGCTTTCAGTTTATATCCATACTCATCTCTCACCACTCATCGCTCACCACTAAAAATACCTGTTTCTTAACATACCTTTCCCATCCTCATTGTCTCCTCTCAATTTCGTAGCTTTGTCAATGACTCGGCATTTCGCCTGAAGTCTGCTAAAACTAAAAACACAAATCTATGGAACCATTAGCTTATATCACCCGTGAAGAAAAGTACGGAGCACACAATTATCACCCATTACCAGTAGTCTTGGGAAAAGGGCAAGGAGTCTATGTATGGGATGTAAAAGGAAAAAAATATTATGATTTCCTTTCCGGTTACTCTGCCCTAAGTCAGGGTCATTGCCACCCTAAAATCATTCAGGCTTTAAAAGAGCAAGCTGACAAACTTACTCTTGTCTCCCGTGCTTTTTATTCAGATATATTAGGTGAATTTATGGAATATACCTGCAAATTCTTTGGTTATGACAAGTTATTACCAATGAATACCGGTGCAGAGGCAGTAGAGACAGCCCTTAAATTATGCCGTCGCTGGGGATATCGCAAAAAGAATATACCACCGGAAAGAGCCAAAATCATTGTTTGTAACGAAAATTTTCATGGAAGGACAGTTACCATTATTTCCATGAGTACCGACCCGAGTGCCTATACTGATTTCGGTCCTTATACTCCAGGGTTTATCAAAATACCTTATAATAATATAGAAGCATTACGAGAAGCAATGCAGGATCCTGATGTTACAGGTTTTCTCGTTGAACCCATCCAGGGTGAAGCCGGGGTAGTAGTTCCTGATGAAAGCTATTTAAGCCAATGTTATGAGCTTTGTAAGCAACATAATGTGCTCTTTATTGCAGATGAAATACAAACAGGGATTGGCAGAACCGGCCGTCTGTTAGCCTGCGACTATGAAGAGGTGCATCCTGATATTCTTATTTTAGGAAAAGCTCTCTCCGGCGGTGTTACACCTGTCTCAGCTGTATTGGCAAATGATGATATCATGCTAACCATAGCACCCGGAGAACATGGTTCGACTTATGGGGGAAATCCTTTAGCAGCAAAGGTAGGTATTGCAGCACTGGAAGTAGTAAAGAATGAAAACCTGGCAAAAAATGCGTATGATATGGGATCACTCTTCCGCCATGAAATGGAAGAACTTAATCATCCTATGGTCCAACAAGTTCGTGGAAAAGGATTACTTAACGCAGTAGTCACCGAACCGAAAAACGGAAAAACAGCTTGGGATATTTGTATGGCCTTAATGGAAAATGGTTTAATTGCTAAACCTACACATGATCATATTATACGCTTCACTCCTCCACTGGTTATTACCCGTGAGCAAATGATGGATTCTATAAATATCATAAGAAAAACATTTGAACAATTCTAATCTATGAAAGTAAACGTTATAGGTGTTCCATTAAATCTGGGCTGTGACCGGGAAGGGGTAGAAAAAGCGCCCAATCACCTCAGAGAACGAGGTCTTATGGATATTATCCGAAAGAACGGACACCGGGCCTTTGACCTCGGCAATCTATATGTTCCCCCTGTCAGCGAAGAAGATAAATTCGCCCGTAGTAAAAGTATGAAATATCTCGATGCCATCGTTGAGGTGAATAACAACCTTGCCGAACTGGTTTATGATACCCTTCGTGGAGGAGCCTTTCCTATGATTATTGGTGGCGATCATTCACTCGCTTTAGGAAGTGCTTCCGGAGTAGGAAAATGTTTCGATGACTTTGGCATTATCTGGCTCGATGCTCATGGCGATATCAATACCAATGAAACATCACCCAGCGGCAATATACACGGCATGCCCCTAAGTGCTCTGATGGGCATGGGAAGCGAAGAATTGGTCAATGTCTATAGTCCCGGCAATAAGGTACACCCTCAAAACGTATTTCTCGTAGGAACCCGTAGCCTCGATGATGGCGAAATGGAATTAATCCGCCGAGAAAAACTAAGTGTCTACCCCATGAGTGTAATACGCAAGGAAGGAGTTGAATACGTTGCAGAAGATATAAGACGCAAACTCAAAGACCGAAAAATACGCAACGTACATTTCAGCATCGACGTCGACAGCATCGACCCCCGTTACGCACCCGGCACCGGCACACGCGTAGCAGAAGGTCTTACACCCGAAGAATTTAATGATTTTGTGAATAAAATCCTGTCTACAAATCTTATCAAATCAATGGATATTGTCGAATTAAACCCCGAACTGGATATTAATGAAGTGACCACAAAACTTTGTCTGGATATAATAGATTATGTGACGGATAGGATATAAAGTAATCATTCTGTTTTCTTTATAACAAAATAAAGATTTATATTTGATTGTTCTCAATAGATAAATTATATATTTGTATGCAAAAAGTAAACTAATGCTATTACAATTCATTATAAATGGCCTTATTACAGGAATACTATATAGTTTATCTGCCATAGGTTTCGCTTTAGTCTATAATACTACCCGCATTTTTCATATTGCGGCAGCTGCAATTTATGTAGTAGCTGCTTATATGTTTTATTGGGGTGTTCATTCCTTACATCTTCCATTTGGATTGGCTGCTGTTTTATCTTTACTTATTACAGCACTGATCAGTCTTTGCTGTGAATGGTTTATTTATCAACCTTTAAATAAAAAGAAATCATCTCTGAACATTGTTATGATCAGTTCTATTGGGTTGATGACCATTCTAGTTAATATTGTGGCAATGATATGGGGTAATGAAACAAAGGTTGTAGATAATAGTATCCAACCGGTTTATACCTTTGGAGAAATTATAATTACACACCCCCAATTTTTACAGTTAGCAATAGGTTCCATTTCCATAATTCTGTTCATGTTATTATTAAAATTTACCCGGTTTGGTTTAAAAACAAAAGCGCTTAGTAATGATAGTACATTATTTGAGGTAATGGGATTTAATGCATTATCTACCCGCACTTTTGTTTTCGCCCTTAGCGGTATATTTCTTGCTCTTGGAAGCTGCCTGACTGTATATGATTTGGGTATGGATCCTCACATGGGCATGTCATTACTTATCAATGCAATGGTAGCAATGATTATTGGAGGAATCGGGCGGTTTAGTGCTTGTATTATTGGTGGACTGTCTTTAGGTATATTACAAGCTTTGGTGGTCTATCAATTTGCTTCTAATTGGCAAAATGCGATTACCTTTTTAGTGTTGCTTATCTTTTTGTTTTTTCGGCCTCAGGGAATTATGGGATATAAAAAACGGATGGTATAATGGATTATATATTACATATAGGGGTTATGCTTAACATTTATATATTGTTAGTGTTAAGTGCAAATCTGCCGATAGGGCTGGCAAACTTATTATCCATGTGCCAGGCTGCTTTTTATGGAATAGGTGCTTATTTCAGTGCTTATTTTCTTATGCAATTCAATCTTCCTTTTATAGTTATTGCACTTATTGTAATGAGTTTAACAGGAATATGTAGTTTGATTGTCTCTTTTGCATCTGTAAAACTGAAGGGTGATTATTTCGTATTAGCAACATTAGCATTTCAAATGATTGTGTTTACAGTACTCTACAATTGGACCAGTGTGACAAGAGGCCCTTATGGAATACCGGGTATCCCATCCATAAAAATCGGAGGAATCTGGGAATTATCCGGCACTTTGAATTATTTTATTTTTACAGCACTTATCACTGTTATTGCTATATTACTTTTTAGAGCATTAAAATACTCCCCTTTTGGACGGGTTTTAACAGCTATCCGTAGTGATGAATATTCCGTCTCTGCACTTGGACGTAGCCCCATTCGTTTTAAAACCTGGGCATTTTTTATCTCTGCAGCATTTTCAGGATTAGCAGGATTGATCTACGCTTCTTATGTAAGCTATATTGATCCGACTAGCTTTACTATTGACGAGAGTATTTTTATTCTGACAGCATTATTTATCGGAGGTATTGGCAATATTAAAGGTCCGGTTTTAGGTGCGGTATTCGTTGTTATCATCCCCGAAATCTTACGTTTTGTTGGATTACCTGATAGTATAGCCGCTAATTTGAGACAGATAATATATGGTGTAGCTTTAGTGCTGATTATGTATTACCGTCCACAAGGTATTTGGGGCAAAATTGTATTGAAATGATATTAAAACTAGAAAATATCAGCCTTAGCTTTGCTGAAAGCAAGGGATCCTCTAAGATATTAGACGGATTGAATTTAGCTATTCCCAAAGGAAAAGTGACAGCGATTATTGGAGGTAATGGTTCCGGTAAAACAACTTTGTTTAATATTATATCCGGTTTTCAACAGGAATATAATGGCAGCGTGGTTTTCAATCAGGAAATTATCAGCCGTTTGTCTGCCGACCGGATTGCTCGCAAAGGAATCGGCCGTCTGTTTCAAGGAAAGCCATTAATACAAGAACTCTCCTTATTAGAAAATATGCTATTGGCATCTCATGATAATTCCGGAGAGATTCCTTTTTCTTATCTACTGAAAAGAAAAAAGATAAACCGGAAGGAAAAAGAAAAAGAAGAGCAAGCCATTCAGGTTCTTGTGCGTCTCTTTGGAGAAGATAATAAGTATATCAATATGCTTCATCACAAAGGGTCTGACTTCTCTTATGGGGAACAACGATTAATTTCTTTAGCACGGCTTTTTATGGGGAATTATTCTTTATTGTTACTGGATGAACCTACGGCGGGGGTCAATCCGGTTTATATAGAAACAATCAAAAGAATAATTGAACAGATGGTGGCTGATAAGCAAACGACAGTTTTGCTAATAGAACATAATATGCCTTTTGTAAAAGGCATTGCAGATCATTGCGCTTATATGGATGATGGTCAGGTTCAATGTCAGGGTAATGTAGAAGAAGTTTTGAATAATCAGGACGTTAAAAACAGCTATCTTGGCCTATGATACTACAACTTAAAAATATCAGAGGAGGATATACCAAAGATCGGGAAATACTTCAAGGAATTAATCTGGATATTTCACGCGGAGAAACTGTCGGCATCATCGGATTAAACGGAAGTGGCAAATCCACTCTAGGAAAATCAATAATGAATATGCTACCTTATAGAAAAGGTGAGATATATTTTAATGGTATCAATGTCAGTGAAAAGAATTCCCGCGAGTTGTCAAAATTAGGTATTGCTTTTTTTATGCAGGGAGGAAAAGTATTTGATGAACTGTCTGTATGGGATAATCTTTTATTATGTGCTGATAAAAAGGAAGAAATAGAAGAAATTAAGAAATATTTCATACTTTTATCGGCAACAGAAAAAACTCTGAAGAAAATAAGGGCTGATAAATTAAGTGGAGGGGAAAGACATCAATTAGCTTTAGCCATGTGTCTGTTGAAAAAGCCATCTTTTCTGATTCTGGATGAGCCAAGCGCAGGCTTATCCCCCAAAGCGGTAAATGCAATGTACCTGACATTGGATTTGCTTCGCAAAGAAAAAGATCTAACAATCTTACTGATCGAACAAAATATTGCGGAAGCAGTAACTTTTTGTTGTAGTGTAAATCTTATTAGAGAAGGATTGATAAAAGAAACTATTACCAGCCAAAATTTAAAAGAAATAGAAAAATTAATATTTATATAATTTAAAAGTATGGAAAGAAAATTATTTGTAATCTTGTTGCTTATATCATCTCTATTTATTACTAGCAGTTGTACAAGTGATTCAAAGAAGTCTAATGATAAGTCTAAAATAAAAGTAGGGGTAATAATGCCCTTAACAGGCGATATAGCTTTTCTTGGGCAATCCTTCACTAATGCCATATTGATGAACGCAGACACATCTAAAGTTGAGTTATTTATTGAGGACACAAAAGGAGAACCCAAAAATGCTGTCTCTATTGTAAAAAAAATGATATCAGTAAATAATATAGATGTAGCTATATCACTAAAACCCGCTATTTCTGAAAGTATTAACCCAATTTTGGAAAAAGAAGGTATTCCACATTTTGTTTTTGCTTTTAGTCCTGAAATAACAACTGCAAGTAATGTTATTAAAGTATATCCTTCATCTGATGATGAAGTTTTAGGTTATTTAAATTACGCTAATGACCAAGGCTTCAAGAATATTGTTTTTCTTCGTCACATTTTCCCTGATGCTGAGTTAGCATTTAAAACTGTCGTAATACCCGAAGCAAAAAAGATGAATTTAAATGTTACAGATATTCCATTTGAATTATCCACAAAAGATTTTAATAATCTAGCTCAAAAAGTCAAATCCAATAATCCTGATTTAGTAGTTGTCCAGTCTTTGTCATATAATTTTTTAAATATTACAAAAAGTTTTTATAATATAAATATATTGAATAAAATGCTAGGTGACTTAAATTTTGGAGATTTATACACATATGATTTTTCTACAGTAAAAGAAATGGATCATATACCATTCCTTGGTATGGCCTATGTTTTATCAAATAAATATGAGACCTTTGAAAAAGAATATAATGAAAAATTTAAAGAACGGCCGAATATTTTTGCAGCATTTCCATATGACGTTATGACAATAATTAATAATCTTAATAAATCAGAGTTAACCAAAAGTGATATAATTAATTATTACAACAATTCAGAAACTGAAGGTATAACAGGAATAATTAAATTCGATTCACAAGGTGATCAAATTATTAATTATAAAATTTTAGAATACGCAGATGGAAAATTTATAATTCATGAATAATCAAAAAGTATGAAAGATTATAAAATTAACTTTTCTGATATATGTACATTTTCTGAGTTACAGTTACAAGAAGACTTATCAGATGTTTTAAATCATGAAAATTTGGGCATTACCACCTTGGATATTGGGATTTTAGATGAAAAAAGTAAAAGTTGGTATGCATTAAATAGATATTGTACTCAAGAGGTTGAAAGTATCCATCATCTAGTTTCAAGATCTTTTCAAAATTTATTAGAGAAAGAGCCTATTAACTATTTGATTGATCATTATAAGGATGAAGTAAATAATATTAATTCTGATGTATTAACCCACAAATTTAAGGTCTCTAATGATATATTAAGAAAGTATCAAGAAAAACAAAATACATTCATACTAAAGATAACCACAGAAAAATTTGTAAATACAGATAATAACTATGATCTAGAACTTGAAAAATTTTTAGAAATAAGAAATTATTATGAAAATATTAAATTAGCTACAACTGCATTTGAGAGATTCTGTGTAACACAACAATATTTTACAGATTTTGTTGCTTTAAAATATAATGATGTATATCAAAGCCCTGCTGTTAAATATGCGACTATTGTACTTTTTTCTTTTGAAGATACAATAAGGGAAAGAGTTTTTACTCATAATGCTGCTGTTTTTTCAAATAATGATGATTATTTGAAAAAAGATATAACAAAAATTCTTTTTCAATATATAACAAAATCAAAATATATATCAGCATTAGAGAAACTTCATGACTTATCAGTATATCATTCTAAAAAGTCTGCAAAGGCTGCTATCATGTCTCGTAATATGAGTCATAATTTGGGTAGTCACGTAATGGCATATTTGAAATTAAAGCTAAACTCTGTAGAAGATATAATTCGAAAGAATGTATTACATAGACTCCCAATTCTTGATATAGATAATATACATGAATGTGTTGAGTTTTTTAAAGAAGAAAAAAATATTAAAGAGATTGAACTTCCTTTTCTCGTAGGGTTAGGTCGTTTTATAAATTATTTACAAGAACGGCAAGATTATATAGCAACAGTTGCAACTAATCATATCCCATATAATGCAACTGTCAGTTTTAAGGATTTTATTTATGATGAGTTAAAACCAGAATTACGAACTAAACGTCATGACAAAGAGAATACTAAGGGTCGCTTAGCAGATAATATTTTATTGGATTATATTGCTTATTCTGAAAAATATGACGGTAGTAGTAGCATTTCTCTTTTATTTGGTGATTTCGATGGGTATACTCCAGAAGAGGATACAAAGGCATTTATGGATTTTGAAAGATTAAGAAATCTCGAGGTCGCAATGCCGGGAGGAATTACTGGAAGGCAAGCTTTTTTCTCTATTGTTGAAAATATTATAAGAAATGGAGCTAAGCATAGTTTTAAAGAAAATATAATGCGAATCGTTCTCGATGTTGTAAATGATATACCAGATTTCTGGAGTTCTTTTGAGGAAGAGGAAATAAAAAATAAGTATATAGCTTATAAAGATGAATATCATATTATAACAATTACTAATAAGTTAAGGAACAATGCAGATTCTATTGGGCAGCTAAAAAAAGGGATAAAGGATCCCTATATAGATCATAGTACTCAGGAAATGAAGGGTGAATTCAAAGGTATAAAGGAAATGCGTATATCTGCTGCTTGGCTTCGTAACTATTATATTGATACAATAATTGAAGAAGATCAACCCCCTGCGTTACATGTAAGAGGCGTTGATTATAATGAAAGTAGATCTACCTGTGCTATTCAATATCTAATTTGTTTACCGAAACCAAAAAAACTTGCATTAGTTTTTGAAGATGTAAATAAACAATTAAGAGATATCTATAGAGAATATAAGCCAAACGGAAATGAATATATAAATCATGCGGATATTACCAAATTAAAGAAGGATTTTAGAGAATATGGTTTTGGGTTGTTTTCTTATGAAGAGTTTAAAAATAAAAATGCTAATTATGAACTGGTTGTTGTTGAAAACACAAAAGATAAAATATTATTTAACCAAGTGAGGTCCCTTTCTCCTTCAAGAATTCTTGAATGCGAATTAAATGAAATGTTACAACCACTAGAGAAGAAACTTGAGAATTTATTAGTTTTAAAAAAAGGCGAATATGACTATGATAAAGTTGAGTCAAAATCCTATGTAGGGTATTTTTATGAAAAATGGATAAATAACAATTTTTTTAATGATGCTAATGAAGGACATATAAAACCTCAATTAGTTGTTTTGGATGATAAAACTTATCAACATAATAAAGAGAATAACGCTAATACTATAGAGAAATTAAATATAGTAGTATCTGTCACAGGCGATCAAAATAAAGTATTATACCCGGGGAATATAATTTACAGCAGTCATTATGAGGGCGTTATGAGAGAGTTGGTAAAAACTCAAGATCCGAATACTTGTATGGAAGTCCTGGAAGCCAGATTTATTGAAGGAATAACTGGAAATAATTCTACTGATCGGTTAATTCGCCGAAATGAATGGGATGATGAATGGTATTATAAACAAATTGCAGCAGGCATGTCTAAGGTTGCTATATTTGATGAACGTTTATTTGAATATGCTTCTCAAAAGAATACAAAATCTTTTATAAAATCAGAAGACTTGATTGAGAATGATTTTAATAAGGATAACATATCATATGAAATTATAAAAAACAGGTTAAAAGAACTTGGACTAGATGATGTAGAAGAAGATATTTTAACAGCAATAGACTTTTTCTCCGATGGAGAATACAGTTTGTCTGATTTGAAATATAAAATTGAAGAAATTCTTGATCCCGTAAATAGAGATAGAGTAAGAGATACTTATTATATTGAACGACTTCACTCTTATTATGAAAAAGGTATATGGTTCTTTGATCTTGATTTCATTGATAAGAAGATATCAATTATTGGCTTTAATAAAAAAATGGATCGAAAAAATCTGAACTATGATAGCAATGATAAAATAGAGACAATAGGGACGATTTTTTTTGACCAAAATGAAGATAAGTATATCGTTTCTTTTAGTAACGCTTTTAAAGATTCATACAAATTCGATTTCTTACTTATTCATCAGGGATTATTAGATAAAATATACGAACATTTTAATATAAAGAATAATATGAATAAAAAGAAACGTTTTACATACGACTTTTATTCACAATTGTCAGTACTAACTCCTCTATTAATAAAAGAAGGTGAAGGTCAAGAAGAATCTTATCTACCACAATTTATTATCCATTCCGGAAGATCTAAGCCGGAAAAGAATGATATGCCTCAAAAACAACCCTTTATTCAGTTTGCAGCATTAGAAAATGCCGTCAAAGATTGTAAATACACATTAATGGAACTCCTCTATTCTGCATATTATGAAGACAATAGTGATAATAACTAGAGCTAATGAGTTAGAATATGATAGTGAACATGTTTTTGTGACAACCCCTTATAAAGAGTTACCGGATGGTGAATTAAGAACTTTTGTCATTGAAAAATATTCTCCTAAGATTGCCACTCTTATCAAAACGCATAAAAAACAATTTTTGAAATGGTTAGAAGATAAAAAAGAGACATTTACTGTTACACCTAAAATATATGATTCTTTTTTAACAGATCTTAAAAATAATGAGAATGTAGATTATAGTGATTTTTTACGAAATCTGAATAACAGATATAAAGAATTAAAAGACAATTTGATAGAGACTTTTGAGAAGGAATTTATGAACTCTATATTTCTCAAATATAAAGAGGTCGAAATTTTTTCAAATGATCAACTATTTCATCTAATAGTTTTACCTTGTTATGCTGGTACAGTCAAAGAGAATTGTTCTAATAAAGAATTAAAATTAGAAAGGTATAAGCCAAAAGATGAAAAAAAAGACTTGCTAAGAAGTATTATTTCACAGTTTGATTTAAATGACAAAAAAGTTGATTTATATATACACGACTTAGAGTTAGGCTTAGTAGATTATGATATAAAAGAAAAGTTTGATGATAAGGATATAAATACAACTTTTTCTAATATCCGTGTGTTTAATCATACTACATTTTCCAAATATAAGAAAATATTGAATGAATGTGCATTTGTAAAGGCAGAAATAATTGATGAAGTAATTAATGTGTGTAAAAGTCCTTACTCTATTTTGAAAGAATTAAATAGTAAGAGTGAATATCCTAAAGAATCGCTCACTTTAACAGATCTATCTGAATTTATTAATGAGAGATTGAATAAATTAAAAACCACATAACTTATGTCTTATATTTATTTAGCAAAGTATAACGCTGTAAATGACAAATTTCTATTTAAAAACACGAAAAGTGTGATTTTCAATATCCATTCCTTATTAGCAAACACTCTTCAAGCTTATAATAATTACATGGATATAGGAGAAGAATCAAATATATCAAATAAGGATGAAATTATATATTTTTATATTGCGTATCATCCTACATCGCTATTTCTACAGATTATAGACCAGCCTTCTTTTTTACAATATATTTATGAAAATAAAACAGAAAACAACATAAAAACAAAATTAAATAATGCCGATTTTTTTATTTATCCTAATTTTGATAAAGAAAGTGATGTTTTGGTGGATATATTAAAGGAACTTAATATACAATATGGTATAGAAGAAGGGAAGCTACCCTGCCTCCCTATAATACATCTTTCTGATTTGGACCTTTTCACTTCAAATGAGCAGAATGATCTACTTAATATTCCTCGCTATATTAAAATATTGGATAATAGTATTTGGAACTATTATGTTCCATCTATTTGTACCCATTTTAATTCAGAGAATGATGAACTGTCTGAAAAAACGTATATAGTTAATAATTATAATCTATATGAATCGTTAAAAAGAGTAATATCATACATCCATTACAATCAGAGTCATGGACTGCATTCTTTGAAAATATGTCAAGAATATGCGGATTTTCATGGACGATTAGCTCGTGAATCATATTTGAGTAAAGACGCTCATGGTTCTGATGTTGTACCTTTTTTATTTCATTCCGAGTCAGAAATGAAACAAAGAGTAATTAGAGAAATATTACGAGTTGATGCTGATTATCGTTTGAGCAATTTCAAGAAACAAAGGTTGACTTCTCTAAGTGTTACAAGAGATATGGGCATGGTTTTATTTAATCCTAAAAAAAAACCTTTACTTTTCAATTTTAAAGAGAATTCACATCCTTCTTCAAAAGCGAAATGGCGTTTTTTGCTTTTAGATGATTTTGCTAATATTCCTCTCAGGGGGCATGAAGATTATGATGATTCCAGGAAAATAACTACAGATAAATTAGTTGAAGGAGGAAAGCTTAAGATTATTATTGATAATATTATACCATATTTTGATATAGATTGGTGTATACCCACTTTTGTAGAAAAAGAATATGGACTGAAAATAACCTTTGAGTCTGTAAAAATGAATTCTATGAAAGAAGAGTGCTGTGATATTTCTATTTTTTGTGCGCATACAATTAACGAAGCAATTGCTTTACTGCAAGAATTTAGATTTGATATAATTTTATTAGATTATCTTTTGGGTAAATCAACAAAAAAAAATGGGCGGGATTATAGTTATACTCTTTTAACTAAGCTAAAAGAAATGTATTCACAAGGAAAGATTGACGCTGGGCCCAATGGAAAATTTAGTATTATGCATATTTCTGCTTTTACTACTGCCATTTCTGAGCGATTGCAAGAGCAAGGATTACTGAGCAGAGAAAAAGTTTGGGAAATATCTAAAGGTGCTTGTCCTACTAATACACCTCAATTATTCACATATTATCTACTTCGTTTTATGGAACGACAATATAGATCTATTGTTTCTTTGTCGGGAAATATGGACGAGAATATTATTACATTGATAGACTTATTATCCTGTATTTTCCAAGGAGAAAATCCCCGCGAAAGAGCAAACACTTATTTTAATAGTGTTTTAGAAATGAGAAGGAAATATGATATTCTGAAAAATGATATTCGTAAAGAAGATTCGGAGATAATAAAGGATAAGGGTATTTTTTGTGCAAAAGGATCTGTATTGGTTCATTCATTGTTTGATGATATTGAAAACTACAGTAATTCTTTTTGGGAACACTTGATTCATTTGGTTTATTTGACCGCTTATGGAACGGTTCGCCAATGGGCAGAGATGTGGGAGGAATATATTTTTGTGAAGCCTAAATTGATGACAAATGCGACAAATATAGAGAGTAAACCAGCTAAACTCTGTGAAGCAATTGAAAGATATATTATAAGCCTCAAAAACAACTCATAATTATGAATTACGGTCGCTTTTTTGTACTGGATCTTGATTCCTCAAAACTATCGGAAGGAATAGCCGTCTTCAATTACCGGAGCGTTAAGGCTTATAATACGAAGTTTGATGGTATCACACCCAAGTATCCGGTTTTTCTGAATATAACAAAAGAGGCCGTAGAATTTAAAATACATTATAGTCACATAGATTGTAATGAACGCTTCACAAAAGATGAATGTGAAAAATGTCCTTTATTTAAAGAAGATAAAATACACACAAATATCGATGAACTCAAATGTGAGACAGAGGATCATTGTGAACTTAGAAGTTTACATCTGGAAGATATAATCCTTTCTCTTCCACTCTCTGTCAATCTGGAAATAAAAGACGATTTAACTAATGTTATAAAAAATGCTTATAGTACCCATTTCCCGGTTTCAACCAAAGAAAAAGAGAATAGCCCTGAACGTAATTATTTGATTCGTATTCTTGAGAAAAATTGTTTAAAGTCTACGGAGGAAGAAGAAAAAGGGATATCTTTCTCTTCCCTATCCGTATTTGGTATACATACGAATCAAAATAAAGATAAACGTAGACAGAAAAAACAATCTTTGGAAGAAAAATTATCTTCCCAAGATTACAATAGTGATCTTATGGAAAATGGAGAATACTCCAAATTTCTCAGGAAACTATTATTGGATTTTATGTTTGATCTGGAACATACCAATGTGTTTAAAGTTGCAGCCAATTACGAAGAAATGACTGTTAAGCTAAAAGAGAATTTCTTCTTTTCCGCATTAATAAATAAAGCTAATTTTTATTATTACAGAGAAGCTATCAGTCAGGAAATAGAATACCATAAACACGATAGAGACTTTTTATTAACGAAATTAAAATTTCAATCCTATTTCTTAGATAGTGCAGAATCACAATGGATCGAAAGTATACAGCAGCCTCAAGCAGACAAGGAGTTCCCGCAGTATCCTAAGTGGTATGAAGAAGGGAAAGACATATTCAGGAAGAGGTATAAGAAGAAAAGGGAAAAAGGTTGGTTTGCGTCTCCTGAAGAAGAATTGAAACGTGTATATTATGGGAATGAAGGGAATAAATTAAATGCAATAAATCTTTACAAGCAAATAAATATACTTCAATACCCTATTAAAGGCCTTCTGATCCGATTAATACAATTGATTGTTTTAATTGGAATTCCGGTATTATTGGGTTGGATATTACTTTCTTTCTGTGCTGAACCCATGTTTGGGAAAAAGATTGAAATCCTTCAATATATGCAGGAAAAGATATGGGTATATCTGGTCGGAGCTATATGTATTATAGCAATGGGAGCTTATATGGCTATGTCGGGAGCCAGTAAAGAAATGGCTCTACGTGTTGAGGGCTCTTCTTTATGGAGCGTGAAACGTTATGACTTCAATAATGTATTATGGCATATCGGGAGACTTCCTGTTGGTTATTGGCTAATGATCCTAAGTCTTTTAGTTGTATTTACGGGAACAGTTATATTTGATTGGGCATATACGCAAACTTTCAAAATCCTGATACTATTGATTATCTTTTATAATTTAATAGTAAATGTGTATTATAAGATAATTCCGGTGACTCAATTTGCCGGGGTTTATCGCTATTTCAGAGGAATTCATATTCTGATGCCTCGCTTAGCGGCTGCAATTGTCACTGCCTGGATCACGATTACACTTAGTGAGGATCTGCTGAAAGCTTTTTTTGATTTGCCTCGTTCTTATGTGCCGATTATACTATTATTCGCTGTTATGTCGGGCTTTATTTATTTTGAAATAGGAAAGATCGTGCCTTATCTGAATCCGATTAAAAAAATCGTCCGTTCTGTTTCATTGTTACTTATTGGATTTTTCTATGCTCTAATTACCGGATTTCTTTTTATCACATTTTCTGCCGATCGTTTTATTGAACGGGGTGAATTCCTTGATAGCTTTTATGAAAACCATGTATTCGTGGAAAATTCAAAATTTGAAATGAAAGCACCACATATCTTTCTTACTGAGGAATTTCATAATAATATATCCTTAAGATATTGTCCTGAATTGCTTGATGAAGCTGTAAAATATTCAAAGGTGATAAATAATGACAAAGCTAAAAACATCCTGAACGGACTAAAACTCAAATCACATATATGTTTTGATGATAATCAGACTTCTATTAATACTGATAAACATTATGCATTCACTCTAGTCACCTTGTTTTTAGTTGATGATTTCAATAAAAGAGCTATAGGAGAAGAGGTAAAAGATTTAAAAGAACTTGCAAATGCTCAATTGATAAGTCTTAAAAATGGTCCTTTAAAAGAAGATATTGAGAATAAAATATATGATTTTGAAATAACGGATAAAGCCAATATCAAAAGGAGTGTTGATTTTATGAGAACTGCAGATAATGTATTAGCTTATCAAAAAGGACTACGATATCTGAAACATAAATCTAAAGATGATATATATACAGAGAATAACCTACAAGGGAAAAATGAAAAACATTTTAAACTTGTAGAGGTATTTAAGATAGAGAAAAACGATAATATGGAATATATCGTTCTTTGGGAATTTCTGATACAGTTTTCTTTCTTTGCCATGTTTATAGGTATATTCCTACAGTTAATATTTAGTGAGAAATCAGTAACTGAATAAAATAATATTATTATGAAGATTAGAAATTATTTCCCCATGCTTATTCTATGTATGATTATTATAATCATCGTATGGTTCATTTTTATATGCACTGGTACTAAAGAGTTGTTAATACATGGAGCATTTGCATTTATCATCTGTACTCTTTTTGTCCTGGCTCTGGTGGTTTTTGATTCATTAAAAGATTATCTGGGAAAAGAACTAGACTTTGATCGTCAAAAGCTAAACAAAAAAGATGAAAAGAAACTAAAAGAGGAATCAGATATAGAGCAAAAGATTGATGAATTGCAGAAAATACTACAAACGCTAAAAAGCGAGATATCTCAAAACACTAAGAAGGATAAATCAGAACCAAAAAATTAATTTAAATCCCCAAAACCCTTCAACCCTTCAGTTTTCTTTGAAAGATTATGAATTTCAAAAACAATCAGGCTGAAGGGTTGCTTTACAAACCCTTCATCAATAATTTAAACCCTTCATTTTCATAGTCTTTAGTTGCGTGTTTCATCTCTTTTTCTTATCTTAGGGGATGTAAAACAATAAAACTGTGAAGAAATGAAAGTTACCCTTCTTAAAGACTATTATGTGGCACCTCGCCTGATGGAATTATCCGATGTGATGGAGTTAATGCGTTCCGGGAAGCAAGCAAAAAAAGTACTGGCTTTCCGAAATGAGATTATGCATTCTTTCCCCGAAACAAAGATCCCCGAAGAGAAGAAAACACAAAAAGTTTTTTTCAGTTCGGTTTTTGGGGGAAGCGGGATAAACAAGCAATGGGCCGGTTATAGCGGTATCATGATGGTGGAGGTAAATAATATTGCCGGGATAGCGGAAGCGGAAGCGATCCGGCAGAAAGCTGCGGAATGTTTACAAACACTTGCGACGTTTATCGGGTCGAGCGGACAAAGTGTTAAGATACTTACTGTTTTTACACGCCCCGACGGAACTCTTCCAACCAGCTATCAGGAAGCTGCATGTTTTCATGCTCATGCCTTAAAACGTAGCGCTAATTTTTACCGGATGCTGATTGGGCAGGAGATCATTCTCAAGGAGACGTTATTGGATGATTACTGCAGGCTTTCTTATGATCCGAGTCTTTACTTTAACCCGCATGCTGCACATATAACGATGGAACAACCATTGGGAATGCCCGGTGAAGATATCCTGCACAACCCAAAAGAAATAAACAAAGACCCATGGGAGCGGATGATGCACGGTTGGGAACGGGAGGAAAGGATAGCTTTTCTTTTTGATATGGCATTGCAGGAGACACTTCGCCATCACGATAGAGCCGAAGAACCCGAAGCTTTTATGATTGCCTTAGCGGAAAACTGTTTTCGTTCGGGTGTGCCTGAAGAAGAGGCGGTAAAACGAATCCGCCTCTATTCAAAGCTGGGAGAATATGAAAAACGGGTACGAACGGCTATTCACAATGTGTACCAACTGGAAAAAGGATTTGGAACAAAACCTGTGATGCCATCCGTACAACGGCTTGCATTTGAAATGGAGGAATTTATGGAGCGACGTTATGATTTACGGCGTAATATTCTAAAGAAACAGGTGGAATACAGGGAAAAAGCAGCTCTTTTTTCCCGTTTTCATCCATTGACCGACGAAGCGTTGAATACAATCAGCCTGCAGGCACATGAGGAAGGGCTCGATTTTTGGGACCGGGATGTCAAACGGTATCTCTACTCGAACAGGATCCCTCACTATAATCCGGTTGATGATTATCTCTCTCATTTGCCCGCGTGGGACGGACAGGATCATATCCGCAAGCTGGCCGATACATTACCCACAGATAATCCACACTGGCCTCTCTGTTTTTATCGTTGGTTTCTGGGCATGGTTGCCCAGTGGAAAGGGATAAACCGGATGCACGGTAACTGCGTTGTACCTCTCTTATCCGGAGAACAGTCTACCGGCAAATCAACCTGGTGCAAACATCTGCTGCCACCCGAACTGCGGGATTACTATGCTGAAAACCTGGATCTGAGTGCAAGGCGGAATGCTGAACTGGCGTTAAACCGTTTTGCCCTGATCAATCTGGATGAATTCGATTCCATACCTGAAAACCGGCAACCTCTTTTAAAGCATTTATTGCAATTGCCCGAAGTGACTATTCGTCGTCCTCACCGGAGCCATACGGAGGTATTGCCCCGTTATGCTTCCTTTATAGCTACTTGTAATCCGTCCGATGTACTGACCGACCCGACGGGAAGCCGCCGATACCTTTGTGTGGAAGTGAAAGACAAAATACTTTATGAGCAATTTATTAATTACCCGCAATTGTATGCCCAGGCACTCACTGCCCTCAAACAGGGAGAACGTTACTGGCCTGATCGCCAGGAAGAATTATTAATGACAGAATACAATGAAGCTTTTTCCCGTCTCTCACCGGAAGAACAAATGCTCCTGTCATTCTTCCGCCCTGTTTCTCCCGAAAGTGTAACCGGTGAATGGATATCTGCCATCGATATATTGACTTATATCACAAAACATAGTAAAATCAAACCCGGGCGTACTAATATGACTTTGTTCGGGCGTATACTGCGCAAACATAATTTCTCTCGCCGGCATACTGCGGCAGGGAATTTTTACAAGACCGAGAAACTGAAAGAGTAAGAATAGGATTATGTGATCCTTCCTATTAAAAACCTTTGAAACTGATATCTTTTATTGTTTGCTTATAAGCAAACAGGTGTTCGCTTACTATCAAACAGCTGTTTGCTCCGGTTCGAACAGGTGTTTGCTTATAAGCAAACAATAAAAAATAGAGTAGGCAAAGAAGTTAAGTAGTCAAGAAGTTAAAGAAGTTAAGAAGTTATTACTAAAAAATAGAACAATGAAAGCAAAATATAAATTGATACGTGCTACCGATGTGAAAGGTGATAATGAACCACAACCTTATTATGCTCGTATTACATCGACACAGACGATCAGCATTACCGAAATGATGGACTATGCACGTGATTATTCAACGTTTTCATCATCTGATATTAAAGGAGCCTTGCAACTTATATCCGAGTTGCTGGAGCAAGGATTGCGGGATGGTTACCAGGTTGAACTCGACGGGATAGGCTATTTCAGTGTTTCCCTCGATTGCCGTCCGGTAATGGATAAGAAAGAGATCCATAGCCAGTCGATCCGTTTCCGGCAGGTTAATTTCCGATTGAATAAAGAGATGAAACACCGGTTGAAAACCATGTCTGTAACACGTGCTTACGAACCTTCCCGGAAATCGTATACTCCGGAAGAACGGGAAGAGCGCCTTATCGGGTATCTCTCCCGCCATACAACGATCTCTACACGTGTTTATATGAATATGAATAATTGCACCAAATATCAGGCTCTTAAAGATCTGAGACAACAAGTGAAAGCGGGGCGGTTAACTGTTGAAGGAAATAAGAATTGTACGGTTTATCTGAAATGTGAATTTGAAACAGATATGATGCAAGATATTATTGAATAGTTTAAGATTTGCAGATTTTCCAATGATGATATATTAATGATGTGTAGACTATAGTAACCCGGCTCCCCGCCTTGGTTAAGGCGGGGGTGGACCGCTGCTAGCAGCGGTGGGGAGGTTTGTTTTCCTGATAAATATAATTTCTATTTCTTTTTTCTCCCACCACCCCACCATCGCAAGCGATGGTCCACCCCCTCCTCGGGCAGGAGGGGAACCAGCATAATGAAGGGTTTGATGAGAAGACTGAAGAGTTTTATCTGAAGACTGAAGGGTTTTGAATAAAACCCTTCAGTGCTAATCTTATTGAAAAACAAAGAGTTTCGAAGAAAGATGAAAGGTTGAAGGGTTTTCACCGTTTTTTTAATTGTTTGAGAAAGATTATTCATAATACCGGACAAGATCGGGAATAGATTTTCCCCGAAGAATAACATTTATTATAAAGTTTTCATATATTTGTAATTCACGAAAAAATCACTTGGTTATGTGGAGAAAATGTTTGCTTCTATTATTTATATGGAATGGATTTAGCTACCTATCTGCTCAAACTCAGAGTTTAGATGCTTTAAAGAAAGACTTTCCTCTGTTAACAGCTGAATTCGAAAAAGAATTGGAGGCTCAGCGGGCTGACTATATTTTTGCTGTAGACGTATCAGGTACCATGAATCGTTATAAAGAGATCGTTATACCTGCTTTACAGGAATTCTTCCGTTCTCTGGAAGTTGATGATTATGTTTCTGTTATAAAATTTGGCGGAGCCGCTAAAAATGACCTGGGTAGTTATGGGAAAATAGATGAGAAAGTAATAAAACACTTGTTGGAATATGCTCCTAAATTATACGAAAGGCCGATTGATGCAAATGAACGCCAGCTGTATTTTTCTTATACGGATTTAGATGCTATGTTGCATTATCTTGCCAATGATATGAAACAGATCAATCGGAATAAATTAAAATTTGTATTTATCATTACAGATTTCGATCATGATCCGTCTCCCGGAAAAAGAGGAAAAGAAGACTGGGCCGGTGTAACACAGCGCATTCGGAATGAGCAAAGTGAAAATGACATCTATGTGTTCGCTCTTCAATTACCAGGAACACAGGCTGGTAAGGATTATCCGAAAGTAAGGAATGCTTTCCCTCCTACTATCGATTTTGAATATCAGGAAATCCGTACAGGTGAAGCCCTTTCCGCATGGTTTCAACGTAAGAAAGGAGAGATCCTATTGGATAAATTTGCGGCACTTATCAAGAGCAAAGTAACAGATCCTGAATTAAACATCTCTCCTACCCTGAGTATTGATGGCAAGTTAGACCTGAATTTACAATGGAGTCCTGATAAACTCGTTCCTGCTTTATCCATAGATTCTGTCAGGCTACCGGATGATAATTTTATATTTATATCTCAACTTCCTGTAAAAATAAATGACCCTTCCTCAAATATAGAGGCTGGAAAAATTCAATACTATTCTCTTTATAAATGTCCTCTTTTTCATTCTTTAAAAGGTGATTTGACTGTTTACTCCAGCCCTGATGTTCCCTGGCAAAATGAATTGACACGCTTGAATATTGAATGGGAAAATAAGGAGGCTAAAGTAGCTGTCGACCGGGATATTTTTTCTTTCTGTATGTCGCTATGGTTGACAGGAACCTTGTTGGGTGCCTTTATACTTTATGTTATACTGGTAATCATGGCTTTTAAGAGGAACTCATCTAAACGATACAAAGTAAGCGGTTCTTTCACTATCCGATATAATGAAGAAGAAATCGAAAAAGTGAAATTAGATAATCTTTTGAAGGCTTCTATCGGAAAGAGTGGAACAAATATCAATATATCCCATCCTTCATGCGATTGGTTGATTGAGATTTATGAAAAGAAATATTCCCCGTTTCTTCGTTTTTATAAGAAGCCACAATACCGGATTCGATTGCTCCGTGGTTCTGAGTTCAGAATAGGTTCAGGTAAAAAGAAATATGACAGAAAATCTTCTCCGGTAATTATCCGGCCGACTACAATCAAAATAGGAGATTTTGCCATAGGCTGGAAATTGCATTGAAGTAAAACAACTAAATAATATATATTCTTATGGAAGAGGATAAACATATTTTTATCGGAATAGGTGGCGCAGGAGTAAAAACTGTTGCACAAATTAAATATAAAGTGTACGAGAAATTACAGCCTACAAGCCAAAAGACACGCTTGGAGTTGTTGGATGACAAGTATCGTTTCCTTTTCGTAGATACGGATAATGGCGACATAAATGAGAGTAACAATCTTTACAAGAGTCGGTTTGAGGATGGAAAAGTCAGCTTTATCTCTGAAAAGAGCGAACTAATCGATTTAGGGCCTCATAATCCGCATAGGATTCTTAGAACAGCGCGTTTGTCAGATGAGATTTTGATAGATAAAAGAATCGCAGAATCATGGAACACAAACGTTCCATTAAATGATATTACTTTACGGCAGGGAGCAAGTGCTGTGCGTATACGTTCACGTATTGGATTTGCCCGCGAAATAGAAAACTTCCAGACAATGCTGGGCGAAAAAATAAAGAGCCTTCATAAGATAGGAGGAGAACCTACTATTTATTATTGGATAGTCAGTAGCTCCGCCGGCGGTACCGGTAGTGGCATAATAAACGATGTATTGTATAATGTCAATATGCTACATAAAACATTGGTAAAACCGGATAATCCAATGGTTATGCTTGTATTGTACACTCCTCAGATCTATATGGATAAACTGATGACTCATAATTCTTCTGAGAATGCCTACGCCGTATTTTCCGAACTTACGGCCTTTCAGACTATGACAAGGTTAACGGAGAAATATATGCCATTCCATCGTCTGGCATTGGTGAAGGATCAACATCAATTTAATCCGGAGTTTAAATACAACCCGTTCAGTTTTTGCATACCGGTAGATTATCAAACTGATAAAGGAACCAATATGGGAGACATTGATAATCTTTATGCCAATACTGCCGAAATGTTATATTATGTGCATGATGGAAAAGGAGCTACAAAAATGCGTTCCGATCTGAATAATCTGACTGATAACTGTCAGGCCAGTATTCCTGATGCATTCTTAACACCTATGGGATATATTGCCTTGAGAAAGCCGGAAAAGGATTTTGAGGATTACATGCATATTCGTTTCAAATATGAATTACTGAAATATGGTTTGAACAATGGAGAACTACAACCTGAACATGAACAGGTGGATGACTTATACCAGAATAAGATTTATTCCCGTCTTACAGCTTTAGAATCTTATTACAAACAACTTGCAAATAGTTATCTGATAAATAATAATTTCTCGGACGAAGACCTTATTGATGGAACTACCGGGAAACCCTATAATGAACGGCCTTCACATCTCAATATGGATGAAGCGGAGAGTGTCATCCGTGCAATTGAAAAGATGATCCTGGAAGATAATATTTTCATAAAAAGAATAGAAGAAATTCAAAATGATTTGTGGACTTGGATCGGGGAAAAAACTTTGGAAAAAGGATTAAACTATGTGTATGAAACCCTCAATCAACTGGATAATTATTGTGCAACTAAGAGCAAGGCATTCCATGAAAACCAGAATGGGAAGAAAAGTATAAGAAAGGAATTGATTGACAGTATCGGAGAAATAGAGAGGGAGCTTCCGGAGCTTTATGATAAAGCCGAAGAAATCACCTGGATTGAAAAAATCAAGAAAAGCAATAGTGGTGATATACAGGTTTATTTTAGTAAACTACGGGAATATATCGATGCAAAAATCAAATTAATCATACAGGAACAATTATATAAAGGAATTGATATCCTGAGTGAAGGAAATCAGGGAAGTATAGACCTGATGAAAGATCAGATCATGCGGTTCGTACATAAAGCCGGAGATATTGAGAAAGTAGCCATGGATTCTTATGATAAACTGGCTAAAACTTTTATTGAAAGATCAAAAGACGTAACGTCAGTATATATTCCAAATGTTCAGAAATTTGTGGATGAATATGGTTGGAAAGAAAATCATATTTTCTCAAAATGGTATTCACAGGTTATTAAACCATCTCATACGTATGTCAAAGGAAAGGGATATATACCTGATCCGAACAGTATTGCCGGCATTCTGAAAAAATTGCCTGAAATATGTAGGGAAGAAATGATTAAAGAAGGTTATTGGAAAGATCAAAAAATGGATTTCTTCAGTCAGATAAATAAAGATAATTATGACAAAGTTATTGAAGATTTAATTATATATGCTTTACGCACCTTTGATTTTAACTTATCGGAAAATACAGTAATCAAAAAAGATTGGAAGGAAAAAACATTACCTCAATTATTCTATGACTTGAGCTCTTCCGAACGTGAAGAAATAAGGAGCCAGATGGATCCCAGCTTGTTTTTCACCTATAAGGACGACAAGGTAAATAATGTATCAGTAATGTATGATCTTTATATTGCGGCAGATAAAAAAGAAGCCACAGAAATCTTGGGATACACGGATAATAGCAATAATGCCAGTTTCAAGAGTGATCCGTCAGTAATTAGCATCATACGGGCAAAAGTAGGTTTATCTTTTGATTTCTACCGCATATACGACACTATGCGTGCTAAATATGCTGCGTCAATCCAAAAAGAACTATTCCATTTCCATACGGCCTTCGCTTATAGCAATGGTGACTATATGAATATTAATCTGCCGGAAGAAGCTGAACCTCAAATGATCACCTTTATGCGCTATGTCTTAATGAATGAGTACAAAGATCTGTTGAAGAACAATTATTACTCTTCAAATAAGGATTTTGATAAAGATCATTATACATCTACTCCTTTTATCCGGGAAGAAAAAAGGATTCAGATTGCCTCGAAAGCAAATGTTACCACAAAGGATGACCGTTCCTGTTTACAGAAAAATGATGGCATTAAAGATCTGTTCGTTTCTCTCTTTTTCACAAATCCGGACAGACCATTAGCCTCTGCTTATGATGAATTTAAAACAAAGTATATTGAAAATGGTTTTTCACAAGCAATAGAAAGCCTCATCAAAGATCAGAAATGGAAGAAAGATGCAGAAATGAGAATGAATTATAATGATGTTAAATCCAAAATCATCAGTGAATTCACTCAATATTTACATGCTTCCCGTGAAAATAATCAGGAAAAGGAAAGCGCCGTATTGCTTAAAATGTTGAGTATTCTGACGAATGAATTAGATACATTTGATAAATTTATAAAATAACCTATGTCGCCCGTTTGGATAATAAATCTCGCAGAAGAAACCACCGATAGAAAACATCTGGATAAACTGATGAATCAGAGTTCAGCTGAGTGGTTCTATTCTGAGATAAATGGAAGTGGTGTGGATAGCCTGGACGGTTGCAGTCTTTTATTGGATATACTGATAAAAGAGGGGCAGCAATGTTATAACTATTTTCAACAAAATGGGCTAGTGATTACTGATTTTCAGATATGCCTTATCGGTAATTTAGCGGAAGAGAGTACCCGGAAAATCTTTCATCTGCTTCCTCTTCTGATACGTGATCACTTATCAAAGATTATCGGAGAAACAGTAAATCGTGGAGTAGAAGTAACCGGTATTTTATTTGTCTCGCACAAATCCAATCATGATTCTTTTGACGAGCGGAAAAAACAGACTCTTTTTCTGGAAGAATTCAATACTTTGATAAAAGAAATTCCAGCGAATTACTATAATCAGGTTATTGTTTTTCAAGAGAATCAACGGGCAGATAAACGATTTTATCCGGAGCTGAATTCAGAAGGATTACAGGAATTATTATTTCAGATTATTATCCATATTTATAATACTGAAACCGGTGAAAGTAAAATATTTGACCTGATAAAAGATAAAGGTCTTTTTAGCTTAGGAGTTGCTTCTATATATTATAATAATAGGGAACATAAAGACTTAGGTTTACATTCTCTCCTTATCCGGTTAGAAGAAGAACTGAAAGATCCTGCAAATATTTCTGAAGAAGATTCGGATATGTGGGTAAATAAAATATTTCCCACAGGAAATATTACGGTCAAAGAGACTCTTGAACGTTTAAGAGAGAATTGCTCTGCTTTGACTATTTCACCTGAAAATATGGAGGGAGCTCCTAATCCACATCCGGTATATGACTTTACAAAAGCTAAATTGTATATTTCCTATTATAAAGAGTATTTACGCTTCATGCCGGCGCGTGCTGCCGAATTTGCCAAAGCCTATTCGAGGTTACTTTATGCAAGGCTAGCGTCTAAGGTATCAAAAAATAAAGAAATTCTGATTGAAAGCTATAAAGCTAAATTTTCTCAGATCGGATTACTTCTTCAGCAAGACAACATCACATATCCTGGTTTTGCACAGTTAAAAGACTGCGTTGAGAATCTAAAAAAGAGATTAGAAGAAGAAAAAAAGAAAGTTAACCAAACAATAACATTGGAGAATATCACAGTTTTTGATATTCCGGAATATCTGAAGGCAGACTATGAAAAATGTAAGGAGGCCTCTCTAACGGATTCAGATAAAGATATTCTACGTAAGATGAAAGAAACACTTCAGTCGGAACCAACTACACTTGCATTATTGAGTCGTTGCTTCCTGTTGGGTACTATTTCCATCTTTCTTATCATACCTATATTAAGACATTTATCTCCATTTATTATTGATCTTGGAAATGTTGCAGAAAATGAATTTATCTGGATTATCGGACTCTTCCTTTTACCTTTTATTATCTCGGGATGGCGTTTTAGTAGTCATTTCAAATTAATCAGAAATCTGAAAAAGGAGTTATTAGCTCATGCCTTACTCAATGCTCAACAAAAAGCAATCCATGAACTCCAAAAGAATACTGTAGATTTATATAATCAGTTGATAGAAGAATGTGATCATTTATGGATGCATTATGACCGGGTGGAAAAAAGTGTTCTTGTAGATAAGCATGACAAACATAACCTGCGATTTGGTTCTACTTTGTTTAATCAGTCATTAATAGGAGGATCATTTCAAGGGCAGAAATTGTTATTGGATGAAAGTATTGTTGAGCAGGAGATCCGGATTAATAGCCTTGTAAAGAAAATTTCGGTTTTGAAGAAACAGGAATATATACAATTATTAAAAGAAATATTTAAGGAGCATAATAAGATTCTGTCATCTCTTCTGAATGATAAGAATGAAAATTCATTTATAGAGAATATAAATTTGTATTTAGAGGAGGGATTTGTAAGTACATTGAAAAATAAAATAGTCCAAAAAGAGGATGATATTATCCCTTTATTAGAATATATCTACGAAAAACACCCTTCTTCATTAGATTTAACACCTCTATTTCAGATGGCAGGAGTAAATGGGATAATCACACATACCGGCAGTAAAGAAGGTTTAATTATTCATAGCAATGAAATAAGCAAGCTGTTCGGCAAAGAACAGGAATATAGCTGGTTAAAATGGGGTGAAAGATCTTATTTATTTGCTACCAACTGGAGTAAAGTAGAAAGTAATAGCCTGGATACGACATTGATATGTGGTGAAGAAATACCGATTGATTACGATGTGCTTCCTTTTTCTACGAAACTCGTATGTATATATGCTTATTACAGGAAAAAGGAGAACCGTTATGTAATAAAAAACACACTGCTCTCATTATCTCATGACGAATTAGACAAATTAGACCACGGTTTGAAAAATATAAAAATCTGAAGAAATGGAATTAATAAGTTATATTATCACCTTAATCGGAATTCTCTTCTTCCTTTATTTTTCATATAGGATATTTAGAGTGGTAAGACCTTTTACAAGTACTTTTTTATTGCAAGAGGATGGACGTTTTCGCCAGGATGGTTTTGTTAAATTCAATCGTTTGCGCAATCGGTTTACAGCGTTTGATTTATTCCGGTCTTACACTGATCAGTTAGTTGGGGAAATACAAGTAATGGACGATGGTAAAGCTTGGGTTAAAATCAAAATGGATACTCCTGACAGTTCAGATACCGAATATAAACCGATCGGGTATATCGACCTGGTTGGGAATATTTACGATAAGAACCACTTTAAGATAGGATATGTAGGTAATTCACCCGGTTTACCGGATATGGACGGAAAAAGGAAATGGTACGAGCTATGGTTGCGCTGTCATGCTTATGTCTTTATTCATGAAAAACAGGAACAAATTTTATCTAATGCTTCGGAAGGAGTAGACGTATCCAGATCAGATATTCCAACAGATATTTGTATAGGGAAATGTATAGAGACCGGAAGATTCAGAAAAAGAAGAGCTAATCAATTCTCTATGTTGGGCAGAGCTGCCGCCTATCTTTTATTATACCAACAAAACAGATTACCTCAAGCGGAAACGGAAGAAACATCCGTATATGATCGTGGCTGGGCAGATACTGCTTTGCTTTCAACTGTGTTATTTACTATACTATATACTCTTTTTTATTTTCTGAATATCCAAATTCTTCAGTTCCCTTTTCTTGGAGAATGGAGCTTTGTTTTCGCATCTATGCTCCTTTATTTTTGTGTATGGTTCATAGTAAGACAAGTACGCATTGAAATGTCTTTATCAGGAAAACCTATCGGGAATTGGCTTCATCTGTTCAATTGTAACATTGGGATAGGTTGGATGAATTATCTTATTTTTATTTGCGCTTTAGGGAGCATAATTATTTCCGGATTTATATCCGGTAAAGATTTTTTTCCATTACAAGCCGCTATTCTGATTGGGATAGTTGCCACCGGAAGATTTATACCCAAAACTCCGTGGATTGTATATGAAAAATTCCTGCCAAAACTTTGGGGAGGAGAAGAGGATGAAGACACTGATGGACTGATTATTAAAATGTATGAATGGGATTTAGATTCTGATGAAGCGAATCTGGAGGGACGATTGGAACTTTATTTTGCGGAAGAAGAAATTGTGGCATTGCGTAGTCGTAATCCTTTCAGAACTCAACATTTATTAGGTTTTGATAGAAATATCGAGCAATTATTCAGAGAAAAAGTCAATGAACGACATCTCACAAAAATCAATAGATATATTTTTAACAAAGCAAATGAAGCCAATATTTCCGAACTGGATACCATGCAGTTCATCCTTGATTTTGTACAGGAACCAAATATCTCATATCTGGCTGATGCGGATAGTCCGGAAACCGGAAATATTGAATATGCCCGTTTTCCTGTAGAAACATTGTTTGATAAAAGAGGCGATTGTGATTGCAAAGCAGTATTAGCTGCTGCTTTATTTCGTAACGCTGGTTACCGAGTAGCTTATTTAACTTCACAAGGACATGCTATGGTAGCGGTGGCTTGTCCGGAAAAATGGTTTAAAAACTATCATATCAGCCAAATGTTTCTGGAAGAAAAAAATACAATCGTAGATCCGGAAGGACGGCTTTACTATTTATGTGAAACAACAAGTGATTCTTTCCGTATAGGAGATTGTGGAGAAGGAATTAAACCTGAAGACTTTAAGAAAATCAGATATCTCAAATGAAACGAACAGGGCCTTTTATATATGTTATTTGTGTTCTTGTTGTCTGGGTAGCCCTATTGGGAGCTGTCTATCAGAAAGGGAAAATGCCAGGAGGATTGATCTATGCAGAAATTCATCCGGAGACAATCAGATTTCTGAATGATTTATCAGACAAACTGGATATTTTTATCCGGTTTGACCCGGATGTGCGGCCCAAAGATTGGAAGAATACATTAAATTATGGTGAAGACCCGGCAACAGGACTGAAAAAGATTGAAGATGATAATTTTATTATCTATTTCAGTGATACGGAAAGAGAATCCGAACGGGCTGTAAAAATATTAGGCTGGGCGAAAGAGGCTATTTCTCCATTAACGGGCCTGATGGGAAGTTATCCGTATCCTGCTGTGCTAAATAACCGTAAACTCCCTGTTTATTTATCTAGAAATAGTACTCAATATGATGAGATTGCCAGTATGTTGTTGGGTGTCCGTACCAGTATGAAAGGAACCTGGGGTGTATATATTTCCAGTTATTCCCAAATGGGTTGCCTGACAAAAGGAATTGTGATAAGCCCGGATACCTGGGTGAATGATAAATCGGCAAAAGAAACATTATGGCATGAGATGAATCATTTTGTTTATTTCTCAACCCTTGAATATGATAAGGTTGTACGTCCCTATATGTGGGTGTATGAAGGCCTGGCTGAATATTTCAGTAAAGAGGAACGAAAACTTACCCGACAACAAATCGAGAAATGTTTAACCTATTCGCTTGAACGAAACTTCCCTGAAAACCTGGCTAATTATTGGGGAGGTGAATCGGTATTCCGGTTTATGGAAAATCATTATAATGTGAACAGAGTAGAAACATTTATAAAATATACCTATTCAACTACGGTAGAGCAATCGATCGGCCTTACATTCCAATCAGATATAAATGAATTTGAATCTATCTGGAAAAGGGCATTAGTTAATTGAAGGACGTTTAAGCATTCTATGTCACAGAACTAAAACGCTCCTTAGAATTGCTAAGGAGCGTTTGAAACTTTTATTTAATCATTTAATCCTATTGCTCAATATCCCTTTTTCGTTTCAGTGCTTCCAGGAAGTAATAATCAGCATAATTCAAAGGCTTATCTATTTCAGCATTGTGAGGAATGCTTCCAACGCTGTGCATTAGTAGGAAATGACCATTGGTTCCTAATTCTGCACGATATGCCGGAGAAGCCATGCTTTCCATCATCCGGTCGGCATACTCTTTATAGCTGGCGGCATCTGCCACATCCATTGTACTGATCTCATATAAAGCGGAAGCCATACAGGCGGCAGTAGATACATCACGATATTCATTCGGGATATTCGGGGCATCCATATCCCAATAAGGGATAAGGTCTTCAGGCATAGCTTTATGGTCACGCATAAAACGGAAAGTCTTTAATGCCTGGTCTAAATATTTTTTATCGCCTGTTTCACGGTAGCAGATGGTATATCCATAGATTGCCCAGGCTTGCCCGCGGCTCCATGCTGATTCATGGGCATAACCCTGAGCTGTGTGACGATTACGAACAGAACCATCTTCAAGGTTATAGTCAATGACATGATAGCAGCTACCATCCGGACGGAACTGTTCAGCCATGGTACGGTCGGCATGGGCTATCGCTATCTCACGGAAGGATGTATCTCCTGAAAGCTTGGTTGCTTCAAACAATAGCTCCAAGTTCATCATGTTATCAATAATAACGGGGCATTCCCAACCGCGTTCGGCCTGCCAGCCTCCGGTTACATCCCACGATTGTAATACTCCTGCTACCGGGCGGAAACGGGTGGATAAGGATTTGGCAGCCTGGATAATCACATCCTTATATTCCGGGTTACCGGTAATTCGAAGGCCGTTACCAAAACTACAGTAGATCATAAAGCCGACATCATGATGCCACGTGAGGTTCTTGGCTTCTTCGATACCTTTGGAATATTTGTGTCCTAATGGAAGAAAGGATTCATCTCCTGTTAACTCCGACAGATACCAGACTGAGCCCGGGAAGAAGCCACTGCGCCAATCGGAATAGCCGCAGTAGTAAACGCTTCCATCCGGTTTTAATGTCACCGGATTCAGAAATTTATCACTCGATTCGATCACTTCGATCTCAAGACCAATCTGTGTTTTTGCGAAATCCACATTTTCTTCAATGAATTTCGTCTCTTTCTGGGGGGCTGTGCCACAAGAAAAGCATAACAAAGCACATAACCCTGTAACTAAATATTTCATCATTTTAGTTTTAACAAAAGTCTTTACATAATAACTAGGCATAGAATAGAAAATCTAAGTAATTATAAAAAATGGATCTGAAGCTATAAATTATTCTTCAGATCCATTTCCATGAAGTAATATTGGGTTATTAATTAATCCAACCGTCTACTTGCACCAGATTCTCATTCATCTGACATTCTGCAGTAGGTATAGGCCAATTGTAATAATTATCACCTCCCCAAGAGTCTGTATACTGAGGTTGTCCCCAAATTTGCTTCAAACCACTCCCTGGTTTAAATTTGGTTTCATGCAAACTTCTCCAACGCATTTCGTCAAAGTAATTCACTCCTTCACCACATAATTCCCAACGGCGTTCGTTACGAATACGTTCTCTCAAATTATCTTGCCCACTTACATATGTTGGTTTACTTGCATCTGTTGTTTGAAGAAGAGCAGCTCCAGCTCTTTCTCTTACTTGATTAACCAGATCTATGGCTGTTTGATTAAAACCTTGTTCGTTAATTGCTTCTGCTCTTTCTAATAATACATCTGCATAACGAATTAAAGGAATGTCTATCGGAGAATAAGAACGATTAGGTATTTCAGTAGCACCTTCAGCAACAAACTTACGGAAAAGATAATAGAAACGATTGTTAGTATCTGTCCTGACATCAAATGGCTCAGCAGTATCTGCTCCTCTATAAGGCCAACGAAGTGTATATGTATATGTTGTTGAACCGGTAGCCCCTATATATTCCGAATATGGGGTTATGATCGTTTTTTTCAGACGTGGATCACGACTTTCATATGCTTTTAATAAACGTGCTTCATTTCCTTCAGGCAAATATTTTGACATATCCGCACCCTGATCCGTTGTCATTTTATCTATTTCATCCTGAGTCAAACCATCACGCAAAAAGAATACAGCTCTTGCTGCGGGTTCCATTTGGCTAAAGCCAGGCAGGAAATCATCCCAGTTGAATTTTGAGCCATCAGCAAGTTCATAAGAGTCTACAAAATCAGTACTTGGAAGATATGTGTTCCAGCATGATCCATAAGCGACGCGACTTCCGTAACGAAAACTGAAGGAGTTACCATATCCTGATTCTCCAATACATTGTACGGAAAAAATCATCTCATCACTTTGTTCATTTGCCTCCTTAAAAAGTTGTTTATAATCTCCATCAAATAGTTTATGTCCCATTTCTCCAACTTTAGCAAAATCAGCTTCAGCTTTTGCCCACTCTTTTGTCCACATATATGCTTTTCCACGTAAAGCATAAGCAGCGGATTTTGTAATACGCCCAAAATCACTCTCTCCCTTTGCATATTTATTAGGTAGATTGGATTCATTGATACAGTCAGTTAAGTCGGAAATTACGACTTCCCATATTTTTGCTTCTGTTTCTCTTCCTCTTGTCAGTTCTTCTAGTTCTGTTGGTTCAAGATACAAAGGTACGCCCTTATACATTGTATTCAATTTATAATAGAAGAATGCTCTGAAAAACTTAGATTCAGCCATTAAACGACCTAATTTAGCCTCTGAAAGCGGTGCATTCGGTAGATTGGCAATCGCATCATTTGCTCTGTGAACTCCTTCATAATGAATTTTCCAGTAATCACTAAACAACCCATTACTAGCTGTCATATTTCCTTTAGTAAGAGATTCCTGGTCACGACAATTAGCAGAAACACCATAACCTTCAAACTTATAAAGGTCCCCACCAATATTTGAACTTAATAATAAATTATAGATTCCCATCACTCCCTGATCAGCCAGGTTCTCTGTTGTCCACATATTACCCGAGCTAATAGATCCATAAGGGCTCAAGTCCATCAAATCTTCACGGCAGCCGGTAGTAAATAGCATAATTGCAGCTGCACCTAAACAAATTATATTTTTAAATAATTTCATGATTCCTTTTTTTAGAATGTTATATTAGCACCAAAAGCAAATTGTTTTATTGATGTGTAGTATGAAGAATTTACTAACTCAGGATCCTGTCCAGGGAACGAGTTAAAGTTAAATAGATTTTCTCCTGATACATATACACGAAGTGATTGTGTGAAAATTTTCTGAGAAATATGCCTTGGTAGTGTATAACCAATTGTCAGGTTTTTCAACTTTAAATAATCACCTTTGTATAAATAATGCGTACTTGCTTCGGTATTTTGATATCCGGATTCTGCAGAAACCAGACGGCCATACTTAGCATTGATATTTGTTCTTGAATCACTTGGGTTTTCCGGGTTAAAGAAATAATGGTTATTAGCTATATCTGTTGGAATAGCTAAACCTGTACGGACAGTAGGAGAGTTTAAACCAGTAGTTGCACCCCAATATATTTTAAATCCTGCCGCACCAGCCCAATTCATTGAAAGGTCAAATCCTTTATATGCACCGGAGAATTGTAGACCGAAAATATATTTCGGATCTTTTGATACGCCTTGAAATTGACTATCATAAGAGCTACCGTAAATACCATCACCATTTGCGTCAGCATAAACATAATCGCCATACCAAATCTTATTTTTAGCAACTGTATTATTTGGCATGAAAGTATATCCTTCACTTATCATTTTATTTAACCAAGCCATATCTTGTTCTGTACGAATCATACCATCTTTTGGTCCACCATTTATACCGTCGGCTTCATATCCCCCTCCAGTTCCTTTGTAAACACTTTTCAGATAATATTCATTCTTCATTTTCCCCTCAACAATAGGAGAAGAACCTCCTGAAGAAACATCTCCAATATTTGTTTTCCAAACTTGCTTTCCATTGCTATCTGTAGTCCAACCTTCTTCAAGAGTTCCTTTATATTTATCTATTTTATTTGTGATATAAGAGAAATTAGCAGAAACCGAATAGGTAAAATCTTTAATCTGATCTTTCCAGCCAAGAGTAAACTCAATACCTTTACCTGTCATTTCAGCAATGTTTAGCCTTGGTGCTGTCTTATTACCTGCAGTTAAGTAAATAGCAGGACGGAATAAAATCCCTGTCGTACTTTTTTGGAATGCATCTACCTCCAAAGTCAAACGATTATTTAATGTTGCCACATCTAATCCAATGTTTGTACTAGCTGATGACTCCCATGAAAGCATTGAGTTTGCAATCGATGTTGATGAAAGACCTGCTTGCAGTATACCTCCAATAGAATAACGAGTGATACCATATGTTGATTGATACTCATAATTGCCGACACCATCACCTCCGTTATTTCCTAATTTCCCATAAGAAGCACGCAGTTTCAAATTATCTAACCAACTACGTGTATCATTCATAAATGATTCTTCCGTAATACGCCATGCAGCTGAAAAAGAAGGAAAAGTACCCCATCTATAATCTGCATGATAGCGTGAATGTCCATCACGACGAACATTTGCTTCAAATAAATAACGGGATTTATAAGCATAATTAATACGTCCGAAGAAAGAGCGACTAGCTCTGTCAGTTGCTGAACCACCAATACTTACCATTTCTGTTGCCGAACCTGGTGTATTAACACTCTGATCTATTAAACCTTTCTTTGTCGCATTATTACTGCTTTCATAATAATACATTTCTTCATATCCAACTAAAGCAGACAGATCATGATCATTTGCTATCGTTATATTATAATTCAATACATTCTGAATTGTATATTCGTAATTTCCATAATTATAGAAATAGGTACTCATTTCAGATGGGTCTGTTGCTGGACTCATAACCGTTCCATCACTAAATTTCACCTTTTCAATAGCATTTGTCCAGCTTTTATCTTCATCCCAACGACGCTTATAGTTGAAATTGAAGTCCCATGTAAGCCCTTTCATAAATTTTATTTTACTAAACAAAGTCGTATTGAAACGAGTTTTCTTTTTAGTACCTTCAGAACCATTCAACATCGACAAAATATTGTTAGCCGTTGCACTCTCTTCCGGTGCTTCCGGGTAACCATATTGTCCATTCCATCGTGGGTAAAGGCCTGGAGTCGTTTGACGCAAATAATTATTTGCATTATCAAAATGACCTTGATTTTTATCTTCCTGAGATGCAAAAGTACGTGTTCCGACTGTCAACCAATTTGTAACATCTGCTTCAATATTAGCACGTAAAGAATAACGTTTAATACCAACATTTTCTACTAATCCCGGGTTATCTAAATAACCTGCAGAAGTTAGGAAACGGATTTTATCAGATCCTCCGTTGATAGACACATTATGATCATTCAAAACACCATTATCAAACAATGTGTTTTGCCAATCAGTATTCGGATAAGCAATATAGTTTGGAACTCCATGTTCATTTAAACCATTAGGGTCCTTAGACTTTTCACGCCAAAGATCTATAGTTGACTGAGAAAAATGATTATTTTGTCCAATATTAGTAAAGGCTTCATTAACCAATTCCATATAGTCAGCATAATCAGTTATCTGATCAATCAGATGTGTAGGTTGCTGATAGGAAACACGACCACTATAATTTACAGTTAATTGTCCTTTTTTACCTCTTTTGGTTGTTATTAATATAACCCCATTTGCAGCTCTCGAGCCATAGATTGAGGAAGCGGCAGCATCTTTAAGAATTGAGATACTTTCAATATCTTGTGGATTCACAGCATCCATTACACCTTCAATACCATCAATCAAAACCAATGGATCAGCATTATTCAATGTGCCAACTCCACGAATCCGGATATTTGCTCCATCACTTCCCGGCATACCGGAGGTTTGCATAACCTGAACCCCTGCGCTCATACCTGCTAATGCTGTAGAAACATTCGTGATTGGACGAGACATGGCTTGTTCCTCAAAATTAACGGATGAAACAGCTCCTGTTAGATTGACTTTCTTTTGTGTTCCATAACCTACAACAACAACTTCTTCCAACGCTTGAGAGTCTTCAATCAATGTGATATTGAAAGTTGTTTGATTGTTTACTGAAATTTGTTGTTCAATGTACCCGATGTAAGAGATTACCAATGTTGCATTGGGGGCTACATTTAAAGAGAACTCACCATCCATATTGGTGATCGTTCCGTTTGTAGTTCCTTTTTCAACTACGTTCGCGCCAATAACTGCACCATACTGATCTTGAATGGTACCTGTTACAGTAATTTTTGCCTGTTGAGGAGAAGCTACAGTTTGCTTCTCCACGATATCAAACCTGCTTGCTTCAGGATTGGCATTTACCATTCCCATAGATGTAAGAAGCATTGCAGCTCCTACATACATTGCTTTTGATAAGAGAGAGACGTTTAAATCTTTCATCATAATAACAATAGACTAAAAGTTAATAATATAGTCAACTTGACCTTTACTTAATATCTGCTTTGATTGAGTTCTTCTAGAACTTTGTTAAACAGAGTTTTTAGTCTAAGCTATAATGAATTGTAATATGTTTTAAATGAATATATTAGGTCAACAAGTGGAATCGTTGACAATTGAAGGATATTTAAATTCAGATTATATAAGGGTGTTATTCTCAACAGAATTGTTGATTATTTTTAACATGAGTTCTAGAAGAACTACAGTGAAACAAAATTTGGATTATTACAATCATCAATTAAAATATTATTAATCAATCCATTAATCCACAACCATAAATCTGTCACATTTTCGCTTTACGTTTTTTAAGTTTAAATTGTAAATCGTTATAACAACAGATGTGCAAAACTAAAAGATTTAATGCGGCAACAGATACACTAATAGTCCAAATCATAAACACAAATTGTCCAAAGGTGTCTTTTTAACTATATCACTGTAAGAAAACTAAAATTTGAAATTTAAATAAAAAACGCCCCTCAAATTCACTGAGGAGCGTTTTCAAACTATCAATTAAACCTTTATTGTTCAATATCCCTTTTACGCTTCAGCGCTTCCAGGAAATAATAATCAGCATAATTCAAAGGCTTATCTATTTCTGCATTGTGAGGAATGCTTCCCACGCTATGCATCAATAGGAAATGGCCATTTGCTCCTAATTCAGCACGATAAGCAGGAGAAGCCATGCTTTCCATCATCCGGTCTGCATACTCTTTATAACCAGCTGCATCAGATACATCCATTGTGCTGATCTCATATAAAGCGGAAGCCATACAAGCAGCGGAAGATACATCACGGTATTCATTCGGAATATTCGGGGCATCCATATCCCAATAAGGAATAAGGTCTTCAGGCATAGCTTTATGGTCACGCATAAAACGGAAAGTCTTTAATGCCTGATCTATATATTTTTTATCGCCTGTTTCACGGTAGCAGATGGTATATCCGTAGGTTGCCCAGGCTTGCCCGCGACTCCATGCGGATTCATGGGCATAACCCTGAGCCGTGTGACGATTTCGTACGGAACCATCTTCAAGGTTATAGTCAATGACATGGTAACAACTTCCATCCGGACGGAATTGTTCGGCCATAGTACGGTCGGCATGGGCTATCGCTATCTCACGGAAAGAAGGATCTCCTGAAAGCTTGCTTGCTTCAAACAATAATTCGAGGTTCATCATATTATCGATAATAACGGGGCATTCCCAACCGCGTTCAGCCTGCCAGCCTCCGGTTACATCCCAGGACTGTAAAACTCCTGCGACCGGGCGGAAACGGGTGGACAGTGATTTTGCGGCCTGGATAATAATATCTTTATATTCCGGGTTGCCGGTGATTCGAAAACCGTTACCAAAACTACAATAGATCATAAAGCCGACATCATGATGCCACGTTAGGTTCTTGGCTTCTTCGATGCCTTTGGAATATTTGTGTCCTAATGGAAGAAAGGATTCATCTCCTGTTAACTCAGACAGGTACCAGACTGATCCGGGAAAGAAGCCACTACGCCAATCGGAATAGCCGCAATAGTAAACGCTTCCATCCGGTTTTAATGTCACCGGATTCAAAAATTTATCACTCGATTCGATCACGTCGATCTCAAGACCAATCTGTGCTTTTGCGAAATCCACATTCTCTTCAATGAATTTCGTCTCTTTCTGGGGGGCCGTGCCGCAAGAGAAGCATAAGAGAGCACATAACCCTGTAACTAAATATTTCATTTCTATCATTTATTTGATCGGTTGTATAGTATACGTATAAGTTCCTGAAATGGCAATTTTCTGTGCGTTTAATGAAACACGATAGATTTCTTTACCCCAAACGTTCGATAAACGAGGATCATCGAGTTTGATTGATTCTAAATAAGGGGTGAATACATTTTTATCATACGATAATTTTACTTTTTCACCTTTTACTTCAATAATAATCTCTCCAGGTTTAGTTATATCTACTTCGCCCCATGTCATAAAGTTTATCTGATTGAATTGTGAGGCGGCTCCATCAAGAGTAAAATTATCCTGGATCTTTAACGAATTATTATTTAATGTATATGAACGTATCCAACGCTTAACAGAAGCTTCAGGTGGATAAGCTGTAGCAATATTTGCAGAGAAGTGCATTTGCTTCGGATTAAATTTCACTTCTGTGGCTTTATATTTCGAACCGAATTCCTGAGAGACATTATTAATCTTCGGCAGATTGTGATAATCACTTTGCATCGTCCAGATTGTATAACGTTCCGAACTAAAAGTCTGACGGGTATAAGTACCCACGCCGGCATCTATAAAAATAGGTGTTGTGTTCAGATAGAGAGAGAATGTTCCGGCGTCATTGTGATTATGGCTTTCATTATTATAACCACCTTTTGTTGCCAGAAAGAAGCCGTTCTTATTAGTCATATAACAGAATTCTGTTTCAGGATACCAGGTATATGCCGGGGATTTATATACAGGTGATACTTTTCCCATATCATGCCGGTACAAAAGTGTCTGTAATGTACGGAATACATCTAAACCGGCAGAAACTCTCTCTTTAGACAGGCTATTCAAATAAGCGGCATATTGCATCATCACCTCACTATTTACAGCTTTTCCATACCGATAAATAACAGCAGCGTCTCCTCCTCCTTTAGCGGAAGCATCGGCAAAGTTTACGACCCAGCCATTTCCTACATAAGAGCGGGCTATATATTCTCCCATTGCTTTAATCATAGGTTCATTGAAGATAGAAATCTTTCCCCCTGTTCCATTATAAAGCATTTGCAGGTAATCGTACATTTTACCTGCTGCATGTCCCCAGTAAGAAGGGCCTTCCTCACAGGCTCCGTCTTCATGGGTATAATTAATAAATTTATCTACTGATACCATTGTCCGATACACTGCATTCGCCAGTTTATCTTTATCGTTTTCCAACAGAAAGAATGATTGCAATACATTAAAGTTACACCAGGGATTCCAATTATTTACCATCATACCTGGCTTATAATCGAAAGCCATCCACCAGAAACTACTATCATTCATATAAGTATCCAATGTTCTTTCCTGAAGTTCAGTACGTAGTCGGTCGGAAATTACAGGATTCACTTTGTTAAATTCCGGATGCAGATAATAATAGATCCAGGATAACAAAGAACTTAAATCTCCGGAAGTAAGATCTATCACATGCTTTTTATTGTCAGGGAGAGAGTGATGGGATACTTGTGCTGAACCTAAGTGAGCAGATAATACCCAGGATGTCATTTCGCAGGAATGGAACACACCATTAATTAATTGATCAATAAAACGTCCTTTTCCTTCAGCTAATTCAGCCATAAAAAGATCAGCAATTGCACGGTTATTACTTCCATAAGGATTTTGCATGATATTACGGTCGCCACTCCGTTCATATTCAATATAATCCGTAGCCTTTACAACTTTCCATTCATAATCAAGTTGCTTTTCTCCTTGTTTAATAAAATCTTCTTTCGTATCTCCCAGGAAATTATCCCAACCTGCCCGGTCGCTATATGCCGGATAAGGAATCCATTCCTGATTCATTATCAAGGCTGATTTAACCTGAGAAAGATCAGCTGCATTTTGTAACATATTCTTCTCCGTATATGCACTTAATTGAAATGCACAAAGGCAGAATAAACAGATAATGCTTATTTGTTTCAGAGTTTTCATACGTTATTATTTAATTTTTTTATATTTCGGTAGTATGGAACTCGCACGAATGTCATCGCCTCCGGCGAAACACTTTTAATGGCTCGTTTCATGGTATTTATTTTTATCATTTAGTTATCGAAAGTAATTCTTCCCACGTCTGTCTTTCAATTTTTTACTATATATTCCAACAATTGGCTGGTAAGAAGCTTCTTCAGCCACATTGTAATTCTCAGCAGCATCTTTGCGATGATCAAAAAGCATACGATCAATCAACTTATCATCTTTATCCCACCATTCTGTGTAAAAATACAAATCTTCAATGTAAGTAAATCCCTTATCCCAGCGGGAAACTGCATAGCCTTTACTCTTTGCTTCCGGAGAAAGCAACAAAGGTAATAAACTTTCTCCTTCAATTTGTGTCGGGATTGAAATTCCGGCACTCTCACATAAAGTTGGATATATATCAACAAATTCAGCAATTTCTTTGCTTCTATAAGGTTTTTGTGTTTCAGGAGAATGTATAATCATTGTGGAATGAAGTGAAGTATGCATAATGCTATGTTTACACCAGGTTCCATGCTCGCCGAGATTCCACCCGTGATCTCCAATAAGAACTACCGTAGTATTCTTATCTAATCCCAACTCTTCGAGGGTATTTAATACACGGCCAACCTGGGCATCCACAAACGAGACGGAAGCATAATACCCATGTATCATCATCCGGGCAGTTTCTTCCTCCAAAGGGCCGTTTTCAGGAATGCCACTATAAGCCCTTAATTCATGCCATGTAGCAAGTGCCTGTGAGGGGATGTTGTTTCCTTCTTTAAGTATATAATTATCCGGAATACGGATATTTTCATGATCATATAAATCCCAATAGCTTTGGGGTACAACAAAAGGTAAATGAGGTAGAATAAAACCAACTGCAAGAAAGAAGGGATTATCCGATTGGCTAAGTGTTTTCAGATCGTTTATACTTTTCTGTGCAATTTGCCAATCGAGATAATCCTCTTCGGGGAAGTCCCCGTATTCATAAAAATAACCTCTTTTTCCTTTGCCTGTTTCTTTTTGTATTTTCATTAGTGACAGGTTATCTTCGGAAAGATAACGCATCGGTGTTGCCGGTTTCGGAGGCATGCGGTCATCCCAATATTGCATAGATTTTTCATCCTGATGATGAAATATCTTACCATTGGCGATCGTTGTATAGCCCTGGCTTTTAAAATGTTCTTGTAAGGTAATAGCATCAGGAGCATCCCCATCCGTACGGGCGTCCCAATTACTTAATGTGTTTTTAGTGGGTCGTAATCCTGTAAAAAGACTGGCACGGGAAGCACCGGATACGGCAATATTACAGTAAGCCCTATCGAACTGTACACTTTGGGCAGCCCAGCGGTCAATATTTGGCGATTTAATTTGAGTATGATCATAGCATCCCAACTCCGGACGGAGGTCATCACATATAATAAAAAGGACATTTTTCCTTTCTTTTTCAATCTGCTGCTGGCTCCATCCTGATATGGATGATGCAATTAACAGACCGGAAAATATATATTTTGTGGATGACATGGTATAGGATTAACAAGAGTAAATATAGCGTAAAAACCTTATATATGTAGAGAATATTAGAAATTTTCTTTCGGGAGGTATTATCTCCTCCCGAAAGAAATGAATATGTCTTACCAACCTGGGTTTTGTTGTAAGCCTGCGTTCTTTTCTATTTCATCACCAGGAATTGGCCACAGATAGTCACGGGCTTCATTAAATTTACGGGTTAACAGACGTTTACCTGTTATACCATAATCTTCTCTGTTCAGTATCTGATGAGAAAGTCTCCAACGACGCAAGTCGCTATCACGAACACCTTCATTTGCCAATTCATAAGCTCTTTCCTTAAAGATACGGTTGAACACTTCTTCTTTAGTAGTTGCGGAAAGGTGAGCCGGACCACTATTGATCAATGCCATACCTACACGAGCACGAACTTTATTTATATATTCAACAGCAGTTGTCTGATTTCCGACTTCATTGTAGCATTCAGCCAACATCAGGTATACATCCGCTAAACGAATTACAGGGAAATTAACAGGTGTATGAGCACGGTTTGTAATAGCGCCATTCCAATTACCCTCCGGAACAAATTTTCTCCAGAAATAAGTCTCCCAACCACCACGGTTATTACGTAAGAACCCATTTTGTTCGTTTAGTCCAACAACGCCACCATCTGCTTTCTTTGCAAAATAGAATGTTAATTCTTTATTATTATTGGAAACCCAACCCGGATAAGTAGTATATGGAGCTATCACTGTTGCCATAAAACGTGGGTCACGTTGTTCGTACATTTCTTTAATCTTTTCCGCTTCTTCAGGAATCGATAATACCTGTGTTCCTGCATCATTTACAGTAACACGCAGAACACGTTCTTTAACCACATTATCAGCATCATTATAACCAGGAAATAGCTCATTCCAATCAAAAGGTCTACCATCTTTATATTCATACATATCACCCAATTGTGTGGAAGGAACAGTATTATTCCAACAACTACCGAATGTACCACGTGTTCCCGCATAGAATGCAAAAGGCATACCATATTCTTGCCCAACGCCTCCCAGGTTAATAATTCCGAATACCATTTCTGGTGACCCGTTTCCAGATGGTGTAAAAAGTTCTGCAAAATCAGGATGTAAGCTATGACCATATTCAGGTTTCAATACTTGTTCAAAAGAATTGATCGCATCCTGATAGTTCTTATTATATAATTGAACTTTTCCTAACAAACCATACACGGCACTTTGGGTAACACGACCGTAGTTCGCAGCATCCCATTTAGCCGGTAAACCAGCTTGTAAGGCATCATTTAAATCCTTCATGATGAAAGCACGGGTTTCTTCTGCTGTACTTCTGGTCTTATCCAAATTATTGATATCCTTTTCCAGATCGGTTGTTTCATCATAGATAGGCAGACCTCCAAAATAGTCCAATAAATGGAAATAGGCCAAAGCACGTAAGAATTTAGCCTCTCCCAGCATCATCTTTTTTGTGGTTTCATTTATTTCTGATTCGCCAATACTACGAATAGCAAGGTTAGCTGCCTGTATAGTATTATAACCATTCTGCCATTTATTATTTAAAAAACCAGTTGTGGGAGTACAAGTACCTAATTGTAAAGCTTCGTATTGGTCATATCCGCTTGCCACATCCGAATTCACATCAATCATAAACATTTTTCCGAACAGGTCGTCTTTTTTAAAGGTGGAATATATCCCCATTAAACCCTGCTTACACTGATCTTCTGTTTTCCAGAAGGTAGACGAGCTTGGACGATCAAAAGGAGCTCTGTCCAAATCGTAGCATCCGCTTAATCCGATAACAGACGCAACCAGTAATAATATTATATAGTTTCTCATATTTCTAGTTATATATATAAATTAAACAATTAGAAGGATACATTGACACCAAGTACTGCTTCCCGCATAGTCGGATAAGTTACCTTATCTGTTTCAGGATCATATCCTTTCCAGCTTGTAAAAGTGAAGAAGTTCTCTAAACTACCGTAGATACGAACCCTTTCCATAAATGCCACGCGTGTCCATTTTGCAGGGAGAGTGTAACCCAATTGTATATTACGAATCTTAAGATAACTCTTATCGCCTACCCACATAGTTGACATTTGTTCATTTCTTGTATCAGAATAGTCTAACAATCTTGGATATTTAGCTTCTGACGTTCTTCCTTCATACCATCTTCCTTCAACTATCTCTTTATTTAACTGGTATCCTACACGAACACCTGATCTATTAAGATTACTATAGAAAAGATCCTTCATGCCTGCTGTTCCTTGTAATAATACAGAGAAATCTATCCCTTTCCATGCCGCACCTAAAGAAAGACCGAAATTGAACTTTGGTGAATTACCCCATCCCACTGCAACACGGTCATCATTATTGATTAAACCATCTCCATTTGCATCCTTATATAAGATGTCACCTTTTTCTGGTCTTCCAAAAGGAAATACTGTTTTCCCTGCAGGAGCATTATCTACCAAAGATTGAATATATGCCAGGTCAGCGTCTGTATTTACGATACGATCTACTTCCAAAATATACATAGTTTTATTAGCATATCCTTCCATAATCATCTTGCTACCATCTAAAGAACGAACATCCGGACCACGGAATTTCTCTACCATATTTTTATTGTAGGCAAAGTTTGCCCCTACATTATAACTGAAATCAGATCCAATCTTATCATTCCATGTAAAAGACACTTCAAGTCCTTTATTGCTTACTTCTGCCGCATTTTGACGAGGAAGGGTGGCATTACCGTGTACACGTGGAGCAGGAAGATCAATAAGGATGTCTTTTGTATATTTATTATAATATTCAATTGTACCTCCTAAGCGATTTCCTAAAACATTAAAGTCAAGACCTATATTTGTCATGGCCACTTTTTCCCAGGTCAGATTAGCATTTGCAAGAGCTGTTTGAGAAAGTCCCATTTCTACAGCACGGTTCAAAACATAATTTGTTTGCGCATAAGTTGATTGAGCAGAATAGATATTATCATGGTCTTTGTTTGAGCCCAATGCATTATTACCTAAAGTACCATAAGAGGCTCTGATTTTTAAATTATCCAACCAATCAAAATCTTTCATAAAAGCCTCTTCAGAAATACGCCATGCAGCAGAGAAAGAAGGGAACATACCCCAACGGTTATCCTTTAAGAAGCGAGAGGATCCGTCACGACGAAGGTTTGCTTCGAATAAATATTTATCTTCCCAGGATAAATTAATACGCCCAAAATAAGATTGCATTGACCAATCCAGGATATTACCGCTTGAAGAAGTTTCACCGATTGCTCCGTCAACAGCCCATAAAGAAGGATCTAAAAGGTCATTTCTTGTTAATTGATGCCATTCGCGTCTGTATTGTTCCTGGCTGGCACCTAACAATATATTAAAAGTCAATCTATTGTCAAAAAGCTTATTCTCATAATTAACAGTTACATCACCTGCATTACGGAATCTTTTTTCATCCCGATTCATAATACTGGTACGACCTTTTCCATCTGAATAGAGTTCACCTGTCTGGAAGTTCCAGAACTCAACAAAAACAGGTTTACTTGTTTTTGATTGATTCCAAAATTCATAGTTATATGATGCCTGAATGGTTAATCCCTTCATTGGAGTTAAAATACCATAGAGGCGAGCTTTCATATTATATGTATTTATATCTCCTGCTCTGTTTCGTAAGCGATTATAAGGATTATTTGTTGCATTTTGTGGATCATCTTCTGCATTTGCATTAATACCTAAACGATTCTGATCATCTAATAAAGCAATACCAGGGTTACCTCCAGCCATTGCATAAGTATAGATATCATCGATCGAATCACTAATAATTGGAGTGCTACTGGTATAACCACTTAAATTTGTTCCAATCTTAATCCAATCTTTCAATTGTGCATCTAAATTTGCACGTACACTATAACGTTCATATCCTGTGTTTTCAAGGATACCTGGGTTATTCAGATAATTGAAAGAAGTAAAGAATGTCATCTTATCCGTACCTCCGGAAGCTGAAAGGTTATGTTGTTGTGCAACGCCTGTTTGATAAACATCGAAAATATCCGTGTTTGGATACTTTGTTTTATCTGCGTCATTCTCATGACTTCTCCATGTAGCAATAATTTCATCTGAGAATTGTCTGGGTTTATTGCTATTTGCAAGCCCTTCATTCAAATATTCCATATAATCTGCATAATTAGTAACCAGATCAAATGGTTTATTTAAAGATTCCCAAGATACATATCCATTATAATCTATCTTCATGGAGCCTGCCGATCCTTTTTTGGTAGTTATCAAAATAACACCATTAGCAGCTCTCGAACCGTAGATTGCAGAAGATGCTGCATCCTTCAAAATAGAAATAGATGCAATATCCTGTGGGTTTACACTATTCATATTACTTTCCACACCATCCACGATCACTAGAGGAGAAGAGTTATTCAATGTTCCCTGACCACGCACTAAGATACTGGCATCCCCTGCATTTGACGGGCGGTTGTTTGAGGAGTTTACATAGACCCCAGGAGCTGTACCGTATAAAGCAGATGAAATGTTTGAAATAGGACGACTCTCTGTTAATTCTTCAATATTTACTGAAGTTACCGATCCTGATAAGTTCACTTTCTTTTGAGTACCATATCCTACTACAACGACTTCCTCAAGTGCCTGAGAATCTTCAACCAAACGAATATTAAATCTTGTTTGATTATTTACTGCAATTTGTTGCTCTACATAACCAATATAAGTAATTACTAAAGTAGCATTCGGCGCTACACTTAGATTAAATTCACCATCAATATTGGTGATCGTCCCGTTAGTAGTTCCCTTCTCTACTACATTTGCTCCAATAACCGGACCATATGGGTCTTCAATTACACCGGTTACTGCAATTTTGGCTTGTTGGGGAGAGGCAACTGATTGTTTCTCCACTGTGTTAAGCCCGTTTGTTTCAGGATTGGCTGATACCGTTCCCATGGATGTGAGAAGCATAGCTGCTCCAATACACATCGTTTTTGATAAGAGAGAGATGTTTAAATCTTTCATCATAATAACAATAGACTAAAAGTTAATAATTATAGTCAACTTGACTTTTACTTAGTTTTCCATTTGAAAAGAGTTCTTTTAGAACTCCGTAATTAAAAAGCTTACAACATGTTATGGATAACTATCTTATATGTTTTACATAATGCTTTAATCTTTCTATTCTATTTTAACTCACCCCATTCATCATAATATTATAACTCACAAGTCTTAATTGGATTACTATCCATTTTAAGCGTAGACTAAAGGATTCCGTCCACATAGTTCTAAAAGAACTATAGAAATAAGATCAAATTGATATGTGATTTTGATAGATTAACAGTCAACATGTTCGCAGTTAATTAATTGATTTCCTTATATTACCATAGTGTTTTATTTAAGATTTTTTATTTTTAATTAGACTTCATAATAATAGACTTGGCAAATCTATATGATTTAATATGTCGGCGGGCACACTAATCGTCCAAAACATAAGCACAAATTGTCCATCGATGCAGTTTTAACTATTTAACTTTTATTATTTATCTATATAACCAAATAACTTCATCTGTGGAGGCATCCTTCTTCTGTACGCCTTTTACATATATCCGATTTTCACCTAACGAGAGTTTTACTCCATTCCAACTAAAAGTGGCATATCTATCAGGAGTTTGTTTACCGACACTTTTACCATTCACGAACAACTCTACTTCGGGCATATTAGAAAAGACAGTAACAGTAGTTTCCTGTTGAACGCGATTTGTATATCTTCTGTTTGCTATGTACACAAAAGGCTCTTCTTTGTTCCAATTCGCTTTATAGAAGTAGAATGCATCCTTTTTTACTTTTCTATCAAATGTAACGAGGCCTTTATCGTTAATCCCAGGACGATCACCTTCTGTGCGATGAGCAGCTCCAAAATCGAATAAATTCCAGATAAACGATCCCCATATAAAAGGACGTTCCGCTATAGCCTGCCAGTTTCCAATATGATAAGCTGTCTGCCAATTTTCAGGATGCCACCAACCGGAAGCATCTCCTGCTTTCACTTCTTCCTGCTGATGATAGATACTTGCCCCGGCACCATATTCACTGATACCTAATTTATAGGATGAGAATTTACTGTGAATACCGTCTGCCCATTTACCCATATCGGAGAAATTGCCTCCATACCATCCGTAATATTTGTTCCAGGCAATTAAGTCACTGTGTTTGCTTAATGCATTTTCGTCTTCCAGAAAACTTGCTGCCACTGTCGGGCGGGTCGGATCTTCCAGATGAGCCAATGCATTGAGTTCCTGAATATAATCTTCCGGGCTATCTCCCATTGTTTTCAATTCATTATACAATCCCCACATACAAATAGAGGGATGATTATAGTGTTGGCGTATAAGTTCTTTCAATTGTTCTTTTCCATTTTCACGGAAAGATGGTTGATTAACATAACCTCTTTCTGCATATCCACCAGGACCTATAAAAGGAATCTCTGCCCAGACAACCAAACCATTCCGATCTGCAAGGTTATAAAAATAAGTTGCTTGGGGATAATGCGCCAAACGCATAGCATTTGTTCCCATCTCAAGGATAATATCCATATCTTCTTCGTGATGCATCGGACGAAGAGCATTTCCTACTTCCGTCCTATCCTGATGCCGGCATATACCCTGTAATTTCAAATGTTCGCCATTCAGAAAGAATCCCTCGTTTGCATCCACATGATAATATCGTAAACCTAAAGGTTGTTCTACTTTATCGAGCAGCTTACCGTTTACAGTTAATGTTACTACTACATTATAGCAGAATGGATCTTTTCGCCCATTCCATAAATGAGGCTTTGATATAGTAAAACTTAATTCTTCCGTTTGATTTTCAATAGTATTTAAACGTATCGACTTCTTTTCATTAATAATAGGTTTAACACCATCATAGACTGTAATACCGATCTCTCCATCTCGTACTTGAGAATAATTGCTAAGCATTACTTTAGCTTTCACCTGTGCATTTTCTTTTGATACCTGTTCCTGGATAAGATAAACACCCGGAGACGCATAGTCGGTCAATGAAATATGTTGCCCTTCTGTTACAATCATATATACATCCCGGTATATTCCTCCATAAAAATTAAAATCCCCAACCAACGGCATCACATCTAATTGCAATGAGTTATTAACCCGCACTAATAATTGATTGGTTTGTCCATATTCAACCCAATCGGTTATATCGAATACGAAAGCACCATAACCTCCCCGATGTTCTCCAATATGTTTTTCATTGATAAATACATTGGTTACTGTATTTACTCCTTCAAAACGGAGGTATAGCCTCTTTCCTTTTAATTCCGATGGAATCTGAAGTTCTTTCCGATAATTACCTATCCCCCGGTGATAATCCTGTTTTCCCGACAAAGCATCCTGTGCATTCCATGTGTGAGGTAAATCGACCCGGCGTTCGGAATTCTTTTGTACCTGCCAGGAAAAACGAAATTGCCAATTGTCATTTAAAAGGATTTCTTTACGTGTAGCAGATACTGTGGTTACACACAAAAAGGCTAATAGTATAAAAAGAGTTTTTTTCATACGTCATTATTTATTATTTATACTTCGGTCGTATGGAACTCGCACTAATGTCATCGTCTTCGACGAAACAGTTTTAATGGCTCGTTTCATGGTATTTTATTTGCAGCAAAAATACAAGCTCTGCCAAGAGAAGAAAGATGCAAATCGTCCAAACTTATAACACAAATTGTCCGAGCACGGGGTTTTAATACTTTGGGATTTCCTATATTTGCCCAGGTTTATAATTCAGCAAAAAGATATCTACCATGAAAATCATTAATCTGTCCTCTCTCGTATTGCTTTTGTTTTGTTTATTAATACCACGGGAACTTTGTGCTGCAAATTCCGACATTGAACTACTTCGAAAGCAATTTACAGAAGAACTATTGGATGCACCAGTAAATGCTTCTCAAGTAAAAGACTTAATCAGTACACTTCAGAAAGATGGTACATGGCCTGGTATTAACTATGAAGATACTACCCGAACAGGCTTTCAACACACACGACACCTGTCTAACCTTATACAGATGAGCCGGGCATATAAAAAAGAGGGTTCGCCTCTTAAAGTAAATGCTGAATTAAAATCCGCTTTTGATAGAGCTCTTGAATTCTGGTTGGATAATGACTTTATCTGTGAAAATTGGTGGAACAATGAGATTGGAACACCCAACAATCTAACGGCCGTTCTTCTGATAATGGATGAAGACCTGAGTCCGGATCAGGTAAAACGTTTATCTGCAATTACAGGACGTGCACATATCAATGCCTGGGGTGCACGGCAGAGTGGAGATAGGATAAAGATTGCAGGTATACAAGCAAAGAATGCTCTTTTTAAGAGAGATGCTGCTCTCTTTAATGAACTGATAAAAGTTATTGAGGGAGAGATTCGTTTTGTACCCGATAACCAACGTGGATTACAACAAGATTATAGTTTTCATCATCGGGATGATCGAGTGAATAATACGCTGACTTATGGACTGGACTATGCTAATGCGTTTGCAGAGTGGGCAGCACAGGTGAATCCTACCAGCTATCGATTTTCCGAAGAATCTCTTCATTTACTTATTGACTATTACCTGGATGGCATTTGCCGTATGATGGCGTTTGGTAAGTTTCATGATCCGGGAGCAAACAATCGTGAGATATCACGCCCGGGAAAGAGAGGAAATGCAAGTACAATTATCCCCGAACGCCTTTTACAAGCCTCTGCCTACCGCCGGGCTGAATTGGAAAAGATAATTTCCATCCGTAAAGAAGAAACTTTACCTGATTCTTCTTTTGACACTTTCTTCTGGCAATCGGAGCATTATGTTCATCAAAGACCAGGTTATTATACTTCTGTGCGAATGTTCTCTACCCGAAACAGAAATATGGAAGAGCCATATAACGGTGAAGGCATTCTGAATCATTACAGAGGCGACGGAACCAGCTATCTCTCCCGCAATGGACAGGAATACTATTCTATTACTCCCGTTTACGACTGGCAAATGATTCCGGGAGCTACTATAATGCAAAAACCAGTGTTGCCATCAGAAAATCAGATTCAGAAAAAAGGAGCCATGGATTTTGTGGGTGCCGTTACCAATGGATTATATGGAGCTGTCGGGTTTGATTTCATTAGCCCACATAATCCATTAAAAGCACGTAAGGCGTGGTTCTTCTTCGATAATGAATATGTATGTCTGGGGGCAGGAATCCAATCGGAAACATCCGATCCGGTGTTTACAACAATTGAACAAGCATTATTAGAGGGCGACGTGATATTTTCCGACAAAGCCGGAAAACAACAGGACCTTACACTGGGACAACATTTTTTAGAAACGCCCCGATGGATATACCATAATGGGAATGGTTATCTTTTCCCGCAATCAATGTCCGTTGCAGTCTCCAATCAATCCCAGACAGGTAGCTGGTTTAAGATAAACAGGCAAACGACTACTCCTAAAGATGAAATAAAAGAAAATGTCTTTAAGCTTTGGATAGATCATGGTGCACTGGTTAATAATGGAAATTATGAATATATTGTAATACCCAACACAGAGCCAGATAAAATGGAAGAAGCGACCCTTAATTCTCCGGTAATGATTATAGAGAATAATCCGGACAAGCAAATTGTATATCATCCCGGATTGCAAATCGCTCAAATGATCTTCTATAAAAAAGGAATAGTAGAGTTGCCAGGTGGTTTACATTTTGAAATGGTTAATCCAGGTATTGTGATGTTACGAATGGATAAAGGGCAGATCAGGGAAATATCAATCTCCGATCCCTCTCGAAAGTTAGAAAAGATTGATCTGATTGTTAACCGCAAGATTGAATTTTTAAAAGCTGGAACTATTCTGCAATGGAATCAAGATAAAGGGATGACTACTATCTCAATTGATCTGCCACAAGGATATTATACCGGTCAATCTGTAGTTATTCCCCTTTAAACAATTTAATATTCATATATGAGAACAAAGAAATTATCATTGTTGCTATTTGTTTCTGTCATCCTTTTCTCTGCCTGTGAAAAGAACGAAGAAAAGACAGATACTTTAGCTAATCTTACACAGCATGTTGATCCTTATATAGGCACCGGAGATCATGGCCATGTATTTATGGGAGCGAATGTTCCTTTTGGATTAGTACAACTGGGGCCTTCCAATATTCCTCAAACCTGGGACTGGACATCGGGTTATCATATTTCGGATTCCACCATTATCGGATTCAGCCACATGCACCTTAACGGAACAGGTATAGGTGATTTAGGAGATATCAATTTAATGCCGGCAATCGGGGAAGTAAGATTAGCCCGGGGAAATGTGGATGATCCGGAATCTGGCATATATTCTCTCTTTAACCGGAATACGGAAATATCAAAAGCTGGTTATTATGCAGTACATCTTGATCGTTACAATGTGGATGTAGAGCTAACCGCTACTAAACGTGTTGGGTTCCATAAATATACATTCCCAGCATCAGAAGAAGCAAAAGTTATTATCGACCTTGAAAACGGCCAATGCTGGGATACTCCAATAGAAGGATTTATCACGCAGGAAAGCAGTACGGTTATTTCAGGTTACCGTTATTCCAAAGGATGGGCCAATGATCAGCGGGTATTCTTCACTGCCGTGTTTTCTAAACCAATGAAAGGTTTTACTGTATCCGAATCAGTAAACCCACAAACAGGAATAGAATTAAAAGGCAAAAGAGTGTATGGCCAGGCTTTATTTGACATGGATAATCAGGAAGAGTTATATATAAAAGTAGCTCTATCACCTGTAAGTATCGCCAATGCTAAATTGAATATGCAGGCCGAACTTCCCGAATGGGATTTTATACAAACAGTTGTCGACGCAGATAAAGCCTGGAACGAAGAACTGAATAAGATTCACATTGAAACCAATGATGAACATGTTAAGCGTACGTTCTATACTGCACTTTATCATACAATGATTGCTCCTTCTGAGTTTTGCGATGTGAATAAGGATTACTACGGATCGGATCACCAAATGCATACCAACGCTGATTTTACCAATTATACTACTTTCTCTTTATGGGATACATACAGGGCAGCACATCCTCTCATGACTATTATTCACCCTGAAAAGATGAGCGATATTATACGTACAATGTTGATCATTTATAAAGAACAGGGAAAACTTCCTGTATGGCATTTGATGGGTTGTGAAACTGATTGCATGGTAGGTAATCCGAGCATATCCGTTGTAGCCGACGCTGTAATGAAAGGATTTGACGGCTTCGACAAAGACCTGGCTTTTGAAGCGATGAAAACATCAGCAATGCTTGATGAACGGGGATTGAACTATTATAAGGAATATGGATACATACCTTATGACAAAGAATCAGAAGCTCTTTCCAAAGCTATGGAATATGCCATTGCTGACTGGGCGCTGGCACAGGTAGCTTGGGAAATGGGAAAGACGGACGATTATAATTATTTCATGGAAAGAAGTAAAGTTTATAAATATTATTTCGATTCATCCATTGGTTTTGTACGCGGACTTTCATCGGACGGGCATTTTCGTCCTAATTTCAATGCGTTTGAATCAGTACACCGTGAAAACGACTATGTAGAAGGTAATGCATGGCAATATACCTGGCTCGTTCCACACGACATAGCAGGATTAGTAGATGCCTTCGGAAGCAGGGAGCGATTTATTGAAAAGCTCGATTCGTTGTTTATTGCAGAAGGTTCTTTAGGTGAGCATGCTTCTCCTGACATCAGCGGACTAATCGGACAGTATGCACACGGCAATGAGCCAAGCCATCATGTTCTTTATATGTATCCTTTTGTTGACCAACCTTGGAAAACAGCAGATCGTGTACGGGAAGTATTAGAAGTCATGTACAATGATCAACCCGCCGGACTATCCGGCAATGAAGATGTCGGCCAGATGTCGGCCTGGTATATCCTTTCATCCCTCGGTTTCTATCAGGTAGAACCGGCCGGAGGAAAGTATGTCTTTGGTAGTCCCCTTCTGGATAAAGCAGATATTGATGTTGGAAATGGCAAAACATTTTCTATCATTGCCCACAACAACAGTGCAATAAATAAATACATACAAAGCATCCAGCTAAACGGACAACCTTATAAGAAGTACTATATAGAGTTTAAGGATATAGCTGCAGGCGGCAGATTGGATTTCATGATGGGGAACACTCCCACTAATTATACTTCAAATTGAGAAGATAATCGCAACCTTTTTTTAGTTATGAGAATTTATTCTCACCTGCATGAGAAACTTTTCTCACCTGGGTGAGAATAAATTCTCATGCAGATGAAACAAAATTCTCATGTAGATGAAAATAAATTCACCGGAAGAAAAATATATTCCCTTTACCAAAAGCTAAAAAAGAGTACCTTTGTACTTTCACAAGAAGTCAAAGGCAATGAAATATAAGATAATAGGACCGGATAAACCAATCCGGGCTTCCATAAAGCTTCCTGCTTCCAAGAGCATAAGTAATCGGGTATTGATATTGAATGCGTTAAGTTATAGCACGTATGATATTAAGAACCTGGCTCAGTGTGACGATACAGAAGTGATGATACAGGCTCTTAATTCCAATGATACCCATTTTGATATTAAAGCTGCCGGTACTTCAATGCGTTTTCTTACTGCTTTTCTTTCTAAAATTGTGGGAGAATGGACGATTACCGGAACAGAGCGAATGAAGAAACGCCCAATCCGCATATTAGTGGATGCTTTGAACAGTTTGGGAGCACGTATTGAGTATATGGAAGAAGAAGGTTTCCCTCCTCTCCGTATTTATGGAAGTGCACTGAAGGGAGGTGAAATATCTCTTCCCGGAAATGTGAGTTCTCAGTATATTTCTGCCCTATTGATGATTGGGCCTTTAACAGAGAATGGATTAACTCTGCATTTGGAGGGTAAGATCATTTCCCGTCCTTATATACATTTGACATTGGAGTTGATGCGCCAATTTGGGGTCAAATCTGAATGGAATGGGCAGACCATAAAAGTGATGCCTCAGGAATATCAGCCTGTCCCCTTTACTGTAGAGTCCGACTGGAGCGCCGCTTCTTATTGGTATCAGATGGCATTATTGTCGAAAGGATCAGAGATTGAGCTGTTGGGATTATTCAAGAATAGTTTACAAGGGGATGCTGCCGGAGCTAAAGTGTTTGCTCAATTAGGCATCAGCACTACGTATACCAGAGAAGGAGTCTTATTGAAAACAAATGGAAATAGTTGCCGTAAGTTGGTATATGACTTTGTAAATGAGCCTGATTTGGCACAAACCTTTGCTGTTACCTGTGTATTAATGAATATTCCTTTTCGTTTTTCTGGTCTTCAAACTTTAAAGATCAAAGAAACCGACCGAATGGCTGCATTAATTACCGAGTTAGGAAAACTAGGTTACAAGTTGACAGAAAGTAGTGATAACGTATTGGAATGGAACGGAGAACGATGTGAACCACAGGCAGAACCCGTGATTGCAACTTATGAAGATCATCGGATGGCTATGGCTTTTGCTCCTGTTTCTCTTGTTCGTCCGGAAGGTATTATAATAGCCGACCCGGAAGTAGTAACCAAGAGTTATCCACTTTATTGGGAAAACTTGAAAGATGCAGGTTTTCAAATTTTTAAATTATAAATTATCAATCATAGATCGGATGTTTTATTTAATATTAGGACTTATAGCTTTAGGAGTGATTGCGGCTGTGATTGGTTATTTTCGCAACCGGAAGTTCCAGCAGATGTTGGATCGTGGAGAAATCACAGAAATACCAGAGGCGCAAGAGATTCCTGAGGTTTGTTGTGGACAACACGAATTATGTGAACGCGATAGTTTATTGGCTGCTGTGAGTAAAAAGATTGATTATTATGAAGATGAAGACCTTGATCGATTCAGGGGGATAACAGCTGATGAGTATGAAGAAGATATGATTGAAGAATTCAGGGAAGTGCTTTATACCTTATTAGATACTGAAGTTGCCGGATGGTTGCGCAGCTTGCAGTTACGGGGCATTGAGCTGCCGGATAAATTGAAGGATGAGGCTTTTTTGATTGTTGGAGAGAGGAGAGTTTAATCAATTAAAGAGGTTAAGGCTTTCAAAGCCCTTAAAGCCTTGAAAGGCTTAAAGGCTAATAATATAGAATAATGGAAATATTACAATATACTTTCTTTCAAAATTCTTTGCTGGGTAGCCTGCTAACAGCTATCGCTTGTGGTATAGTAGGAACCTATGTCGTAGCACGCCGCCTGGTTTTTATAAGTGGAGGCATTACACATGCTTCCTTCGGAGGGCTTGGACTGGGTTTTTATATGGGAACCAATCCGATATGGATGGCTATGCTTTTTTCTGTTCTTTCGGCTTTTGGTGTGGAATGGGCCAGTAAAACGCAGAATATCCGGGAAGACTCGGCCATTGCCGGCGTCTGGTCGTTGGGTATGGCATTGGGGGTGATCTTTATATTTCTTACACCGGGTTATGCTCCTAACCTTTCTGCCTTTTTATTTGGTAATATATTGACGATCACTGCTACGGATATTATATGGATCGGGGTGCTTGTATGCTGCCTTATTCTTCTATTTGCTCTTTTCCTGAAAGAAATCGTATATGTGGCTTTCGACCGTGACTTTGCTGTTACACAAGGCCTACCTGTCCGTCTTATTGAATATGTGATGATGTTTTTTATTGCTGTAACTATTGTTCTCTCAATTCGATTAGTAGGTATTATGCTGTTAATGAGCCTTCTTACTCTTCCTCAGATTACTATGAATATATTTACTTCCAGTTTCAGCAAGATCATCTGGGGCAGCATCGGGATTGGCTTTTTAGGTTGTGTCGCAGGCCTTGCATTCTCCTATATATTTAATGTTCCTTCCGGGGCATTTATTATCCTCGTACTCGTTGTTCTCTTTTTATTGGCAAAAGCAATAAAACAGATCATACGACGTTAAAGTAAAGACACGCTGCGTCGTGTTTTACAAACATGAAGAAAGGCTTTTACTTTATACTAACTTTGTTTGCGTTTCTCCTTTTGTTCTCGTGTAGTACGCGTAAGAACACAAAGGCGACCCGCTTTTATCACTCTTTTACCACCCGGTATAATATTTATTATAACGGGAAGATGGCTTTTGATGAAAATCTGGAGACAATGCAAAAAGGGTATAAAGAGACATATACGGATATGATCTATATGTATCCTATCAGCGCGCAACCGAAAGACAAAGAAACACCGGGCGGCCCTTTCGACCGTGCGATTGAAAAAAGTAACAAAGCTATTAAACTCCACTCTATCAAGGCAAAACCTCAACGTAAACCCGGTTGGCGAAATGACCCTAAACAGGTTAAATTACAGGAACAGGAAGAATATAACCCTTTCCTGAAAAACAGTTGGTTGATGCTTGGCCAAGCACAATTCTACAATGCAGATTTCCTTCAGGCAGCAGCTACGTTCTCCTATATCGCGCGTCATTATGCGACCGAACCTGAAGTAGTAGCCGAAGCGCGCCTGTGGCAGGCTCGCTCTTACGCTGAATTAGGGTGGTTATATGAAACTGAAGATATCCTTAAGAAGCTAAATCTTAACGGTATTCCAAAGAAAAGCCAGAAACAATATGCGGCTGTAAATGCTGACTACCTGATAAAAGAACAACGTTTTGAAGAGGCAATTCCCTATTTGCAAACAGCTATAAAGGGAGAAAAAAGCAAGTTGCAACGTACACGTATGAAATATCTTCTGGGACAGATATATTCCGACCAGGGGCATAATGAACTGGCTTATACTATGTTTTCACAGGTTGCCAAAGCCAGTCCTCCTTACGAATTAGAGTTTGCAGCCCGTATACGCCAAACAGAGGTTTTCGCTGGTAGTAACTACCAGAAGATGATCAAGATGCTTGAACGCATGGCAAAAAAAGATAAGAACAAGGATTATCTGGACCAGGTGTATTATGCTATTGGAAATATTTATATAAACCGTGAAGACACTACCAATGCTATTGTAAACTACGAGAAGGCTGTAGAAAAGAGTACGCAGAACGGTATGGATAAAGCTATCGCACAGATTCGCCTGGGGGATATCTACTTCAAAATGGGTGATTATGTAAAAGCTCAACCTCATTTCAGCGGAGCATTAGCTGGTATACGGAAAGAATATAAAGAATATGAACGCATATCCAAACTTTCCTCCATTCTGGATGAACTGGTAATACACGTAGAAGCTGTTCATTTACAGGATAGTTTACAGACTATTGCCCGTATGCCCGAAGAGGAACGACTTGTTGTAATCGATAAAATTATTGCACAGGTTATCAAAGAAGAGGAAGATGCAAAAAAAGAAGCGGAGAAAGAAGCTTTTCTAGCAGAACAGGATGCCCAAGGATCAGGAATTGATACCCGGCCCGGAACAGAAGGTTCAACAATTCAGGTTCCTACAGCATCCGGAGACGGTTCATTCTATTTCTATAATCCACAAACCGTATCTCAGGGAAAGACACAGTTCCAGCGTAAATGGGGAAGGCGTCCGTTGGAAGATGACTGGCGACGGCTCAAAAAGTCATTCTCTACCTTTGATGAACCGGGGCAGGAAGAAACCTCTTCCGAAGATCAGCAAACTGAGCAATTGGTGGATGAACAAGGTAATCCGATCGAAACAGCAGAAGGAGAGTCAGAAGAAGCAGGTTCAGGCCTTTCGGATGATCCGAAGACCCGTGAATATTATATTCAGCAATTACCTCTTACACCGGAAGATATTGAAGCATCCAATGTGATTATTGAGGATGGATTGTTCAATATGGCAATGATCTATAAGGATAAACTGGAAGATCTTCCTTTGTCGATCGCCGCTTTCGAAGAGTTGGAACGCCGATTCCCGGATAATGAACATAAACTGGAAAGCTTTTATCAGGTATTCCTGATGGCAAAACGTCTGGGAAATACTGCACTTGCAGAAACTTACAAACAAAAATTAATGGCTACCTATCCGGAAAGCGATTACGCTATAGCTGTAGCCGATCCGAATTACGAATATAATATCCGCATGATGGATGTCGTACAGGATTCTCTTTATCAGGAAACTTATGACCGCTATCTTGCAGGAGATGTAAATGCTGTTCGCCGTAACTATAAAGAAGTAAGTGAAAAATATCCATTGGCTAAATTGATGCCTAAATATATGTTCCTCGACGCATTGACCTATGTGGAGACAATGGATGTGGAAGGATTTAAGGAAGCATTAAGAGCCTTATTGGAGAAGTTCCCCGACGCTGATGTAAGCGAACTGGCAGGAGAAATGCTAAAAGGCGTACTTCGTGGACGGGCACTCGTACAGGGAAGTATACGGGGTATGACATGGAATCTCCGCTTTGGAGGGGAAGAATTATCTGCTGCTGATTCTGCACGCACCTTCACTGCGGATAAAAACGTTCCTTACCGTATGATGCTGGTATTCCCAACCGGAAGCATTGATCGTAACCAACTGCTCTTTGCTGTAGCTGCATATAACTTCGCGAACTTCCTGGTAAAAGAAGTGGATCTATCATTCGAAGAAGCTGGACCTGTAAGTATGCTTATGATAACAGGTTTCTATAGCTTTGATGAAATTGTACAATATTACAAGATGATTTACGGACCGAATGGATATGCAACAGCATTGAGCCGTGATGTGTCTGTCTTCCCCATTTCAGAAGATAACTATGAGACATTGATGCGGGGAAAGACATTGGATGAATATGTCTCCTTCTTTGAAGAAACATTCGGAGAGGAACAACCGGATATGATAGCACGTTGGCGCTTGCGTCAGGACTCCGATGAACAAGAAGCAGAGGAAGAAGCCGCAGCTACCGGACAACCTCAAGAGACGCAGCAGGTAACACCGCCGGAAAAGGAAACTGTTCCTGAAGAGGAAGTGATTCAGGAAACACCACTTACACCACCTGCTACAGAAACAACGTCTCCTGAAAGACAACCGGAAGAAGATATTATTCCTGAAGTTGTAGATAGCATATCTATACAAGCAGGAAAAGATACTTTGCAATTGCAGGGTGATTCCTTGGTGGCTCCAATAGACAGTGTTGTGATTCCTTCGGATTCTTTAGTCACTCCTTCTGATAGCATACCTGTCTACCTACCCCCTGTGGAAGATGAAGGTTTGACATTGAAAGATATAGAAGAAATCCGTAAACAGGAAGCGGCGGAAAAAGCTGCCCGCGAAGCTGAAGAGCAAGCCCTGAAAGAACAGGAAGCAAAAGAACGTGAAGCGGCCCTTCAGAAGCAAAAAGAGGAGGAAGAAGCCATCCTGAAAGCAAAAGAAGAACAGGAAAAACAACTTGAAGCTGACCGGAAAGCCAAATTAAAACAGGCCGAAGCGGATCGGAAAGCTCGTCTGAAGGCACAGGAACAACTCCGCAAACAAAAGGAGAAAGAGAATAAAGCCCGCCTGAAACAGCGTGAAAAAGAACGTAAGGAGAAAGAACGTGCTGCCGCTCAACTCCGTAGAGAGAAAGAAAAAGCTGCCAATGCTGCACGCAAAGCCAAAGAAGCTGAAGCAAAAGCAAAAGCCAGAGAGCGGAGAAGATAAAATGATGTAGAAATTTAAATTATTGAATAGGTTCAAAAGGCAATGCAGTATCCTTTCGATATCCTGTTCCATTGAAAGTAGCAATTAATTCACCTGATTCATTGGTAACTTTTACTTCACAATTAGCCAGGCGTTTATGGTCAAAAACCTCCCGTGCCTCTGCATAAAGGAATCCCTTACTTTCAGATTTAAAGAAATTTATACTGGAAGTAATAGAGAAAGTCAAACGTGCATGACTATTCGTAGCCGCAGCAAAAGCCAGATCAGCCAAAGTAAAGATAGCTCCTCCCTGGCATACACCACCTCCATTCAGGTGCATCGGCTGTATCTCCATACGAGCTTTGGCGTAACCATTTCCTACCTCTGTAAGCTCAATCCCAGCCATAAGGGCAAATTTATCGCCTTGAAGAAATTCGTTTATAGTCATTTTATTAACGATTAATGATTAACGCTTAACGATTAGTGTTTATAGAATCCATGTCATTAATCACTAATCGTTAAACGTTAATCGTTAATGAAGTTTCCACTCCGCCCCATCCTTTGTATCCTTAATTTCAAATCCCATTTCGGTGAGTTCGTTACGGATTTTATCGGAGGTAGCCCAGTCTTTATTTATTTTTGCTTGCTGACGGATAGATAAGAGCAGGTCTACAGCTTTACCGAAAGCCTCATTGCTGCCTTCGCCTGTAGATGCTTCGTTTTTCATACCTAAAATACCGAAAAGGAAAAGATTGAATACATCTTTCAATTCTTGTAAGTCGACAGCCGAAAGAGTTCCTTTTCCGTCTTTTACGGTGTTTATAGCACGTGCCGCGTCAAACAGATGAGAGATAACAATCGGTGAGTTAAGATCGTCGTTCAATGCTTCGTAACATTTGGCACGTAAACCGGCAATATCAACTGTTGTTACATCTCCGGCATCAATCTTTGCTAATGCATTATATGCATCCATTAATCGTGCCAGGCCTTTTTCGGAAGCCTGTAAAGCCTCATTACTGAAATCAACCGTGCTGCGATAGTGTGCTTGCAAAATAAAGAAACGGATTGTCATAGGTGAATAGGCCTGCGCCAGCATCTTATGGTTTCCTGTAAAGAATTCTTCCAGATTGATAAAGTTACCAAGCGACTTACCCATCTTCTGCCCATTTACAGTAATCATATTATTATGCATCCAGTAACGTACCATATCATCTCCCTGCGAGGCTACCGATTGAGCAATTTCACATTCATGATGCGGAAAGATCAGATCCATTCCTCCCCCATGTATATCAAAATGTTCTCCCAGATACTTCTTTCCCATCGCAGTACATTCGCAATGCCAGCCGGGAAAACCGTCACTCCAGGGTGAAGGCCAACGCATAATATGTTCCGGTTGTGCCTTTTTCCATAAAGCAAAATCTATCGGATTCCGCTTTTCCTCCTGTCCTTCCAGACAACGGGTAGTATTGATCATATCTTCAATATTACGTCCTGAAAGAATACCATAATCATGATGTTGATCGTATTTCTCTACATCAAAATACACCGATCCTTCACTTTCATAAGCAAAGCCATTATCAATGATTTCCTTTACCAAAGCAATCTGTTCGATAATATGACCGGAAGCCTGTGGTTCGATGCTTGGAGGAAGAACATTCAAATCCTTCATAGCCTGATGATACCGGTTAAGATAATATTGCACCACTTCCATTGGCTCCAGTTGTTCCAAGCGTGCTTTTTTAGCAATCTTATCCTCCCCACAATCCGAATCATGTTCCAGATGTCCCACATCCGTAATATTACGCACATAACGTACTTTATACCCCAAATGCTTCAGATAGCGAAACAGGAGGTCAAAAGTTATCGCCGGACGTGCATGTCCCAAATGCGCATCGCCATAAACCGTAGGCCCGCAGACATACATGCCCACATGTGGTTCATGCAATGGAACAAATTGTTCCTTCTTCCTTGATAATGTATTGTGTATATGCAAAGGATGCTCCATAATCATATTGCTTAAATTCGAAATGCAAAGATAGCAATAATCTGTGGAAAGCCACTGGACAAAATTAAGACTCCGCCACTATTTTATAATTGCTCTTCAAACAAACTCTTTTGACCAAATTTCCCAAAGACTATAGTCCTAAACAAAAAAGCAATCACACTTATGTGTAATTGCTTAATAAATTGTGGTCCCACTTGGGCTTGAACCAAGGACTCCCTGATTATGAGTCAGGTGCTCTAACCAACTGAGCTATGGGACCTGATCAGAGTATTTCTCTGAAATCGGGTGCAATATTACGACTAAAAATCGATTCCTGCAAGTGTTGAGGCAAAAAGTTGGATATAAAAAGCCGGAAGGTATCTGTTTCCCAACAGTTGTTCCTTCCGGCATACTCATAAATTTGTTAACCTCAAAATCTAAATCTAAACCTTAAATCTACCTTACACATATTATTAATTTGCATATATTATTCAATCACAAATGTAGCCTTCAGGCCTTCCTGGCTATTTGTTCCAACCCACAGATTGAAATCGCCCGGTTCTACAACTTTCTTCATATCGATATTATAGAAAGCCAGGTCTTGTATTGGAAGGTCAAAAGTGATTGTTTGCTTTTCTCCGGCCTTCAATGGAAGACGGGTAAATCTTTTTAGCTCTTTTACCGGACGGGTAACCGAACCAAAGCAATCCTGAATATATAATTGAACTATTTCTGTTCCATTATATTTACCGGTATTGGTAATATCACAACTAACTGTCATCACATCGGTTGTTTTTAATTTCTCTGCCGAAACCTTGAGGTTATCATATTCGAATGTAGTATATGATAAGCCGTATCCAAATGGATATAAAGGGTAATTGCCGGCATCCAGATAGAAAGATGTATTTCCTAAAGAGGTTTGTCCGGCTTCTAATGCAATACCATCCAATAAGGTTTCATTACCATTGTATGGACGACCCGTATTATTATGGCTGTAATAAAGAGGTATTTGTCCTGCCATACGTGGAAAAGTAACCGGAAGCTTACCGCTCGGAACTGCTTTACCAAATAAGAGATCTACAATAGCAGGACCTCCCATTGTTCCGGGATGGAAATTGTAGAGTACAGCTTTTGAATTATCTGCATCCCGTTCTATTGTGAGCGGACGGCCAGCCATCACCACTGTAACTACCGGTGTACCTGTTTTTGCTACGGCAGCAATCAATTCACTTTGAGCGCCTACGAGATTCAGATCTGCCAGGCTATGTGCTTCGCCCGAGAGGATTGCTTCTTCACCGACAAATGCTAATACTACATCTGCCTGACGTGCTACTGCTACAGCAGCAGCAATCCCTTCCGTACTTCTGTCACGGCTATATTGAGTCCCCTGTGCATAAAGAATACGTACTTTATCACCATATTCTTTCCGTAGGGTTTGCAAAGGTGTCTGTGTATAATTCTTATCCCCATCAAAGATCCATGTGCCCAGCTGATCATGTGCTGCATCTGCCATCGGGCCTATTACAGCAATAGTTTTCACTTTATCCGTAAGAGGTAATATATTATCTTCATTTTTCAGCAGGATAGCGGATTCTATTGCTGCTTCTTTTGCTTTCTGCAAATGGTTTTCAGCATAAATGACAGAAGGCTTACTCACATCTACATAAGGATGATCAAAAAGACCTAAACGATATTTGATTCGGAGTATATTGCGAACCGCAGTATCAATGGTAGATATTTTTATTTTTCCTTCTTCCAGCAATTGTTTTATATGGTCAACATAGGTACCACTCACCATTTCCATATCGACGCCTGCATTAATTGCTTTTTCTGCAGCTTCCTTATCGTCTTTTGCAAATCCATGAGGGATCATTTCTTTTACGGAAGCCCAATCGGATACAACAAAACCGTCGAATCCCCATTCTTTACGCAACACATGCTCAAGAATAAATCTATTTCCTGTGGAAGGAACTCCGTCATTATCATTAAAGGAGGTCATAAAGGTTGCTGCGCCTTCTTTTACAGAAGCTTCAAAAGGTGGTAGATAAACATTACGTAATGTACGTTCGGGGATGAAGGTCGATGCATAATCGCGTCCTCCTTCCGCAGCTCCATATCCAACAAAATGCTTTGGACAGGCAGCTATCGAACTCGGGTCGCTCAGGTCTTCTCCCTGAAACCCGCGTACCATAGCTGCACCTAATACAGATGTCAGATAGGTATCTTCACCCAAACTTTCAGCTATACGCCCCCACCGTGGGTCGCGTGCAATATCAATCATCGGTGCAAAGGTCCAATGAATTCCTGCAGATGCAGCTTCAATAGCTGCAATTCGTGCTCCTTCTTCTATCATCTGAGGATTAAAAGAAGCAGCTTGTCCCAATGGAATAGGGAAAATTGTTTTGAATCCATGAATCACATCCCGTCCAACCATCAAAGGTATCTTCAGGCGAGATTCTTCCATTGCCACTTGCTGTAATGCATTTAATGCTACCGGATCTATAACATTAAGCACAGAACCAATTTCACCTTTCCGTACCTGTTCAGCCACACGTGCCGGGTCTCCCCATGGACTAATTTGATTCATTTGCCCGATCTTCTCTTCCAGTGTCATTTGAGCAAGCAAATGACCTATCTTTACCTCTATTGATTTATCCGGCGATTCAGATACTTGTGTACAAGAAGCAAAAAGCAAACAAGCAGATAGTAATAGTAATTGTATAATTTTCATGGTATTTTATTTTCTCGTTCCCTCTTTCTTTTATAATAAGTACAGGTTGCCCAATCTGCTTATCTCATCCACAGATGAGCAACCTGTTTCCTTTTATTTATATATCAATAACACAACTTTTATTTAAGTATATATCAATAAGGGTTTTGTTTCAATTCGAATTCACCCATCCCTTTTGTTTTGTCTATTTCACTTTGTGATATAGGCAAATATTTATCAGTAGCCGGATCCCAGGTACGAACTGATGAAAATTCAGGAAGATTTTCGGTCAACACTGCTGCAGCGTCACCCCATCTTACCAAGTCCCAATAACGAAGTCCTTCACCAACAAATTCAAGGTGACGTTCGTGCTTGATATTTTCCAAAGTAGCATCCACTTTGTTTTGTTCGAATTTATCTCCAAATGCACGTTTACGTACAGTATCCAGGTAGAATTGTGCCGATTGAGCTCCGGCAGCAGTAGCGCCACCAACAATCAGTTCGGCTGCATTCAGATAGGCTTCTGCCAAACGGTAAATACGAAGGTTGTTATCAAAGTTCAAGTCTTTATCACCAGAGATAACATTGTTACACTCTTTACGTGCCGCATATTTACGTAAGAAAAAGCCGGTATCCTGGAAACGTACATTATATTTATAAACTTCTTTATTACGGAAGTCGTTAATACTGGCATCTCTACGCGTATCATCCGGTGAAAACATTTCATAGGCAGAAGGACGAACAGGAGCAAATCCCCAACCTCCGATAAATACGCCTGAAGGATCTTTCAAGTCATTCGGAGAAATAAATGCAGGAAGGTTCGTTCCATAACCATTCCATCCACCACTCCAGGTTCTTCCTTCAGGAAGCTGGTTTGATTCAAAAATAGATTCTTTACAGAACTCACCAGTAGGCAGGAACACATCCTCCAGATTATCCATCAAACCGAATGCCGGATTATTGATAATAGATACCATATCTGCCAGTACCTCGTTGTATCTGGATTGATCTTTTTGATACATCACCACACGTGCTTTAAGCATTTTAACCATGGATGCTGTTACACGTCCGGTTTCTCTTCCGGATACTGCATCCGGTAATTTATTACCTTCCAATGCATAATCTATATTTTGCATGATCTTCTGATAGATTTCATCAGCTGTCAGCTGTTTTGCAAAATAAGGAGATTCCAATTCACCTTCAAAATAAGGAATATTTCCCCATTGCTTCCATAATTGGTGCACAAAATAGGCACGCAATCCATAGGCTTCTGCGGATAAACGGTTGATGGCTTCCGGCGTTCCATCAACTGCATTTTCACAGGAAACTATAACACCATTAGTACGGCTTAATCCTGTAAAATAAACACCCCACCAGCCATTTGGCACATCACTCGGGGTATTGTTGAATTGAGACAAGAAATACAGAGTATTCTGATCATTTGCATCACCACCTCCTTTAAAAAGGTCATCGGAACGCAAATCACCGATCAAAACGGTACTATTATAACCATTTGCATACGATTCCATGGTCAGAATCTGATAAGCAGACGCAATACTTTGTTCGATTGCCTGTTGTGTTGCTGGGCCGCCTGCTTCCAATTTATTCGAAGATCTTACTGTCAGGAAGTCGTCTCCGCATGAGCCGAGGCTGAATAGAATGGCCCCTGCTGCCAAATATGATATTATATTCTTTTTCATTATGTATTCTATTTTAGATTAGAAAGTTATACTTGCTCCAAACTGGAATGTACGAGCCTGAGGATAGTTTCCTTTATCCATACCCTGGTTGTTTTTACCGTTACCTTCACTATCTCCGATTTCAGGATCGAAACCATCTTTATAACTGGTGAATGTAATCAGGTTTTCTGCTGCCACAAATAATCTAAGGTTTTCTACACCTGCCTTGCTTACAATAGAAGTAGGCAAAGTATATCCAAGCTGGATATTTTTCAAACGGCAATAATCACCATTCTTTACATATAAGTCAGAAGAACGCCAGTTACGGTTTGTATCCACTGAAGTAGCCCGCGGGATTTTATTGGAAGTTCCTTCACCTGTCCATCTGTCAAGTACCCATGCCGGACGGTTTGCTGCAGGAATATCAGCACGTTGTGAGATATCAAAAATATCGCTGCCTACAGTACCCTGGAAGAATGCATAGAAATCAAATCCTCTCCAAGCAGCATTCAGTGTAAGGCCATACGTCCAGTCAGGAACACCGCGTCCAATCTTAGTACGGTCTTTATCATCGATCTTTCCATCTGGCACACCATCTTCTCCACTAATATCCTGGAAACGAACATCTCCCGGAACAGCTGTAGTTCCAAATTTTGAATTGTAAGCGTCTGCTTCTGCCTGGTTTTGCAGAATACCATCAGTTTTCCATCCATAGAAGTAAGGCCAAGGCATACCATTTGTCGCATAGATAAAGTTATCTACACCAGCAGCACCGGAACTACCCCATGATTCTTCTCCCTGTGGTACACCTAAATCAATCAATTTTGTGTTCATATACGAAGCATTCGCTTTCACGCCAAATGAAAAATCAGATACATTGAAGCGATAACCCAAATCAAACTCAAGACCCCAGTTTTTCATTTCACCGGCATTGGTGATAGGAGCTGTTCTTCCTACATAACCCGGGATTGGTTGTGATTTCAACATACCATCTGTTTTCTTGGAATAATAATCAAATGTAAATGAAAGTGCGTTTTTCAAAAAGCGCATATCCAAACCTATATCTGTTTGTTTAGATTCTTCCCATTTCAAATCAGGGTTAGACAAACGTCCGCCACTTACACCATATTGCATATATTGCGATGATCCAGTACCAAAATAGTAGTTCTGTCCACCATCCATCAAACTTGCATAGGCAAAAGCATCGATGTTCTGATTACCGTTAATACCCCAGCTGGCACGTAATTTCATGTAATCTAACCACATAGGACGACCTTCCATAAAGGCTTCGTTGGTAACATTCCATCCGGCCGAAACTGATGGGAATACACCCCACTTATTATTCACACCGAATTTATCAGAACCATCCCGGCGAACAGTTGCCTGGAACATATATTTTTCATCAAAATTATAGTCGATACGTCCGAAATAAGAAGCCAATGTACTTATAGATGTACTTCCTGTCGTTCTTTCACGTTCGCGGTCTGCAACAGCAGAATTGATCGTTGCCATATAGGGATCATAAGCCAATAGGTCATAATCAGTACCGGATAAAGCACGAGTTGAGCTTTTCCGTCCGGATTGTCCAACCATCACATTAAACTGATGGATCGTGTTTACTGCAAAATTATAGGTTAACACGTTTTCAATCTGCCAGGTGAAACCTCTGTTCATACTGGAAGTAACACTGGTATCATACGTATTTTCCAATCTGTTCATAGAAGACAGGTAATAAGGGAAATTGTATCCGTCGCTACCCCAGAATGCAAGGTCAAAACCGTAGCTTGTCTTAAATTTTAATCCCTTCAATACATCTACTTCTGCATAGAAAGAACCGATAAATTTATCTTCGTTGTCTTTTGTTTTAGTTGGTCTGTTTAATAAAGCCATAGGATTCACGATTTCCTGGAAACCTCCCGGAGGAAGAGAAAATACACGTCCGTTTTTATCTGTAACAGCATAAGGATGATCGTTTAGGATCTGAGCTGCTTCTGCTTCTGTTGCATATACATCCACCAAGGGAGACATAGTGATAGCACTACCCAGAACTGAACCGAACTCAGAGTTTGCACCACCGGGTACACCTACTCTTTTTGCTCTCGCATAACTGATATTACTTCCAACAACTACTTTATTTAAGAAGCTTCTTTCTTTTTCAGCATTCAATACTTCATACGTATTATTGGAACGAATTGTCCAACGGTCATAATTTGAAACACCATAATTACCACCGATAAGACCTTCCTGATCGAAGTAACCTAATGAAATATAATAAGTACCTTTATCATTACCACCGTTTATACTTACCTGGTGATTTACTACAGGCGCATTCTTATTAAATACTTCGTCCTGCCAGTTATTGTTAACTGTTTGGCCATTACGAGCCGCAGTGATGTCAGAGTCTGAATAAACAGCTGCACCACCTCCATTTATGCTCATATCGTTACGATACAACATGTATTGTTCCGCATTAAGCACATCTTTCTTTCTCCATGGGTTTTGGAAACCGATATTTACATCATAGCTAATACGAGGTTTTCCGCTGCGTCCGCTTTTGGTTGTAACCAATACAACTCCATTCGCTGCACGTGCTCCATATACTGCTGCAGAAGCAGCATCTTTCAATACTTCGATAGATTCGATATCTGTCGGGTTAAGGTTACGAAGTCCACCGTCAATTGCCATACCGTCAATAATATATAACGGAGATGCATTATTGATCGTACCGATACCACGAATACGAACGTTGGCATCTGCACCGGGTTGTCCTGATTGAGTACTAACCTGTACACCTGAAACCTGGCCTTTCAATACATTCTCAAGACGTGTTGGAGTTACTTTTCCTAAATCTTCTGCTTTTACACTACTAATCGCAGCAGTAACCACACTTTTCTTTTGTACACCATAACCTACTACTACTACTTCATCAAGTAGCTCAGAGTCTTCCTGCATAACGATCTGCATTGTGGTTGATGCATTCGCTCTTACTTCTTGTGGTTTAAAACCTATATAAGAAAGGGATAATGTACTCCCGTCGGGAGCATTCAAAAAGAATTGACCGTCAATATCGGTCATAGATCCATTAGTAGTTCCTTTTACAACTACGTTTACGCCTGGTAGCGGCTCATTGTCCGTACCCGATACAACCACACCTTTTATTTGTACGTTTTGCGCGTACACCCCAAAAACAGTGGCTAACAAAAATACACACGTGATTAACTTTCTCATAAATTATCAAATTTAGATTGACATATTCAACTGGTGCAAACATAGGCTATCCTGATGAGCCAAATTCATTTTTAGCCTATTCGCAAATACGTCAATTAACAAAAATAAATACGTCAGCAATACGTCATTAAAATATAAATTCTTAATTATTAGCATATTAATATTTTATGCTAAACAACATAAAGTAAATTTATACATATTATGTGTAAATAAAAGTGAATTACGAGAGGTTGATGCAACATTCTATTATTGTAGTTTTTCTATCATATTTCACCCTATTATTCATTCAGCAGATAGTTAAAAAGGCTTATTTATGTAAGAAAAAAAGATGTACATGCTTCAGATAAAACGATTAGATGTTTCGGAAAAAAGTATTAGACGTTTTTGGAAAAACAATTAAATATTTTGTGGAAAATGATTAGATGTTTTTGTCCTATACATAAGTACTGAATAATGTTATATTGTAGATTTGAGGACAACGTAGTAGAGACAGGGCTTGCCCTGTCTTCGAGTAAACAATTTCTATTAAATCAATGCGTTGTTTCATTCAAAGACAGGGCAAGCCCTGTCTCTACCTTCGTCACAATCATTTTTAAATATTTTTCAATTTAAAACAATAAAGAAAAACCAGAACAGTTGAAATCATTAGTCCGAAAGTATCAAGAAAATGTATTCAAATACTCCGTCAAACTATCTTCCCGTTCGAGATCCATCTTTTTTCGTAAGCGATAGCGAAGTGTTTCGACGCCTCGAACAGAGATATTCATAAGGGGCGCCATTTCTTTGGATGAAAGGCCCATTTTCACATAGGCACACATCTTTATTTCACCTGTGGTTAAATCGGGGTGCTTCTCACGCACCTTTTTCATAAAATTATTATGGACAAGATTAAACTGCTCTTCAAAACGTTTCAAAGCATCATCAGATTCAATATTGGTATCAATGGTATTATTAAGGGCAAAAAGCATACGTTTTGTTTTTGCCATACCATCCCCTTTCATTTCACCCGTGATTTTTGACAGTTGCTCCTTTATGGATATCAATATTTCGTTTTTACGAGAAAAGTGCATCATCAGATTGGCCATTTCCTGACTCTTAAACGTAAGCTCTTGTTCAAGCTTTTCATTTTTCAATTCGATGATTTCCTGTTCAGTACGAAGGCGTTCCCGGGCATATTCTTTCTCTTTGAGAAGCATTTCCTGTTCCTTTTGCTCCAGAGCTGCTTTTCGTTTCCGCGTAATCCGGCGATCTTCTAAAATATAAATAAGGTAAAGCAAGCCTATCGACAAAAAGAAATAAATAATCCAGGCATAAATGGAACGATACCACGGAGGTGATATGGTAAAGTCATACCACTGCAAAGTTGTATACCCATTTGGCATGATAGCTTCCACCTCAAAAGTATAATCACCTTCGCGCAAGTTACTATACTCCTTTACGGTTGCCTCAGTTGGTTCCGACCATAAATCATCCGGTAATAATCGATAGCGATATTCAACTGGGGTAGATTTTCCAAAAGAACGCATAGCATACTCAAAACGTAAAGAATTATGCCCGTATGAAATTTTTGGAACAGAATTCCAACCGGCAATATTATCCGTATAAAGCAATGAATCTTTGGGATAAGAAGTATATACATTTTGTATAAACAGGTCTTTCCTTTCTACAGTAGCAGACATTCCGGTATTTAAGAGAGCAAAACCATATTCATTCGGTATGATAGCTATACTATCATTCAACCCCGTAAGTGCTTCATAAGCTCTAATAAAATCAACCTGAGAACCATCAAATGGGAAATTCATCGCATCAATAGGTATACCGTTTGAAAACCGAATAGCTTGTATCATATCCGGAGATAAAGCATATAGGGTATTATCCACATCAACAAGTTTTGAGTAACTTTTTCCCGGAAGAAGAAAAGCTTCCAGTACCTGGTCTTCCACGATCTGCCCGGAAGATGCGTCATAAAGATATATACCTGAAAGTGTAGAAAAGCGTACTTCACCAAAAACCTTGTGTACATATAAATTCTGGATCGATTCAAAGCTATTGGTTTGATTAAAAACCTTAGTATCCTTACGTTGAAGGGTAATAGAGTCCAATTCAATTTGCGTCATGCCTTCATTTGTATTACGTACCCACACAACATAGGGGCTTTCAAACATAGCATTCTTCATCCAGTTCGTTATATTATCTACCCGATTGGTAATATTCCATTTCCCATTCTTTCTTTGAATAAGAAACAGGCCATCATAGGAACCTATCCAACACCGATCAGGATCTGAGTCAAACGGATAGCATATCAAGGCTCCCCGAAATCCGGGAATTGCCTCCACCGTGTTTCCTTTAAGCAGATAAAGCCCTTTATCGTGAAGGCAAAATATTTCATCACCTATTTTTTCCAATCCCCATACCTGCCCACTCAGCTCGGGGACCAATTGGGGATTAACAGCGTTTTCTCCCATGACAACCGGTGAAGGGGTATAGAACAATCCACGATTTGTGCCAAGATAAAGTACATTGTCATGTATAAGGGCAGCATACCCTGCACCTTTCGAATAAGGATTGGTATATAAATTTGTAAGAGAAGTTTGAAGCGAAATATAGTCGATCCCATTATCAAGCCCAAGCCATAATCCTTCTGCTTTGTCAAAGCAAACGGAAAGAACAGTATTGTTCTGAAGGCCATTCTGATCATTGTAATAACTTCTTTTTCCGGTTTCGGTATCAATAAGAAGAAGCCCTTTGTGAATGGTGCCGACAGCTATTTTCTTATCAGTCGCTGTCATGGAAAAGACTCCATTGTCGTGCATAAATTCTTCACCCCCCGTGATAAATGGTTGTATACTATTGGAATCTCCATAGTAAAGGCCATCAAAGGCTGTTGCAGCCAAAAAACCGTTTTTATAGGGAACGATCGCGCGAATAGATTTATTATGTAAGACTTCACCACCTTGTGCGGGCATCCATGTATTTCCAACCAACATCCATATACCATTAAAAGTACCGACATATAAGATACCATTAATAACGGCAGAACAGTCGATCTTAAAGTCGGACTCAATGGCAGTTAAAACATCGTTTATCTGCTTCACCACATGTCTGTCGGAAACATAATAGATCATATTATCCAGTTCGAATACGCCCCAATAACCGCCGTATAAATGATTATTTTGATAAAAAACCTGAGAAAGTGGAGTATAAATCAATTGCCCAGTATGATCGGGTTCAAAATATCCGAATTCACTTTCGCCTCCTGCATATATCCGTTTCTGATTTTCTGAGATATAAACTGAACGCACATCGGAACCATTTACAAATGGAAAAAGTTGCCAGCTATCACCATTATAATGTAATAATCCGTTCTTATTCCCAAAGAAAATATGATTCTTATCATAAGCCTTAATCTGCCAGGTTTGACCACCCCGGCCAAAAAGATCTTTCTTAAAGTTTATAACAAATGAATTCCATTGAGTTTCTGCGCCCAACGTATGAAATTGAAAAGTTAACAACAATAGTAGTCCTACTACACGATACATAAATAAAATCTATTGGTCTTTTCGTGGTACAAGATAACAAAAAAAGTTCCGTCAGCAATGCTTTCGGAACTTTTTTAAGTTGAGTTGTCTCACCAGGATTCGAACCTAGACAGGCAGAACCAAAAACTGCAGTGCTACCATTACACCATGAGACAATCCGGCGCTTTATTTAAAGCGATGCAAAGGTAGGAATTAATTTTAAGGATGCAAATATTTTCTTTGTTTTTTCCGATTAACCCTACTATCTGCTATATTATTACTGTTCAATCCATGATGTAATCTCCTCAGAAAGAGGCTTGACCGCAGGTTTCGCATAGCCTTCCCAATTTCCATTCTCATCTATCATAAACTTTTGGAAATTCCAGCTTACTTCGGCATCTTCTTTTCCGTTTTCGCTTTTCTGTGTTAACCATTTATAAACTGGAGCTATTTCTTCTCCGACAACCTCGACTTTTGCCATCATAGGGAAAGTGACGCCATAGGTGAGACTACAGAATTCTTTTATTTCTTCATTAGTTCCTGGCTCCTGTCCTTTGAAATTATTGGATGGGAATCCGATAATGGTAAATTTATCAGGCCCGTATTTCTCATATAGGGTTTGTAATTCGGCATACTGGGGTGTAAGCCCACATTTAGAGGCAACATTGACCACAAGGATTTTCTTCCCTTTAAAAGTAGATAAAGGAAGCGTTTCACCGTCAATAGTTTTCACTGTAAAATCATGAAAATTTTTAGTTTGAGCATTTCCGCAAAGAGAGAGCAATAATGCTGTAATCAGGAGGATAGATGTTCTCATAAATTAATATATTAATGTAAGTGGGAATACAAAAAGGCACAGACTTTGCAAACATTGCTGAATCTGTGCCTGATATATTATAGTGTCTATTCTTTATTTAGCGATCAGTAGATAATAGTTCTTTTTACCTCTTTGAACTAACAGATACTTGTCATTTAGCAATGAAGATGTATTGATCATGAGATCCTGATCTTCTAATTTTTCTTTATTCAGACTTACACCACCACTCTGTACTAATTTACGCATTTCACCTTTGGATGGGAATACGGCAGCATTTTCCGTTAAAAGATCAATTGCTTTCACACCTGCACCTAATTCATCGCGCGAAATTTCAAATTGAGGCACCCCTTCAAATACAGCCAGTAATGTTTCTTCATCCAATTTCTTTAATGAATCAGCTGTTGAATTACCAAATAATATATTTGAAGCTTCCACAGCAGCATCATAATCTTCTATGGAATGAACCATTACTGTGATTTCTTTTGCAAGACGTTTCTGTAGTGGGCGCAAATGTGGAGCATCTGCCTGCTCTTTTTCCAATGCTACTATTTCTTCCTGCGATAAAGCAGTGAAAATACGGATAAATTTAGCAGCATCTTCATCACTTACATTCAACCAAAACTGATAGAATTTATATGGAGTAGTATAGCGGCGGTCCAACCATACATTGCCCGATTCCGTTTTTCCGAATTTACCACCATCAGCTTTTGTTATAAGTGGGCAAACCAAAGCATAAGCTTCAGCTTCAGAACCTAAAATACGACGAATCAATTCTGTTCCGGTTGTTATATTTCCCCATTGGTCAGAACCACCCATTTGGAGGCGAACACCTTCATTTTGATATAAATATAGATAATCGTATCCTTGTAATAGCTGGTAAGAGAATTCAGTAAAAGACAATCCGGTATTTGATTCACCGTTCAAACGCTTCTTTACAGAATCTTTTGCCATCATATAGTTTACCGTAAGATGTTTACCTATATCACGGATAAATTCCAGAAAAGAATAGTTTTTCATCCAATCATAGTTGTTAACCAACTTAGCTGCATTAGGAGCATCGGAATCGAAATCAAGAAACTTAGCTAATTGCTTCTTTATACTTTCCTGATTATGACGAAGAGTTGCTTCATCCAATAAGTTACGCTCAGCAGATTTCAATGACGGGTCACCAATCATACCTGTCGCACCACCTATCAAAGCAATGGGGCGGTGTCCGGCACGTTGAAAGTGTTTCAATATCATAACACTTACCAGATGGCCAATATGTAATGAATCAGCTGTTGGGTCAAAGCCTATATAAGCAGATGTAACTCCTTTTTGTAACTGTTCGTCTGTTCCTGGCATCATATCCTGGATCATGCCTCTCCATCTTAATTCTTCTACAAAATTCATCGTATTACATTATAACGTATTAATTAGAATGGTGACAAAGGTACGACCTTGATTTCTACAATGCAAATAACTTTCGGCTATTTTCTGCTAACTTTGAGGCAACTACATCTATAGGGAGCTGAAGCACATCTACGATATGCGCATAGACTTCAGTAATTTTAATTTCTTTATCATCAGTTTCGGCTAAGAAATGAGCAGGCCACGCTAATCTTAAAGATTCGGAGTTGAAATTTTGCCCGAAAGACAGATAAAAACCATGCTCTATTAATTGTTCAGCTAATTCGGGTTTTCCTCTAAAACCATGGATAATCCAGGGCATGTAAGGATTTATCACCTTTTGAGCAGCTAATAATTCAGCCCAAGCCTTCACACAATGTATAATAAGAGGTTTTTGTACTTTTTCAGCTAAGTTGGCTTGCTTAAGAAAAACATCTTGCTGTATAGAAAACTCCTGATCGATCATCTTGTCTAACCCAGCCTCGCCTATTGCCATAGTATTAGGTAAAACAGCATATTTTTCTAACTCCATCATTTGCTCCTTAATGTTATATATATACCATGGGTGAATACCATACGAACAATAACGGGAAGAATTTGGCTCCACTCCGTCTCTTACTATAGTATTCACTATGGCCATCACATCTGTTTCAGAAGGCTGTTGATGAGTATGTATATCGTAATATTTCATTATGGCACCGGATCATATCCACTTCCTCCCCAGGGATGGCATCGCCCTATTCGTTTCATAGCAAGCCATAAGCCTTTGATTGGGCCATATTTTTTTAGTGCCTGTACAGCATATTCCGAACAGGTAGGTGTATACCTACATGAAGCCGGTGTTAATGGTGAAATACAGTATTTATAAAAATAGACCGGCAACAAAAGGAGGGTTGTGAAAAATTTTCTGATCATATTTTCTCCCGCAAGATACGGATTGCCTTTGACATAGCCTTCTCCATTTCCTGAAAAGTATGGAGTTCATTATCAATATAAAGAAAAGCGACTAATAGGCTTTGGCCTTTTTCAGTTAAAGGTTCTATTAATTCTGGTTTACGAATACGATAAGATTCCCGAATCTGTCGTTTGATCCGATTACGTTTTACCGCACGTTTAAATCTCTTTTTAGGGACACTAATCAGTATACTGGAAGGAGCGGATAACTTTTCATCAGGTGAAAAAAAAATAACCCGCAGTGGAAACGCTACAAATGATTGTCCTTTTTCAAACAATAAATCAATATAACGTTTCCACGACAGGCGTTCTTCCTTCGAAAAGGTATACCTTTCAATTGTCATTTCTTACCATTCGACGCTTTTTTCAGATATTGATCTAAAGCAGCAGTCATAGAGGGAGCTTCCGCTGTGGGAGCTTCAATATCCAAACGAAGTCCTGCCTCTTTTACAGCCTTAGCTGTAGTAGGGCCAAAACATCCGATCTTAATATCTTCCTGTTTAAAATCAGGGAAATTTTTTAAAAGAGAAGATATTCCGGATGGACTGAAGAAGATTAACATATCATAATCAAATTTCTCATCCTTTGAAAACTCATTACTTACCGTACGATACATTACCGCCTTAGTATAATCAATCTTCTTTGCATCTAATAATGCAAACAAGTCGTCTTTATGCACATCCGATACAGGAACGAGATATTTTTCCTTAGCATGTTTAGCTATCACCGTCACTAGATCTTCCGGTTTACCAGTTCCAAAAAATATCTTTCTCTTTCTGTAAACAATATATTTCTGTAGATAAACAGCAATAGCTTCTGTCATACAGAAATACTTCATGGTCTCAGGGACGGTTACCCTTAATTCTTCACATAATTTGAAAAAGTGGTCAATTGCCGTACGTGCAGTAAAAATAACCGCTGAAAAATCCAGGATAGCAATACGTTGCTGTCTGAATTCCTTTGCTGTCACCGGCTCCACTTTAATAAACGGACGAAAGTCAATCTCTACTCCGTATTTTTCTGCAATATCGAAGTAAGGAGATTTTTCTGATGCAGGTTTCGGTTGTGAGACCAGCATTTTTTTGATATTCAACGCCATAGAGTACTCAGCTCGATAAAGTTATACAAAAATACACTCCCTTTTATAAGGATAAAAAGAGGTATTATTTCTTGGGCGCAAAGGTACAAAATTAAATAGAACAAACCATCTTTTTTAAAATGAAATATTCGTATCAACTTATAAATTATTACAAAACGACATAAAAAATATAGAAAAGCGAACAAAGCAAGTGAAATAATTGGATTTGTATCAACAAAAAGGCTTAAAAGGACAGGGACATACAAAAGGATTCCCCAAGCTTCAATAGTTGCAAAATAACTTACTTTCCAAAGACGATAGCGTTCTTCATCTGCAAATATTTTACCTATCAATGTGTACAATCCCAACTTAAAATAAAAAAACAAGAGGAGTATAATAAAGAGACATCCTATTATAATTAATATCTGAGAAATGTATGATGCAGGAAAATATCCACAATTCCTTCCCCAACTAAAGAAAAAAAGACTGGAAAGAAAGAGTGCCTGAAAAGTCATGAAAAGATGGAAAGTCCGCTCATTTCCTTTTGTATTACCCGGCATTACCTCAAAAAGGTTCTGGCGCTGTTTCACCTGCACAATATCTTTTATCATCTTAGCGAACTGGCTAAAATGAGAACGAAAAACAACAGCAAAAGAGATAAATAAAAGGAACAGAATGGCAAACATAACATCATTCACCAATTGATCTTCCCGCACCAGAATGCCAACATATCCTTCAAATAGATCCATGCTCCTTTATTTTCGGTGCAAACTTACAATTTTAATCTAAACACAGAGTTCTTGGCGTCTCTGTGTTTAGGGTTATACATAACTTTTAAAAACTTACAGCTTCTTTGAAAATTTCTCCCACTGTGGGATGTGGGAAGACAAAAGAACCAAACTCTTCTGCTTTCATACCCTTCTCTATTGCTATTCCGGCAATAACGATCAGTTCCGAAGCAGGATTTCCCAATAGATGTGCTCCAATGATCGTTTCATCTTCCGAAAGGATTAATTTACAGATTCCATTCCCTTGCTCATTTTCTGCGACAAAACGCCCGGAGAAAGCCATTGGAATCTTCTTTACTTTATATTTAATTCCTAAAGCATCCAGTTCTTCTTCTGTTGGCCCCACTCCTGCTATTTCCGGGTTTGTATAGACAACTCCCGGTATAGCTTTATAGCTCATCTCTTTTTCAGCTTTTCCAGCAATATGTTTTATTGCAATTTCAGCTTCACTTACAGCCGTATGTGCCAACAAAGAATAACCTGTAATATCACCGCAGGCATATATGTTAGGGATGGATGTCTGCATAAACTCATTTACTTTGATACCATTACGGAAAGGTTCTATGTTTAATTCTTCCAGTCCAAAACCTTTTGTTACTGGTCGGCGACCAACACTTAAAAGTATTTTTTCTGCTTCCAATATGACAGTATCACCATTTATATCCAAAGTAACTTGCTGAGCATTTACACCCACAACTTTATGACTCAAATAGAATTTTACACCTCTTTTTGCATATTCAGCCTGGAGCAAATCTGACAGTTCCCGGTCCATAGCCCCCAGGCATTTATCCATCATCTCCACTACGTGTACTTCAGTTCCCATACTGTTAAAGAACGAAGCAAACTCCATTCCAATTACACCTCCTCCAATAATAATGATTGATCTTGGCAATTCTTTGGATTGCAGAGCCTCACGACTAGTCCAGAAATCCGTTTCAGCCAGACCAGGGATAGGGGGAACGATTGCTTCAGAACCCGTACACAATAATAAATTAGATGCTTCATACGTGGCCTCACCACAAAGAATCGTCACTGTACCATCTTCAGAAACTTTTTTTATGATACCTTCACCACTTATCATTTCAACACCACCTTCCGTCATTTTCATGCGGATACCGGCAGTTAATTTCTTTACAACCTTATTCTTTCGTGCAATGATCTTTGGTAAATCAAATGAAGGATTTTCCGCACTAACAGCATATTTACCCGCATTTTTGATGGAATCATATATTTTAGCGGAATAAAGAAGTGTTTTGGTAGGAATACATCCTTCATTCAGGCAAACACCTCCTAAGGCATTTTTTTCAAAAATAATAGTTGAAAGGCCTTCGTGTGCAGCTCTTTCTGCTGCGGTGTAACCGGCTGGGCCTCCACCGATAATAGCTACATCATATTTCATGTCTTGTCAGATTTAATTAGTTTACTATAGGAAGAACTTTAGAAAAATACCTGTTCCTTTTTTATCACGATCTCAGGATTAATATTTCGAAGCAACTTTACAAATTCATTTTTATTCCTTGGGGAAACCATAATCCACGGATGATCATTCGTCCAAATTATAATGCGATCCAAAGAAAGTGCGTAACTGGAAACTGGCATCATTGTCGGTTCCAATGCCTGTATATCGGCAATCGCAATTTTCTTTTCAGGAAAGAAGCTACAATGTGCTATTAACATCCCATCTTCGGTTACCTTATACCAGGTATTCAGAAATACATGAATGACAAGCATCGTTATTAAAACCATCCCGATAATCCACCATATATTGGATTGCAGAAAGGCTAGTATGCATCCGCCGCACACAAGTATCATCACCAGATGATACCACCAACCGACTTTTGAACGAAACTCTCTATCCATCTTCTTAAATTTGCCTGCAAGTTAATGAAAACATTTCAATTACGGTTCCATAACAACTTCGATACTATTACCCTGATCTAATAACTTCTTAGCAAAACCTTGTATTTTATCCGGGGTTATCGATTGTAAAATAGATATATAGTCAGTATATGCGTCCAATCCTCTGTAATAATAGTTATCTAAGATATTCAACCAATAGGCATTTTCTTGCTTGTTCTCTGCATGGCGTTTTAGCATGTTATCAACCGTTTTTTGATAATCTTCGGAACGTGGACCGGCCTCAGCTATCTTTCCTAATTCATTACGGACTATCTGATTCATTCCTTCTTTCTTTTCCGGATCCGTATCAAAGTAGATTTGTAAGATTGTTTCGCCTTTGGGGAAAGAAGAAATACGTAGAGATGTACTGACACCATAGGTACCGCCTTCTTCTTCACGAATCTTTTCTGTATAAACCAAATCAAGAATTTGTTTTAACATCGTAGCGGTAATTATATTTTCCAGAGCGTAATCCATTTCACCGGAAAATACATGCAAAACAGAAGCTTTTGGTGTTTCTTGTTTTATTTGAAAATGATTGGTATAATTTCCTTTACGAATAGCGGGAACCTGTCCTACGTTTGCTTCTTCTTTACGAGCTATAGAAGGCAATGTTGCAAGGTATTGCTCCAGATAAGGACGCATTTGTTCCACATCGACATTTCCTACAAAAGTAAAGACAAAGTCCGATGCATCCGCAAATCTTTCTCTGTACATCTCAAGTATCCGAGAATAATTGATTTTTCCAAAATCTTCCGGTTGTATCCTTTCTGCACGCAGATTATCCATATAGAGAGCTTTTGTTATCGTATCATTAAAAGCCACCATTGGATTCAGTTTCAGATTTTGCAATTGTGCTTTCATGCGGGTTTCAAACGAAGTATATGCTTCTAAATCGGCTCGGGGAGCAGTAAACGAAAGATATATCAATTGGAAAAGTGTTTCCAAATCCACCGGTGTCGATGAACCGTTTACACTTTCATTATCCAATCCCAATGATGTGGAACAAGAAACTTGTTTACCAGCTAATTTTTTCCCTAATTCTATGGCAGAAAAGTTTCCCCATCCACCTAACCCGATGACATCATTAAAGACTTTCAGATTATATAGGTCATTTTCTCCAAAAAGAGTACTTCCTCCGGGACTGGTAGCGGTCATCCGTATTTCATCTTTCTTAAATTCCGTATGTTTCAGAATCACTTTCACTCCGTTACTCAACTTCATTACTGTTGTACCAAACAAAGGGTCTTCATTTACTTCAACAATCTTACCCGGAACCGGCAGTTCAGATATTAAAGGTTCATCAGATACAGTTTCCTGATAAGGTTCAACCTGTGTTTTTTGTGCTTCCCTAAAAAAAGCAAGAAGCTCTTCTTCAGTAGGAAAACTTAATCCTTCTTTATCAGGCCCCGTTAAACTGATCACTATATTATCTTCCTGAATCAAACTTTGTACGTATCGATTAATTTCTTCTACCGGAATACTGGGTGCAATTTGATTGATCAACATATATTCCATTTCTATACCAGGTATATATCCTCCTTTTGTAAAATGATTTACATATTCACTGACATAGGCCCCATTCTTTTGATTGTTACGCTCATTATAAGCCGTTTCATATCCTTTCAAAACATTCATCCGTGCACGTTCATATTCGGAAGCTGTGAAACCATATCTGCGAACTCTTTCCGTTTCTTCAACCAAAGTGGCTATTGTTGACTCGACCTCTCCTTCTTTTACTATGGCAGCGACTGTCCAGGCACCTTTAGTCCGTGCAACCATATAATTTCCATCTCCAGCCTCAGCATAAATAAAAGGAGGTTCGGCTTGCTGTGTCAATTCATCCAAACGATCGTTTATCATTGTTGCCGACACACTTTGCACATAATCATTAATCAATCCTGCCACTGTAGCAGTCAATTCACGCGGCATTTTATCATGTTTATAAAAAAGATAAAGTATAAGATTAGATGCTTCTTTATCCTTAGCGATTGAAACTAAAGGCTCTTTATTATCTGCAACAGGGAATTCTTCGCGTGGAGCTGCGTTAACAGGCATCGGTATGTCAGAATACATTTCTTTGACTTTAGCTTCTACTTTATCCACATCTATATCCCCAACAATTATTACTGCCTGCAAATCGGGGCGATACCATTTATGGTAATAAGCACGAAGTTCTTCCGGTTTAAAGTTATTAATAACATCTATCGTACCGATCGGCAAGCGTTCCCCGTATCGGTTACCCGGGAATGTTACAGGCAGTTGTTGTTGCCATATACGCGTCTGCGCATCCTGATCCGTACGCCATTCTTCACGGATTATTGGACGTTCCTTCTCTATCATTGAATCGGTCAAAGAAAGAAAACCTGACCAGTCATGAAGGATCAACAGACAGGTATCTATAATCTCTTCGCTGGTTACCGGTACATTCCTCAACATATAAACGGTTTCATCGAAACTGGTATATGCATTCAGATTTTCTCCCATACGCATACCGATGCTTTCTGTAAATCGGTCCATCCCTTTTCCGGGGAAATTCTTAGAACCATTAAAAGCCATGTGTTCCAGAAAATGAGCCAATCCCCGTTGATTTTCTTCTTCCAGAATAGAACCTACATTTTGGGCAATATAAAAATCAGCCCGTTGCTCCGGCTGTTTGTTATAACGTATATAATAAGTCAATCCATTCTCTAATTTTCCGTATCGCAGCTGCGGGTCAATCGGTAATGGTTCAAATTGTTGCTGAGCATATACAGGCAATAATCCACCCAACATTATCCAAACACATACTAGCAATCCAATTCCTTTTATCTTTTTCATATTAATTATTTATTAGAGAGATAATCTTCTTAGAGAGCGCAAAAATACAACTTTAATTATAACCAATGGGTTTTAATGAGAAATGAAAAACAATCTCTTTTTATGATTTATTTATATTCAGCAATCAATAACAATCAATTCTTTCAGATATTCAAACTCTTCCGGTGTCATCATGCCATTACTGATTCTGTCGGAAATATGGCTGATCTTTTCTTTAGATCCAAAGCCCGTAGAGTAATCAGCAATAGTTAGGGCTTTTGCTACAAAACGGGGCTACCAGCCCCGGAACCATAAAGGCATAGTAAGATTTCAGGTTAATACATAACAGAAGTGCTGAAGAAAGCCGGTATCTTTATGATACCATACTCTCTTCAGCACACACTTTGTTTTTGCTAAAAATGGGAATTGACGACTATCCTGAAAAACTAAGTTTACTTATATTCGTCATTGTTGTCGATGAAGACAAGACAATGTCTTGCCTCTACTTTCACCGCTCATCACTATTCCCTTATCACTATCTTTTTCGTGGTTCCATCACTAAGCAGAACGATGTAGAACCCACTAGGTAAAGGAATAGATGTTTCACCTTCAATCATCGCACAATCAGCATAAGTACGTCCCGCGAAGTTGATCACTCGAACTTGTCCTGCCTTTTCACTACGAATACACAGATACCCTCTTTCAGTGCGAATATCAACAGAGCTTACCACTTCAGTGTTCCCAGTCGGATCTGGATCCGGATTCGGGTCGCTACCATCCAACTCAAACGTCGCTACTATATGTGTATCAGAGTTGATAGTGATTATATCTCCATTCTCGATTTCTGTCCCATTTACAGTGAGTGATTCTAATATCAACCCAGGCATTCCTGGCGATACAGATACGGACAAACGAGTTCCCCAATCTACATAATCACCAGAGTTGATCGACCAGTTTCCATTATAGATTACAGATATTTTACCGTCCCAGTTGGCTTCATAAGTCACCCGGTATACTTCCGTTGAAGGAATGCTCTGACGGATTACTTTCACTTCTTGTGTTTTACTCATCACACTGTTAGCGCAAACTCCCTCACTGATTACTTCTACATAGTACAAGCCAGCGTCTTCCTCTTTTATATCTTTCAGGATAAGCATGTTAGTTGTTTCACTGTCTATTTTCACACCATCTTTATACCACTGATAGTTCAGATCCGTTCCTGTAGCAACAATAACCATCTGGCGAGTTGTCCCAATATAATAAGTCATGGATGCTGGCAAATCAGTAGTAATCTGTGCAGGATGGTCAATCGTTACATCCAGCGCTTGTGGAGTACTTAATTTATCTCCGCTCTTAGCATATACATAATAATTCCCTTTTACCGGATTTTGTAAAATGCCTGAAAGCAATTCTTCCAAATCGTCTCCATCCGCATTGAGAGCATAATGATAGGATGTTCCGGCTTTTGCTTCTTTGATAAAACCATAAAGATTTAATCCTTCCGTATCACAAATAGTTGTCCTATCGCTTTCCAGTTCAAAAGTCAGATCAGAATGTACAGTAACTGTTACAGCCGTACTATTAACAGCATTACAGTATCCTGTTACACGCACGTAATATTCACCACTGTCCGACTTGCCGGCATTATTGATTTCTAATGATGCTGAAGTTTTCCCATTTAATGGTTCTCCATCTTTATACCATTGGAAAGATAAGTTCGGATTTCCGCTTCCAGTGGCAATCACTTCCAGTTTAACAGTTGAACCGAATTCGTATTCCAGATCGCTATTCGATTTATCAACCGGTGTTGATACCGTTACCGGAACATTGATTGTTACGGTAATAGATTTAGGATCCTGTTTCGCATCTCCTCCCTTATTTGATGATTTTGTCCAGTAGGTATAGATACCTTCGTTGATCATATCTACTAACCCAGTGATCGGTTCCCCATCGCATTCTTCCGCATCATAGAACGAAACAATAGTGCCCTGATCGCCTGCTTCTATAGAGCTTACATATGTTTGCAGATCTACATCTTCCAATGCCTGACAACTTACAAAATCATCTACCAACTGGTATGTTAACGAAGGATAAACCCTGAATCCGGCGGAAACATTGCCAAAGGATTTACCTTCGAAGCTTACCAGGATCGTCACAGGTACCAATAATCCGTTTTCACCTACCAAAGTATTTGTATAGATTGGAGCTGTCGGTTTGAAATTACAAGTTGCACCATCAAATTCCAGTCCATTTACATTCCATTTTCCATCAAATTGATTGCTGATAACCTCTATGGAGGAGGTATTATCGATAAATGCGGTGTATGGAAGATCCTGGTCCGTAAGAATAAATGCCACCTGCTTGGTATCGGCCCCGATAGAGAGATCTGTTTCATCTTCTCCACAATCTTCACCCCCAAAAGGAACTGCTTTTGTCATTACATCGAGATAAATCGTACTCACAGGAGTACTACTAAGAGCATCTAGTGCGGCCTCATCAGTTGGTTTACTATAGATAACAGGTATTTTATAGGTAACCACGTCGTTCAGGTTGATATTGAATGCATCCTGAGGAACAGTTAGCTTATACAAAGAATTATTTTGAGTATCCTTTTGTAGATCGGTTTCCATATTGAAAACAGTTAAAGAAGCTCCTTCTTTACTTTCCCAGGTAATATCTCCTACTATGGAGAGATATTCCGGAAGAACGAGCCAAAGCAGGTCGTTACTTCCTACCTGATTCTGTCGCAATAGAGAAAGGCTAACTTCAAGTTGTGCCGTATTGCTTATCTCATTGAATGCAAAATTTGATTGACTGTTAGAGTCTTTTATATCTGTTACTATAGCAAATTTATAGGGTGAATCGGCATCTGTGTACATCGTTACGGTTCCGACTTTGTTACCATAACCAATAACTGTTCCTCCGTCAAAAGGAGATTCTGCTTTTATTGTTCCTCTGAAACGGATGCCGGATGATTCGGTTCCGCAAACGGGTTTATAGGTAATATCGAGCGTCGCCACCTGCGGATCAGTTCCGGTATTGAATACTCCCCGCAGATTCACATTGTCTTTACCCAATGCTTTTGCCAGGTTAAAAGTAAAGTTTCCTCCTGTTTCCACATGGGTTTTGATACCAGGGAACAGGGTGTTGATATCTGCTGCATTCGCATCCTTTTCAATAATAGTATTACCATAAGTAAGTTTTGCGCCCACCAACGACTGGCCTTTGGGAACTTCGATGATCATTTCGGGATTTACCACATCTCCATAACTGAACTGTCCTGTCAGGGTAGCTGTTACTGTATAAAGATCCTGATCTGCTTCTTCACTATAGGAAAGGACGGCATTGTCTACTGTCAGTAAACCGTTGATACGTGTTGAAGCAACATTCAACTTGATGTTTTTTGTTTCTCCGACTTTCGATAGGTAATTACTGATATCCCCGGAAGGAACTAATGCATCATTATATCCTGAAAGGGCATACAGTGTGATCGTCTCATCTGATTTACCGGTAAACGTAAAGCTCAGATTACATAATTCGGATTTATCTACTACCAGGTCGTCACTTACTTTTATCCAGTTTCCGTTACCTTGAGTGTCTCCAATGCGCAGGTCTTTGATATTTCCTTTGACATACAACCAGGTATCTTTGATTGTACCGCTTCCCGTATTTTTTAGCTGGATGCCGGAAAGGGTTACTTCAAGAGAAGTAACGGCTGCTTCTGAAGGAGCAGTAAGTCCTACTGAAAGGCCTTTGTAATCTGCCTGAAGCCTATATCCTCCTGATGCCTGTATTCTCTTTTCTTCTCCTGTATAAGTATCCAAAGTAACATAAGATGTTATAGTTCCTTTCTTGGCAGAGGGAGATGCTTTTATAACAGCCCGTGCACTTTGCATCCACCTATCATCATAGTCGTTGGGATTCGCATTGTAAAGACTTATCAGATCAAACTCATACGTAATTGTAGTTGTGCCTTCAGTTATTTTCGATGGAGTTAATTTTGTTTTATTTTCAATGGAAATATTATTGTCCCACCTTGCGTCAGAAGATGCTTTCTGGAAATATAATTCAGTGACTTCATATCCTAATGGAGCTATTATTTCAATCTTCTTCGGCCATGCAAATACACGAATCTCATTTGAAAAATAAGGCTCAAAAAGTTTAGAACTATGGAAAGTGTCAAAATAGAAATAATCTATATTCACAGGGTTCTCATCCATAAAAGAATGATTTGTCTTAGACCAGAAATGATCGATCTCTAATACAAAAATACTGCAATCCGTATATTTCATATTCTTTCCGACGCGTCCATCGTTTGTTTTATCTTCCTCCGGATTTGAAATTTCTGTTTTGCTGACAAAACACTTAGATGAGAAGCTTTCCTTTCGATTCAGGCCTGTGCCTGCTTTAAACCCAGTTGTTACAGTAATAACATCATCCTTTTTGAATCCATCTTCATAATGAAAAGAAAGAAGAGAACCACTAACGCTAACTTGAGGTTGTAATATTTCTGTTCCGTTTATTGTGATTTCAGTTTCACCGGTTACATTTATGCTTCCAGCCAATTCATCACATGAAGCTTTATATGGGAAATAAATATATTTATATCCATCATCCTGAATAGTAGCTTCCCATACAAATTCTCCTATATCTCCCGGCATATAATAATCATGGCGAATGTCTTTTTGTGTATCTTCAATTTGTCCGGTTGTTATTCTTTTGAGAGTGAAAGAATCGAGCGTAACACCTTCTTCATCAACCATCAGAGTGATTGGTTGACTCACTCGGTAAACATTCTTCATCGATGTATTACTCAGAAGATAATTGTAGTCTATATTGTATTTCAGGATCTCTTCTTTATTTTCCGTAATATCGGTATCGTCGGATTCCATTATCAGTCGGATATAGCAATTGCTGACTTCTCCATAATTATCGGAAAAAGTGAAACTGACTTTATTCTCGCTTTCAGAACGTACTCCTGTAGTGAGAGCTGACTGTTTATCTAATGAGATAATTTCTGCACTCTTAATATTTAACCAGGATGGGATCTCATTTATATTTAAGACCATATTTGCAATGCCGGTAAGAAGATTACCCGTAGAGATACGTAAATCTACCTCTTTTTCTTCTACATCACGGAAACTCAATCCAGTAGGCATTTCTCGGAAATGAGGAACGCCGGTATATGTCAGGCGATTATTTGCCGTATCAAAATAGCCGGCATCTCCACAAGGATTGGTAACTTTCTGAATGTTAGTTACAAAACCAGCATTTACAGTTGTCCAATAGTCATAGAATAAATCCTTGTCAGGAGTGTCGTAGATGCTTCCGTTATAGGTAATAACGAAAAACTCTATAGAGCCCCTTGCGGGAATATAATGCTCATTTTTTATGTCACCGATCATCCCTGTAGGTTCATCAAGATATTGGGAAAATTCACCATATTTCGAGTCATTGATAACAGATCCTGATTTTTGAACATTAATAAGATCATCTTTAAAAAGTATATCTCCATTTTCCTTACGAATCACATAATATGGTTTTTCATTCTTAATATCCAGATACGTATAATAACTATATCTCCGCATATTCACCCGAATTCCATAAGCAGAAGCCTCACTATCATTTGTGAAGATCGACCTGACCCATGTACCTGTACCATCCATGGGTGGATAGTATGAATTTCTTGATGATGGATAATTCTCGTTTGCATTTGGATTATCTTTACTATGGTTTTTCAGGTATAAAGTACTCTTATGAATCATCGTTGGACGCGTGGTTCCTCCTGCTACTGTGATCTGCTGGTTAGAGGCCAGCAAATCTTTTCCGAATACAGTGATAAAATGTCTTATCTCATTCATCCCGCAACGGAGTAAACGGACGTTCATATCTATCATTTTTCCCTCTTCATCGACACGGCCTTTCATTAGGGACTCATTGAGCTTTAAAATGTATGTTACCAATCCGTTATCTGGCTCCGAAACAAAGAGATCCTCAGATTCAATTTTATTACCTTCTACCATAAAATTACTGAGTAATACATATTCACTTGTAGTAAATGTAACGGTCAATGAAGATGTTTCACCACCGATGGATTTTACCTGGTAACCAATTGCCGTTTCTGTATCCTGCTCAATATCCTGTCCAATCTCGAATGCTCCCATCAGCATAGGCTCCACTACAATGGTCGGGATTGTTTTGGCATTTCCTGCATCGTTTGTCCCGGTCTTCACCTGTACAGCCGTCTGCAATTCCTTCTCTGAATCGGCATTTATTCCTGCTTTAAGTTTCAGATGAATATGAACCGTTTTATTTGCAACAAGATCTCCCATAAAGCTGACTATCAATTTCCCTGATTTTATCTCTACCTTGTTAACTTTACTTTGAAGTGCATCATATTCTGTTCCGGTAATATAGTCACCATTGTAGGATATACCTGTAGGAAGGTTTATCTCAACAGTCGGATCACTGATCAGTTCATTGGGTGTAAACTTCATTGTAAGGTAATCATTATCATTAGTCAAACCTTTCGTGAAGTAAGTAGCGCCATCCTTCAGTTCAAACTTGGGATATGAATTCTCCCATCCGGGATCCTGCCCAAATAGTGGAACAGCTATAAACCATAACACAAAGGATATGGCTATACCCGAAATGGAAGACCTTTTCAAGGACTTCCTGTTTTTTTTCTCTACGTCAATGTGTTTCATAAATCTACTTTTTTAATCATGATGTTTTACTTTTTCTTTC
>DAMANX010000020.1:0-99423 GCA_032073245.1 Tannerellaceae bacterium
AAATCCCTTTGGGATTTTGAAGGCGGAGTTTAAAAAAAATCTTCAAATCTAACAAAATCCGAAAATACACTTTACACCCATCTGAGCATATAGGTTCACCTTCCTGAGGGTATATGCTCACAAAGCTGAGGGTATATGCTCACGGGTATAAACATATATGGGCAGCCTGAAGGGCCGCCCATACAATATATTGAAAGATTTACATCTCTTTTCTGGTGCTTATATCTTTTCCAATACCATTTTAATGAAATCCCATACTTTCTCAACGGTGGAGATTTTCACACGTTCATCGGGTGAATGTGGGTATTCCAGATCAGGGCCGATTGAGATCATGTCCATATTAGGATAGGCACCCTGAATGATACCACATTCCAAACCGGCATGCATCACTTTTACTGCAGGTTTCTTGCCAAACATTTCAAAATATGTTTTTTCCATCAGGTTCAGGATAGGAGAATTGATATTGGGTTGCCATCCATTGTATGAACCTCCTTCTTCCACTTTTGCTCCGGCCAGTGCAAATACACTTTCAAGGCTTGAACAAACGGATGCTTTACGGCTTTCGGATGAACTGCGTACCAATATCTTTACTTCTATCAATCCTTCTTCGGATTTTACTACGGCAAGATTTGAAGATGATTCAACCGTACCGGGGAAATCATGAAGCATACTGATCACTCCATTCTGACAGCCTTCGATTGCATTGATCAGATCGTCTTGTATTTGTTCGGGGATAAGAGTAGTCGGCAGGTCTACCTTTTCGGCTACAAATGTGATGTTATTTTCTGTGCCGGCATATTCGGTACGATAAAGATCCTGATAGTCGGAAACAAGTTCCCATAATGTTTCTGTTTCATCCTCGGGTAGAGTTACTATCGCGAATGCTTCTCTGGGTATAGCATTTCGCAGAGATCCTCCTTCGATTGAAGAAAGGCGTACTCCATAACCTCCCACAGCCTCTTTGAGGAAACGGAACATCAGCTTATTGGCATTGGCCCGCCCCAGATGAATATCGACTCCCGAATGGCCGCCTTTCAAGCCCGTCAGGCTTAGTTTTACTGCTACATCTCCTTCGGGTATATATGTATCATCTTTGTATTGGAAAGATATATTTAAGTCAGCTCCTCCGGCACATCCCACAAATAATTGCCCTTCTTCTTCCGAGTCGCAGTTTATAAGTGTTCCGGCTTTTAGAAATCCCGGTTTTAGGCCAAAAGCACCATCCATGCCTACTTCTTCATCTATAGTAAATAAGGCTTCAACGGGGCCATGTTTTAAGTTATCGTCAGCCATTACAGCCATTGCCAATGCAGCTCCGATACCATTATCTGCACCCAATGTAGTTTCTCTTGCCGTAACCCATTCACCGTCGATATAGGCATCGATAGGATCGGTGCTGAAATCGTGTTTAACCGCTGAGTTTTTTTGAGGTACCATGTCCAGGTGTGATTGCAGAACAACTGTCTTACGTCCTTCCATCCCCGGCGTAGCAGGTTTACGGATCAATACATTGCCTACTTCATCCTGAAGGGTCTCCAATCCAAGGCTTTTTCCAAAATCCATTACATAACGAGTTACGGCTTCCATTTGGCCGGTAGGACGAGGGATTTGAGTTAAGTCATAGAAGTAACCCCACACGCGTTTCGGAGATAGATTTTTGATTTCAGCTGACATAAAAGTTATCTTTAAATGGTTATATAAAAATTAGTTACCTTGCAGGGCAACCTCTTTTTTCTTGTTTACAAACGGCAGCGCTAAAACAGCTACCAATCCACAAAGTGCTGTCCAGGCAGTTTGCAGAGTATGGACTACCGCAGCAAATGCGGCAGCATCCGTTTCATTGACATTAAACAATACCAATGTGGAAATTACCATAAAGTGCCATGGGCCTATTCCGCCTTGCACAGGTATTGCTACGGCAATACTACTCATAACAAAGGCAATCAGCCCCTTATTAAAACCCAGGTCACGGGTAAAGTCAAATGCATAAAAAGTCATATAGAAATAAAGGAAATAACCTCCCCAAATCATAAATGTCTGCACTAGAAATTTCCATTTATCTTCGAGTAACCAAATACATTTAATTCCTTCCCATACGTTCAAGAGCATTTTCCGGGCTTTCTGTACCAATGTGAAATTGCTCATATATTTAAATACAAACCAGACTAACAGTCCCATGAGAATCACACATACATAGATCCAGATGGATGTAAATATAGATTGAAACCCATCCATTAATGAAGGATTACGGGCAAAGAAACTACTAAAGAAATTCAGATTAAAGAAAAATAATATAAGTGTTGCAAGACCCACTACTATCGTATCGCTGGCGCGGTCGATCAAAAGTGTTCCAAATAACTTGGTAAAAGGTATCTTATCATATTTTGTTATCACACCACATCTCCATACTTCACCCATACGAGGCAGAACCAAGTTGACTCCATAAGTTCCCAATACAGCCAGTATAGCAAGAGGCCTGCTATGAGGCATTCCCAAAGAGTCTATCAATAAGCTCCAACGTAGGCCTCTGATTATATTAGCGAATAAACCAAAAAATAATGATACAAAGATTATATCATAGCGAACTCCCCTTTTAACCACTTCCCAGATAGCTGTAATATCCAGATTTCGATAGATAAGCCAAAGAAGTAAGCCACCAAATATGAGTGGAACGCCAATTTTGAGAGTAGTACGCAATGTACGCTTTAAATCCATTCCGTATAGGGTTGTTTTAATTATTTGTTGTACTTTTGCACGTCCGCAAAGATAAACATTATATTTTAATACAAACATTTTACTCTCAAAAGTGAATGAGACCGGTAAAGCCAAAAAAGTCCCTCGGGCAACATTTCCTGAAAGACATGCAAATCGCCCGGCGCATTGCGGAAACCCTTAATGCCTATAAAAATCTGCCGGTACTGGAGATAGGGCCCGGAACAGGAGTTCTCACTCAATTCCTGCTTGAAGAAGGGCATGACCTTACAGTTGTGGAACTCGACTGGGAGTCTGTAGATTATCTGCGCGTTCATTTCCCAGTGCTGGAAAACAAAATCATTGCAGATGATTTCCTTCAACTCGATCTGAGCCGTTTATTTGAAGGTAAACCTTTTTGTGTGATTGGGAATTATCCTTATAATATATCAAGCCAGATATTCTTTAAAGTACTCGATTATAAAGATCATGTTCCCTGTTGTTCAGGCATGATACAAAAGGAGGTAGCTGAACGATTGGCAGCCGGCCCGGGTAGCAAGACTTATGGAATTATCAGTGTGCTGTTACAGGTATGGTATGATATAGAATATCTTTTTACGGTGAGTGAACAGGTATTCGATCCTCCCCCTAAGGTAAAAAGTGCGGTAATCCGTATGACACGCAATAACCGCGTATCTCTGGGATGTGATGAAAAGCTTTTCAAAACAGTCGTCAAGACTTCATTCAACCAACGGCGCAAAACATTGCGTAACTCCATGAAACCGCTCTTAGGGAAAGAATGTGCAGATTACAACTTGCCGATCTTTGATAAGCGCCCAGAACAACTTTCAATTGAACAATTCGTAGAATTGACTCATATCACGGAACGTCATCTCAAACATCAGCCTCCGGTCACCTGAGCCGGATCAATAACTTTTGATGCCCGGCGACCAGGTTGTATTATATAAGTTGTATTATATAAAAAGTAAGGAAGATGATTGAATTAACAAAAGATTATATAGAAAATGTAGAACGCCTGATAGAAGCAAAAGATGATCTTCAGATCAAAGCTTTGTTAAGCGAACTACACCCAGCCGATATTGCAGAAATATACCAGGAGCTCGACCTCATGGAAGGAGCCTATCTTTATCCGTTGATGGACGAAGACAAGGCGGCGGAAGTGTTGATGGAGCTCGATGAAGAAGCCCGTCACCGTTTGTTACGCGAGCTGCCTCCCGAACTGATTGCCAAACGTTTCGTCGACAATCTGGAAACCGATGATGCTGTAGACCTGATCCGTGAACTTCCGGAAGAGACACAGGAAGAAGTACTTTCTCACATTGAAGACGTTGAACAGGCGGGTGATATCGTTGATCTTCTGAAATACGACGAAGATACTGCCGGGGGGTTGATGGGTACGGAAATGATCGTTGTGAACGAGAATTGGAGTATGCCGCAATGTATCGAAGAAATGCGCAAACAAGCCGAGGAAATGGATGAGATATACTATGTGTATGTCATTGATGACGACGAGCGTCTCCGTGGGGTACTGCCACTGCAACGGCTTATTACCAATCCTTCCGTGTCGAAGATCAAGCATGTGATGAAAAAAGAGCCTATTGCAGTACATGATAACGACAGTATTGAAGAAGTTGTTCAGACAATCGAAAAATATGACCTCGTAGCATTGCCTGTTGTAGATAGTATCGGACGGCTTGTAGGACGGATCACTATTGACGACGTAATGGACGAAGCCCGTGAACAACACGAACGTGATTACCAGTTAGCTTCCGGTATCTCGCAGGATGTGGAAACCTCTGATAATGTATTTCTGCAAACTGCTGCACGTTTACCATGGCTTCTTATAGGAATGATAGGAGGTTTAGGTAATTCCGTCATTCTGGGTGGTTTTGAAAGCAATCTTGCTTCTAATCCTAAAATGGCTCTCTTTATCCCGTTAATTGGAGGTACAGGAGGAAATGTAGGAATTCAATCTTCTGCTATCGTCGTACAAGGCCTTGCCAACAATTCTCTTAAACAGGAGGATATCTGGAAACAGGTTCTGAAGGAGTTGGTTGTATCGCTTATTAATGCTAGCATTATCAGCCTTGTTGTATTTACTTATAACTTCTTCACGTTGGGCGACAGAGTGGTTACGGCTTCTGTTTCCCTTAGCCTTTTTGCTGTCGTTATGTTTGCCAGCCTTTTCGGGACATTAGTGCCGATGACCCTCGAACGGATGAAAATTGATCCCGCATTGGCTACCGGTCCTTTTATCACAATTACGAATGACATTATCGGGATGATGATCTATATGTTTATTTCTTCATCGTTATCTTCTTAATAGCACAAAGCCCTTAATGCCTTTAAGGGCTTTAAAGGCATTAAAGACTTTACAAACCAGCCTATGCCATCTCTGTATCAGAAGGATTAGCACGAATGTCACTTGCGAATTCCACAGGAATAAGCTATCTTTGCAGGCAATTGAATAAAGTATTAATTAAAAATATAACAGACTTTTTATGGCAACAACTGCTGATTTTAGAAACGGGATGTGCATCGATATAGATGGCAACTATTTCTTCATCATTGAATTTCTCCATGTAAAACCAGGTAAAGGCCCGGCTTTTGTACGTACAAAACTAAAGAATGTAACAACCGGAAGGGTTCTTGATAAAACATGGAACTCAGGTGTAAAGGTTGACGAAGTACGTATCGAACGCCGTCCTTATCAGTTCCTTTATAAAGATGAGATGGGATATAACTTTATGCATCCTGAAACATTCGAACAAATCTCCATCCCAGGTGATGGTATCAGCGGTGTTCAGTTCCTGAAAGAAGGAGACATGGTTGAAGCAATGGTACATGCTGCCAGCGAAACAATCCTGACTTGTGAATTACCTGCTCACGTAATCCTGGAAGTTACTTATACTGAACCGGGTATTAAAGGCGACACAGCAACAAATACATTAAAGCCTGCTACTGTTGAGACTGGTGCTGAAGTTCGTGTTCCTCTTTTCATTACAGAAGGTGAAAAGATCGAGATCGATACACGTGACGGGTCTTATGTAGGACGCGTTAAATAATTACGAAAAGGGTGTATCAAAAGCCACCTACAAACAGAAATATCAAAGAACAAACACAGACACGGAGACACAGAGTATTGATTTTCTAATAATAAAAAAAACTCTGTGCCTCTGTGTCTCTGTGTTTAAATCAAGATTTCATACTTTTGATACACCCTCATGAAAAAACCTTGTTATGAAAGAAGAATCCAACAACCTTTCCATTAAACGATGGGCAGAAGAAGATCGCCCGCGTGAAAAAATGCTCTTAAAAGGGGCTTCTACTTTGAGTGATGCCGAGCTTCTTGCTATATTAATAGGGTCGGGTACTGCTACGGAATCAGCGGTTCAGTTAGCTCAACGTATACTTCATTCTGTAGATAATAATCTGAATGCATTAGGTAAACTTTCTATTAAAGAATTAGCATCCGGCTTCAAAGGTATTGGATTAGCTAAATCCGTATCTATAACAGCGGCTTTAGAATTAGGTAAACGAAGGGGTACCAGCAACTCATTACAGCGTAGTTCTATACGTAGCAGTCAAGATGCCTTTAAGCTTATACACCCTCTTTTATGCGACCTGCCACATGAAGAACTTTGGGTGGTACTTACCAATCGGGCCGGTAAAGTGATTGAGAAAATTAAGATCAGTCAGGGTGGTACAGCCGAAACATCTGCCGATTTACGTTTGATTCTCAAAGCTGCAATCACCGGATTAGCAGCCGGTATACTCCTTTTTCATAATCATCCTTCCGGTAATTTATCTCCGAGCAAGCAGGATGATCTTTTGACGCAACGCTTATTAAAGTCTGCAAAATTAATGGATATCTCCCTCCTTGATCATATCATAATCGCAGATAATAAGTACTATAGTTATGCAGATGAAGGGCGCTTACATACATAAGATTAAGAATTATTATAAGTAAACCTTTGCTCTAGTTAAAGCAACTTACTACATTTGTGTACACAATTTGGTACGCAATAATAAGAATTAATATGGCTATAGTTGAAGTTACAAGCAGAGAATTCAGGGAAAAGCAAAAAACTTATCTTGATATGGCTGATAAAGGCATACAAGTCATTCTTAAAAGAGGGAGTAAGCAAGCTTATGCACTCACCCCAATTACGAATGATGATTTGTATATCACTCCTGAATTAAAAGAGAGGCTGGATAAATCAATACTACAAGCTAAAGAAGGAAATACTATCAGGATCAGTTCGCATGAAGAACTTGATAAATTTCTTAATAGTTTATGATGTATAAGATTGAATATACTTCTCAAGCCATTAGCGAAGTAAAATATTTAAAGAAAACAGACACTGCAGCTTACAAAAAGCTGCAATCTTTGCTTCATGAGCTTATTGATCATCCATATACCGGAACTGGAAAGCCTGAAATGATGAAATATGAATATACAGGTTACTATTCAAGAAGAATCACTCAGAAACATCGTCTTATTTATCAGGTAAATGAAGATGTTGTCACTGTATTTATACTTTCAATATTAGGGCATTATGAAGACAAATAGAAAATACATCAAAACATCAATTCATTTATTAACTTTATCGTCTTTTAATTAAAACATATATGTTCCATAAACTTGTTGCTATAGAACCTGTCAGCTTGATTCCATCAGCAGAAAAGGCATTATATACTTTTGCAAATGAGGTTGTCATGTATCCTGATATTCCGATGGATGATAACGAAATTGCCGCTCGCATTGGAGATGCTGATGCTGTGCTTGTAAGTTACACATCACAAATCAATCGGGCTGTATTGGAAAAATGTCCGAATGTAAAGTATATAGGTATGTGCTGTTCCTTATATTCTCCTGAAAGTGCAAATGTAGATATTCTTTATGCTAATGAACGGGGGATTACTGTGACGGGTATACGGGATTATGGAGACGAAGGAGTTGTGGAATATGTGGTTAGTGAATTGGTACGTTGCCTGCACGGCTTTGGCCAGGAGCCATGGGATGGGATGCCTCGTGAAATAACCGGCCTAAAAGCCGGTATAATTGGGTTGGGAAAATCGGGTGGAATGATAGCGGATGCTTTAAAGTTTTTCGGTGCTGATATAGCTTATTTTGCCCGGAGTGAAAAAGAAGCAGCAGTCGCAAAAGGATATCGTTTTCTACCATTGGAGGAACTTCTTGCCCAAAGTGAAGTAGTATGTTGCTGTCTTAACAAAAACACCGTTTTACTACATGAAGCGGAATTTAAGCAATTGGGGAATAAAAAAATACTGTTTAATACAGGTTTATCACCCGCATGGGATGAGGCTGCTTTTTCCGAATGGCTTGAAGGTGATAATCTTTGTTTGTGTGATACCGTAGGGGCATTGGGTTCATCTCATTTCCTCAACCATCCACATGTGCGCTGCATGCAAACTTCAACCGGCCGTACACGTCAGGCATTTGACCGGCTGAGCGAAAAGGTATTGGTCAACCTTTCAGAATACAATAGGTGAAGTTATATTAATTAAGGTATTTACAACAGACCATCCTGCGATTTCAGCCGTGGCACTGTAAACATCTATTACAGCATGTACCTGATCGTTTTTTATTTCTACTCTCTGAGTATCCCCTGTAAATCCGGGTGTGGATTGCATAGATACCTGCATATTTTCGGGACCGACAGAAGCTAATGAGGCTGCTACTGCTACATTTACTTTGGTTGGAAACAAACCAATAGCTTCTGTTGCATTACCGGAGAAGACTACGCGCTGTTCCGTTTGTAAAGATTCATCATATACACTTGTACCTCTCAATGCATTCGGGCCTTTTTCATTAAAGAACCGGGCAGATGTATTTCCCATTAAGAAAGCTGTTCTTAATACATCAAACCCTCCGGTTGCTCCGGAAGCCAGATATATACGTGTACCGTTTGTTTTTGCCGTTTCTATAACCTCACGATAGAAAGCGGCGTCAGCTAATGCACCAATTGATAAAGTGACAATAGAAGTACCGTTTTTAAGAGCTGGCAACGCAAGTTCCTTCATAGCAGCTGGAGAAGCAGTTTCTACCAGGTAATCGGGTTTTAATGCAAGCAGATCTTCTAATGTTTCACAAGCCATACAGTTTTTTCCATGCTGTTGCATTTTGTCTGCAAGAAATTTTGCTTTTGAAGTTGTTCGTGAGTAAACACCTACCAGATCATATTCAGGTAATAAACCTTTTAGGATAGCATCTACAACAATACCGGCGAGACGTCCACATCCGACAATTACTAATTTTTCCATAGGGCAAAGGTAGTACTTTTAGCACAACCATCTTATTTCGTACAATCCCCTCTCTAATATAAATTTATGATGTATATTTGTATTATATTAATGCTCACCGGAATGGAAGGATTAATATCAGATAAATATAAATTAGAATGAACAACGAATTTCTCCAGACTGAAGAGGCGATTGTCGCCATGCTGAAAACCGTATACGATCCGGAAATACCTGTAAATGTATTTGATTTAGGGCTTATATATAAGGTAGATGTAGATGAAGATAAGAACGTTCATATTGATATGACATTAACAGCGCCTAATTGTCCTGCGGCAGACTTTATTCTTGAGGATGTACGGATGAAAGTAGAATCTGTTGAAGGGGTAAAGAACGTAGATATAAGCCTGGTCTTTGAACCCGAATGGAATAAAGATATGTTATCGGAAGAAGCCAAACTGGAACTGGGTTTCTTATAACTTCTGACCCTTCAAAAACAATGGAGAAGCCCCACAAAAAAATATATTTTACCTCTGATGCCCATTTGGGAGCCCGCTTTCATAAAGATCCGTTGGAGATAGAAAAAAAGCTGGTTCGCTGGTTGGATACTATCCGGGAGAATGCTTCCGCTATCTGGTTTTTGGGCGATATGTTTGACTATTGGTATGAATACAAATATGTAGTACCTAAAGGACATGTGCGTTTTCTTGGGAAACTGGCAGAACTGGCAGATAGCGGTATTGAGATTCATATCTTCATAGGAAATCATGATATATGGATGTTCGACTATCTTCCGAAAGAAATAGGTGCTATTATTCATAAAGAACCGCTCACAATTGACCTACTGGGTAAAAAATTCTTTTTGGCTCATGGGGATGAAGTTGATTATCGTAGCAGGGCTTTCCGTTTCTTACGCGCTCTTTTTCGCAACAGATTTGCTCAGTGGCTGTATGGAGGTATCCACCCCCGATGGACGTTTGGCTTTGCCCTTGGATGGTCGCTAAACAGCAGAAAGAGCGGAATTGAAAAAAAAGAAAGGCAAGAATATGCCGGTGAGGAATCAGAATACCTGATCAACTTTGCCAAAGAGCATTTAAAAACAAATCCCGACGTTAACTTCTTTCTTTTTGGCCATCGTCATATTATGCTTGACCTGATGTTGAGTCGCACCACCCGTATACTGATTATTGGTGATTGGATGAAGCTCTTCTCTTATGTAGAATGGGATGGGGAAAACCTTTCACTCTTACAATTTGAAGAATAAAAAAACTGCCCCAACCGATGTCGGGGCAGTCTAAACACTAATCCTAATGTTTTGTAAGCTGTGAAGAAGGATTAGTTATACGATTACAGCTCAATCTGACGATTTTCAGACTGTTCTTTTTTCTTATTTAATATCTCCAATGTATCGGAGGCGATGGTGAATTCCTCATCTGTCGGCACAACTATGATTGTCACTTTACTATCGGGTGTACTGATTACCATCTCCTCACCACGCATACAATCATTCTTTTCAACATCGATCTTCATTCCCATATATTCCATATTCTCACAAACTACTTTACGGGTACGCCATTGGTTTTCACCAACTCCACCTGTAAAGACAAGAATATCACAACCGCCCATAGCAGCAGCATAAGCACCGATATATTTCTTAATGCGGTAGTTGTATACATTCAAAGCAAGAATAGCCCGACGATCACCTTCTGCTACAGCAGCCTCAATCTCACGCATATCGGAAGAGATACCGGATAATCCCCATACTCCACTTCGTTTATTGATAAGATCCGAAAGGCCCTTAGAGTCTAGTCCTTCTTTGCCCATTAGATAAGTCAATGCACCCGCATCAACATCTCCGCAGCGGGTTCCCATCAAAAGACCTTCGACTGGAGTCAACCCCATAGAGGTATCGATACTTTTACCTCCCTTAACTGCAGCTATAGAGCCTCCATTTCCAATATGGGCAGTAATGATACGTTGTTGCTCATAAGGAACTCCTAATACATCACAGGCACGTCTGGAAACGTAGCGATGACTTGTTCCATGGAATCCATAGCGGCGTATACCATATTTCTTATAATAAGAATAAGGCAGGCCATACATATAAGCATAATCCGGCATTGTTTGATGGAAGGCAGTATCAAAGACACCTACCTGCGGTACACCCGGCAGTAAAGTCGACATAGCACGAATCCCTTTAAGATTAGGTGGGTTATGCAAGGGAGCCAGATCGATACATTCGACCATTTTACCAATTACTTCCTTAGTAATCTCCACACTACTACTGAATTCTTCAGCACCATGTACTACACGATGTCCAACGGCATCAATTTCATCAAACGAAGAGATACAGCCGTATTTCTTATCAGTCAGAATACTCAGTATAAATTCAATTGCTGCAGTGTGTTCAGGAAGCTCTTTTTCAAGTACAACCTTCTCACCGTCAGGCATAGTAAACTTAAGAAACGATCCGGGTAAACCCAACTTTTCAACACCACCCTGTGCCAGGACCTCGTGGCTATCCATGTTATACATCTTGTACTTAACCGATGAACTCCCACAGTTCAATACCAATATCTTCATCTTTTTCTGTATTTAATCGTTCTTATTTTGCCGCTTTTAACCCAATGGCCTGATTACTGGCTATGGCTACCATTTTATAAATATCGTCTACGGAGCAACCTCTCGACAAATCATTAACGGGAGCTCCCATACCTTGCAGAATAGGGCCTACAGCTTCTGCATTTCCTAAACGTTGTACAAGTTTATAAGCAATATTACCAACTTCCAAACTTGGGAATACAAGGACATTCGCTTTTCCTGCGATTTCGCTACCCGGAGCTTTCTTTGCAGCTACCGATTCCACAAGAGCTGTATCTGCCTGAAGCTCTCCATCAATTTTAAATTCGGGAGCCATTTCCTTTGCTATACGGGTAGCTTCAACTACTTTATCTACCATTTCATGCGAAGCACTTCCTTTTGTGGAAAAACTTAACATAGCTACACGAGGTTCAACCCCTACGATATCACGGGTAGTCTGAGCTGTTGCAACTGCAATTTGAGCCAGTTCGGCTGCATTTGGATTCGGCATCACAGCACAATCTGCAAATACCAGTACACCATCTTTACCATAACTCTTATCTTGCACAAACATAAGGAAAGCACCTGATACAACACTGATGCCCGGAGCTGTCTTTATGATCTGCAATGCAGGACGAAGCACATCGCCTGTTGTATTCTGTGCACCGGCAATCTCACCATCAGCATCGCCAGCCTTAATCATCAAACAACCTAAATATAAAGGATCTTCTACAAGAACAGCAGTCTTTTCAGGGGTCATTCCTTTCTTTTGGCGTAATTGCAAAAGTAAATCTGCATATTCCGCTTTCTTAGCATGATTCTTAGGATCAACAAGTATTGCTTTTCCAATGTTTTCCAGTCCGTAGCCTTTAGCCAGATTCAGGATTTCTTCAGGATTACCAATCAAAATGATTTCTGCAACTCCATCTTTCAGAAGACGGTCTGCAGCAACCAGTGTTCTTTCTTCCGTACCTTCAGGAAGTACAATGCGTTGTTTGTTAGCTTTAGCGCGTTCGATAATGTCGAGCATTAAGTCCATAGCAAAAGATCGTTTTTTGTATTTATTAATAAATGTAAGCGTATTACGGGTACAAAAGTACTCATAATGCAATATGGAGTTTGCAAAATATCAAATAAATTACAACCCGAGATAACAATTTCAGAAGATTTAACTATAATTGACGACTTCTTTGTCTCCCGACAATATCTGCTGCAAATCTTCAGCAGTTACATTTATACTTATCTTTCCGTTCTGAGCTACGGAAATTTTCCCTCGTTCTTCCGAGACAATGACAATTAAGGCATCTGTTTCCAGAGACATTCCCAAGGCAGATCGATGTCGAAGGCCCATCTCCTTGGGTAGATTCGCATTCTGTGCTACTGGTAAAATACATCCGGCGGCTTTGATATGATTATCAACAATTATCATCGCCCCATCATGCAAAGGACTATTTTTAAAGAATATATTTTCAATCAAACGGGCATTTACATCCGCATTAAACATTTCTCCGGTGTGTATATATACTGAAAGATCCACATCCTGCTGAATAACAATTAGGGCACCCGTCTTTTTTCGTGCCATATTCATACAAGCAAGAACAACGGGCGCTACATACTTTGTTCTGTTTTCATCTTCACTGCCCTTCTTTGAGAATATCTTACTAAAAAACTTCCAACCTTTATGAGAACCTACAGCCAAAAGAAATCGCCGGATTTCATCCTGAAAAAGGATTACAAGTACAAGAAAACCTACACTGATGAACTTATCAAGTATTGCCCCCATTAACCTCATTTCAAGGATTTGAGAAACCAGGATCCAAACAACAATGAAGGATACAATCCCACTAAAAAGCGCTAGCGAACCTGAGTTCTTCATCAGCTTGTAAGCCTGGTAGAGGAAAAAAGCCACCAACAGAACATCAATAAGATCTTTTATGCCAAAGTTGATCCACATATTAGTTTGAAGTTAATTTATTCACTATTTTGACAGCTTCAACAGCTTCTTTAACGTCATGCACACGGAGGATATGAGCTCCATTTAATAAAGAATAGGTGTTCAGAACAACCGTTCCATTCAGGCTATCAGCCGGGGTTCCTCCGAGAAAACGGTATATCATGCTTTTACGGGATATTCCGACTAAAAGAGGGAGATCGAATGTTTTGAATTCCTTTAGGTGGCTCATCAACTCATAGTTCTGGTCTGTAGTCTTACTAAACCCAAAACCCGGATCAATAATAATATCATTTATTCCGAGCAAACGTAATTGTTGCACTTTCTGAGCGAAATAAAGCATAATATCTTCTATCATATCACTATATTCCGTATGTTGTTGCATAGTCTGTGGAGTACCACGCATGTGCATTAATATATAAGGAACCTGTAAAGCTGCTACTGTCTCAAACATTGCCGGATCAATCTCTCCTCCGGATATATCGTTTATAATACCTACACCATACTCTTCCACACATTGACGAGCCACATCAGCCCGAAAAGTATCAACAGAAATAATGACATCCGGATAGTGTTTGTATATAATATCCAAGGCAAAAGCCAGACGCCTCATCTCTTCCCTGGAAGTAACTTCTACAGCATCCGGACGTGAAGAATATCCACCCAGATCAATGATATCGCCTCCATCACGTAAAATAACCTGAATACGTTCTTCAATCGCCTTTTCTGTTTGCTTCCGGCTATCCGAATAAAATGAATCAGGAGTCACATTCAGAATCCCCATCACCTTAGGAGAAGATAATGAGATCAACTTACCTTTTATATTCAGCGTCTTATCAATCATTTACGACTTGTTTTGTGCAAAAGTACAACTTTATTAAGGAAGTATGAAGGAAGTGGATTGAAGATTTATTACATTTGTCATAAATTAATTAGGAGTAACATTTAGTGGAGAAAAATACTATGTCAATACCGGAACTCTATGAATTATATATACATAACCCGGTTATAACAACCGACAGCCGTAACTGTCCACGGGGTTCAATCTTCTTTGCACTGAAAGGGGAACGATTTGACGGTAACCTATATGCAGAAAAAGCATTAGCATCAGGTTGTAATTATGCTATCATTGATAATCCCGATTATTATATAGGCGAACGCACTATCCTGGTAGATGATGTATTGAAAACATTACAACTAATAGCACAACGCCATCGGAAAACATTGGGAATTCCGGTTATTGCTATAACCGGAACAAACGGAAAGACAACCACTAAGGAGTTACTGGCTGCTGTACTATCTACAAAATTCAATCTTTTATATACTGAAGGAAATCTAAACAACCAAATTGGTGTGCCCCTGACCTTGTTAAGGCTTGACCATGATCATGAAATGGCTGTAATCGAAATGGGCGCCAGTCATCCCGGTGACATTAAAGAATTAGTTGAAATAGCTCTACCTGATTACGGGATAATTACTAACGTAGGACATGCTCATCTGGAAGGATTCGGTTCTTTTGAAAATGTAATAAAAACAAAAGGTGAACTTTACGATTATATACGGCGTACAAAAGGTACTATTTTCATTAAGAAAGAAGATTCTGACCTGCAAGCTATGGCCCATGGGATCGATCAGGTGACTTATGGATATGGTGATAGTTCTTTTGCTTCCGGCCAAATATTAGGGAGTGATCCTTTCCTTGTTTTCCAATGGAAACAACAAGGTAAGATCAATCGTGTAGAAACACATTTGATTGGTGATTATAATATTGACAATGTACTTATAGCAGTAACGGTAGGACGTTATTTTAAGATACCATCCGCACGGATAAATCGGGCTATAGAGTCATACGAACCAACAAATAATCGTTCACAACTTAAAAGAACAACAAATAATACCATCATTATTGATGCTTATAATGCTAATCCTACCAGTATGAAAGCGGCTCTGGATAATTTTGCGAATATGTCCTTAACCCCAAAAGCAGTTATTCTCGGCGATATGTTTGAATTAGGGGAAAATAGTGATTCCCTGCATAAGGAGATTATAGAGCACTTACAATGGGATAACTTTGATAAAGTATACTTATGTGGAGAACATTTTTCACGTATAGGTAGTAAGTACAATACTTATAAAACTCTTGACGACCTATCTACAGAGTTAGAAGAGCATCCTCTTAAAGGTTACAATATTCTTATAAAAGGGTCTCGCAGCATGGCTTTGGAAAAGTCGGAAAAGTGGCTATAAATCAAAAGGAAACGAAAAGAACTGGCGGCATGATATAAATGATGTTCTGAAAACAGGATGGGAAAAATATCTAAAGAAGTGGATGATTTTATCCTTTCCATGCTTGCTCACAAAAATAAGAAAATTTATGATATAAATTCATTCTTTGAGAGGAGGTTCATTTCGTTTATTGTTCTCTTCTTGATCATTAAATAAAACAATCTTTAGCTTCTGATAAAGAAAAGACAGCACCAATAAGATGATTCCTAAGAGTATAAAGACTATAACTTTTCCGACGGTTGGCAGTAACCATAGATCTATCATAATTAGCTTCAATAAAACAATACCAAAGGTACCTAAACTTATCATGCGCAGATTTTTCAAATGAAGTCGCATTCCTAATGCCATTTGAATAAACCCAGCAATACCAAGAGCGACCGAGAAGCCGGCACTTACTTCAGAAGAAAGCGATAATTGGTGAAGCATGTTATTTGTGCCTATCAGTAGCCATATAGTTGAGATCACACTTAGGTAAAGAGTAATTTTATTAGCTTTCTTAGTTTTTACAGGAAAATGTTGATAATATATCTTTGCCAACATAAATATATGCACTCCTAATAAAACAAGGCAAACCCATTGAATCACATATGAAATAGCACGCGGATGATAAGCGTCGTTTATAGTAAATGAATATATTAAAAATAAGATAAGGGAGATACCCAACCATGTCATATACTTCCTATAATGTATAGATACTGGAAATTGTTTATATCCGAATAATACGGTGAGTCCTAAAAGCACCAAAGTTGTAAATCCTTGTATATAACTATATGACACTTGCCAGGGATTCAAATAGATATTGAAATCAAGTATAAATGCAGTATACAATATTATACAAGCTATAATAACCGACCATCCGTTCTTTCTACCTATTCGTTTTTGCATCAAAGCGTATAAGATAAATGCTATACCACTGAAAATTGAAGTTGCAAATGTTCCATTCACAAAAAGGCGCTGAATTCCTCCCGAGATGGCTATTTCCATATCCAATATAAGGGAAATGCAGGTTAGAATAGGTAATAGAAAAGCAAAGACCTCAAATACACGAATGCGATAACGGGTAAATAGCCACATAACAATAACCATTTCAGAAGCCCAGAATAAAGTAATAAAAGTTCCCTCCAACTGAATCGGTATAGTTATGGAAAAGAAGAGGAGAGCAACAGACAGCAGAGTGTAATATAAGAACTTAAAATTAAGTCCTTTCTTCTTTGTCCAAAAGAAAAGAAGAAGGTTTACGATACCTACATATAGAGTAAAAATACCTTTTAAATTTAAATCCACTTCCATTATGTATAAATACCAATAAACAAACCCAAGAAAGACAAAATTATTCAATGTCACCACAAAAAGCAGTAATCGATTAATAAGTCCTTTTTGATTTACTTTTACAATGAAAACCGCTGATAAAAGAAAAATCAGATAAAATGCCATAGAGAATAGCAGGAAATGCGTCAAATTCATTTCTTTTAAACTATAAGGATCTGCGGCCATTGTAAATCCAAAAATAACAAGCCAGGAAAGAACAAAGCATATAATGAGAAGCTCACCCCACTTTTTATACATGGACAAAATAAACATGCCAAGATCGAGAATCATGACATACGTAAAGAGTACCAGGTAATTACCACTTCCGTTACTAACCAGAAAAGGGGCAATAAAGCCACCACCGATTGCAATAATTGCTAATTCCCGGTGATCATATAAAACAGCCAGAATAGCCATCAGAATCGTAACCGCAACCAGTATTATAAATGCCACAGGTTGACTAAAAAGTCCGTAATAATGGTAAGCCATAGCTACAGTGACATAAAAAATAGCAAAAGCTCCACCGGTCAATAATGAACTATATGTACGATAACGGTTTTTTAATTTCCAGGCAATAATAAGTAGGACAGCACCCGAAACAAATCCCATAACCGTACGAACAGTCTCATTAATATAATTCTTGTCTATAGCATATTTAACAAAGAAGCCTATACCGATCACTAATACCAAAATACCGATTTTACCAAAGAGATTCTCTCCTATATATTTTTCCCAATTTATCGGCTCCCTTTTCTTCTTTTCCTTTGCAACAACAGGAGGTGCAACCTTTGATACTTTTGTTGATAGTTTGTTAGATGTATCTTTTATTTCAGGTACTATCTTCTCTTCATCTTTTTCCTCAATTGAAAGAACTTTCAAATAAGGGTCGCATACTTGATCTTGTTCAACTTTTTCTTCCTTCAGCTTATTTTTTTCTTTTGCCACAGGCTTTTCTCCCAACTCCAGTAGTTTCTTTAGTCGGGTTATTTCTTTAGTCAATGAATCTATTTGTGAAGAGGCAGAGTTTATTTTATTATACAAGCTTATCCAAATAATAAGCAATAATAGGATGAGTATGGCGGTTTCCATATCAGTACGTATTTGTTTTCAGGGAGCTAAGATAGATATTTTATATTATTATTAAGTGTTTTAGGCTGTATTCAATATATGACAAAAAAACACTATAAATGCTTACGTTGATAGTTATCATTTGTATAGTTGATAGTTATCAACTGTATCGACGATAGCTATCAACTATACAAATGATAATTATCAACGATAAAATATCTCGTCTTTTGAACATACATATATCTCCAAACAATAGTTATTTAATAGCAATAATCTCAGAAACCTCTTATATTTTTTTAATATTCTGAAGCTCTTTGATTTTTATAATCTTTCCTTTATGTACTCGCTAAAAGCAGCAAAAACAGTTTATGAGGCAACTATTTTCAATTAATAATTGTATATCTTTGGATGAATAAACACATCCCTTTAGCTATGATAAACGACTGTTGCAACCTTAGCCCCATTTATAAAAAAAGTATCGCTTCTTCCTTCTTTCCTTTTATTATTGGTAAAGAATCCATACTTATCCATAGAGCTGATTATTCCCTTGCCATTTCAATCTTCATTCTTTTTATCATAGTAATTGCCCTACTCTTGTATGCAATTATCAAATGGTATGTGAGAAAGAAATATAAAGCATACATTGAAAACCAATCAAAGTTAAATATGGCGATGGAAGCTGCCCAGATATTTCCATGGGATTATGATGTATATGATCATTGTTTTCGTTCAACAAGTATAGACGTTTTCAAATATGAGGGAATTCATTTACAGGAATTGATTAGCTATACAGTTCCCGAAGATTCTGTTTTACTCCAAAAGGAATTCCAGGCTTTGCTTAATGGAGAAAAGAAAGAAATAAATTTACATATACGCATAACTTTTCCGGAAAGAGGACAGCGCTGGTTTAATATGCATGGGATAGTTTCTGAATATGAAAACAAAAAGAAACCTATTCGCATTATCGGCATTACCCGGGATGTTACTAATCTGAGATTAATGGAAGAAATCATAGAATTACGAGGAAAAGCAAATGAAGCAAATCGCTTGAAAAAAGCTTTTCTTCAAAATATCAATCATGAAATACGTACTCCTCTAAACTCAATAATAGGTTTTTCTCACCTTATCACACAGAGTGAAGATAAAGAAGAAAAGAGGCACTTTATTGAGATTATAGAAAAAAACAATAAGTTATTACTTAAGTTGATTAATGATATTGTTGATCTTTCAAAACTGGAGACTAATCAATTGGAACTTGATTATACATCAGTAGACCTGGAAGATTTTTTTAATCATTTAAAAGAGAGTTTTGTCGCCATACCCCAAAAAGGAGTTCATTTATCTTATATATTACCTTCAGAAAATTATATGATCACGACCGACCGTAACCGACTGAAACAAGTTATGGTTAATTTTCTTAGTAACTCATGTAAGTTCACTTCAAAGGGAGAAATATCTTTTGGATATACATGCATTGAAAATGGGCTTCGCTTTTTTGTTAAAGACACTGGAAAAGGTATTCCATCGGAATATAAATCTTATATTTTCCAGCAATTTTCGAAACTGGATACTTTTGAGCAAGGAGTAGGCTTAGGGTTATCTGTCTGTCAATCTATTATTGAACATCTTGGTGGAGAGATCGGGGTGGAATCAGTTCCTGGAGAAGGCACTGAATTTTGGTTTTATCTACCTTGCGAACCTATAGTTATTAATTCCTCTTTACATAAAGACCGATTAGTAAAGGTCTCTGTATAACAATACATTATTGTATCGGGGTTTTCTCTTTTAATTTCATTTCGAATAATCGGTAAATAGCCATGATTACTAACCCGAAAATTACTGCCATAAGTATAATAGCTAAACTTAACAAGCCATCTACAGAGAAAGATATTTTTAATAAAATTGTAGAGACAATAAATCCAGAGTTACGAATCACTTTACTGAACCGGTCACTCAAATTAAATGTAAATAATAATAAAAGTACTTCAGTAAGAATCAGGGCTGTGAAAAAGGTTTGAAAAAACGTATTATTAATTGACTTTAGGCCCGAAACAATACTATCAATAGCAAATGGCAAATGGCTTAATTGAAATAAACTACGAATAAACAATACAACAAATAAAAGGAGAAGCCCCAATGACAATACTTTCTTTATGGCCAGGAAACGCCACTGAATAAGGTTTTCACAACCTGGACGTACTTCCTTATGCCCTCCTAGTTTATAAAAACAAAATATCAGAAAGAAGAGGAATAATAATCCTCCAAGTGAAATTAACAATACACGTAGGGATTCAAACGACCATTCACTTGTATTGATTGATAGGGTCGCCAAACCTTCGAATATTTTTCGTAACAATATAATTGTCATAATCTCATATTGTTTTGAAATATATACGGTAATTGAATGAGGCAGATAGTAGATAAGCAGAAAAACTTCATAAAGAAGTATAATAGAAAAGGGAGTATATAAAGAGATTATCGGATTTAATTCCTGATCATTATCATAGAGAAATCCGGGAAGTACTCCCCAGTTAGCCAGAAGTAAAAATGTAAAATGAGATATGAATGCAACAATAGCAACAAAAAAAATCAGGCGTTCAAACTGTTCTTTTCGCTTATCGGAAAGGAATATATTATATATCTTATTTATCTTGTTTACTGTTTGCATACACTTTTGAGACTCACAATAAAGGAACAATACAAGTGTTAAATTGTTCAAATAATTTACTGTGATAAGTAAAAGACTGTTGATTTTAGGGTGTTCTTTAGACAACATGGTCCCATATACCCCTTTTTTCATATATTTGTAGAGTTCAATAAAAATAAATAGGTAGATTAAACCTTTTGCAGGTTTCAAAGTCTTACAAGCCTAATATTGTGTAAACGCATTGCTTTAAAACCTAAAATAAGATGACTAAGAGAGTTAAATGGGGATTACTTGTAGTAATCTTGTTGTTGATCATTGGTATTATAGTATATCCACAATTTAAGAGGAAATTGTCCTCTGATAAAGAAGCCCCACCTCCCGTTGCTGCAGTATCGCCTCATAATCAGGTATTGAACATCAATGCTGAAATCTTAAAGTATCAAACGTTGACTGATAGAGCGATTACTATTGGAAGCACCATTCCGGATGAAGAAGTGGATTTGACTTTTGAATCGTCAGGAAAAGTGATTGCTATCTATTTTATTGAAGGTACCCATGTGAAAGAAGGTGACTTACTGGCAAAAATCAATGATAAACCTCTTCAGGCTCAACTAAAAAAATTAGAAGCTCAGGTTCCTTTAGCACGCGACCGTGTTTACAGACAACAGACTCTTTTAGAAAAAGATGCTGTCAGCCAGGAAGCTTATGAACAGGTAACAACCGAATATGAAAAACTCATGGCCGACCTTGACCTTGTCAAGGCAAATATTGCACAAACCGAATTACGGGCTCCATTTGATGGTATCATTGGGCTTCGCTCTGTTAGTGAGGGAGCTTACGTGACTCCTTCTACAATGATTGTTCGCTTAACTAAGATCTCTCCTCTGAAGATCGAATTTTCCGTTCCGGAAAGATATGCATCTGATATAAAAAATGGAACTCCAATTACTTTTAGTCTGGATGATTCAGAAGGAGTTAAACAGAATTATCAGGCAACCGTATACGCAGTAGAAAGCAAAATAGAGCAACAAACACATACTTTAACAGCTCGTGCCTATTATCCCAATCCCAATGAGCGGATTAAGCCGGGCCGTTATGTCTCCATAGATATTTCAAAGAGTGAAATTAAAGATGCCCTTGCGATTCCCAGTGAAGCCGTTATACCTGAAATGGGGAAAAATATGGTATATCTTTATAAAGGAGGAAAAGCCCTTTCTACCGAGATTCTTATCGGTCTTCGTACCGAAGAAAGAGTACAGGTTTTAGAAGGACTGAGTGTAGGTGATACGTTGATTACTACAGGGGTGATGCAAATGCGCTCCGGCATGAACGTAACCATTGATAACCTGTATTAACCCTATTCACTCATGGCAAATATTTCCGAATTAAGTATAAGACGTCCCGTACTCTCTACAGTAATGGTTCTTGTCATCCTTTTATTTGGATTGATAGGTTATCAGTCTTTAGGTGTACGTGAGTTTCCTAGTGTTGATCAACCTATTATTTCCGTAAACACCTCCTATCCTGGAGCAAATGCGGAAGTAATCATGAATCAGATCACCGAACCATTGGAACAGAATATCAATGGTATTCCCGGTATCCGTTCACTTAGTAGTGTAAGTAGTCAGGGTAGTAGCCGTATTACAGTTGAATTTGAACTTTCTGTCGACCTTGAAACAGCAGCAAACGATGTTCGTGATAAAGTATCCCGTGCACAACGTTACCTTCCGAGAGACGTGGATCCTCCTACGGTATCCAAAGCAGACGCCGATGCAACTCCTATCATGCAAATCGGTATTCGCAGCAATCATCGTTCCCTTATGGAATTGAGTGAAATCGCAGAGCTCACTGTAAAAGAACGCCTACAAACAATACAAAATGTGAGTGGTGTAGATATCTGGGGACAGAAACGTTATTCTATGCGCCTCTGGCTTGATCCGAATAAAATGGCCGGATATGGTGTAACTCCTCTTGACATCCGTAATGCTGTTGATGCTGAAAATGTGGAACTACCATCCGGTAGTATTGAAGGTAATACAGTCGATCTCTCTATCCGTACCATGGGCTTGATGACAACAGCTAATGAGTTCAACAATCTGGTTATCAAAGAAAGTGACAATAATATCGTTCGTTTCCAAGACGTCGGACGTGCCGAGCTTGCTCCGGAGGACCTTCGTAGCTTTTTGAAACGTAATGGTGAACCGATGGTTATCAATGTTATTATCCCTCAACCGGGAGCGAATCATATTGAGATTGCAGACGAAGCCTATAACCGCATTGAGCAATTAAAGAAAGACCTTCCCGAAGATGTTTCCATCGAGATGGTTTATGACAATACACACTTCATCCGCGCTTCCATCTCCGAAGTACAAGAAACTATCTATGTAGCATTCCTATTAGTGGTTTTGATCATCTTTATGTTTTTACGTGACTGGCGTGTAACATTAGTTCCGGTAGTTGTTATTCCGGTTTCGCTAGTCGGCGCTTTTTTTATAATGTATATTGCAGGATTCTCCATCAATGTGTTGTCGCTATTAGCTGTGGTGCTATCCGTAGGATTGGTAGTTGACGATGCGATTGTAGTAACCGAAAATATATATGTAAGGATTGAACGAGGAATGAAGCCGGTTGAGGCGGGTATTGAAGGCTCTAAAGAGATCTTCTTTGCTGTTATCTCTACTACTGTTACATTGATTGCGGTGTTTATCCCCATTGTCTTCATGGAGGGAATGACCGGCCGGCTCTTTAAGGAGTTTAGTGTAGTAATTGCCGGTTCAGTAGCTATATCTTCTTTTGTCGCTCTTACATTTACTCCTATGTTAGCAACTAAACTGTTGAGAAGACAAGAGAAGAAGAATTGGATCTATCGGAAGACCGAACCTTTTTTCGAATGGCTGAACAATTTCTATGAACGCACACTCAATGCTTTCCTAAATAAAAAATGGTTAGCCATTCCAATAATTGTGGTTTTATTAATAATCATTGGTTATTTCTATCAAAGGATCCCATCCGAATTAGCTCCTCTTGAAGACCGCTCTATGATTTCCGTCAACCTTCGCGGACCGGAAGGTACAACATTTGAGTTTATACGCGATTTTGCCGATCGAATTGAATATATGGTTGATTCATTAGCACCCGAACGAAAAGCGGTAACAACACGTTCGTGGGGGTCAAGCGGAAACCTTAGTGTTGTTTTACCTGATATACAAGACCGTGATCGATCTCAGATGGAGATTGCAGATGCATTGTCGGCTGCTGTAAGAAAAGAAACAAAAGCACGTGCTTTTGTGCAGCAACAATCTACCTTTGGTGGACGACGTGGTGGTATGCCTGTGCAATATGTATTACAAGCACCCAACATTGAAAAGCTTCGTGAATTCCTTCCCGAATTTATGCAAAAAGTTAATGATAGCCCTGTCTTCCAGATGGCTGATGTTAATCTGAAATTCACAAAGCCGGAAACACGTATTGAAATCAATCGTGATAAGGCCTCTTTATTGGGAGTCAGTACACGGAATATAGCCCAAACGCTACAATATGCATTAAGCGGCCAGCGTATGGGATATTTCTATATGAATGGAAAACAATATCAAATCTTAGGAGAGATTAACCGTCAGCAACGTAATACACCTCTCGATTTAAAATCCATTTATGTACGTAGTAACTCCGGAGCTATGATCCAGTTAGATAACCTGGTAACTCTTCGCGAAGATGTAGCTCCACCACAGCTTTATCGCTATAACCGTTTTGTGTCTGCAACTGTGTCTAGTGGATTGAGCAAAGGTTATACACTTGGAGATGGATTGAACGAGATGGACCGTATTGCCGGAGAAGTATTGGATGCCAGTTTCCGCACAGCTCTTTCGGGTGAATCGAAAGAATTTCGTGAAAGTTCCGATAGTTTAATGTTTGCACTTATTTTAGCTCTGGTAATGATCTATCTGGTGCTTGCTGCACAGTTTGAAAGCTTTAAAGACCCATTGGTTGTAATGTTTACAGTACCATTGGCAATAGCAGGTGCTCTCATGTATATGAGTATCAATGGAGTGACTATGAATATTTTCAGCCAGATCGGGATTATCATGTTGATCGGATTAGTCACGAAGAATGGTATATTGATTGTAGAATTTGCTAATCAGCGCCAGGAAGCGGGGTTAGCGTTTGGAGAAGCAATCCGTACCGCTGCAGCACAACGTCTACGTCCTATCCTTATGACGAGTGTATCTACCATCCTGGGGCTACTCCCATTGGTTTTTGCATCTGCTGAAGGGGCAAATCAACGTGTAGCAATGGGTACTGCTGTAGTTGGAGGGATGATCTTATCTACTTTACTTACCTTATATGTTGTTCCTGCCATGTACGCATTTATTTCCACTGACAGGCAAAAAAAGAAACAAAAAATGGAAGAAAAAGAACAATGAGACAATTATATATTCTTTTATGCACAGCTCTCCTTGCTATTACAACACAGGCACAGGAGATATACAGCCTTAAAGATTGTATCGAGATAGGGCTTGATCAAAATTATTCGATCCGTATTGTAAGGAACGAGCAACAGATAAGTGAAAATAATGCAACATTAGGTAATGCAGGATATCTGCCCAGTCTTGACTTAAATGGAGGCTTTAGCGGTACTATTAATGACACCCGTAATCGTTTGGCAGAGGGAGGCACAGAAAAGACGGCCGGTGTTAACAATGAAACGGCCAATGTCGGGGTCAATATGAACTGGACAGTCTTTGACGGATTTGGTATTCAAGCGACTTATGAAAGATTAAAAGAATTGGAACGCATAGGCGAACTTAATACCCGAATGACAATTGAAGACTTTGTTGCTAATCTTTCTGCCGAATATTACAATTTGATACGCCAGAAGGTGCGTTTACGCAATTTACGGTCTTCTTTAGATCTTTCCAAGGAGCGCCTAAGGATTGTAGAACAACGCTATTTTATTGGTTCTATGTCTCGACTGGACTTGCAACAGGCACAAGTCGACTTCAATACCGACAGTTCCAAAGTGCTGAATCAACTGGAAGTAGTACATACTTCCCGGATACGCTTAAATGAATTAATGGCTTTAGATAATGTTGAGAAACAAATACAGATCAAAGATTCTTTAATCTATCCAAATCCTTTTCTGGATGAAGTTGATTTGTGGAAGAGTACAGAAGAAACAAATGCTTCTCTACTGATGGCCCAGAGAAATAAGACATTATCCCAATTAGACTATAAAAGGGTGAAAAACCGAAACTATCCTTATGTCCGACTAAATGCAGGTTACGGGTATACCGCCAACTGGTATGAGATCGGAACAACCGAATTGCAACAACGATTGGGCCTTAATTATGGTGTTACCATTGGCTTCACAATATTCGATGGTATGAATCGCCGTCGTGAACAGCGCAATGCGAGGTTAGATATTGAAAACCGTGATCTTCGTATGCAGGAGTTAGAGCTGGCTTTACGTGCAGATATGAGTAATTTATGGATGGCATATCAGAACAATCTGGATCTGTGGAGCCTTGAAAAGGCGAACCTGGTTGCAGCACAGGAATATTATAGTATTGCAATCGACCGCTACCGGTTAGGCGAGCTTTCCGGTATTGAATTACGTGAAGCACAAAACAACTTGCTGGAAGCAGAAGAACGCCGCTCTATTTCCGAATACAACACTAAACTCTGTGAAATATCCCTTATGCAGCTAAGTGGACAAATCCTTACATATATTGCACCGGATTCTGATAATGTAAGTTTCTAAAAACATAAATGACACAGATTAAAAATCTGTGTCATTTATGTGCTAAATATAGGCTTTGGGAATGGTTCTTAATGATGATAAATCGTGCCTTTATCACGACTGATCATTACACTGCGAATAATGCGAGACTCTGTGCCCGATGCATTTTTGCAAGTGATAATAAAATGATAAACCCCTTCTTTTGCATTCGGTGGAATAACGATCCCATGATGATGAACGCGTTTTTCCTTTGCTCCTGATACATCATAAGCCTTATCGAAAATATTCGGATATTTTTTGTCTTTATCAGCGCTTGTATGAGCATGCCCATCAAAATTATCATGTATTTCTACCCGATAAGAATCAAGCATTTCGTTATCCGCAAGATCCATATCAAAGTGAATAGCTTTTCCAATCTGTAAAACATCATTTTCTGCAGGAGCAATTAAAGTAATAACCGGCCCTTTGGAATCATTCACCTCATCATTTGCACTAACTACAGTAGAAAAGGATATTGCAAATACATAAAGAATAGAAAGAAATACCTTTGTTTTCATTTTCATATATTTATTGATTAATGCTTTTATAAAGCTTTTAAAGTGCGAAGATAAATATAATTTACCAATCCTTTGTTTTGTACCCCATTTTCCTATCTTTGCAGAAAATAGGATACACCTAAAAGTAAGAAATGCATATACTTCCAAAGAAACTTTTCTTGCAAAACAGTTCGTTGATTTATCGAAAGATGCGTCATAGCAAAGGACATGGGGTACACTCTCCTTTCGTTTATAATTTAATAACCAAAGTAATCCGGGAAAAAGGTTCATTCTATCGTTTTAAAGATATAGAGTTGCTGCGTAAACGTTTGCTTTATAATAATGAGCCAATCCCCTACCCATATCCTGGACGCGAAGGAAAACAACAGCAAACTACTATTGCCAAAATTGTTAGTAGAGAAGCAATTCGTCCAAAAACAGGAGCTTTACTATTTCGGTTGACTAATTATTTCAAATCGCAATGTATTCTGCACATCGGCTCTTCAATGGGATTATCAACTCTTTATCTGACATCGTATGCTCCGGGGCTTAGATGCGTTTCATTGGGAACTATTCCTGAATTCGCTCCTATTGCAGAGTGGGTTTATAAAGAAGCGGCCCGGACCACTATCGATCAACATATTGGAAATTTGAATGAGTTACTTCCCGTTATACTTAAGGAGGATGCCGGTTTTGATTTTGTCTTTTTTAATAATCGCCGTGAACAAGAGGATACTCTTCACTTGTTTACCCTTTGCATGCAATATATCCATACAGATTGCGTCTTTGTGATAGATGGTATACGAAACAATAAACGTACACTATCTCATTGGAAAGAAATCTGTACAAAGCAGGAAGTGACAGTATCGCTTGACCTTTATAATCTTGGCATAGTATTTGTGAATAAGAAGCTATATAAACGTAATTATAAAGTATATTATTAAACACATGAAAAAGAGCACAATTTATACAGGAGGAGGTGATAGAGGAACGACCTCTTTGGTAGGTGGCCAACGAGTATCTAAAGCTCATCAACGGATTGAAAGCTATGGCACTATAGATGAGTTAAACTCATTTATCGGGTTACTTATCACTTCTATCGAAGAAGATAATGATAAAGATTTTTTGCTCTTTATACAACATAAGCTTTTTACAATCGGTTCTTATCTGGCTACCGATCAGGAAAAAACAGATCTAAAGATAGAAAGCAAAGTAACACCTGAGACTATCGAACGGATCGAACATGAAATCGACAAAATTGATTCAGAACTTCCTAAAATGAAGCATTTTCTTCTTCCAGGAGGTAGTCAGTCTGCTTCTTTGGCACATGTATGCCGATCGATCTGCAGACGTGCTGAAAGGGAAATCTATCGCCTGAATGAAACCAGCCCGATAGAAGAACCTGTTCTTATTTTCATGAATCGTTTATCCGATTATCTTTTTGTATTTGCCCGCAAAGAATGCAGAAAGAATAATGGAGATGAAATAATTTGGGATTATACTTGTATCTAACGAATATTGTTATATTTTTGCGGAAAAATTGAAAACCAGACTGCTTTTGAGGCAGTTATTAAAGCTTAACATCTATGTATTGGACCCTAGAATTAGCTTCTAAGCTGGAAGACGCACCCTGGCCAGCAACCAAGGATGAATTGATTGACTATGCTCAACGATCAGGTGCACCTTTGGAAGTGATTGAGAACTTACAGGAAATGGAAGATGAAGGTGAGATTTACGAATGCATGGAAGACATTTGGCCTGATTATCCAAGTAAAGAAGATTTCTTTTTTAATGAAGAAGAGTATTAACATCTTATAAACGTAAGGTTTTGTCATAAAAAACGAGGTGAGTGATTAAGTTTACTCATCTCGTTTGTTTTATGTGTTATTGTTTGTTTGAAGCCTATAAGGCCTTTAATACCCTTAAAGCCTTTGGAGGCGTTAGAGGCTTCGGGTATTTCCTATTTTTGAGGGTATAGGCTCACCCGGCTGATGGTATATGCTCAATACCTATAAACATATATGCTCGCGTTGCTGAGGATATAGGTTCGCTGTCATGAAGGTTATCTCTGATATGAAGACACAGCAAAGGATATTACATATTATTTATCAAATCATACAATTTATGTAACGGTTCTTCGTTTCTATATAGTTGGATTAAACAAGCAAATGAGAAGACTACTTCTACCCATCCTGTTTTTAGTCTTTACTTGTGCCGGAGTGGTACGGGCACAGTATGATGCGCAGTTCAGCCAATACTTTATGTCCATGGGATATTATAATGCTGCCTTTGCCGGTAATTCGGATAACCTGAATGTTTTCGGACTTCATCGCCAGCAATGGATAGGTATTAATAACGCACCTAAATCCTTCTTTGTAATGGCCGATATGCCGTTCAAAATAGGAGAAACGCAGTTAGGAGCAGGATTGGTAGTATTCACAGAATCCATCGGGCTTTTTAATCTTACGCATGCTTCCGCCCAGTTTGCTTACAAAAGAAAATTATTTGGAGGAACATTGAGTATAGGGCTCCAGGGGGGTATTGCAAATCAATCTTTTCAAGGGGATAGCGTAAAACTCATTGGTGGAAATCAGGCAATCGAGATTGACGGTGCAATTCCCAGAACAAAAGTTGACGGTATGGCTCTAGATGTAAATGCAGGGATATTTTATACGCATAAAAAGTTTTATTTGGGTATCGGTGCCATGCACTTAACACAACCGGAGATAGAACTGGACGAAAATGCCAGTACTTATATTCCATTGATGCTTAATTTAACAGCTGGATACAATATTCAAACGCCAAATCCGTTGTATGAATTACAGCCGTCTATCTTTTTAAAGACAGACATGGTGAGCTTTCAGGCGGATATAACCGCCCGTATGATCTATAACAAAATGTTTAATGGAGGGATTTCCTGGCGAGTCAATGAATCATTCGTTGTTCTATTAGGAGCAACGTTTGGCCGCTTCCAGGTGGGATATGCTTATGATTTCCCATATTCTCCGATTTTGAAGGGTAGCAGCGGAAGCCACGAAGTAATGGTAAAATTCAGTGTACCACTGAATAAGATGAAGACAGGAAAGAATAGACACAAAAGTGTACGTATATTATAGTATATGAAAAAAGTATTATTTGTACTTATGGCAATGGCCCTGCTCACGACCTCATGTGGTCGGTCGCTTAGAGGCGGCGGTGGCGGAGAAGTGACAGGAGCACGTTCGGTAGCAGTGAATGAACCGGCACCGTACGGTATGGTTTTGATTAAAAGAGGCGCATTCGAAATGGGCCCGTCCGACAAAGATTCTCTCTGGGGTGTTCCTCATGAGACAAAAGGTGTTTCATTCGATGCCTTCTGGATGGATCAGACGGAAATAACCAATGCGAAGTATCGCCAATTTGTTTATTGGGTACGTGACTCCATTATCCGTGAAAGGTTAGCCGATCCTAATTATGGGGGAAATGATCTGTTTATGATCACTGAAGACCGTTATGGCGACCCGATCGGCCCATATCTTGATTGGAGCCGTCCGATACCCTGGAGACGAGCAAGTGAAGAAGAACAGATGGCCATTGAAAGTGTATACTATACCAATCCTGTAACAGGTGAGAAAAAACTCGATCCGGAACAAATGTTCTATAAATACGAATGGTATGACTATACTGCGGCTGCTCTACGCAAGAATCGTTTCAATCCACAAGATAGAGTGCGGAATACAGATATCACTGTCGATCCTAATGAGATAGTTATGATATCTAAAGATACGGCTTACATTGATGATGAAGGACAAATAATAAATGAAACGATTACCCGTCCGTTAAGTAGTGAATGGGACTTCCTGAATACACGTATAGTGAATATATATCCGGATGAAACCTGCTGGATAAACGATTTCAATAATGCTTATAATGAGCCTTATACCCGCATGTATTTTTCACATCCCGGATATGACGACTATCCTGTTGTAGGAGTATCGCATGAGATGGCAACCGCTTTTTGCGTATGGCGTACAAACTTATTTAAAGAATCATTGAATCTACCGGCCGGGCAAATTATTGAACCTTTCCGTTTACCTACTGAAGGCGAATGGGAATATGCGGCACGTGCAGGTAAGAATGAAAATAAATTCCCTTGGGCTACCGATGAGTTGCAAAATAATAAAGGTTGTTTCCTTGGTAACTTCAAACCGGGTGATGGTAATTACACGGATGACGGACACCTGATTACTTCACGTGTTAGTTCTTATGCTCCGAATGAGTTCGGGTTGTATGATATGGCAGGGAATGTGGCTGAATGGACTTCTACAAGTTATGCGGAATCAGGCCCGGCACAAATGAGTGATATGAACCCGGAACTTAGTTACAATGCTGCCATTGAAGATCCTTATGCTATGAAAAAGAAAGTAGTACGCGGTGGTTCATGGAAAGATGTTGCACAGTTTATCCGTTCGGATATGCGTACGTTTGAATACCAGAATGAGACTCGTTCCTATATTGGATTCCGTTGCGCTCGTACACAGGTAGGTTTCTCAAAAGGAAAAGGTAAAAAGTAAAAAAATAAGATATAGATTATAAGAGCTCAATAAGATGGGAAAATATAGAAGATATAAAAATAGAGTGGAGATGTATCTTTCCAGTGAAAAAGGAAAGAGAATACTGAATTTTGTATACAGTTGGGGAGCCTCAATTGTAATTATAGGAACGATGTTCAAAATACTTCACTTACCTTATGCAAACTGGATCATCGGGATTGCATTATCAGTTGAAGCATTGGTATTCTTTGTTTTCGGTTTTGAAAAGCCAGGAAGCGAATACCATTGGGAAGATGTATTTCCAGTACTGAAATCAAAAAATCCTATGGACCGTCCGGACTTTACCGGACAACCGGTAACTACCATGATGCATTCAACGGCAAATATGGAAGATGACAACTCTAACGCACCTGTAAACTTTGGAATGGTTTCCTCCGGAGGTGGTGGAAACATATCGGGAGGTGGTAGTGCCGTTATAGGTGGAGGAGGAACAAACATCTCAGGGGGAGGTAGTTTGAACATCTCCGGTTCACTGGATATTTCTGAAGATGACACGAAGAATCTTTCGGAAAGTATTAAGAAACTAAGTGGCGCAGCCGAACAGATATCTAAAATGGCTGAACTTACCGAAGCAACTCAAAAATATCTGGAACAGCTTTCAGGTGTATCTGAAAACATGGAACGTTTCAGTCAGGTGACCAATTCATTAACCGATGTGTCGGATACTCTGTTGAGTTCTTATAAACATATAACCGATAATTCTGATGGTATCACACAGAATTCACGTGGTTATGTACAACAAATGGAAACATTGAACCGGAACGTTTCCGGTCTGAATACAATATATGAAATTCAATTGAAGAGTATCAGTTCACAGATTGAATCGATTGAACATATTAATGGTGGTTTGAACCGGATACGGGAAATGTATGACGGTTCTGTAGTCGATAGCTCGGTATTCCGTAATGAAACGGAGAAGATGACACGGCAATTATCGGAACTGAATCAGGTATATACTCGCTTGCTACAGGCAATGACAGTAAATATGCCGGGTGCTGCTCCTGTTAACCCTTATCAACAACAACAGGGATATCAACAACAACAGGGTTATCAGCAACAACCTCCACAACAGGGAAATCCATATCAACAACAACCACCGTATACCAATAATCAGAAGTAAGCATGGCAATAGGAAATAATCCGAATTCCCCGCGTCAGAAGATGATCAACCTCATGTATTTGGTGTTCATCGCTATGATGGCACTCAATGTCTCGTCAGAGGTGTTGGACGGGTTTGAATTGGTGGAAGACAGTTTGCGAACTTCTATTCGAAATTCATCCACCCGTAACAACATGGTCTCAAGCGACATGGATGCTTACTATCAGATCAATCCGGAAAAGACGCAGGAATGGTACGAAAAGAAGAATGAGGTAAAAAACGCATCAGACAGTATATTTAATTATATACAAGACCTGAAAGTGCGTATTGTAAAGACCGCAGACGGTAGTAAGGGTGATGTGAACAACATCGAAAGAAAAGATGACCTGGAAGCTGCATCTCGTGTTATGTTGGCTCCTGTTGTAGGAGAAGGAAAAAACTTAAGAGAAAAGATTGATAATTATCGTTCTTTTTTATCTGTTATGCTTCAGGACTCTACCAAGATTGCTATTCTGAATTCCAGCCTTAATACAACACCCCCTCATAAGGCCGGTATGAATACCCGTACATGGGAAGAGGCCTTATTTGAAAGTATGCCTGTTGCTGCAGCCGTTACGCTGTTAACAAAACTGCAGAGTGATGTGCGGTATGCAGAAGGTGAAATGTTAAGCTATTTATTAAGTAGTGTAGATGTAGGTGATTATCGTGTAAATCAGATCACCGCCCAAGTAGTGCCAACTTCGCAAATCGTAATGCGAGGCGGCCAATACGAAGCAAATATCGTATTATCTGCTGTAGACTCCACAAAACGTCCATCTATCTTTATAAACGGGCAACAACTACCGGAAGAAAACAAAGGAAGATTTACTGTAAGTGCAGGAGCGGCCGGTACATTCCCTATTAAAGGGTATGTGGAAATGCCCAATAGCGATGGGACTATCTTACGACGTGAGTTTGAAAGCGAATATTTTGTAACGGAACCAAATGCAACAGTTGCCCCTACACTGATGAATGTATTATATGCAGGATATAGCAACCCGATGAGTATTGCCGTTCCGGGTGTACCAACCGGAAGCATTTCTGCAACCATATCAAATGGCACATTGACACGTGATGGTAATATTTGGTATGCAAAACCGACAACAGTAGGAACAGAAGCTGTGGTAAGTGTTAACGCCCGTATGGGAGATGGACGCTCTATTGAGATGAAGACTCCATTCCGTGTACGTGCCCTACCCGATCCGCTTCCATACATCGAATATAAAGATGCAAATGGCAATCCACGTAAATACAGAGGCGGTACTCCTATTGCAAAAAGAAATATTCTTGATGCCGGAGGTATTGTGGCTGCTATTGATGATGATTTACTAAAAGTTGACTTCACAGTGGTACGTTTTGAGATTACTCTTTTTGACGCTTTTGGAAATGCACAAAGAGAACCTGTTGAAGGTGCACGCTTCTCTGAACGTCAACGGAATGCAATCACAAATCTGGCTAGAGGAAAACAATTCCTCATCTCTGGTGTAGTGGCAAAAGGCCCGGACGGAATGGAGCGTTCTATCCCCCTTATTCAAGTAATTGTAAATTAAGATAACTAGATATGAAACGATTGTATTATATACTGGCAATATTCAGTGCCCTGTTTTATACAAGTACCCTCTATGCACAACAGGAGAATACTCCTCCTCCACGCAGAGCACCTGAGGCTAGCAGAGGTGGACGGGCCGAGACACCTAAAAACAATGGATTACCCGATCTGACTGTTCGTGCACAAGATATGAATGAACGTTCTGTTCAGGAAATTGGGAATGCTCCGTGGATGCGTGTCCTCTATCGTAAATTGGATCTTACCAACGAACAAAATGCTCCCCTTTACTATCCGGTACGTCCAATGAATGGTAGCATGAACCTCTTCTCTACAATTTTTCAGTTAATGAGTGAAGGGAAGCTGGTTGCTTATGATTACCTGACAGACGGATATGAGATATTCGATGATGATCATATCGTAAACTTTAAAAATATCCTGGATGGTGTGCGCATCTACTACGAAGAAGCACCTGCTCGTCCCGGACAAACATCTTCTTTTATCATTAATGAAGCGGATATTCCTTCTGCTGAAGTATTATCCTATTATGTAAAAGAAGCCTGGTATTTCGATCAGAATAATTCTATGTTTGATGTTAAGACATTGGCAATATGTCCTATTCTTACAACTACAGATGACTATGGTGCTCCGCAAACAGTAGCGCTCTTCTGGTTGCCTTATGAAAATATACGGCCCTACATTACCAATTCCCTCATTATGACCTCCGACATTAATAATGCCAAGCGGTTTACAATAGACGACTATTTTCGCTTGCGTATGTTTGATGGAGAAATTATCAAGACGGAAAACATGATGAACAAGACGCTTCAGGAGTTGTATCCTCAACCGGATTCCTTGAAACTTGCTCAACAACGGATAGAAACTCAATTGGAAACTTTTGAAAAATCACTTTGGTTTCAGCCCGATACTACTACTCAGTTAGCGGAGGATACTAAAGAAAAACGCTCGGCACGTAAGGTAAGTGGTTCTTCCCGTGGAAGAGTATCTTCCACTAAAGAGAAGGCAGCCAAAGAACCAAAGGCGCCTAAAGCGCCAAAGGCACAAAGCTCATCTCCAATCCGTAGTGTTCGTCGTACGAGATAAAGCTCAATAAAAACATCAATAAAAAAAGCCGGCATAAGCCGGCTTTTTTGTTCCCCTTTATCTCTGATAATTTAATTAATACATAAAGAGCAGCCAGATTTACTTTGAAGGCTCACACTCTCTTTATACCTTAATATATTTCCATTGTTAAGCTGATAGTTTCTCTAATTGCTTATTTTTCCATTCAAAAAATCCCTCTACACTGTTATTCATGCTAAATTGCAATTTATCATCAGCTACCTGCTTTAAATGAACCCCCGGTGATAATGGTAAACTCATCTCGTCAACATGCAACTTAGCCTTTAGCAATATGACATCATAACCTTCCCCTATAACCTCTTTCATCACTACAACGGACTTTATTTCCGTAAGATAGTAGGCAGACCTCTCGTATGCATACCATGCATCCCCTTCCAGATATAAATAAACATTATTAGGGTTATCTACCTCATTCAATAAAACATTCTCAATATTCGAAATATGTTCCATCTTTAAATTGTTTCCCGGCTATTTACCATATTACTAAATGTATACCCTTTTCGGGAATCCCTTTCTATACAAAGATAAAAGTTATACTTATTCCAGGCGATAGGTAGAAGTTTCAATTATATAAGGTGTTTATTCCATTTATTCGTATACAAAGAATAGACCAAATCGATTAATAAATTAATCAACATAATCTACAATTAAATACCTCACCGATTAAGAATCAAAGGATTGCGCAATAATTCCTTTTAATGCCTCATAGTTAAACATCTCTTTATTGAGATGAATGTCAATCATACTATCGGTAGATATGGTTTATTCTCTACCGACAGTAAGGTCTTTAATCATTTTGATTTGGGGTGGCTGTTTGCCCTTGAGCATATTGTGACGGAGTCACTCCATATTGTTCTGTAAATCGTTTACGAAAAGTTGCCGTATCATTAAACCCAACCATCTCTGCAACTTCCTGTACAGAATGCATTTGAGTCAAAAGTAATTCAGCTGCTCGTTTGAGACGAACAGTACGAGTTAATTCGAGGATACTACAATCAGAATGTTGTTTTATTTTTCTATAAAGAGTTGGTAAACTCATATTAAGAGATTCAGCCAGAACTTTGGCTTCAAAATTAGAATCATTCAAATTCTTTTCAATATTCCGTATGACGGCATCCATGAAGGGATTACCGGAAGAGGCGGAACTTCCACTATCAGCTGTATTGTCGGAAGAATCAGTTATCGAGCGGGTATAATAATGCTTTAATTGCTCACGCCGTTTTAATAGGCTACCAACCTTACTCCGTAGTATTTCCACATCAAAAGGTTTCGTAATATAATCATCGGCTCCGGCTTCAATACCTTTTATAACGTCTTCGCTTTCCACTTTGGCTGTTAGCATCATAATGGGTATCTGGCTCGTACGGCTATCACTTTTTATTTCTTTACATGCTTCAAAACCATCTTTTACGGGCATCATGACATCACAAAGAATTAAGTCAGGCAATTCACTAAGCGCCTTTTCAACTCCTTCTCCCCCATCACGGGCTTCTACTATTTGATATTCTTTACTAAAGACATGTTTCAGGAACCAACGGATCTGATCACTGTCGTCGATCACCAATAGTTTTTTTCCGGTAGATTTCTTCTGTGGTATAACCTGGATCAACTCAGCTATTTCTTCTTTCTGCGCGTCGTTTAATTTAACCAGGTCACCTTCAGGTTCAACAAACTCTACAGGACGCTCCAACAGATGTTTTTTTCCTAGTGGAAGCATCATAGTATATGTAGTTGCATTCGGTGTAGTTTCGTTCTCGAAAATACCTCCCAGATCATTTAGCATATCCGTTATCTGACGAATACCACGACGTGTGTTTTCATTTTCATTCAGGCCTTCATCAAGTACAACGATCTTACAATAGCCGGTATTACCACGTTCTTCTACCGAAATATCTAATACGACTTTACCATATACAAATGTATTTTTCAACGCATTTGATAATAAAGTACGCAAAGCATATTCCATTTTACGGCGATCAAGCCAAACCCATAATACGTCCGATTCCGTAGTTAGGCTAAAATCAACACTATTCATTGCGATCCAATCCACAAACAGATCACAACTTTGTCTGGCTATCTCAACAATATCATATCGTGCTACACGCAGATAACTGGCAATATCGCTACTGCGGCGTGTACCGACCAATTGATCTGCTAAGTCCTGCAAAGAAAGAGTGTTACGATATGCAGAAAGTAATTGAGTTGACATATCTTCCGCCGCTGTCTTATTCTGAACAATAAGGGAGAGAGAACCTAAAACCAATGAAAGCGGAGTACGCATTTCATGAATTGTCTCAACAAAAAAGCTATCCTGGATTGATTCAGCCTCCTTTACAACCACTTGGGCATATTCCTCCTTTTCTGCAGCTTCACGCAGAATAGTGTCATTTTCTTTAATCTTTGCAACCAGAATCTGTTCTAACTCACGTTTATTCCCTGTGAGTGTAGAAATGGCAGCTTCCTGTTCTATGCTTTTTTGTTGAAGTTCATTAAAAGACTTTTCAAGTTGTTCATTCTTGCTTTTCAGTATTGCAGCATCTATATTTGTTGTGCCATTACTTTTATCCTTTCGGGAAAAAAGATACACACTAATTCCAACTGCGAATAATAGGATAATAAAAAGAAGAACCATACTGATTAGAGAAGTAGGGTCACTATTAACCGCATAAAGTGAATTATTGGAAAAAATCAAAAGACATAAGATCCAAAAAGTCTTGGGGGAAAGTATGTGTCGTATCATAATAATTATAATAACATTAAATAATAAAAATCACTTGTCATTCATTTAAGCTATCAGGCAGTTACCTTGTTCAACGGAATATGCAAAACTACAAAACAAATATCGCAATTCGATACTTAGTTGTAACTTTTTAATTAAAAAACTCTAAAACAGATTTATATGTATCTTGTGTCATCTGGCGGAAGCATCAATGACAGACAACTTATAATAAGACAAAAAAAGCCGCAGAAAATTCTGCAGCTTTTTTTAATATATTTAGTAAGTTGAGTTTATCCAAAGATTATTCCACGTTCAATGTAACACGTTTGAAAGCAACTACTGTCAAATCTTTATTCTGTTGTTTCAGATATTGATCGATTGTCAGTTTATTGTCTTTCACGAATTCTTGTTGTAGTAATGTGTTTTCTTTGTAGAATTTCTGCAAAGCACCTTCTGCAATACGATCCAACAAGTTTTCAGGTTTTCCTGCTTCACGAGCTTTATCACGTGCTATTTCCATTTCCTGATCGATGATCTTCTGAGAAACTTCTTCAGAACGTACAGCAACCGGATTCATTGCAGCAATTTGCATAGCGATATCACGTCCTACCTGATATTCTACAGGTAAATTGAATGCAACAATTGTTGCCAATTTATTGCCCGGGTGAATATAAGAAACAGTAGCAGCACCTTCCACGAATTCATAGAAACCTAATTCCATCTTTTCGCCGGTAACACCGATACGGTCAGTAATATGTTCCTGAATAGCACGTCCATCAGCTAAAGGAGCAGCAGCCAGATCTTCCACATTAGCCGGCTTCTTTGCCATTGCAACATCCAGAATATTTTGTGTAAGGTCGATGAATTCACTATTCTTTGCAACAAAGTCAGTTTCGCACTTTAAAGCCACAATAGCAGCAAATCCGTCTTTTTCAGCAGCCAAAACACAACCTTCCGATGCTTCACGATCAGAACGTTTTGCAGCGACTGCTTGTCCTTTCTTACGGATAATCTCCATTGCTTTTTCGTAGTCGCAATCTGCTTCTTCCAAAGCCTTTTTACAATCCATCATTCCTGCGCCACTCATCTTACGTAAGTGGGCGATGTCAGCCATAGTAACAGCCATATAATTTATCTTTTTATTGTTAGTACTAATATTAAATAAAAATTGGAAGTAAGAAGTTAGAACAATAGTTTATTCGTTCTCTCCTAACTTCCAATTAATTTTATGTTCAGAATTTATTCTTCTGTTTCTTTTTCTGTCTCAACGTCTGCTACTTCATCAACGATTTCTTCGTCTGCTACTTCTTCATCACGGATTGGAGTATCTTCTACTACTTCATCTGTTTCGTCTTCCTTAGCAGGGCGATCTTTCTTTACTGTAGCACGGGCGCGACGTTCTCTGCGAGGAGCAGCTTCACCTTCTCCTGCTGCATCAGTGTCTACTTTCTCAGCTTTACGTTCTTCCAAACCTTCGTTCATAGCTTCGCATATAGCTCCCAGAATAACTTCTACTGATTTTGTAGCATCATCATTTGCTGGAATTACGTAGTCAATATTAGAAGGGTCAGAATTGGTATCAACCATAGCGAATACGGGTATACCTAAACGATTAGCTTCGCGAACTGCGATATGTTCTTTCATCACGTCAATCACGAACAAAGCTGAAGGAAGACGAGTCAGGTCAATAATTGAGCCTAAGTTCTTTTCCAGTTTTGCACGTTGGCGTGTGATTTGTAATTTTTCTCTTTTTGACAGATTATCAAATGTACCGTCTTTCGTCATTTTGTCGATCGTCGTCATCTTTTTGATGGCTTTACGGATAGTCGGGAAGTTTGTTAACATACCACCCGGCCAGCGTTCGATCACATAAGGCATTCCAATGGAAGAAGCCTTGTCAGCGACTATTTGTTTAGCTTGTTTCTTTGTAGCAACAAAAAGTACTTTCTTTCCTGCACGAGCCAGGTTTTTCATTACTTCTGCCGCTTCGTCTACTTTAGCAACTGTTTTATATAAATCAATGATATGTATACCATTACGCTCCATGAAAATATAAGGAGCCATTGCTGGGTTCCACTTTCTTTTTAAGTGTCCGAAGTGTACACCTGCTTCTAATAACTGATCAAAATTTACTCTTGACATGGTTTTCTTTTTAAAATCGTTTACTTTCTTTTGTTTAACTCAATCCTCAGGTAGTTCATCCACATATCAACATGTAAAAGAAATCCTGCAGATTTAGATACTAAACGCTTTGCTCTTGTAAGATACTCACAAATAACATTAACGTTTGCTGAACTGGAATCTCTTACGAGCTTTTGGACGTCCCGGTTTCTTACGTTCCACTTCACGTGGATCGCGAGTTACGAAACCTTCTGATCTCAATGCTGGTTTATCTTCCGGATTGATTTTGATCAATGCACGGGCAATAGCCAAACGAGCTGCTTCAGATTGCCCTTTGTAACCACCACCACCTAAGTTGATCTTGATGTCATACTGTTCTGCTACGTTCAGTTTGTTTAATGGTTGTTTAACCACATACTGAAGGATAGAAGAAGGGAAGTAATTTTCCAGATCACGCTTGTTGATTGTTATTTTTCCGGTTCCTTCGCTAACGTATACGCGAGCTACTGCTGCTTTACGTCTTCCTAATGCATTTACTACTTCCATAGTTATTATTTATATGAGTTTATATCGATTGACTTGGGCTGTTGCGCTTCGTGCTTGTGCTCAGTTCCTTCGTAAACATATAAGTTCTTCAGTAACTTGGCACCCAAACGATTCTTTGGCAACATACCTTTCACTACTTTACGGTACAAACGATCAGCACCCTTGTCCATCAGATCCTGGGGAGTAAATTCACGTTGTCCACCGGGATATCCGGTATATCTCAAATAAACACGATCGTTCCATTTGTTTCCTGTAAGAACGATTTTTTCTGCATTGATAATAATCACATTATCACCACAATCAACATGCGGGGTAAAATTGGGTTTGTACTTACCGCGCAAAAGTTTCGCAACTTTTGAGCAAAGACGTCCCAAAGTCTGGTCAGTTGCATCTACAATGACCCATTCTTTGTTTACAGTTGCTTTGTTTGCAGAAATGGTCTTAAAACTTAAAGTATCCACTGCTTTTAAATTAATTAATTAATAATTCGTTAAACGAGTTTCGCCCTTCCCTACATTATCGCTACGGACACTCGACGCAATAATGCGCTAAGAACTAAACTCTTAGTACATTTTAGATAATAATCGGCTTGCAAAGGTACGGCTTTTCTTCTAAATACAAAACAAAACGCTCAGGAAAAATGTTAGTGACAGACTTCCGGTACATCATGGATCATCCTGGATTTCTGTAAAGATGTTTCAAGGATTGCTAAATTCAAAGATTTGTCAAGTTAGCAAGTAGACTATCTTGACTCCTTGCCTGGACAGGCGAGGGGGACCGCTGCAAGCAGCGGTGGAGTGGTTGTCTCTTTTATTAGACAATGGAGATATAAGTATTTTTATTTGAAAAACAACCTCTCCACCACCGCTGGGCGGCGGTCCCCCTCTCCTGTCCAGGAGAGGAGCTAAGATACTGATATCGTAAATCAAACCATAATATGTGATGAGATACGGATAAGTCTTTATACAAATTGTCACATCTATGCGTATTTTGAACCCGTTTTATACGTATTTTGCCATCAAACTACGCATAGAAACGCTTTTTAACATATCAATAATAAAAGGATTTAAACAAATAGTTTACATTTTGGTAGGATGCAGTTATTTCAATTTTTTCGAAAGTAATAACCTAAAGAAAAAGTAACATTATTCTGAAAAACGGATGACTCTCCATCTCGTTTCACTGCCCTTCTATCCAATACTCCACAATTGGAATTGATAGAAAAGAAGTAACGCTTATATTCAACAGCCAATCCCAAATTGGCACCCACATCAAATCTCTTCAAGTCCTTCTCATCTGTTTGCCCAAATTGCAGATCGACATCTGTTTCCCGGCTTGTCATCTTTCCGAACAAAGAGAAGTCAAAGGAAGGCCCTGCAAACAAACTTATATCCATATCATAAAAAGGAAAAGTAAAAACGACATTTACAGGAACATGCAAAGAATTATACCAACACTTATTATGTAGAGCAGGCCCCTCTTTATCTACTGCAGAATACCAGGAACCACCCTGATTAACAAAAGCTATTTCAGGCCGAAGAGAAATTCGCTTATATATAAAATGTAAAGGGATATCAGCAACACCACCGATACTAAAGCCTGGCCGCGCTCCTGATTCATATGTATTTTCAACTTTTTGCACCAATGCAGAATAAGAGATTCCTGCCTTGACTCCAAAATCTACTTGTGCAGCCAATGGCATTATTATAAAAACAACGGCTATACCTATAAATATAATCTTTCTCATGCGTTTCCCCATAATGAAAACAAAGATAACGACTATAAATGAATAGACAAGAGCACTGTCCTTTTTAACAAAAAGTTATCAACAATCCGGCCACACATAGGGCATCTTTTTGTACCTTTATACCCGCTAATAAAATGCAATTCTTCATTTAAAATTTGTCAATAAACAAAAAGATATGGAACCCTTTGTACATCTGCATGTTCACACCCAATATTCTTTATTAGACGGACAAGCCTCTATTGATGCGCTGGTTGAAAAAGCGCAAAAAGACGGGATGAAAGCCATTGCCGTAACCGATCATGGCAATATGTTCGGGATTAAAGAATTCTTCAATAAGGTACATAAGAAGAATAGTAAGTACATGGGAATTATAAAGGATTGTCAAAAAGAACTTGACAGCCTGAACGACAAATCAAACCCGACAGATGAAGAACGCGAACGAATGGCTAAACTATCCGAAAAGATAGCTGAAGAACAAAACCATCTTTTTAAACCGATCATAGGATGCGAATGCTATTGTGCCCGTAATGGCAGGCATAACAAAGACGGAAAAGAAAACCTTAGTGGCTGGCACTTAATTATCCTTGCCAAAACATTAAAAGGATACAAGAATCTGATAAAGATGGTATCTTTAGGTTGGACAGAAGGATTCTACGGACGGCCTCGTATCGACAAGGAATTATTAGAGAAATATCATGAAGATCTGATCATCTGTTCTGCTTGCCTGGGAGGAGAAATACCTAAACATATAGCAAACGGACAGATGGAAAAAGCCGAAGAATCTATTCTTTGGTTTAAAAATCTTTTTGGTGATGATTATTACCTGGAATTGCAACGTCATAAGACAACGGATCCCATGGCAGACCAAAATATTTATCCACGCCAACAAGAGGTAAATAAAACATTGATCGAGCTCTCAAAAAAACACAATGTCAAGCTAATTGCATCCAACGACGTCCACTTCGTCAATGAAGAAGATGCGGAAGCACACGACCGGTTGATATGCCTCAGCACGGGTAAAGACCTGGATGATCCAAACCGTATGCGTTATTCGAAACAGGAATGGATGAAGACTACGGCTGAAATGAACCAGCTTTTCGCCGATGTTCCCGAAGCATTGAGGAACACACTGGAAATTGCTGACAAAATACAATATTACACCATTGACCATGAACCGTTAATGCCCGACTTTCCTATACCCGATGGTTTTAAGGATGCAGATGCTTATCTGGAACATATCACATATCTTGGAGCAAAAAAGAAATATGGCGACAATCTGACCGAAGAAATCCGGGAACGTATAAACTTCGAACTCGGAGTTATTAAGAAGATGGGATTTCCTGGTTATTTTCTCATCGTACAAGACTTTATTGCAGCAGCCCGTGATATGGATGTTGCAGTAGGCCCGGGCCGCGGGTCGGCTGCGGGTTCGGCTGTAGCCTATTGTTTAGGAATTACAGATATCGACCCAATAAAATATGATCTTCTGTTCGAGCGCTTCCTCAACCCCGACCGTATTTCCATGCCTGATATCGATATTGACTTCGATGATGACGGCAGAGGAAAGGTTATTGATTGGGTAACAAAAAAATATGGCAAAGAAAAGGTCGCCCATATCATTACTTACGGTACAATGGCAACCAAATCTGCCATCAAGGATGTGGCTCGGGTACAAAAATTACCACTTTCCGAATCCAACCGTTTGGCTAAGCTTGTCCCCGATAAGATCCCGGACGTAAAGAAGATGAGCCTGAAAGCAGCCATAGATTTTGTACCGGAACTAAAAGATGCGGCTACTTCTTATGATCCGGTTATGCGGGACACCCTCAAATATGCACAAATGCTCGAAGGCAATGTGCGCAATACGGGAGTACACGCCTGTGGGATAATTATCGGTAAACACGATATTTCCGATATCGTTCCGGTAAGCACCGCGAAAGATAAAGAAACGGGTGAAGAAATGCTGGTAACCCAATATGAAGGTTCTGTTATTGAAGATACCGGACTTATCAAGATGGACTTTCTCGGATTGAAAACCCTTTCCATAATAAAGGAAGCCGTTGAGAATATTGAGCAGACTACCGGAGAGAAGATTGATATCGATCGGATTAATATTGAAGATGAAAAGACTTATGCATTATATAGTGCCGGAAAAACAACCGGTACATTCCAGTTTGAATCGGCCGGTATGCAAAAATACCTGCGCGAATTACAACCAAGTAAATTTGAGGATCTGATTGCAATGAACGCCCTTTACCGTCCGGGGCCTATGGAATATATCCCACAATTTATTGCGCGTAAACACGGCCGGGAAGAGATATCCTACGATATTCCGGTTATGGAGCGTTACCTCAAAGACACATACGGCATTACGGTATATCAGGAACAGGTCATGCTTCTGTCTCGCCTATTGGCTGATTTCACAAGGGGGCAGTCCGATGAGTTACGTAAGGCAATGGGTAAGAAACTTATCGACAAAATGAACGCTTTGAAAGCGAAGTTTATCGAAGGAGGTAAATCGAACGGGCATGATGAAAAGGTTCTTTTAAAGATATGGGCAGACTGGGAAAAGTTTGCATCCTATGCATTCAACAAGAGTCATGCGACATGCTATTCCTGGGTAGCCTATCAGACAGCTTATCTGAAAGCCAATTACCCTGCGGAATATATGGCTGCCGTATTGAGCCGGAACATTTCCAACATCACTGAAATCACGAAATTCATGGACGAATGCAAGGCCATGGATCTTCAGGTGTTAGGCCCGGATGTTAATGAATCAAATTTAAAATTCTCTGTAAACAAAAATGGGAATATCATTCGTTTCGGATTAGGAGCAATCAAAGGTGTAGGAGAAGGTGCAGTAACAAATATCCTTGAAGAACGTAAGAATGGGCCTTTCAAGAATATATTTGATTTTGTAGAACGAGTAAACCTAAGTACATGTAATAAGAAAAATATAGAAGGGCTTGCCCTTGCCGGAGCATTCGATAACTTTGGAATTAAACGCGAACAGTTCTTTGCCAGCGGTGGAAAAGATGGAGAAACATTCCTGGATACGTTAGTGCGCTATGGGGGTAAATTCCAGATGGATAAGAGTTCTGCCGCAAATTCTTTATTTGGAGATGACAATGTTGTTGAAATATCCAAGCCTCCTATTCCAGCCTGTGAACGATGGAGCGACCTGGAAAGATTAAACAAGGAAAAAGAGCTAGTCGGTATTTACCTATCTGCCCACCCATTAGATGAATACAGGATCATTCTGGATTATGTATGCAACACCGGGGTTGTTGAACTAAATGAGAAGGAGGCTTTGAAAGGACGGGAAATTCTTATGGGAGGCATAGTTACAGATTTCCGGGAAGGAATGACCAAAACCGGGAAACCTTATGGAATTCTTAAACTGGAAGATTTTACCGGTAGTGCCGAAATTGCTTTCTTCGGAAATGACTTTATCGAATATGGTAAATATGGCCGGCCGGGTATGTATCTGCTTATTCGTGGACGTGTTGAACCTCGTCGTTGGCGCGAAGAGGAAATGGATTTCAAAATCGGAACAATCAGCTTATTACAAGATGAAAAAGACAAGTTAATCCAACAGATTAGCATAACCTTACCGATACATGACCTTGATTCACCAACTATTACGGAATTATCCATATTGATAAAGAACAATCCGGGAAATAGCCTGTTATACTTTAAGGTGATTGATGGTGAACACAATATAGCTCTCGATCTTTTCTCTAAAAACATTCGTCTGGACGTTTCCAGGGAGTTGATTGATTACCTGAAAGGGAATGATAATATTGACTTTAAAATTAATAATTAAGCTTGTCGGGTGATGAAGATTGATTACTTTTGAACTCGCAAAATAAAAAACAAATATATTAACTAAATAGACAATCAATTATGGCATTAGAAATTACCGACGCGAACTTTGAGGAGTATCTGAACTCCGGAAAACCTATGGTTCTTGACTTTTGGGCAGAATGGTGTGGCCCTTGCCGCATGGTAGCTCCTATTATCGATGAATTGGCAACCAAGTATGAAGGCCAGGTAAATATCGGCAAAATGGATGTAGATAACAACAATGATGTAGTTGCCCAGTTTGGTGTACGCAATATTCCTACAGTTCTCTTCTTCAAAAATGGTGAAATGGTGGATAAGCTTGTAGGAGCAAACACTAAAGATAAATTCATTGAAAAGCTGGAAGCATTGCTATAAGAATAAAAAGGGGCTGACTAAAAAGTCACCCCTTGTTTTTTACTCCTCTTAGCATATGCCTCTTCCCCGGCGGCCCCGGAAGCCGCTCCATAGAAAACCCAGCAGCTTGCAAACTCCTCCGTACATCTCCTTTTGCACAATATGTAACAATAACTGCACCCGGAGCAGCATGTTCATAGAGAGAATCAAAAATCCTCTGATTCCACATTTCAGGTTGTTTATCCGGAGCAAAGGCATCAAAATAGATAAGATCAATTTCATTAGGAAGAGAACAAGAATTACTATCTCCTTCTATTTTATGTAATATAAAGTCTTTAGTTATTTCTACCGGTTGATTCCAACAAGCTTTATGTAGGTTGACAAACAAATCTTTTTTATCAGGCCATGCATATCCCCCATAATTGAGTGACTCAATCAATTCCAATTCCAAAGGATAACGTTCAACGCTATAATAGTAAATCTTCTTATCAGATATTGTTGCTGACTGTAATGAAAGAAAAGCATTCAATCCCGTACCGAATCCAATCTCCAGAACACGTATCCTCTCCTTATGAATAGCATGTAAACCTGCCTGGATAAAAACATGCTTTGACTCTTGTAAAGCACCATTTACCGAATGATAATGCTCATCCATAGATGGAACAAAAAGGGTATGGCTACCATCTTCTGTTTGTTGTATTATTCGCTTCATTCGCGTAGTGAAAGTTCTGAATTTGTAACATGCAAAGATAAGAAGTAATTCAAGACTCTCCTCTCCTCTTGAATCTTTTTAGAGAGAAATGGATAGCGTAGATGCAAAAGATTATTACCTTTGTATTTTGTATATAGTAATGCTTTAGTCATTCTTATTAAGTTATTGGCTTTAGAATATATCTATTTATTATTAATGAATAAACGTGTTCAGTCCGTGAAGCACAGTATACCGTTTTTACGATATTGGTTCGTGTGTTTATGCCTAATATGTTCTACAGTTCATGCCTTTGCCGAAGACATGAACCCTATCCTGATTATAAGTTCATATAATCCGGATACAAAAAACATGTCTGCTAATATCTCCGAGTTTATGGAAGAATATAAACGGTTAGGAGGCACTTCCACCATTGAATTGGAGAATATGAACTGTAAAAGTTTACCTGAAGCTCCTGCCTGGAAAGACAGAATGAAGAACTTATTGGATAAACATAAAGGTGCACGAAAGCCCGGTTTAATCATTATATTAGGACAGGAAGCCTGGTCTTCTTATATTTCTCAGGACGAAGTTCCATTTCGCGATGTACCTCTTTTATGCGGAATGATCAGCCGTAATGCGATTCTGTTACCTGACTCTTCAGATGTACTTAAAGAATGGGAACCCACTTACGTAGATATTAAAACCTACGAAAGGGCATATCCTCTTTCCGGTTACTTGTATTCTTACGACGTATTGAGCAATATGGAGATGATCAACAGTTTATATCCGGCTACAGAAAACATTGCTTTAATCACTGACAATACGTATGGAGGGATTGCTTTACAAACATTTGTTAAGCAGGAGTTTAAAAAACTCCCCAACTATAATCTTATCCTTATTGACGGAAGAAAAAATAATATCTATGATAATGTAGAGCAAATCAAGACATTACCTAAAAACACCGTTATTCTTATGGGAACCTGGCGCGTCGATGTTAATGACGGGCATTATGTAGGAAATGCAACATATACCATGATGAGTGCAAATCCTTCTATTCCTGTTTTCACATTAACGGCTGTGGGCTTAGGGCATTGGGCCATAGGAGGTTATTTGCCTGATTATGATAACAGAAATATGGGTAAAGACCTGGCCCATCAAGCTGTATCTATTCTCACCAATAAGGTCGACCCTAATGAAATAAAACCCGAAGTTATTCCCAATGTTTATACATTTGACGCTCAAAAGTTAAAAGATTTCTCTATTGATCGCAAAAAGCTACCTTCAGGCTATATTCTAATTAATAATGAAGAAAGTATTCTCTCTCGTTATAAATTTGAATTACTGATCCTGGTTATAACTATTCTGGCTATTTTCCTTGTGATGGTATTGATCTTCTTCATGCGAATGAAGAAAATGAAAGACAGTTTATTGGATTTACAAAAAGACAATACGCTGATCATGAACAATATGCAATCGTCTATACGATTTATCAAACCGGACTTTACAGTGAAATGGCAGAATGAAATTGATTTTCCATGCACCCCGGTATATGGACCTGATAACTGTTTCTTATCCGATAAGGGAAAACTACCTTATTGCCCAAAATGCACCGTAGTGGAAGCTATGCGTACAGGAAAAACTGTTGATGTTACAAGAAGATGCAATAATGACAATAGTTATCTCCATGTACTATCTACACCTGTGTTTGATGATAAAAACAATTTGCTGGGAGTAGTATTTAAAAAAGAGGATGTTACTAATCAAAAAAAGGTCGAGCACGAATTGCGTCAGGCAAAGGAAAAAGCAGAAGAATCGGACAAACTCAAATCAGCATTCCTCGCTAATATGAGCCATGAGATACGTACACCTTTAAATGCAATTGTAGGATTCTCAGGATTATTAGCAGTAACCGAAGATCAGGAAGAGAGACTTGAATATATTAATGTAATTAATACGAATAATGATCTTCTTCTCCAGCTTATAAATGATATTCTTGATCTTGCTAAAATTGAAGCAGGAACGTTGGATTTCACCTATAACGATGTGGATGTGAATCGGCTCTTTTCCGATATTGAACAAACCTCCCGTATAAAAGTAAAACCAGGGGTACGCCTTGAATTTGACTCTAAAATACCGAATTGCATTATCTCAACAGATAAAAACCGTTTGTCGCAGGTCATTACTAACTTTATTAATAATGCCATAAAGTTTACAGACGAAGGAAGTATCACCTTTGGATATCGCCATAAAGGGGATAAATTATATTTCTATGTAAAAGACACCGGCTGTGGAATGTCAGAAGAAGGAGCGAAGCAAGTATTCACTCGCTTTGTTAAACTAAACAGTTTCGTTCAGGGAACAGGATTGGGACTTTCCATTTGTGAAATGATTGTGAAAAAAATGGAAGGTGAGATTGGGGTAGACTCTGAATTAGGTGTTGGTTCTACATTCTGGTTTACTCTTTCAGACTCAGTGCTTAGAGGAGCCGAAGGTTATATCGATGAAGCGGTCGACATCAGTTCTTCTTATAAAATATCGACAAATTCAGGCCTCAAGCTAAAATTATTGATCGCAGAAGATAATGATAGTAATTATATATTGTTTAAGTCAATGTTAAAGGATTACGATCTTTATCATGCCTGGGATGGTGAAGAAGCTGTGAAATTATTCCATGAAGTCAAACCTGATATTATCCTGATGGATATAAAGATGCCGAAAATGGATGGCTACGAGGCAGTCAGCATTATCCGGGAGGAAGACCCATTGGTTCCAATTATTGCTGTTACAGCCTATGCTTATGGAGACGATGAAAAAAGAGTGAAAGAGAGCGGTTTCAATCACTATATATCAAAACCTATTAATCCCGACAAACTACTTCAGTTGATTGAAACTTATTTACATCAGGAAGAAGCCTGATTAGGTAATTTAATTGTAAAGAGAGTACCTTTACCAACAGTAGATTCAACTGAAATCGTACCATTATGCCTGTTTATAATCTGCCGACATAAGCTCAATCCGATACCTGAACCACCCGACTTTGTTGTAAAGAAAGGGACAAATACTTTATCAAGGGCTTCAGGCACGATTCCTTCTCCATTGTCAGAAACTGTGAGTACAACCATTCTTTCCTGTTGAAAAGCCTTCATTTTTAACTCAGTAGACGTATTTCCTTTACATGCTTCCGTAGCATTTTTCAAAAGATTTATCAATACTTGCTCCAACAAAGCCCTATCAGCACATACATATAACGTTTCAGGTTGTACTGAATAGGTAAAAACCATATCATTCGCCTGAACCAATTTTTGAATGTCCTGAAAGAAATTTAACACCGAAAAAGAATAAACAACCGGTGCAGGTATACGTGTCAGTTTTCTGTAATTCTCTACAAAGTCTAATAATCCCCTGCTACGACGATGAATTGTCTGTATCGTTTGTAACATTATCTGATAATCTTTTTCATTCATCCCGTTTACTGTAGCCCGTTCGGTTACAGTTTCCGACAAAGAAATTATAGGAGCAATGGAATTCATGATTTCATGAGTTAAAACCCTGATTAATTTCTGCCATGCTTCCATCTCTGCTTCTGTAACCACAGATTGATATAATCTACTACGAAAAGCGTATAATGCATCATTCATGGAACGGGCCAATTCTCCTTCAACCCCTTTAACATTTGCCGAGAGGAAAGAAACATTTAAATCGCCATAATGAATACTAGCAATCATTTGCTCCATGCGACGCATGCTTTTGCGCTGTTCATTGTACAAAGAAAAGCCTAAACCTATTATAGCCAGCCCCATCATAATAGCAGTAAAATAGAGATTCTTAACAAGCAGAAAGGCAGCTAAAAGGGAAAGAAGAATGATTCCTCCTATCTTAAAGATAACAGAGTAACGTCTCATAAGGCAAGTTTTTCCAGTTTACGATATAAAGCGAAACGAGTGATACCCAACAATTCCGCCGCACGGGTCACATTCCCCTCTGAACGTTTCAAAGCTCTTTCTATAGCCTCTTTCTCCAATACATTCAGATTCAGTTCTTCTATACTTCCTTTTCTGGCTGCAGATGTCGGGCGTAACATAAAATCGTCAGGTTTTAACATAGAACCTCCGGAAAGAATAATAGCCCTTTCAATAGCATGTTGTAACTCACGAACATTTCCCGGCCACCCGTATTGTTGCAATTTATTACGAGCCTCCCGGGTTATTCCTCTTAATTCTTTTTTATATTTTCTTGCATAGCGCTCCAGAAAATAGTCTGCCAACAATTGTATATCCTGACCACGATCGCGTAAAGGAGGGATATGTAATTCAATTGTATTAATACGATACAACAGATCTTGCCGGAAGTTCCCCTCCTCAACCATCTGATGTATATCCATATTAGTAGCAGAAATTAAACGGACATCGATAGGGATAGAACGGGTAGCCCCCAGACGCATAATTTGCATTTTCTCAATGGCCGTTAAAAGCTTTGCTTGCATAGGAAGGCTTAAATTTCCTATTTCATCCAGGAAAAGAGTTCCTCCTGATGCAACTTCCATTCTTCCGGGTTTATCTTTGCGGGCATCAGTAAAAGCACCTTTCTCATAGCCAAACAATTCACTTTCGAAAAGTTGTTCAGGTATACTTCCTAAATCTATCCCCACAAATATTCGATCTGCCCTTGGAGATTGATGGTATAAAGCACGTGCCACCATATCCTTTCCAGTCCCATTCTCACCTAATATAAGAATATTAGCATCAGTATCCCGCAATTTTTCGATAGTTGCATAAATATTTTGCATAACATCACTCTCTCCAATGATCTCAAAACTATTATCTTCTGCTGTTCCAGTTAGAGCAACAACCTGCTTTTTAAGCTGTTGCACTTCTGTTCTGCTTTCCCTCAATGCAAAAGCTGCCGATAAGGTAGCCAATAGCTTCTCTTTTTCCCAAGGTTTTGGTATGAAATCAGTTGCACCTGATTTTATAGCCCTTACTGCTTTTTCAGTATCTGCATACGCTGTCATGAAAAGAACAACTGCATCACGGTCTATCTTCTTTATCTTTTCCAACCAATGAAAACCCTCTTGCCCACTTATAGCATCCCGTTTGAAATTCATATCCAGAAGGATCACGTCCGGACAATAAGTTTCCATAAAATGCTCGATCCGCTCGGGTTGAGTCGTCACCCGTATCTGTTCCGTATATGGTTCCAATAACAGATTAAGTGCAAAAAGCACATCTTCATTATCGTCTATGATTAGTATTTTACCTTTCTTCATCTTCTTTCCTTTTCTAATAGCAACAAATATAGGTAATATGACAACAGGTTGTATGTGCGAAGGCGCACGGATTTTGTGCGGAGATGCACAAATATAGTCTGGCAAAAATGAACAATTACAACTAATAATCAACAACTTAACTTCATGGCATACTATTTGCCTAAGATTTGGCATGAAATATAGTATATTAGTCAAATTAGTAATAATCCTTCTGTTGCCTTTTTATGGACAGGCGCAGATGCAGGACACTCTCAGGCTTACATTGCCGGAAGTTGTCCGCATGGCAAGGGATCATTCACCGGAGGCTATTGCCGCCCGGCATTCCTTCCGGGCGGCTTACTGGAATTGGCGTACTTTCCGGGCAAATCTACTGCCAAGCCTCACGTTTACTTCCAATCCATTATTAAACCGTTCGATTAGTCCCATTACTCTTCCGGATGGTAGCGACAGCTATATGCATCGTGACCAACTATCTATAGACGCTAATCTGACCATCAATCAAAATATCCCTTTTACGGGTGGTAGTCTTTTTATTTCCACAGAATTGGAGCGGTTAGATCTTTTTACAGATAATATAACTTCATACAAAACCACCCCCGTAGTTATTGGTTATCAACAAGATCTGTTTGGTTATAATCAATTGAAATGGAATAGGAAAATAGAACCTGTAAGATACACGGAAGCACGAAAATCATTAATAGAAGCATTGGAGTTAGTTGCAGCCGAAGCGACCCAAAAGTTTTTTCAACTGGCATCTGCACAAACAGATCTGGAAATTGCCCATTATAACTATGCAAATGCAGATACACTTTACAGGTATGCCCAAGGACGATATAATATAGGTACAATAACCGAAAATGAAATGCTACAATTGGAAATTAACCTGCTGACAGAACAAACGAACAGGATGAACGCACGTATAGAAGTTGAAGACTACATACAAGAACTACGCTCCTATCTGGGTATTACAGAAGATGTAGAGCTTCAGGCCATCATAAACCAACAAATTCCGGAGTTTATTGTACCGGTTGATCAGGCATTGTCGTTGGCTTTCCAATTAAATCCTGAACCGGAAACCTTGCAACGTACCAAACTTGAAAGTGAAAGTGCTGTTGCCCGGGCAAAAGCTTCACGTGGATTTAAAGCCGATCTTTATGTGCAATTTGGTTTGACACAAACCGATCAGGCCTTAAAAGATGCCTACCACAGTCCGCTTGATCAACAAATGGTTAGTATGGGTATTCGTATTCCCATCCTGGATTGGGGTGTTGGAAAAGGGCGGGTAAAAGTAGCTGTAAGTAACCGCGATAAAGTTTATACCGAAGTAGAACAAGCTCGTACCGATTTTGAATTGAATGTTATCAAAATGGTAAAACAGTTCAATCTGCAAAATGACCGGGTGATGATTGCTTTGAAAACAGATCAAACGGCACAACGCCGTAATGAGGTGGCCCAAAAACTCTATCTTCTTGGAAAGTCTGATATACTGGATCTAAATGCATCCATCTCTGAGAAAGATAAGGCACGTAGAGCCTATCTACAAACATTATATAAATATTGGAGTCTGTATTATGGCCTGCGTAGTATCACCGGATACGATTTCGAATACAAAAGAGAATTGATTGAAGATTATGAGAAACTCCTGAAGTAATTGTTAATTATTAATTGTTAATTATAAACTGACGTGGACACACCTATTCAAAAGAAGCCGTTCTATTACCGGTATCGGTATTATATATTAGGAACTATAGCCTTTATTGCTCTGTTAATCTATGTTGCTATCACTGCATCAGGTGGGAGAAAACTCCGTACAGAAGTAGATAATCTAATTATTGGCGAGACCGTTGCCGGTAAATTCATGGAATATGTAGATGTGGAAGGTGTTGTACAACCGATTCTAACCATTAAGATCAATGCAAGGGAAGCCGGTAGTGTGGATCGTATTGTTGCAGAGGAAGGAACCATGCTCATAAAAGGTGATACAATTCTGGTTTTATCCAACCCTGAATTGGTACGTTCCATTGAAGATCAGCAGGATGAATGGGAAAAACAACTTATTTCTTTTCAGGAAAAAGAAATTGAAATGGAACAAAAGAGCCTCAACTTACAACAACAAGTTCTACAAACTACCTATGAACTCAATCGTTTAGAAAAAAGTTTCGCTCTGGATGAAGAAGAATTCCGTATGGGCGTAAAAAGTAAAGCTCAGTTGGATGTACAGCGTGATGAATTCACTTTTAAAACCCGTACAACAGCTTTACAACTGGAAGGGCTGAAGCACGACAGTACAGTAACTATATTGCGGACTGAATTAATGAAAAATGACCTGGAACGGGAACGAAAGAAATACCTTCGTGCCAGCGAGCGAATGGATCAACTGATTGTACGCGCTCCTATCTCAGGGCAACTTAGCTTTGTTAAAGTTACCCCCGGCCAACAAGTACAAAGCACCGAAAGTATAGCAGAGATCAAAGTTCTTGACCAATATAAAATCCATACTTCGCTAAGCGAATACTATATTGACCGGATTATGACCGGCCTACCCGGAACCATCACCTGGCAGGGAAAAAAGTATTCTTTACGCATTTCCAAAGTAGTACCGGAAGTGAAAGACCGAAACTTTGATGTGGACCTTGTCTTCACCGGTGAACTCCCTGATAATGTACGTATTGGTAAAAGTTTCCGTGTGCAGATTGAGCTTGGACAACCGGAAGACGCTCTGGTCATCCCTCGTGGGGATTTCTTCCAAACCACCGGTGGACAATGGATATACAAAGTAAATGCCGCTGGCACAAGGGCTACACGTATTCCCATTAGTATCGGACGGCAAAATCCTCAACAATATGAAATCACCAGCGGATTACAACCAGGAGACAAAGTTATTGTGACAGGCTACAGTACATTCGGAGATGCACAGGAGTTAATTCTGAAATAATGAGAGATGCGTTTGAATTCAATATGTAAATAATATCTTATATTTATACACCATGAAACTACTGTTGCTATCCTTACGTTCCTTAAAACGTTTTGAGTTTTATTCGATAATTAATATTCTAGGCCTAGCCCTAAGTCTAACGTGTGTAATAATCATAAGCCGTTATGCATATAGTGAATTATCAACCGATAGATTTAACAGTAAGTTAGATCGTCTTTCTCTTATTACTTTTGAGTATCCGCATGGCATTCCTGGAATTCGATTGGATAATAAACCAATGAATCCTCTCCTGAATGATATATCGGTAGAAAAAACGACTTCATTAAATTTTCTGGACAGTAAAATCAGCTACAATAATAATGTTTACGAAACAAAAGTATTAATTACAGATAGTAACTTTCTTCAGTTATTGGATTATCCTTTAATAGCAGGAAATCAGAATACCTTATTTAAAAATCCGAATGGGGTTGCTATAACCCGTTCTTATGCTGAATTTCTATTTGGCAAAGAAGATCCTATAGGAAAAGAAATTAGTTTCACAACAGGCCAGCAAGCTGTTATTGAAGGCATTATCGGCAAGCCATCCACAAAAAGTTCTTTTTCTTTTGACTTAGTTTCATCATCTGATTTAAATATTGGGAGTGGATTAGGAATAACACTGGTTCTCCTTTATCCTAACATAGAAATTCAAGAGCTCAATAAAAGGTGGAGTTCCCCAATACAAGATGACGGTCAAATGGGAGATATAAAATATCAGTTTTTTCCTCTAAAGAAACTATATTTTGATAAAACCATTATGGATTTCTATGGATTTGGAACCGGCAATTATAATAATATTCTCATGCTGTCAGCTACAGCTATTCTTATCTTGTTTGTTGGATTATTCAATTATATCAACATTTATGCGCTTATTCAGCAAAAGAGGAATCGTGAGTTCGGTTTAAAAAAAGTCTTTGGAACAGGCTTGCATCATATAATTAGTCAATTACTATTAGAAAATTTCATTTTAATAAGCGTAGCATTACTCTTATCATGGGTCTTTGTAGAATTGGCCGGAGGATTATTTCAATCCTATTTAGGGCTTACACAGGTAATAAGACCCTCATTTAACTTACTTTTATCTGTAGGTATATTGCTATCGCTTCCGTTGATAGTATCTGTACATCCCTTTCTGAAATTTATTTATTCTCCCACCATCAGTTCTTTACGTTCTTCTTTTTTAGGAAGAAAACCAGGCATCACACGTTCTATATTTCTTTCATTCCAGTATGTAATTTCTATTACTTTGATTATTATGTCTTTGCTTCTAGTAAAACAGCTTAACTATATGTTAACCGCCGATCCGGGATACCTTATTAAAGATATGATCAAAGTTCCATTTACTATAAATGATGAACGTCAATCTTCTTATTCTGATGATAATATTGAGCGCGAAGACAAAAAGAGAATATTGCAACAAATAACTAAAGAAATGGACGAGTCACCTATATTTAGGAAATGGCAATTTAGCGTCACTCCCAATAAGTTAGGAAGAGGAATTGCAAAGTTTAAGACTGAAGATGGCAAATTCATACCCGCTATTTCACAATACGCTACAAATAAATATTTGGATTTCTATGAATTTCAACTTATAGAAGGTAGATCCTGGGATGAAACACAAAACAATTCTATACCAATACCAGTCATTGTAAATGAGAGTGCACTAAAAGCATTTGAAATAACAGATATCCACAACACATTAATATATCCGGAAAATAGCTATTTTCCGGCTGACGGGAAATTTTTAAAGAATCCATCTATGCAGATTATTGGTGTTATAAAGGATTTTCGCATTGGACATCTATCCGGAGCTACACCACCCATCATATTCTACAATTATGATTTGCCTCCTCTCCATTACCCGAATGTAATTGCCGTTATTTCTCCCGGTAAACGAGTTGAAGCGATTCACTTCTTTCAAAAGATACACGATGAAATAGTGGGGGGAGACTTTACTTATTCATATATAGAAGATGAAATAAAGGCTCTCTATGAAGAAGATAAAAAGATAACAACAATCTTTTCCATCTTTGCTTTCATAGCTATATTAATCTCATCAATGGGATTATTCGGTATATCTCTGTTTGATGTACAGCAACGTTATAAAGAAATTGCTATTCGAAAAGTCAATGGGGCCACTGCTTCAGTTATAATGAAAATGTTGCTAAAAAAATACACTGTTATATTACTGGTTTCTTTTATAATAGCAACACCAATTTCCTGGTTATTTCTCAGGAAATACCTCGAAGGTTTTGCCTATAAAACCTCTATTTCCTGGTGGCTATTCGCTGTAGCCTTATTGATCACCGCCGGTATTGCCTTAATAACACTTTACTGGCAAGTTAAAAAAGCAGCCGAAACAAATCCTGCGGAAGCTATAAAATCGGAGTAGATGTTTTTGATAAGTTTCAGTATAATGAGAAAAATTGAAATTAATATTTTAATAATCAGTTGAATAAATAAAAGATGATAACATACTATCTTAAAATAGCCCTTCGGCAAATAAATAAAAATAAAACACAATACATTCTTTCTATAATAGGTATTGCTGTCGGTTTACTCTGTTTTAGCATGACCAACTACTATATTCGCAGAGCATTCAACCAATTTACTGTGTGGCCAAATGCCGATAGAATTGCTAAAGTTAACATAAAACCTAATACAAATAATTCCTACAATGCTTATTTTACAGGGAAAGAGCTACAGATGCTATTAACCGATCCGATTGCCGGGATTGAAAAAATAACCTGGGTGGAAAATGAGGATAAGAAAAACATCACTTTCATAAAAGAAGACGGTACAGAAATTCCTTTTATATGTAATACTTATAATATTACAGATGATTTTATCTCTATTTATTCCTTAAAGTCAATTGCCGGCGATATTTCCTCATTGAATCCGGGGGAAGTTATTATATCTCAAAGAATGGCAGAAAAAGTATTTGGAAAAGAAAACCCTCTTGGAAAGATTATTTACCCGACACCATCCCATATTGACACTTCACCTATTCAGTATTCAACAATCCGTGCAGTTATTAAAAATCTACCGGATAATGTGTCTGAAAATAAAGATCTTTATTTTCCCATTACCAAACCTATAGATCCGAATTATAATTATTGGAGTTCTGTTACCATACTACTTGAAAAAGGTATCTCAACGGAAGAAATAAATAAAAGGCTAAAGGCACAAATACAACCTTTTGGAGAAAAAAACGAACAATATCTGGGAGTTGAGATTCTTCGCTCTTTAGCACTAAAAAGCCCTTTATTCGCAACAGCATTGATTATGGGAATTATCGGATCACTTGTGTTGGTTGTTGCATTGATTAACTTCCTAAAATTATGTATACAATCTTTTTACAGCAGAAACAGAGAACTTAGTTTACGTAAAAGTCTTGGTTCAACCCAATGGGATTTATTTTATTTACTTTTTAGTGAAGTATTTATTTTATTGATTATTTCTGTATTTGTTACATTTGTATTGACAGAACTATTTCTTCCTTATTTTTTCCTCTATTTTCTACCTCTAACCCTTAGTAAGGATCCGGCCATACAAGTAAATACGTCCCTATTGTTCCAACAACAAATTGAGTATCTAATGGGATTGTTCCTTCTTTGTGGTGCTATTAGTTATTTTTCCGTTACAAGGATAAAATATACAAATCTTATTCGGGGTATTCGGGGAGGAAATAATGGGAAGCACCGTATAAGGGATATTATGTTAGGCATCCAGATCTTTATTTGCTTCCTCTTTATTAGCGCCGGAGTTGGATTAAATATAGTTTTCAATTATTTACAGGATTTTAATGATGAAACTTTAACAAGTGAAGAATGTCAACAGATATGGCAGATAAAACTTGATGAACCTCAGTTATCAGGACTTGAATCTGAAATCATAAATGAAATATCAGCTTTAGCAGGAGTGGAAGAAATTATGCACCAAGCTAAAGAACCAGAAGTTCAGTATAAAATTTCAGATGATATTACAATAATAGGTGGATCTCTTATTACGAGCAGTAATTATGCAAATTTCATGCACATGCCAATGGAAGGAAGAATGCCCCAATCTTCACAGGAGATAGCCGTTTCGCGTTCATTTATATGGGAACAGGAAGATAGAGGGATAACTACTCGAATGGTTCAATTGGATGATAAAATTTATCATATTACAGGCATCTATGAACAAATACCTTTTCATCTGAAATTAACCAGAGAACAATTTAAGAAAATAGATTCACCAATCAGATTTACGGTTCTTAAGCATGCTGATGATGATATGTATAAACATAATTTTTATATAAAAAGTAGGCCCAATCAACAGGAAACTGTAAAAGAAGGAATATTTCAGATCGTCCGTACACACTTGCCGGAGTCAATTCCTTTTGAAATCATATCAATGGATGAAGGAAACAAACTTTCAGGTGGAGGTGGTACTGGTGGTATTATTGGAGATATATTCTTATTGCTTTCAATAATTAGCCTTATCATAACAGTAATAGGAATTCATTCTGCTATTACTTCAGATACTCAAAATCGGCGAAAAGAAGTTGCTATCCGTAAAATTAATGGAGCAGGCCATGAAGCAATAGCTTTATTATTCGGCAAGTTATACATTCGTTTATTATTTATAACGGTTATTCCTGCATTTGTCATAGTTTATCTCTCGTTATATAAATTCATGAATGCTGAAATACCTATCTATAGCGGATGGCTTAATAACCCTGTAATATGGTTAAGTATTTTTCTTTTTGTTTGCATAATAATTCTTACAACTGTAGCTTATCGGATTTGGCATATATGCCGGTTAAATCCTGCAGAAGTGATAAAATCAGAATAATATGATCTCTCTATTCAAACATAATCTCAAAGTTGCAATTCGGAACTTCTCCAAAGAGAAAGGCCAAACATTGATCTGTATTCTGGGACTGGCCATGGGAATATTATCTTTTACAGTTTGCACTTATGTCATACGCTTAATGGTTTCCGTCAACAGTAAATTTCCTAACTATGAGCAAATAGGGAAACTCGAATCATTTAGTGAACAAAAGGATTATCGGATTAATTTTCCTTTAAGTTATATCAATCAGTTACAGAGTTTACAGATAGATGAGATAGAAGCGATTGCTGCAAGTCATTATGGATACGGGGATGGCACAATGATTGATTTTGAAAGTAATAACGGAAAAAGTAATCCCTATTTTATAGAAATTATCTATGTAAACCAAGACTTTATGAAAGTTTTCTCTGTCAAATTGTTAGAGGGAGATTTAGCAACGCTCTTTAGCCAACCACGATCCGTTATTTTATCCCAGGAAGCAGCACAAAAAATATATGGTGATGAGTCCCCATTAGGTAAAACGGTCAAAAGCGGTGAAAACCTTTATACTATACGTGGAGTCATGAAAGATTTACCTATACCCAACAGCATTACCAATACGACACCTATTGATATGCTCTACTGCGTTACCGAAGATGATAACTTTACCTTCAATTTCTGGGCATTCGCTCTACTTAAGCGAAATATTTCATTAGATAAATTAAATGAACAGCTAGCTCATTCAGGCACCAACTTTCGAGACGAATCGAGCGAAACATCAAAAGGGACGAGGTTATTTATTCCGCGGATTAGTAAATTAAATAATGAGAAAGATATCAGGTTCTGGTTGGAAGCAATGATCCCGATTGGAGTGGGATTTATGGTATTGCTAGCCGGATTGATCAATTTTTTGAATTTTACTATTGGCTCTTTCTACAATAGAATACGTGAATTAAGTTTACGGAAAAGCTTAGGAGCCTATAAAAAAGAGATTTTCTTTCAACTATTTACTGAACTTGCATTAGAAATACTTCTTGCAACTATTCTTTCACTTTGCATCACTGAATTAGTTTTACCAAGTCTTCTAAATAATTTATGGAGTTCATCAGTTGACGGCCCTAGTTTCCCTTTCGATATTACCATTATCGCATGGCATCAATTACAATATCTTTTCTTTATCTTGGTAGGTTGTGGTGTAATTAGTTGGTTTGCAACCGATCGTCTATTGCAACAAACGACTATGTGGGGAATACGAGGGGGTACTAATAAAGGTTCAAAACATGGTATCCGTAACTTTATGCTTGGCATTCAATTTTTTATATTTCTTTCTTTTTTCGGTGCAACTGCTATCCTGTTCATGCAAAGCGCTACGATGAAAAAAGGCCTTCTTCCTAAGTACACACAAGAAGAAAAAGATCGGACTATTATCGTTACTTTGGATTTTCCTCAAACAGATGGAATTGAACAAGAAGTTGTACGCCAGCTTGCTTCAAGTCAATGGGTAGAAGATCATGTTATAATGGGAAGGCATGATCTGCCCCTTCATCAACCAAAAAACTTTAATTTAAATTCAGGTGAAACTGTAGGGGTCGGCCTATTGGAAGCAGGATCTAATCTATGTAGTTTTTTACACATATCCTTATTACAAGGTAAAATACCCGATGCCCCACAACAAGTATTAGTTAATCAAAGTTTCTATCAACTATTGGAAAAAGAAGGTATACACAATATGTTTACTTTATTTGATGTAACTTATCATATCTCGGGGGTGATTGAAGATACAGAGATGGGAGAAGTCGGAAATATGAAATATCTAATTATAAAATCCAGTGATAAGCCATTTTCCTGTATGTTAAGAAGTATTCCGGGACAAACAAAAAAGATGCAGGAGCATATTGACCATGTTATGAGGCAGTGGGTACCCAATAGTATACCACTAAAGGTTTATACTTTCGAACAACAAGTTGGTATAGTAAGGATCATAATAATAGGTTTTCGCAATTTATTTCTTGCATTTGCACTTATTTGCCTGTTTATTAATTTACTAGGTATTTATTCTGCTATTTCACTCGATACACAAAAGCGCCAGAAAGAGGTTGCTATCAGGAAAATAAACGGGGCATCATTTAAGGACATTATTATATTGTTTGGTAAGCTATATGTATTGTTATTAGCGGTAACGGCCGCGTTTGCCCTACCTTTATTATGGCTATTGGCCACATACGTTTTAATGGACTTCAGAGTTCAATATAACTTCAATAATCCTTTGTTTTGGATAATCTTCTTATTGATTGTAGCAGGTATTATTACAATTACAATTGGCTATCGCCTGTATCTTACCATTCGCCTGAATCCGGCAGATGTAATAAAAGCAGAATAGTTGAGGAAAATATGAAGATTAAAGAGAATAGCAAGTAGACTATCCTGGCTCCTCGCCTGGCCAGGCGAGGAGTCAGGATAGTCTTAATTTCTCACATCAGCATCTTCAAAAATTAAACTATTTGAATCTTCCAGCACCACCCAGAGACTAAAATGTCTACACACGAGTTCTTATTTTTTGCATTCAGCATTCAGTCGCCTTTAACCATCTAAGTGTCAGTCTATATGGCTGAAGGCAGCATCCTTCAGGATGCATTCAGGATCCATCGGCCGGCTTATCGAAAAAAGTCGGAAGCATATTTCAAAAAGCTGGTAGCGTATTTGAAAAAGTCGGGAGCTTTCTGCTATAAGCCGGGAGCTTTTATGTAAAAACCGGAAGCAAAATCAAAATTTCCTGAAGGTAAACTGAATGCAACTGCCTTCATTTATACGGGCTGGTGCTTAGACAGTTAAAGGTGACTGAACGCTGAAGGTGAAAATAATAGTATTATGTAGAGATATATTAACAGGGTTGAATTTATCACATAAACCCACTAAAAAAAACGATTAGATGTCTCTACAAAAACAATTAGATATTTTAAGAAAAAGGATTAGATACTTTTGAAAAAGGTTATTATGTTTTTAAACAAAAGTCGTTATATTTCTGAAGGTATATGCTCAAGTGAGTGAGCATATATGTTCATCTTGCCGAGATGCCTTACTCACTAAACCTGATAAGGCTTCTCAGGCGCATGTCAAGCCGTTGGCGATAACCTGTCTAAGGCTTGACTAATCGGTGGTTTAGTATCTTTCAAACGAAAAATAGTTGAAGGTGATTGCAACGGCGCAAAGTCCTGTAGGACTTGACGAATCTTCACATATTAAACAATAGAAAAACTATTACAAAACCAAAAGAGAATATAACAGACTCTTAAATACCAATAATTAACACATTTACATGTGATTTATGCTAATTCATCCCAAAAAGAATTAACATTATAAAGAGGAAAGACAAATTAAATAATTTATAACACTTTAATGAATTAACAATTATACATTTGGCGAAGAATATACGTGCTGATGAATAAACAGTTGATTATTTGGTTTATCCTTTGTCTGAATGGTACAGACTATATAAATGCACAATGGACGGAAACAGATTCATTGCGTCGATATATATTAGAGGGTAATGACTCGATCCGTTTAAATCCGGAAACTCTTAAAGCAATTGAAGACGGTACATTCCTTAATAGAGAAAACCCTTTTAATCAACTTTTAGAAGCGCCACGGGTTCTTCCTATCACTAAAGATTTCTGGGATATTGCGCCGAAAGATTCTACTCGGGAAAATATTGATTTTAACACTCTACCACCCAGTGTCGCTATATTAAAAGATCTTATTAATAAGGATAGCCTTAAGATTATTGAAGATGCTTTCATCTTTCATCTTAAGACACATGAAAGAGATCAGTTCCAAATAGGAAAACTACCTGTAACAGTCTTTGCCGGTGGTCAGAGTTTACATGAAAAAGAAGTTAAGGACGGACAACAAAGAGGAACCCTAGGTGCCACCACAAGAGTCTACTTTTCTTTGGATGATATCTTAAGCTTTCTTTTCCGTAAAAGTGAACGACAAAAGAAAAAGAATAAGAAAAATGCTGAAAGATTAAGAAATTATTACCCTTAATAAACTAATAATATAGATGGCCCGTTCCCTCCTTTTATTTCTTTTGATATGTTTTTATGGCGCACATACCACTCGCGCGCAATGGACAGCTAAAGATTCTCTTTGGTTGGAGGGGATTTTATCGGGGAAAGATACCTTGCGCCTTAATCCCGAAACTATGGATGCTATTCGGGGTGGGTCATTTCTAAATAGAGAAAAACCCAATACTCCCATGATGGAAGCATCGCCGGAAATACCTCTGGTAAAAGATTTTAAAGAATATCTTCAGCTTAAAGATTCGACACGAGAAGGGAGAATTGCTGTAACGAACTTACCGTCTTTTCTTTTTATTCGCTTTTATAATCCAGAAATGCCTCGTTCTCGCTATCAGGTTAGTGAGCAATTCGATGATTACATGAAGCAGGCATTATCCATGTATAAAACTTCTGCCGGACATGATTTTGTTCATGTATTGAATATGGCCTTTAGTCCTGAATACAGGCAGTGGATTAGAAATCAGAAAAGAGCAAAGTTACTCAAATATTATAATGAACTTCCTTCTCCTGTAGTTCACGAGAAAATGAAAACATATAGAGCAGCTCATCCGGAGAATTTTCAGGATTTAAACAAATCTAAAAAGAAGCCGTTACCACTGCCGCTCGTCAGGAGTTCAAAGAAGGATTCTCTATCCACCAATCAATCATCTTCCGTGCCAGACTCAACTTCCCTGGCAATTCCGGTAGATTCTCTCGAGTATAAAATGCCGCCGAACTAAGTTCATCTTCCTGTATTTTGATTTCACCTCCCGCGTAATCCACAATAAATCCTACCATTAAGCCCGAAGGAAAAGGCCAGAACTGGTTTCCGAAATAGGTTACATTACAGATATCTAATCCTGTCTCCTCCTTAACTTCACGAATAGCACATTCCTCCAAAGATTCACCTGTTTCCAGAAAACCGGCAACCAGGCCATGGAAAGGCCCTTTAAAATTGAGAGCACGAACCAACAATATACTATCACCTTTCCTCACCAAGGCCAGAATGGCGGCAGGTATTACCGGATAAAGTTCAAATTTACAGGAAGGACAAACTTTCATTCCCGGTAATAGATGTTGTGTAGGAGTTCCACAAGTCGGACAAAACCGGCTATGCTTATCCCAATATAATATCTCGTATGCTTTTCCAATCATACGAAAAGATTCACCATCCACATAATCCCAGGAAGGACGCATGCCGACCGGAATATAGCGCTCAGTTTCTTCCTGTAGTTCCTCAGTTTCGCTTGCTAAATGAATATTGTGGTCATCTTCATAAACTATAAGTGTATTAGCCATCTCAATGGGAGGTTGATTTCCTATAGGAATAGCAAGGCCTTCCTCTTTCTTTTCTAAAAGAAGTTGATCGCCATGAAAAAGATACCAATAGGTTGTTTTATCTTGTGCTGTCATATATTTCAATTTTATATATAAAAAAAGAACCCACAAAGATAAACATTTGTGGGTTCCCGTCTTATTTTGTTTACCGCTTTATGAACAGCGAATATTACGTCCTAATCGTAAGATAGTAGTACGTGTGATACCATTCAACTCACAAAGTTTAGATACTGTTGTGCCATATTTCATAGCAATAGCTCCCAATGTATCCCCTGATTGAATTTTATGATATACAACCTTTGTATTTTCAACGCTCTTATTCTGATTTTCAGGAAGAGAAGCAATAGCAGCTTTAGTTGCTTTAACCGTTGTAGTTGTTTTTGGTGCAGCCTTAGTTGAGGAAGCTGCAGTTTCTACTCCAGCACTACAACGGATCGATTGTCCGATACGCAATACAGAAGTACCTTTTAAACCGTTTAGACGGCAAAGTTCATTAACAGTAGTTCCATACATGCGGGCTATTTTACCCAATGTATCCCCTGATTTAACCCGATGATATACCATCCGTGTATCAGAAGAAGTATAAATATTACTATTACGTCCGTTAATCTTTACATTACGAAATACATATAAGTCCTGATGGGGAACACCATTGTTAAAATCAATGATATCCGCCGGATTAATGGCTTGCCCCAAGAAGCGGGTTTCAAAATGAAGATGTGAACCCGTGGATCTACCTGTATTACCACCTAAAGCTATAGGTTGGCCGGCACGAACAATATCATTTTCTTCAACCAGGAATTTAGAGAGATGGCCATAGATCGTTTCCAATCCGTTTGGATGACGTACTACGAGATAATATCCATATCCCCGGCGTTCATAAGAACTAATACGTATTTTACCATCAAAAGAAGCACGAATAGTATCTCCAACCTGTACTTTCAGGTCGATCCCTCTATGCATGCGACGACGACGAGGGCCATATTTAGAAGTGACACGTAAATCGGAATCAATAGGAAGAACAAAAGAAGAGCAATCAATAGCACAAGAATCAGGAAAAACAGCTTTATTTTCACCACGGAAAGGATCTACCCATTTGTTTTCCCAATTTGAGCCATAAAGCTCATCGGCAGGGAACATAAGTGATTCCTTTTGCAGAAGGCTTGCTCTTTCGTTTATTTCTATCAGTTCTTGTAAAGCAATATCTTTCTTAACCGGAACGCGATCCGCCATTAATTCGGTAACACGTTCTTCCATTAATTGAGTTTGAATATTTTGATTTGCTTCATCCTGAGTATTCAGGGATTGCGCTTTTAAAGCTCCTATAGAAAGGGTTGTACACCCAATACATAGTAGAATTTTTATCTTCATCATTCCTTAATTATGCTTTTTCTTAGTAGTGAATAGATCCTTAAGATAGACTGATGGATCGATACTAATCTTACAAAGTACGTGAATTTGAATAAGGAACCCAAGAAATTGTTCTAAAAACTTTTTGTACCACGGGAATAATTCAGACGTCAAACAAGCATAAACAACTAGCAATCAGCACATTTCAATAAATTATGTTTTACAACATATCAACTTATCATTCCCCAATTTGTCCGCCGGGAGAAAAGTGTTTTCAACCTTTCGTTCAATATATGGTTGGTTTCGGCCTGTAATTCCGGATCTTCGTTCAATATTTCCTGTGCTATATCACGTGCATATTGGAGTATCTGTCCATCGGCTCCCAGATTTGCAATTTTCAAATCAAGCCCTTCTCCGCTCTGTCGGGTACCTTCCAGATCTCCATGCCCCCGCAAACGTAAATCGGCTTCAGCAATTTCAAATCCATCATTACTATTAACCATAATTTCCAAACGCTTACGGGTTTCATCTCCTAATTTATAGGAAGTGACAAGCACACAATAAGATTGTTCAGCACCTCGTCCGACACGGCCACGTAGCTGATGAAGCTGAGATAGCCCGAATCGTTCCGCACTTTCTATAACCATAACAGAAGCATTCGGCACATTCACTCCAACCTCAATCACGGTAGTAGCCATTAATATCTGTGCTTCCCCTGAAATAAACGTCTGCATTTGTGCATCTTTTTCTGCTGGCTTCATACGCCCATGCACCATACACACTTTATATTCCGGAAAGATTTCTTTAAATAATTCAAAATTCTCTTCCAGATTTTTATAATCAAGTTTTTCACTTCCTTCTATTAAAGGATATACAACATATACCTGCCTTCCTAAGTCAATCTCTTTCCGTAGAAAAGCATAGAGTTCTGCCTTTTTATTATCATAACGGTGAAGCGTCCGGATCGGTTTACGGCCGGGAGGTAATTCGTCTATCACAGAAACATCGAGGTCACCATAAAGAGTCATAGCCAACGTTCGCGGAATAGGCGTTGCAGTCATTACAAGAACATGAGGAACAATTGTACTTTTTGACCATAAGCGTGAACGTTGTTCCACACCGAAGCGGTGTTGTTCATCTATAATAGCCAAACCAAGGGAAGAAAAAGATACAGTTTCCTCAATCAGGGCATGTGTACCTATCACAATCTGTATCTCTCCACTGGCAATGGCCGGAAGTATTTGATTGCGCTCTTTCTTTTTTGTAGAACCGGTCAATAGAGCTACCTTTATATCCATACCTTTCAAAAACTCCATCACCGTCACATAATGTTGTGTAGCCAGAATCTCGGTAGGCGCCATCATACATGCCTGGCATTGGTTGTCCACAGCCAACAGCATAGCAAGTAAGGCTACTAATGTTTTTCCACTCCCAACATCTCCTTGAAGTAAGCGATTCATCTGCCTGCCGCTGCCCATATCTGTACGGATCTCACGAACTACCCGTTTCTGAGCTCCCGTTAATTCAAAAGGAAGATTATTGGCATAAAAACTATTGAAATAGTATCCTACCGCAGGAAAAACAATCCCTTTCAATTTCATTTTACGCAAACCGGCAGTACGAAGAATATTTAATTGTATATAGAATAATTCATCAAATTTTAAACGTAGTTGAGCATCGCGCAGTTTATCTACAGATTCAGGAAAATGAATATTACGCATAGCTTCGGATAGCCCCATCATTCGCGTTTGCTTAAGAATACGTAATGGTAAAGTTTCCGGAATTTCCCAATGAATAGCACTTAACAGGTTATATTGAATATTTTGTATTGCTCTTGAATTCAGAAAAGATTTCTTCATCTTTTCCGTTGTATTATAAAAAGGTGTCAACCCCGCCGCGACCTGCCCAGCATGATCTATAGGATCGATGTCAGGATGAGGGATATTAACAATTTGTCCAAATTCATTTGGCTTACCAAAAACAATGTATTCGGTACCCGGATGGTATTTATCGGTAATATAACTGAGTCCTTTAAACCAAACCAAATCAATAACGCCCGTTCCATCTGAAAACTTTGCAATCAGTCGCTTTGTACGCCCCTCTCCTACCGTATCATAATAAAGTATCTTTCCTTTCAGCTGAATAAAAGGCATATTGCCTCTTACTTCTGCCACCTTATAGAAACGGCTCCGGTCAATATACTTATAAGGGAAATAGTAGAGCATATCTTCAAATGAGGCAATACGCAGTTCCTTTTGAAGAATATCAGCCTTGCGCGGCCCTACTCCCGGCAAATAAGTAATTGAACGTTTATCAAGATCCAGCATACATTGTTTTAATTATTGGCAATAAGGGCAAAGAGCCTTAGCAATCAATAAGTCAAAAGGAGTTGTTATCTTAATATTCTCACGATTTCCGGGCACAAGATGAATAGACTCACCCATAGCTTCAACCACAGATGCATCATCGGTAAATAAAGGATTGTATTGCTGCTTATAAGCTCCCATCAATATATCACTATGAAATACCTGCGGAGTCTGCACTGCATAATAATCCGAACGATCAACAGGACGGTTGCCATCTTCCGTCACTACGCGAATAGAATCAATAATTGGAATCACTGGTATTGCATTCCCCTCCTGTTCAGCACTTTTAAAGCAATTATCTATCACATCGGCTGACGGAAAAGGACGAACACCATCATGAACAGCAATCCATGCTTTTTTCTTTCGGTCACACGAAATACCTATTTCATCTGAAAGATAAGCGAGTGCATTCATCACGGAATGAAACCGTGTTTCCCCTCCATCGACTATTTCATGTGTAATTGTGCAACCAATTTCTTTACAAAGCGTTTTCCAGTAATCCTGGTGCTCCTTTGGTAAAACCAAAATTATTTCTGCAGACTCATCCCAGTCATTAAATGCTTCCAATGTATACATAAGTACCGGTTTACCATCTAATGGTATAAATTGTTTCGGCAAATCTGCCCCCATACGAAGCCCTTTACCACCGGCAACTATTATAATATATTTATCCATCAGTCTAATTCTTCTAAAATTTTCTTTACTTCTTCATCTGCCTTATATAACTTTTCTTTACAAAGCTTTATGAGGCGTGTAGCTTCTTTTACCTTCTCCGAAAGAACATCGACATCAAGATCATTACTTTCGATATCAGATACTATTTTACGTAACTTTTCAGTTGCTTCGTTATATGTTTCTTCTTTTGGTGTCATATTATATATAATGTATATGTTTTTATTTCACAATGCTTTCTATTTCTCCATCTGCAAAGCGGGTGGTAATCCTATCACCACTTTTTACGTCTGCAGCATTCTTTATTATGCGTCCTTCCTGCATAGTAAGGCTGTATCCTCGTTTGAGTACATAATCAGGAGATACCATCTTTATAAATTGCTCAGTTAACTCCATCTGTCGGGATTTATTTGCCATCAATACAGAAAGATTATTTCTAAGCCGCAATTGGAGTCCCTCTAAGGATGTATCATACCGGGATATAAGCGAAGAGGCTAATACTGGCAAACGTCCGGCCATGCGTTGTAAAGCGTAACGATTCTGTTCAATTCGCCCTGAGACTAAAGAAGGAAGCTGTGTACCCAATAATTGCAGAAAATTTCTCTGTTCCAATAATTGATAATTAACCTTATGACGAACCCTTGCTTCCAAATCCTCTAATTCCTGTGCAATTATGTCCATTCTACTAATCAAAAATTCAGCAACAGCAGTTGGAGTTTTCATTCGTGTATGTGCCACCATATCTACAACCGTATCATCCCTCTCATGGCCAATGCCGGTAAGAATCGGTAAAGGAAACTGTGCACAATTTGCTGCTAACAAATAAGAATCAAAGCAATTCAAGTCAGAGGTGGAGCCTCCTCCGCGTATTATTACTGCTACATCAAAATGTTCATGCAACGCATAAAGATTATCCAAAGCCGCAATAATTGAAGTTTCCGTTTTGTCTCCTTGCATTACTGCAGGAAAAAGTTTCGTATAAAATGGATAACCCGCCGCATTCTGTGATAGCTGATTTAGAAAATCTTCATATCCGGCAGCAGTAGGAGAAGTGATTATCGCTATCCGTTGCGGTAATAATGGAAAAGGTAGTTCCTTATTCAAGCTAAAGACACCTTCCTCTTTTAACTGGCGGATGATTTCCATCCGTTTACGTACCATATCACCTAATGTATAGGTTGGATCGATATCTACAACAGTAAGATTAAAACCATATAGTTCATGGTAATCAACCATTACCTTCACAAGCACTTTCAAACCAGAAGAAAAAACCTGATCTGTCTCCTGTTCAAAATAAGGTTTTAGCAAACGAAATGTCTTTGCCCATATAGTACCTCGTGCTTTTGCCACCATTTGACCATTTCGGGGATCTTTTTCTACAAACTCAAGATAACAATGCCCGGAAGAGACATTGGCACGAACATCACTAGTCTCAGCCTGAATCCAGTATCCTTCCGAAAATGTTTCATGGATTGTATTCTTAATCCGGGTGTTAAGTGCGGAAAGAGTAAGAACGTTTTTCTCCTCAGAGGTTTTTAACTGGTTATCTTGCATATTTCTTTCCTTTCTTCAATGCTTTTTGAAAGTTCGGAATGCCATATCCTTTTTGTTCGTCAGGACGTTTATTCTGGCTGGCAGTATCTTGCAGCAAAGCTATAAGTTCATTTGGTTTAAGAGAAGAATGTGCCTGCCATAAACAAGCCGCTAATCCAGCAACTATGGGTGCAGCAAAAGAGGTACCATTTGCATAACGGCTATTTCCTCTTCCATCAATTACACTACATCCGGTTCCTAACGCTACAATGTCGGGTTTTATGCGCGAGTCTGCAGTAAAACCTGTTGAACTAAAGTTACTTTTCTCTTTTTTAGAATTAATAGCACCTACGGTAAGAATATCTGCCGCATCCGAAGGAAAGGTTATTTTTTCCCAAATGTTTCCTCCTTCATTACCAGCACTACTGACCACCAGTATTCCTTTCTCCGCTGCTATCGCCGCGGCACGACTAATAAAGGCTGTTTTTCCATCCAATAAGTCAGGAGAATAACTCATCTCCTCAGTATCAAATGTAAAATAGCCCAACGAAGATGAAATTATATCCACACCGACACTATCAGCAAATTCAGCAGCAGCTACCCAATAATCTTCTTCTATGGGAAATTCAGTGCGATTATCTTCACTTTTCAATAACCAGTAAGAAGCATCCGGTGCTGTTCCTACCATAAGCCCCGGTGCATTTGCCGCAAGGCATGATAAAACTTTTGTTCCATGGTCATCTCCACGGAATACAGTTTCTCCCGGAGATACAAAATTGCGGGTGCCTAAGATATGGAGAGAACTAAATACAGGTATACGATCTACATTTGTAAAGCCCGCATCAATCACGGCAATACGAATACCTTTACCTCTAAATCCTGCTTTATGTAATTTGTCCCCCTTTAACATTTCAATCTGTTCCCGGGCATAACCATAGGGGGCATCTATCTTATCTTCATTGGATATTAAACTATCTCTGTCATCGGCAAAAGGATTCTCCCTTGTTTCGCAGTCATCCTTTCCTTTCCAAACCCACTTTACAGAATCGACAAATGATAATTCATGAATGCGATTTGCTATTAAACTATCCCTACTGGAAACTACTACGGTGGCTAACCATTTACTTTGCGTGACAACCTCGCCACCCATATTCCTTAATGAATCGATATAGGCTTCAGCTATTGGCAAATCAGAAAAAGTGACTTCTTTTCCTCTTAACAATCGTCTTTGCAAAGCCTCCTGCGAAAGGTATTCTTCCGGATTTTCGTTTATGGATTCCGGAACCCCTTTCCCATTAAGATAAATACGAAAACAGTAGCTTTCTCCTGCTGTCAAAGGAGAGGCCAACATATAAATCAAGAAAAATGCAATAATTAATCGATCCATTTATCAAATATCTTACAACCTTATTTCGGTTTTACAAAGATAACAATATCAATGTGGAAAAGCAAAAAGCCCAGTTACTCTTTCAAGACCGGGCTAAGCTATATAAATTAGGAAGATTATTCGTTTGGTTTGCAAATTGGTATCTCACGTTTTACACTTTGACGTAAGGAAATAAGTGTTTCAGTCGATATAACACCTGCAATTTCCTGTATTTTAGCATTTAATAATTCCATTAAATGTTCATTGTCACGTGCATAAAGTTTAATCAGCATAGTATAAGGACCTGTTGTAAAGTGACATTCGACCACTTCCGGTATTTTTTCAAATTCGGGAACAACATCTTTATACATAGATCCTCTTTCTAACTTAACACCTATATAGGTACACGTATTATACCCTAAAATTTTTGGATTTATATGGTAGCCAGATCCGGTAATTACATTCATATCAATCATGCGTTGTACGCGTTGATGAATGGCAGCACGTGACACCCCACATTCTTCCGCTACATCTTTAAAAGGAATACGGGCATTTTTGGATATGATATTCAATATTTGCCTGTCCAGTTTGTCAATCTTTTCCATTATTCTTCCGCTTTTAAGATAAGTATTTGTATTCTTTGTATCAAAAGTATATATTTATTTTGTAATATATAGCATTCTGAAAGAGAAAAGTAATGAAAACATAAGAAAACCGGATGCAAATATGTTGAAAAGCATATTTACATCCGGCCTTTATAGTTCAAAATGCAAGTTTGTCCTTATTCGACAATTTCTAATAATTCCAATTCAAATTTCAAAGTACTGTTAGGACCAATATCTCTTCCGGCACCACGTTCTCCATAAGCAAGTTCTGAAGGAATCCAGAAAACATATTTTGAACCAACCGGCATAATTTGCAAACCTTCAGTCCATCCACGAATCACCTGAGTAACACCAAAGACAGCTGGTTCGCCACTATCAAGAGTAGATTCAAATACAGTACCATCAATTAAACTTCCGGTATAATGTACTTTTACCCTATCACTTTCTTTTGGTTTTGGGCCGGTACCTTCAGTAATAACCTGATACTGTAAACCGCTTTCAGTTGTGATAACCCCTGATTTAGTTTTATTTTCTTCCAGGAATTTAACTCCTTCTTCCTTTGCCTTTTCACCTGCAGCTGCTTGCGCTTTTGTAAAGAATTCCTGAATAAAGGCATTTGCTTCTTCCGGAGTCATTTTAGTTGCAGCATTTTCATCACGTAGTGATTCTTCAAATGCAGCCATAAGAATATCGATATTAATCGGATCCCCGGGCAAAGTAACCATATATTGTCTGAAGCCGGCACCATTAAGCATACCCATAGCATAACTAACACTATCAACTCCGGAGTTTAATTTTACATTTTTCTTGGATTGACAGGAAGAAGCAAAAATACCTACAACAGCAAGTGCTGTAACTAATAAGAAATTAATTTTTTTCATTTTTCTATACATTAATATATTACTGTTCTAAATTTATTCGACAATATCTAATAGCTCAACATCAAATATCAACGTGCTGTTAGGCTCAATGGCTTCTCCAGCACCTCTTTCTCCATATCCCAATTCAGAGGGGATAAATAGTCTCCATTTGGAACCTACAGGCATCAACTGTAATGCTTCTACCCAACCGGGTATTACCTGAGAAACACCAAAGACAGCAGGCTCGCCACGTTGAACAGAACTATCAAAGACAGCCCCGTTAATTAATGTACCATGATAATGGCATTTCACTTTATCTGACGCTTTTGGTTTTGCTCCATTACCAGCTTTTAGTATTTCATATTGCAAACCACTAGGCAATTGCGTTACACCCGCCTTATTCTTATTAATATGCAAGAATTCTTCACCAGCCTTCTTATTATTCTCTAATTTTTCAGATTGTAGTTTAGCGAAGTAGTCATTAATGACTTGTTTCGCTTCATCATAACTAATAGCAGGAGTATTCTCTTTCAACACATCTGATAATCCTTGCAAAAAGTCTTCCGCGTTTAAATCTTTAATTCCCGAGTTTTGAAAATTGTTTCCTATGCTCAGCCCTAAAGCATAACTTACTTTATCCATTTCGTTTTTTAATATTTTATGAGGCACAAAAATAGTGTTTTAATCTGACAAACAGTACTTACTATCATTTTTATTCATCTATCAAATCAATTTACCTTATATAATAATGTAGCAAGCACTACAAAATCATCAACACAATAGACTTAATCCAGGTTCACTACAAGGAATAATTTCAACATGTTTAAGATTCGAAGATTTAGCTACAATGGTGTAGGAGGGTGTGTCAAAAGTCATCTATGAATAGAAATCAAAGAATAAACACAGAGGTGTGGACACACAGAGTCTTGATTTTCAAATAATGAAAAACTCTGTGCCTCCGTGGCTCTGTGTTTAAATTAAGATTTCAGGCTTTTGATACACCCTCTAGTGTAAGCAATACTAATTAAATAAATATTTTGTTCCAGAGAGAGACAGGGCAAGCCCTGCCTCTACCATCGTCGCTATATCCCCAAATTATCCTCTATTTAAAAATTATATATAGTATCCACAGCTAAAAATAATAATTCATAAACCACAAAAATATATACACCATCCCAATCGACACAAATACCACCCCTCCAAAACACTCAAGAACCCCATAAAACAAACAAAGCACAAGACAATCACACCGCAATATGACATCCGCGCATCGCATGCAAATAGATCAGTCAAACAAAATTCTTATTTTCCAGAACAAAAATAAAGGTATTTATATCACATTCAAAAACATTTTTACACATTGATTATCAATGCTTTAATACGTTTAAATAAAAATCAAACAAGAATAAATGAAATGTTTAACATATTTTAAGTATATCAAAACGAACATTATTAGCCTTTGTCTGTTTTATAGGTGTAACGAAACAATTAAGTAGACTTTTTAAAATTCAACGATATGAACAACTTTACAACATCAACAGCAAATAAGGGAATAACTTCAAAAGTTATCATTATACTTTTCGCATTGGTTAGTTTCATTCAAGGAACATCAGCTAAAGAAGTTCAAAGCATCAATTCAAAAAATATTGATGTCATTTTTTACGACACAAAGGATCAGGGTAAAATTCCTTACAAATATAATTTAAGCAACTGGCCACTGGAAGGAAAACAAGCCATCATGGAAGCAATGGAAATTGTGGACAACACTCTAAATCTTACAAATAAGATGACAGTTGCTGTTATCTGGACTGCAGATTTAGTAAAGAACAATACGTTAGGCGAAGCATATAGTAACTATATCGACGTATCAGATGTAAAAGGCTTTAAAGAAATTGATAATAAATTCAAATATCCACAAGAACTAATAAACCAATTAGTGGGTGGAAACCAATATGGTGGCGCCAATGTTACAATTGCTTTCAATTCTAAAACTGACTGGTGTTTTTCTTCCGTAGAAGAACCTCTTTACAACCAACAAGATTTAATTACAGTAACATTACACGAACTTGCTCACGGAATTGGTATCAGCAGCAGCTTTACAAAGAAGAATGAAACAATGCCATATATCTATGATAAATATATTATCAATGGAAACGGAACTTCACTTGTATCTAATTCAGCAACTAGAGCTTCAGAAAATGTAGCACTTAACACAGGTAACCTTTATTTTGGAGGAACAAACGCAACAGTTGCAAACAATGGCGATCCTATCAAATTGCACGCTCCACACAGCCTAAGCTCTGCAAGCCTTTGTCACTTTGATAGAGAATATACACACGACGAAGAAGGAAGATTGTTAATTCCTGGAACAACTTACGGTGTTAGCACTAGATATTTTGGAAATTTCACTTTAGCTGTTCTTAAAGATTTGGGTTGGTCTATTAAAAGTGCTACAAGATCTGATGATTCTTACTCAGTTGAAAATGAAATGCTAATGGCTAACAATATCAAAGTAAACACAACAAGCGGATCTATAAACATTGACAACACAAATAATGACAACGTACATGTGGCTATCTATACAATATCAGGTAAATTGGTAAAAAATGAGATGGTCTATGGATCAGGATCTATCCAAGTAAATGCAAATGAAATATATGTTGTAAAAATCAACAACAAAACATACAAAGTTAGAGCATAATTTTTTTCTAACTTATAAACAAGAAGAAGAAGTGTGAATAGTCAGGGCGTGCCATAGTTGGCACGCCTTTTTTATTATACTCCTATAAATAGGACACCCTTATCTATGGCATATCTCATATTTGCATATTTCAAAAAAAACTAACCGCAAACTAAATAGACAATTCTTATTGATAGAAAAACCAACTCAGCTGATAGGTCCGTCGATTAAAATATGACACATTTACCCACTTATTTGAGAACAAACAAGAGCGGCAATCCTATCATGGTAAAAACCCCACCACAAATAGACATTTATACACCCATTAAAACCAAGTCATTTCTATCGCGAGAGTAATTCCATCCATTCGCGACACGAACACCACAATAAAGACAGCAACAGAATAGTTTCTCACGACACCACCTGCAAACAACAATACAAACACCGATGATGGATGTTTCTATCATCAAATAAAAACATATTCAATTCGTGCTTATAACTTTGATAAAAAAATAACCGGATCAACTATTATTACGTATTAATAATGAACCGAAATTGTAAAAAGTAAATTGCATATCCACATTAAATGAAATAGACTACTCCATTAAACCGAAAAAAAAATCTATTTAACGGAATAATTTCCCTGTTTAATAGGATTTGGATAAAGACAAAAAAAAACGGATGGAATAACTTCCATCCGTTTTAATTTTTACAATAGATCATCGATATAAATACCCGCTTCTGTATAGTTTATTCAAAAGGTTTCGGGATCTTGCTTGTTACCGTCGCTATCCGTATAATCAATCTTGACAGGCGCCATCCTATTTATCGAAACTCCTCTGAGGAAATTCTTTAACAATCTACCCGGAACAAAATTAATTTTACGCAGGTAGATGCTTTCAGCGTTAGCAGCTTCTTCAGTATCTTGTGCTTTAGCCCGAATTCCTGGACGCATTATGCCAAACTCTCCTTATTGAACACTGTGTCCCATTTCCAGGTTATTTACCATAACATCAAGTAATCCGTCTATTACAAGATTAACTGTGCCACGATGTGCACCGCATATCTGTGTCACCTGAGATCGCACTTTATCAAAAGTTAAAATACCAGTTGTTACCGGCTTAACTACATAACGCAGGGTTTTGGATTCGTCAAAACCAAAGATTTGTTTTACTACTTTGTATTGCAAACTCATAATTCATTTTTTTGAAACATAACGAATTACAACTTTACAAACCGGCCGTGATTTTGCATGAAGTATATTCATTCGTTTCTGATTATTAATTAAAATATTTCTCTGCGTTAACGCATGACAAATATAAGTTTAGAAAATAATCAAATCGCCTTATGTGGACTTACGAGGACTTACGAGGATTTACATGGATTTATGAGGACTTATAAAGACTTATGAGTTATTCAAACTATTTGACAAAAAAAGCTCCCTAAAAAGGGAGCTTATATTTTCTTAATAATTACGACCGTAATAATAGCTACTTATTTACTCTTATTTTAATGCAGCCAATGACTCTTTAATACGGCGAATCGCTTCGATCAGATTTTCATCAGAAGTTGCATAAGAGAAACGCAGACATTTTGGGGCTCCGAAAGCAGCACCACCAACAGTTGCCACATGACCAACTTCAAGAAGATACATTGCTAAATCAGCTGCGTCATTTATTTTACGGTCGCCAAAACTCTTTCCAAAATAAAAATCTACTTCTGGGAACAAATAGAAAGCACCCTGAGGTATATTCAATTTCATTTCAGGAATTCCTTTACATAATTCTACCACAAGGTCACGTCTACGCAGAAAAGCTTGTCTCATTTCTGCAACACAACTTTGATCGCCTGAAAATGCAGCTACAGACGCTTTCTGAGCAATCGAGCATGGACCAGAAGTATATTGGCCTTGTAGCTTATTGCATGCTTTTGCAATCCATAATGGACCTGCCATAAACCCTATACGCCAACCGGTCATAGCATACGCTTTGGACACACCATTAATGACAACTACGCGATCTTTGATCTCTGCAAATTGAGCAATACTCTCATGTTTTCCAATATAATTAATATGCTCATAAATTTCATCGGCAATAACAATTACATTTGGATATTTTGCTAATACTCCGGCTAAACTTTTTAATTCGTCGAAAGTATAAACACTTCCTGTAGGATTAGAAGGAGAACAAAGAATTAATGCTTTCGTTCTAGGAGTTATTGCATCTTCAAGTTGTTTTGCTGTAATTTTGAAATCCTGATCAATACCAGCTTCAACTATTATATTTGTACCTTCTGCCAACTTAACCATTTCTACATAGCTCACCCAATAAGGAGCCGGAACAATAACTTCATCTCCAGGTCCTACTATACTCAACAGAACATTGCATACTGACTGTTTTGCTCCACCACTTACAATAATTTGATCGGGCGTATAGTCCAAATCGTTCTCGCGTTTTAATTTATCAACGATCGCTTTACGAAGATCCATATAACCCGGTACAGGAGAATAAAAAGAGAAATTGTCGTCAATTGCTGTCTTCGCTGCCTCTTTAATATGATCCGGAGTAAAAAAATCCGGTTCTCCAACACTTAAATTGATCACGTCGATACCTTGAGCCTTTAATTCCTGGCTCTTTTGCGACATCGCCAGCGTTTCCGATGGCGACAAACTTGCTAAACGATCTGAAACTTGTGTCATGACACTGCTATTTGTTAGTTGTTTGTATAATTACACGACAAAATTAGTCAATATTTGGATTTTAATCAACAATTTGCAATTATTTAATATTATGTAATTGATGACCCATCCGTTCTTTTTTTGTCTTTAAATAAAATTCATTGTAAGAATTAGGAGTGACCTCAATAGGAACGTTCTCTACCACTGATAAACCGTATGCTTCGAGCCCTACCCGCTTTACCGGATTATTAGTCATTAAGCGCATTTGCGACACTCCGAGATGTCTTAGAATCTGCGCACCTACACCGTAGTCACGTTCATCCGCCTGATGTCCTAAATGCAAGTTTGCATCAACAGTATCAAGTCCGTTTTCCTGCAACTTATAGGCTTTCATTTTTTCCATCAAACCTATTCCACGTCCTTCCTGATTGAGATACACAACTACCCCTTTTCCTTCTTCTTCAATAAGACGGATAGCTTTATGCAATTGCTCACCACATTCACAACGCATAGAACCAAAAATATCTCCTGTTGCACACGAAGAATGAACACGGACTAAAATGGGTTCGTCTTTATCAAACTTTCCTTTAATCAATGCAATATGCTCCAACCCATTACTCTTCTGCCGGAAAGGAATCAGTCGAAAATGGCCATATTCCGTAGGCATATCAACCTCTTCACCCTGCTCAACAATTGATTCAGTTTGTAGACGATAAGCTATAAGGTCTTTTATTGTAATAATTTTTATTCCAAATTTTTCCGAAACTTTTATAAGATCCGGCAATCGTGCCATTGTACCATCTTCATTTATAATCTCGATTAACGCTCCAGCCGGATAAAGTCCAGCCAAACGAGCTAAATCTACAGCTGCTTCAGTATGCCCTGAACGGCGTAAAACCCCTCTGGAACGTGCTCTCAAGGGATTTACATGACCAGGGCGCCCTAGATCTGAAGGCTTGGTTTCAGGATTAGCCAACGCTAAGATTGTTTGTGCACGATCATACATAGAAACTCCGGTAGTACATCCACCACCCAATTTATCAACGGTAACGGTAAAAGGAGTTTCAAGAATAGAAGTATTATGAGGAACCTGCATATCCAATTCTAACTCCAGACAGCGTTCTTCGGTGATCGGAGCACATAACACACCACGTCCCTCAGTCATCATAAAGTTTACCTTTTCCGGGGTAATTTTCTCAGCAGCTATAATAAAATCGCCTTCATTTTCGCGATCTTCGTCATCGACGACAATTAAAAATTTTCCTTCACGGAAATCTTCAATAGCTTCTTCTATTGTATTTAATTTTATTTCAGCCATGTCTGTTATTTTAGTACAATTTTTGCACAAAAGTACGACATTTATTCCTAAGCGAAGGTAAAGAGAGTATAAAACAATATTAATAGGCTTTAATCATATCAAGGAGCTCTTCGCTGGTCCTTAGAACTGTTCTGACATCTTGCAGCAATAGTTTACGTTTATATGTAGCCACCAGGTATACAGGCACACCTAATGGAAAGAAAAGAGCTAATAGCATCCCCACAGATTTATTGATCCGCATATTCATTTGGCTATAGCCACTCATTACGGGATAGTCCATTAATTTATTGAGTACAAGAATATGATCAGAATTTGATAATTCGTCGGCAATAAGCTCTACCTGAGTAGATAGATTTTTTGTCATTGGATCTTTACCACCTTCCTTCCAAAAAGTAAAATAATTAATCCAACGATGATGGCTATCCAGATAACTCTTACTATCCACTATTAATTGCTCCAATTGAGAAACAAGATTTTTATAATCCGGTGTAAATATGATCACCTCTTTCATCTCAATCTTACGACTTGATCTTTTCCCGATCAAATTCTTTAGAGCATTTATATAGGTATCGGCATTTAATATCACGGAATCATTCACAGCCTTATAAGTAAGGAATATTCCCATTGGAGCTAAAACAGCAGAACTGAGCCACATTCCCTGCCATGCTGCCCAAACTCCTTCACGCCCCATTTTAAAGCCTATATTATCTATAATGTAATAGAAAATAAATAAGAGAACAGAAATAATAACCGGGACCCCCAACCCTCCCTTACGAATAATAGCTCCTAATGGGGCACCGATAAAGAAAAAAACAAGGCAAGCGAAAGAGAGAGTAAATTTCTTATGCCACTCTGTTTGATGGCGCCTTAACTTTCCGGCCTCCTCTCCTATAGTTCCTGCTCTGAATAAATTTTCCTGTTTCACATTTTCTAAAGACGTTTTAACCCTGTTCAACAAAGCAGCCTTGCCTCCCGGGGTTTGCTCCAGGTAAATATCATCTACATTTATATTTAGATCTTCTCTTCCTTTTATTTCTTTCTGATTAATAATCTGAGCAAAAGATTTTTCGTTTATATCATCGGAAGAGTCTTCATGCTTAATAAATGAACGTTTATAAGAATTGGCAAAAATACTTTGTGCATTCAAATTTTTAATACTGTCCAGTCGGTAACTCATAGTATCAATAGAGTTCTGCAAATCTTTCAGATTCTTACCTATATATTGATTCTGCAAAAGAGCTTCATCTGTACGACTAAAATTCGCATCAAATTCAATCAAAAGCTCCTTACTCCCGAATGTTTCCCTTCGATAAGGAACAGCCTTTTTACCTCGGGTAGATGATGAAGACTCATTTTGTATATTCTCAAACGACTCTCCGTCATACATTGTTAATACAAGAAATAATTTATCGGCAGAAGTTTTCAGTCGTCCGGAATCAGCTAATATTACCCGTGCATTGTTAATGTTTGAATAATCATATATCATTAAATCCCGTAGCTGTCCGTTTTTTTTATCTCTTTCTTTAATATAAAAATTATAATTAGGAATCTCATTAGAGAAGACACCTTCCTGTATCTCCAATTCCGGCTTTTTGGCCTTCATAGAATACATCAGAGAATAAAGCTTTACATTAATAACTGGCATTGCATTATTCTGAAAGAAAAAAGCGCCGACACATACTCCTACAATCAGAATAATCAATGGTCGCATAATATGAATAAGGGATACACCAGCCGATTTCATGGCCAACAATTCCAGGCGCTCCCCTAAATTTCCAAAAGTCATCAAAGATGCCAATAAAATAGCCAGAGGAAGTGCCATTGGGACCAAAGAGAGCGCAGCATATAGAAACATTTCTGCCAAAACCAAAATATCAAGCCCCTTTCCAACCAAATCATCAATAATGCGCCAAAGGAATTGCATCAAGACAATAAAGAGACAAATGCCAAAGGTCATAAAGAACAATGGCAGGAAAGTCTGCAATATAAAAGTATATAATCGTTTTATTCTCAACATTGCCTATCAGGTTGAAAGCGCAAAAGTAGTGTAAAAAACGGTAACAGAACTATATATTAATGTGAAACTACCCTAAATGCCTAATGTATGCTTTAATGTGTCGACTTGTGAATCCCACAAGCTAATAGAATCTTCTTTTTCATTAGGTTCTGCAAAATCGGTTATTTCCAGAGCTGTAGCACCAGTCAATTCTACAGTATGAATTTTAAATTCAAAATAACTATTATCATCCTCATCCTCTACCCAACGGTAACGTACACTTATTTCGGGTTTCAAAGAAACAACCTCTGCTTCCTGTTCATCTCTATCCCATTTGAAAGTATAGACAGATCCGTTTATGGTCACATCATCAGCAAACCAGGAAGATAGTCCGGGCGGGGTAGTTACATGATTCCACAGACTACGGCGTGAAACTTTATCAAAAACATATTCGATATGAAACTTCTCCTTTTTCATCGGTATCATTTTTTAATTGGGGCCAAGTTACATAGAAAAAATGAAAATCCTCCTACATCACCATACAAAAAAGACGTGTTCATCCACTCTGTGAATCAACAGCTTCTTTGATTCCAACCATTTTTTTAATGAAAAGGTTGCAGAATATAAAAAATACCTCTACTTTTGCACCGCATTCAAAGAAATGATGGCGAGATAGCTCAGCTGGTTAGAGCGCATGATTCATAATCATGAGGTCCCCGGTTCAATCCCGGGTCTCGCTACGGAAGGGATCAAGCAGTTACAGGAAAGTGGCTGCTTTTTTTATATACTTACCTATTGAATTAAACTTATTTTTATCGGTTTTACGTTGTTTTATACAAACTGTTTAAACCATGTTTAAACCATTCATGATTCAAGTAAATTTAATTTCCGTATTCACTACTTTAAAAGTTGATTGAAAGGTTTGTTAGAAAATAGACTCTTGGGTCCAGGTTGTCAATGATTCCAACGCTTTCATTCCCATGATTGAATTTCCCTTTGTGTTTAGTCGTGGACTCCATACCGCAACCGAATACCGTCCTGGATAAACAGCAGCTATTCCTCCGCCAACACCGCTTTTTCCTGGAAGACCGACCCTATAAGAAAATTCACCTGCTTCATCATAGAAACCGCATGTTTGCATAATGGCGTTTATACGTTTTACTTGTGATGTCGTAAGATTCACATTTCCTGGAGAAAAAGTATATTCATGTTTGGCAAAAGGCAGGAATGCTTCTGATAAATCCCGGCAACTCATTTCTATCGAACATTGGAGAAAATAGAAATGGAGCACCCTTTCTATGTCATTATCCAAATTACCGTAATACTTCAACAGATTTGCAATAGCAGCATTTAAATAACCTTTCTCTCGTTCAGATATTCCCACTTCCCGGTTGTAATCCAGCGTATTGTTATTACTGACCGAACGGATATAGGCGATATAATCTTCTTCGGCAAAAGGCAGGTGTGAAAGCAACAAATCAGCAAGAACTAAGGATCCGGCATTGATAAACGGATTGCGGGGGATACCTTTCTCTACCTCCAACTGGATAAGCGAGTTAAATGCCGTTCCCGATGGTTCTTTTCCAACTCTTTTCCACAGATCATCTCCTACAATGCTAAGACACAGTGCCAAAGAAAATACTTTTGTGATGCTTTGTATGGAAAATGGTGTGGCGGCATCTCCCAGCATAAACGATTCTCCTTCTATAGTAGTGATACATATACCGAACTGGTCAGGATTGACACATTCTAATGCCGGTATATAATCCGCAACTTTTCCAATATGCGCATACGGTTTTATCTCTTGGTAGATTTCAAAGAGTACCTGTTGATAGTTCATAGTATTATCTAAAGTGTGTTTAAGTTTATAATTTCTTTGTCGTTTTCAGTGAGTGCAAAATTAAAAGAATAGATTAGAATACTCCCTGTATATTAGCCATATAATCTGAGAAATTAAAAAATTATCAGAAATAATTGGAGATTACGATTTTTTCTTATACATTTGTCATATAATAATAGTACAATGTTTGTATAATATAACGTATGACTATATGATTAAGTTTATATTGGATTATTCAAGCGGGGTGCCGGTATACCGCCAGATCATTGACCAGATTAAATTTGGTATAGCATCCGGACAATTGAAACTAGGCGAACAGCTTCCTACTGTCAGAGCTCTTGCTGTGGAGTTGAAAGTTAACTTGAACACTGTTTCAAAGGCATATAAAGAATTGGAGATTAAAAATATTTTAGAAACTCAACAAGGCACCGGAACTTTTATCAATAAAACAGAACATGTTGTATTAGAAAAAGAACGGGAAGATAAACTTAAAGAGATATGTATGCAGTTTTCTTCTGTTGCACTTAGTTTTGGTTTTAGCATTGATGAAGTCATTCAAGAATTAAAAGATATTGAAACCCCTAAAAAATAACAAATATGACAACAAATGTAATTAGCAAGGGATGGTTTAACCCTATTTCCTTTTCAGTATTATTGATACTTATTATCGTATCAATCGTTTTGTATGTTATGAAAATTGTAAATGTTCCGGTCTTTGCGCTCTTGCTCCTCCTTTCAGGATTAGTAGCTTCTGCAATTCGCATTGCCGACCAATGGGAAAGAGCAGTAGTATTACGCATGGGGAAATATAGTGGTTTAAAAGGCCCTGGACCTTTTATGATTATCCCTATTATTGATAGTGTGCCTTCTTATATTGATCAGCGAGTAAGGGTAAGTGCTTTTAAAGCAGAACAGACTCTTACTAAAGATACGGTGCCAGTAAATGTAGATGCAGTTGTGTATTGGACGGTTTGGGATGTAGAGAAAGCTGCATTGGAGGTACAGCAGTATCAGACAGCCATTGAACATATTGCTCAGACAGGCTTAAGAGATACAATTGGTAAACATGAGTTATCAACACTTTTACAGGAACGTGATAAAATTGCCGAAGACTTACAACATGTATTAGATAAAAACACAAATCCGTGGGGCATAACATGTCAGACCGTTGGAATTAATGATATTGTTATTCCTAAGGATTTAGCAGATGCCATGAGTAAAGAGGCACAGGCTGAACGTGAAAGAAGAGCTCGTGTAATTCTGGGAACTGCTGAAACTGAGATTGCCGAGAAGTTTGAGCAAGCAAGTAGAAAGTATATTGATAATCCTGTAGCCCTGCATCTTAGAGGCATGAATATGTTATTTGAAGGCTTAAAAGAGAAAGGTTCAATGGTAATAGTTCCAAGCTCTGCACTGGATTCAATGAATCTGGGTGCTATGGGGGGATTAGTTTCACTTGCAAAGAGTAATGAAACGTTTGTAAAAGAATAAACCAATAGGATAACTACGAACAGATGACACGGATTACACGGATAGAATATTTTCGTTTCATTCTGGCTATCCTGTGTAATCGGTGTACAGTCATAACATTAATAATTTTCATCAACCATATAAATCATATATTCATGAAAACTTGTAAATATGGAATATTATTATTCATTCTATTTATAATCTTTACTAGTTGTTCTCAAAAATCTTCATTAAATTGGATACCATTCATTTGGCAAGGAGATACTATCTCCGGAAAATATATTGATAAAGCGTATTTATATATTCCTGTAACAATAGATGATTTGCCATATCATTTCACTATGCAGCTAGATTTAGGAACGAATGAAACAGTATTTTATGGAAATCCAATAGATCCTTATCTTGAAGAATATGCTTCTTTAGCGAATAAATTAGATTCAGTTGACCTGTTTAATGGAATGTTTAGCAATATAAACCTTAAAATGGGAACAATTGAGTTTGCTGGTATAAGTACCGGTTATTTAAAGGGTTTTGGTGAAAAGCCTCCCAAAGATTCTATTTATTCAAATACTCCCAAACATATAGGAACAATTGCTCCCGATATATTTCAGAATAAAATTTTGGTGATTGATTATAAATCATGTAGACTCGCTGTAACAGACAGCTTACCAGCTGAATATGAAAATTTATCTGCAGAAAAATTTGAAATAGAAAATGGAATTATAAAACTTCCTTTTCGTATCAATGGTGAAGAAAGTAAGTTAATGTTTGATACAGGTTCAAGTCCATTCCCATTAGTCACATCAAAAGAAAGAGCTCTAGAAATATCAGATTCTATTATTACAGACTCTTTGAGTGGTCCTTTATGGTGGGGGACAGAAATAACTTTCTATGGCCTTGATGTAAACAAACCCATAGAATTTGGTGGCAAACTGCTTAAAAACTCAAAAGTGTATTATGATAAAGAAAGGCTTTGGGAAAATGGTGTTTTCAAGCCTTTCAATATCTGGGGGCTAACCGGAAATGCATATTTCTTTGACAATATTGTGATCATCGATTATAAAAATAAATTATTTCGGGTTCAATAAAAACTGAAAATCTTGTTCACGATAATTGTCGTGAAGTTTCACCATAATTATCAAGAAGTTTCACGACAATTGTCAAGAAGCTTCACGACAATTATCGTGAACAAGATTTACAAGGAGAAAAGTGAGCATTGGGTTTATTGAAAAGCTGTATTGAATTTAGGAATCTGAATATAAAAGGTTGAGCCTTCTCCTACTTTAGATGTTACCCATATCTTTCCTTTCATTTTTGTGACTAATCCTCTACTGATTGCAAGTCCCAATCCAACTCCTTTTTTCCCATTTTCTAACTGAGCAAATCGGTTAAAGATAGTTTCCAGTCTATCTTCGGGTATTCCTTCACCCGTGTCTTCAACGTAAAAAAGAATATCTGTCGCCTGCAACTGATATCCAAAACGAATATGTCCGGCTGTTGTATGTTTTATGGAATTTGTCAGTAAATTGGTTATTATCTGTATCAATCGATTGCGATCCGTTTCAAATATGAAGGATTCACATGGATCGAGAATTAGTTTAACTTCCGGTGGCATGCGAAGCAAAATCATATTATATATTTCTTTCATAACTGCCCCCAAATCCTGTTGAGAATAGATGAGTGACATTGAATTGGATTCTATTTTCGAGATATCCAATACTTCCCCAATTAAGCGCTGAAGCAAATTATTATTATTTTGAATTATATCAGCAAACTCTTGTCGCGTTTCTTTATCTTCTTCGTCAACTAGGACTTGAGAAAATCCGACTATTGCATTTAAAGGTGTACGTATTTCATGGTTCATATTGGCAAGAAAAGCTGATTTCATCTTGTCAGCTTCCTCCGCTTTTTCTTTTGCCAATTGCATGGCTCGTTTGCTACGCATAGATATTCTGATCATATAACTCAAAGCCATCACTACCAGAATAAGTAGAAAACAACCACCTATTAATAGCATCATTCTATCATGAGTCTGTTTTGCTTCTACTTCTATCTGGTGTTTTTCCATTTCCAGCTTCTCAACCTCATATTTAGTGCGCATGTATGCTAATCTATCTTGAAAACTGGTTCGATTAATCGAGTCATTCAATTCAAGAAGTTCTTTTTGAACATAAGCGGCATCTTTGTACTGGCCTTGTTCAATAAGCATTTCGGATTTTAGGTTCAGATAATAAGAGAGCGTACTCAGAAGGCTAAGATCTCTGCTTATAGATTCAATTCGATTTAAATAAGATAAGGCTTTCTCTTTATCTCCTTTTTTTGTGTAGTAATCATAATACAATTGTTCAACTGCCAGCCTCCGGTCCTGTGTCATGTTATATTCTTCAGCCAGATCATCGATCTTTTTTATATATTTAAAGGCCTCATCTACGTTATTATTCAAAAGCTCAATTGCTGCGTAATTCCAAGCTATCGAATATTCATACATATATATCGGAAAATCCGGCTCAGGTTTTTTATAAAATTTCTCCATATATTCTTCAGCTTGTTTCAAATAGACTAAACGTTGTTCAGGAGTAGGCATGTGACTGAGTAACTGTACCAAAATTCCAATTTGTTTCGATAAGGGAGCATTTCGCTTTTGCATTCGATCAAACAGATCCAGAAAAAGCTTTTCAGCATCGTCAGGCATTTGATTTAGGAAATAAAATAGCCTAAATTATCATCCGCCATTTCAATACCTTCTATATACCCAACTCTTTGGCTAAATTCTCTTAAATTATTTATAGCCACAAGTGCGTCTTCGTTTTTACCTGCCCTAATTAATGTAAAAATATTTATTCGTTGAATATCTGCATATTCTTTATAATTATGTGATTCTATAAGTAAAGGATTTAGGATCTCCATAACCGCACGTAAACTATCAGGATAATCAGGGTAAAAATATCTACCTAATCTGACCAAAGAGTTTTCTATATGGGTTCTGTTTTGTTGCCGATCTGATTCTTCCTTATAAATCCGAATATAATCTCGGTACTCTTTATCGCTGGAAGTTTCCTTTACAAGCTTCTCTAAATAAGGTAAACGAGCAGTATCAGGAAGATTATTAACTATCTGCCTAATACTATCTACTTGTTGATTATTAGTAGCAAGAACATAGCCATGAAAGAAAAAAATGCTTATAAGAAAAGCAACACACACCCTCTTCATATCAAAAATATAGTTCATATTCTAGATATTTCTAAAATCACGACCTTAAATCATATTTTTTAATACCTGTACATTATGCTTCTATATTATGCAACCACAATATCCAACCATTTATTTGAACACTTACAGCGACAAAACCTTGTTCTTCTCTATACTGAACTACAATTTCCCATTCACTCTCACGATCGAGATATTCTTGAATAGGAAGAGTGCTACCATCCGGCCGTTTGTCTGGTTTTGAATGAATAAGTAGTTTCACTAAATCATAATTCCATTCTATTTGTTGTGTTTGAGTATTACGAACAATCAGTCTGTACTGATCAATATTGAAAAGACGACATGTGTTGATTTGTCCTTTAGATATTGAATTGTGTTCTGTACCGGGTAAAAGTTCATAGGGTGTATAAATAATCGTTTCTCTTAAAACCGGCCTGTTTTCCCAGGAATAAACAGCTCCTTCAGGACTTACTATTTCAAAATTATATAACACTTCTGGGCCATCTATATAATCAATGACTTGATCTGTATTATTGGAATTTTCACTCTGAGTAAGTTGCAGGTTAAAATGGTTGGTGTCTTTAGTCAGGTGAACCGGATAAGTTATCATAGCCGCATGATTATCGATTGTAACGGTTTCTCCCACCCATAGTGATGAAAATTCATGTGATATTATCCGGGAATGGCGTTCAAGTGAAACTCTTATTTCATCAAGAGTAGTGTTTCCAGGAGAACAAGGATTTCCGTTTTCATCCGTAATTTCAAAACTATCGGATAGTCCGCCGATTGTAAAAATTTTATAGATACCGTAATGTAGCTCCCGGCCAAAATCTACTTTGTTGCCTCCAAGTAGTTGATCTTTAGTAAACTTTTTACTATAAAGAAATACCTCATTTTCATCAAAAACAAAAAGATCCACAGTATTAACGCTTGCGGCAAAAGAATCGCTATACTCCATATTCAGATCATAAATGAATTGCAGGTATACACGGCACTCTTCCATTCCATCTCTTAGACAAGACGATAGAAGGGTCGACAAACAAGCGATTGCAGCTATTATTTTTAATTTGTTCAACATCTTTCTCGTAATTACCTTTCTTTATTCAAAATGGCAAAGGGGGAAAAGGCCATACCAGACATGTATCTTAAGAGAGGGGATAACTTTAAACCCTTTCCCCCAAAGAGATTAAATTTTGTCATAAACACGTTAAACATCCATCGGATGATCCCATTTGATCCACGGGCCTATAGTGACTGTCACGCCGATATAACCTTCTGTTTCATCAATCGGATCGGGTGGTTGGGGACCGTCGGGGTCGCCTCCTTCCGGCTCTACATTCGGATACCAGGGTGTGCCGGCTCCTTTTACACTGTTGAGCGTTAGGTTATATATGTTGTTACGGACTACTCCATATTTTCCGAATGCCATGTTGCCGGTAACCCCTGCATCATGTCGTATTTCGTAATAGTAGTAACAGAGGCCACCTTTGTACCATTTGATACAACCGTCCTCTTTAACCACTTCTCCTCCGTGCATAAGAGGGGCGAGCTCCTCAGGCTTAATATCTTCGAATTTTGTTGCATTAAAGGTTGTTCCTAGTTTCGTTGCGTATCCTTGTACTGCTACTAAGAATTTTCGACAAGCTTCTTTTAAATTTGTATTGGTTGGTATTTTCTCTGCTTCCTGTATTTTTTCCAGACTTTCATAATCAACCCCCGCAAAGCTAAACCAATCCCCGCCACTCCATGCTTCATCCGGATAATACGTTGCTTTGATGATGACACGGGTTGCGTTCTGGTACAGTTGCTTATCAGCTTTCATCGTGTTCTCCAGGCAGTATGCACCGGCATTCTTAGTAAGGAAAGTAACATCAGGTTCCCGATAAGTAATAGGGGCACTATTTTCTTCTTTTAATTTATTATACTTCAAACCGTCATACCCTTCATAATTGGGGTCGATCGTATAAAAATTATTTTCATAGAAGTTTTTTGTTGTTGGTTCGGAATCGAGTTTAACCGTTTTGGCCCAGGGATAGAATGTGCTGTTTACTACATCCAGTACCCATCCTTCAAAATGGAAAACAGCTTTGTTTGCCGGTAATACTTTATCATTGGGAGTATCTTCCGGAACAGTGGATTCAACTATTACCCTGGTGACGAGACGTTCGATTTTGACAGGTACCCGATTGTTGTGGGCTGCAGCTTTAGCGGCATCTGCATCTGCATGTTGCCCGGTTTCCTTCCCCACAACTGCCAAATGACCGGATATATCGATAAGACAAAGAGAAGCATTGGCCGTATTTTGTGTGTCGGAATCTACATTAGTACCTACATTTATCATCGTAAATCCTTTGGAATCGTCTTGTACCTCAGCAGCACCGGCTTCTTTTATGGCATCGTTGAAGGTGTTAAAAGCAACTCCGGCTGACAGACGAGCGAGTGCTTGAGATAGTTTTTCTCCCGGATTAGCCACGATAAGTAAATACTTAGCTTTAGCCGATACTTTGAACACGTCGGGGCTATGGGTTGATGTCGATCCATCCTGGGTGGTGATATTCAGAGGTATAGCCGCCGGTTCGGAGCCATATTGCACTGCCTGAAAAGTCTCGTTGAAGGCAACGGCATACATCGTCTTTACTGCATTTTCCGCGTCTGTAGCTATTTGTTCAATCGATTCATCAGCGCGTGTCGCCGGTGTCGATGGCGTTTTAATAGTAACCGATACATAGGCCATATCGAAGTCCGTATTCCGGATATCCGGATCATCTCTGTCGTTGTCGCAGCCAATCAGTATTGCAATGGCTAATACTGAAGCTAAAAGATTCTTGATTTTCATTTTCTTACTTTTTTAAGTTAACGTATTCATATCCATAGTTATAATATATTGGGGCGATACCATTTGTAACCCTCACTGAGGGATAGTGACTGTTGTAAATAAATCACTTTCCAGAATTAAGTCTCCGGCTGGATAATTCGAATCTCTGTTCAGGACAGTTTTAAAGTGTATCGTATAATCACCCGGCTCCCGGGCGATGTATCTATACCGATACCGTCCGGGTATCTGGTAATCGAGTGTCAGTTCATCATCGTAAAATTGAATATCGGGTGATAATGCTTTTGTTGAGATAAATATTTCCATGGGGAAATTACTTTCATGTATGCTGGAAGGAATACTGAAATTCAAATCTACTGTTCTTCCCGAGGCCAACGGCACAGGGGAAGGATTGATATGAGGATTGCCGAATACGGCAGGCATTCGTAGTCGCAGGTTGATTGTCCGGCTGAGGGTAGTGCCATTATATTCTGCAGTCAGAACAAATTTTCCTGTATAATATCCAAATTCAGGTAATACATTTGCCGTGGTTCCCGATATGTAGGAATAATTTGTACTTTGCGGTATAAGTTCAAAGGAAGAAACAACGGGTTTGTTCTCGTCTTCATGAAAAATATCCACATGAACCAGTGAGCTGTTTTGTTCACCGGCGATTTCGGGATAATAGCTGTAGCCTATCATAAAATCTTCACCGGCACGGACAAATGTTTTTTCCGTTGTCTCTACGTTGAGCGCCGAATTTCCTCCGGCTATCGATGTATATTTTTCCAGCACGACTGAATAGGTCAGGTTGTTGGCTGCAGGGCCGGCTACTGCATCTTCGAGTGTGCTGCTACCTTTCTCTGAAGCCCCCTGAACATCGAGTATATAATGATGGTTACGTTCTATATCTTCCAGAGTACTTTCTCCAGGCAGAACAATATCAATTTTGTAATAAGTGGTCACTCCTTCGAATTTTCCTTTTACAATAACAAAAGTGGGAAATACGGCAATCGAATTCGTACATTCATAACATACGACAGAGTTTGTCGGCGTATCCCCTCCGCCGGCAGGGATAAAATCTATTTCCTGAATAGCCGTTATTTCTCCTTCGGCTGATTGAACGACACTGCCTTCTTCAAACTCCAGTTTATAAGGGTTAAAAGGCGCGACTGTTCCGTAAGGAATGTAGTCTCCGATTGCATAGGACATGTCGGTAAGGGCACTATTGTTTAATACGGATATTCGTGCTACACTGCATATCAATTCGATAGAAGATGAAAATGCTGTTTCATCCACTCCGTCGGATAATGGGATACGTTGCCAGTAAACGTAATTATTATCTGTGACCGAAAGATTCATAATAAGATCGTTTTCGTGTTTGCCCCGGTTCCGGACATCCGAAAAAGTGCTCCAGTCATAGTTCGCTATAATATGTATCACTCTCCCTCTTCTTTCCGAAGGGAGATCATCCGGCGTTCTGTTCAACTCGACCTTGTACGTGCTTGGATCACTACCCGACTGTTCTGCTTTTGAACGGCTAAGAAATCCTCCGTTATGGTCGAATACGAGGACATATACATTTTCCAATGTACCTTCAGTAACATCGGAGCGTGTGTGGATCTTTTTTGCTGACGGGATGATGAGATGTAAGTCAAATACTCCCTCTGTTACCGCAGTGATGCTGATCTCCTCTTTTGTGCAGGAGATTATAGTCATCACTATCAGTATTATTTTTGCTGCTCGCTTCATAATCTTTCATTTTAATATGATATACTCTATTAATCACGCCACATATCCCGGACACATCTTACAGGGTGTAATGAAAGTATTGGTGAGGATAAACTTTGTTCTATATAGACCAAGTGTTCCCATGGAGGTGGATAAGAAGGTTCCGGAACAACATCAGAGACAGCAACCCTGACGCTGTATGGGAAGGTATAGCTGCCTTCGGTTTTATATCTTGCCGACCACCAGAGGGTAGCCTGTTCGATAGGACTACCGGGTTTTATATAGGCCATGAACAGATCCTTTATTGCGCTGTTGGGGTCGCGTTGCAGGTTGGCAATCAGCAGTAATTCAGCTAAAGTCGGAACACGCCATGTACCTCTTTCGTAATTTGATTCATAGTATGTTCCACAACGCACTGTTGCTATGTCGTACTTGAAGTAATTGGTTATACCCCGTTGGCTGGCAATGATAAATTCGGGTGAAATAATATCATTGGATATTGAATCTGAATTTGTAATTCTCATTCTTCCATAAGTTGAATGATTATAAAGCCGGGAAGGATCGCCTAAAGTGTAAGGGTCGTCGGGGGAAAGTGATGTTACAGTTATCTTGTAAAAATTAAAATTGGTTTGCCCGGTCTCCGGATGTCCATCAGGATTAATGTCACCGACTTCAGAACCTACTCTTCTTTCTGAAAATGTAGATGTAATATATATCCTTGGATATAAGACAACAGTGACACTTTGGTAAAGACCACTTTGGGTAGTCACTTTAAAATACATATAGGTTGGGACATAGTTATCGGGTACATCACAATCAATATGGATGGTGTTAGATGCTTCATCCGGTGTAATAGTAGGGTAAAAATCCCCAAGTGTACGATTTACCCTGTTTATATCGCCATTTCGTTCATACTGGTAGTAAAAGACACTGTCTATCTGGATGTCAATGGCACTATTCGATAAATATGTAATTTCCCTATGGGAGATATTATGCATTTCCACATAATGTTCGTCTACCATAAGATAATCATAGGGATTGAGGTCGATTATTATTTTATGGTTGGTCCAGTCTTTTAACGTGAAGTGAGGGGCCAGTTCCAGCGGTTCATCCGGGCCGAAACCACCCAGTTCACTGATATCGATATCGAAGTTATAGATATAATTACGGCGTAAAAGGAATTTCCTTTCGTCGCCGGGATCATCGGGTATATAATTGAAAGGGATACGGTAATAGTATTCTTTCTCGGTACCGGTTCCGTTTTCCTTCCAGTTTACGGCTATGGTGATATGGCTTTCCAGGGCAGGCTGGAATTCCCACTCGTTGGCATAAGAGTAAAACGGGCCATCCCCTTCGGCCGGTGAACCTGGAAGGCTGAGAGGGCGGAAAGGGGAGTTCTTATATTCCTCCTTCTGTGCTTCATAGAAAGGAGCATCATCCCCCAGCGTTGTTTTGTCCAGGTAATTGCTCAATCTTACGGTGGCGCCGGTTGCCGTGTATCCGTCGATTTGTGCATTGGTAATTTTGATAACAACTTTAGCTGATGCCCTCCGTAATGTGAGGGTCGGAAACCTGGGGAGCCCTTCAGACGGGATGGTTATATTCCCGAGTTTGCCATCCATCAGGAAATTCTCCTGCGCCGTGAAAGGCATATCGTTAAATGTATTACTGTTTTCCATCACCAGGTTTTGCAGTTCTTCCAGGGTTTTCCCGGAAAGTTCTTCCGGGGTAAGATTGCAATTGGCCAGAACATACAATGTCAACGGGCGACCTGTCAGTTCATTGTTGTCATCCGGTATGGAGACATTGATCTTTGTATCATAAATGGAAATGTCTTTTTGCATGGGGCTGAAAATACATGTTTGTCCTTGTATATCGTAGAAGAACAGGTCTACTTTGGATACCTTATTCTCATTCAATTCCTCCTGTCCGGGTGTTTTGGTTGCTATCCCTGTTGAGGTTTGGAATTCCAGGGTGATCGTTCTGTCCTTGAATGAGCCGATCCCGGATTCGTCTGTGCAGCTCAGGCAACATACTACGATAAATATGTATATTATATGTTTCATATCAGTCTGCAGGTATTTGGTTAATAATATATCTGTTTCCCGATCCGACATTTCCGTTGACCAGGTCCAGTTCAACATTCTCATTCCCATAGTTTATGGTAATATAAAATTCTGTCTTCACATTATTTCTCCGGACTCCCCTGCGGGGTATGATGCGGATGATGCGCTCCAGGTTCCCGCTTGCGATTCCACTGGAAACAGCTTCTCCGGAGTAGTCGAACGTAAAATTGACTGAATTTGTCAAAGTCGCGCTCCACGTCGCCCCGCGTGGACTGGTGAGTTTAAATCTGAATTCCAGTTCATCATTCTCGCTGACATAAATGTCTTTTCCGTTGATGTTCAAACCTTCTTTCCATTCGCGGGTGAATACGACGGATTTACCATCTTCGAAGGGGTTGTAGGCTTCATCCCATTCGGAAACTTCATATAGAATTTCCGGACGAGTCACTATATCACCACCATTTACAATAGTAACCTTCATCGTATGTGACGTATTTCTTTCAAGGGAAAAATCAGTGGAATTGGGTTTGTTCCGCAATAACACGCTGTATGTTTTTTCTTCTCCGTTGTAACGGGCGAAGATTTTAAGGGTAGTAGCCGTGGACTCCAGATATGGATCGGCCGGTTTATATTCCGGAATTATATGCTGCTCGAATACGGTTGTATAATTATCATTATCTGACTCATCGGCGTTATCTGTAAATGTGATACCGCTCTCATCATTATAGATGTACTTCGGCGAATAAAAATCCGTTTCCGTGTATGTCTGTGGTATCCAGTAGGAGTAGAGCGGGCTATTGAGAAGCTGTACTTTTTCAATCGTGACTTCATCTCTTTCATCGGGAGTTATTTTACGGATAGCTAGGCTTACTTTTACAGCCAGTCTTTCCACCGTGGCATCCAGTGTTTCCGACCAGGATACTCCATTATCCATACTGACTTCTCCTTGTTCGGGATCGGAATCCTTTACACGTACCTGTACCGGTATTTTTTTCATAAGAGGCAGATTGGAAGCATTTAATTCGGGCGGAGTCGGTATCTCTGTGTCTGGCAATTCATCATATAGAACAGTCAGGGGGAGCAACTGATTATCATTCCTTATATTGGACAAAACAGATTCAAGACGGCTAAATTCATTTCCCAGAATATAAATATTCAGTAGTCCTGTAGGAACCTGTTTTATATATACATCTGATAAATCCAAGGGATAATCATTTGAAATAATTTCCCCACTTTTGGCATTTGCAATTATAATACGGACTTTTATATTGGAATCCAAGGCATTCATCTTAATTTGAAGACTTACAGGCTCGGTCAGGTTTTTATCAAGATCCTCCTCTTCCGTACATCCGCCTAAGAAGAAAAGTAACAGGAAAATAATATGTTTAACATAATATCCCATAGTTAATCTTTGGCTACCGGATTCTGTATGCTAAATAGCAGTCCGTTAAATTTTAGTTAAACTTTCAATAATTATAATTTGAAAGCAGGTTTTTTTATTACTTTCGAATTATAAAACCAAACTAGCAAACGTTAATCTATTTTTGACAATAGAAAGTTAACAAAACAAATATATTCTTTAGGGTAATATCAAAAAACCCTTATTGTAAGATTATTAAATAAAAAAATGACAATCTCATGTCAATATCAAAAGGTTATACCAAAATCTGTCAGTACTATACTGGATAAGTAGTTATTAACCCAAAAATCAGGAAAAAACTATGAATAATTTAGAGCTTAACAAGGTAATATCCAATCTCTTTATAGAAAAGATGCAGAAAAAAAGTATAGCTGTTAATACTTTGTCTGAAATTTTGGACATGGATAAGAAATCAATATACCGGCGATTAAATAACGAGGTTTCCTTTTCATTCTCCGAAGTATGTAAAGTTTCCTATGCACTTGGTATATCTATTGATGGGTTAATTAAAAAAAATCTGTTTGGAATAATTCTCAACGGATTTGTAATATGTCCTGATAGCAAGAGTAATATTGAAGAACTTATTGATATTATTTCAAAAGTAAAACAATGGATTATCAACATCTCAGAGGAACCGGGATCAGAAATGGGCCATATAAGCAACCTTATTCCTACGGTCTTTTTCGATCTAAACAAAGAGGTACTCCAATTTCACTACTATTGCATTAATTACATAAAAGGGAATAAGTCTTTCACACAAATGAAAGAGAATATCAATTTTATACGTATAACAGATGCATTGTATGAGTTAACCCGGGAATATCTTAAAATGAAACAGTATTATTTGATTATATCTCCTAATCCTGTGGCTTTATTTTTACAGAAGATAAACTATTACAGAAGCATACGGCTTTTAACGGAAGAAGAATTTATAAAGCTCAAAGGTTATGTTGCAGACTATATAGATTTATTGGAAAGTATTACAGGTACAGATTCCTTCGGCCCCTATAAAGCAAAATGTGCAATTTATATATCCGAATTAGATTACAATTCAAGCTTTCTATATTTCTACACAGGTAAAGGTTCGTTTTCATCTATTCAGATGTATATGTTGGGATGGCATATTTCTTTTGATGCAGAGTGCAACCAACTTGTAAAGATGTGGTTTGATGAAATGAAAGAAAGTTCAGTTCTTATTACTCAAAGTAATTTCAACAGACGAATGCTTTTCTTTGAAGAACAACGCAAATTATTAAAAGAGTGAACGGTCACTTAGGATCGCCCCTACAGGTTGATATTACCTTTAGAATCTCTATTTGAATATGACTTATTAATTCAGGCAAACCTTCTTCGATTTACAAAAAAAAGAATTAGATAACTTTTTGAAAACATCTAACCTGTATTATTCATAAACTTAAAAAAAGCGCTGTAAAAAGTACCTTCATTCTTCTCCTTACATATTCTCTTTATG
>DAMANX010000021.1:0-98440 GCA_032073245.1 Tannerellaceae bacterium
CAGCATAGAATGACATACAAAAAAAGAGAGTGCATCGTTTTGACACACCCCCCTGTTTATATATCTACGTATTTTCAACCCTTTTCGTATATATGCTGTTTTAATATAAGTATTATCTTGCACCTCTTTATTCATTATTGTATGTAATTAACCAGATTATAATTGGCTACGGCCGATCTAACATTAATAATTAACCATTAATAAACAACGTTCGCTTAGCGGGCTTAAAGCAATTAAAAATGGCATCAATTGAATTTCATTATCGTCCTTCAGTACGCCAGAAACGTGCCAAGGGCAGTGTGTATATCCGGGTGATACACAAAAGACAAACAGGCAGTGTAACAACTCCCTGGAAACTATATCCTGAAGAATGGGATCGTAAAGAGAACCGGATTAAATGTTCGGGTAATAAACAACGTTTTCCACTTCTTATAAAAATCGAAAAAGAAATGGCTCAAACCCGTAGCTTTCTGCTGGGAACGATCGATCAATGGGAGATACAAGACCATCCTTTTACTACTCAGGATATTCTCGCAGCTTATCATCGGCGCGAAGGAACCGGCCTGTTTATAGATTATGTAGAGAAACTTTCTCATGAATTACAAATCTCAGGACAGGAGCGTACCGCTCGTGGTTATCTGACAACACGTAACCGTTTAATAGGATTTGTAGGAAATCCACACCTTCAACTGAAGGAAATCACAGGTCTTCTGGTGCGTCGTTTTGAGATGTTTCTCGAGAAAGAAGGAAAAACTCCTAACACTATCTCCTTCTATATGCGTAATCTCCGTGCTATTTATAATAAAGCTATTGCAGAAGGACTTCTCGAGGTTACTCCCCATAATCCATTTGAATATGTATATACTGGAGTATGCCAAACCCGTAAACGTGCTTTAACTGCAAGTGAAATGAGATTGATCAATGACATAGATTTATTTGCAATAGAGAATACTGATACATCGGTAAAAGAACCATCCAAACAAATCCTTATTGCACAAAAGCTTTTTCTTTTCTGCTTCCTTGCCAGGGGGATGTCATTCGTAGATATGGCTTTTCTCAGGAAAGAAGATATCCGGCAGGGTGTTATACATTACAAGAGAAAGAAAACCGGACAACTCCTGGAAGTAAAAGTGGATACGGAGATGGCAAGTATTATCCGATATTTTGAGAAACAAACAAATGGCTCCCCATATGTTTTTCCCATTATATGTAAACCCGGAGAAAACGAACGCCTCCAATACGAGTCAGCTTTACGTACTCAGAACAATCGTTTGAAACGGTTGGCGAGTAGTTGTAAATTGTCAACTATTAATTATCAATTATCGACACATGTGGCACGTCATAGTTGGGCTACAATCGCTAAAGAGAAAAATGTACCTCTTGTAGTAATATCGGAAGGGCTCGGCCATACTTCGGAAAAGACGACTTCTATTTATCTTGGAGCATTGAATCGGAACATTCTTGATAAAGCAGGAGAAAAAGTGGCAAGAGCCATAAAAACAGCCGTATAAGTGTTGGAGTGCTGTAAAGAATATGTTACCTTTGTCTCTTGAAATTTAAAGTGTGTGAGTGAATCTGTCTATCAGTAAGTGACAGAATGAACATTAACGACTATACTATTTGATGGTACAAAAGTAAGGGCTTAAACCACAACCTATCATCTCAAAATATATTAATAAATTCATAATTGTTCTTTTTGACGTGCAAATTTGTGTGTGTCGGCATATCTTCTTCGTCTTATTTCTCCAGGTGATCCACCAAGGTGTTTCTTACAGTAATCAGTAAACTGTGAATTGGATGAAAACCCCTGCTCTTCAGCTATTTGTAAGAAAGGTTTATTTGTGGTGTTAATCTCATGAAAGACCCTCTCATTACGCTTCTGCATCATCCATTGATATGCAGAAGTACCAAAAGCGCGGCGAAACTTCTTATCAAAGTTCGAGAGACTACATGAACTAAGCGATGCAAACTGATTAACTGTTTTTACCTTATGATAATTTGTGAGTACAAATTCGGCAAATTGAGCATCTGTTGTCAATAAAGGGCGGAAGAATATAGCAAGTTCTTCCTTAGTATAATATATCTGAAAAAGATAAAAGAGCTCTTTAGTTTTTAACTCACAGTAATGTTTACACCGTAGGCCATCAGAGAGAGTATCTATCAGAAATGAGATGAATGATTGAATCGCAGGTTTTATTTCCAATGGTTGTAAACTATTCTCCAAACAAGGGTTTTCATAATTGATATCCTCCAGGTGCTGTTTATCGAAAAAATATATAGCTTCTGGAAATCTCATGATCATAAGAGATACACCTTTCCCTGTCCAGGCCGTGAAACGACACCCTGGAGTCAGTAAGATCATACTCTTTTCGCTAACCGGCAGATCCAGAACAAAGCCATAAGAGATTTTCATACTTCCCTTAAGTACGAATACAATCTCTTTATCAGTTGTTCTTCCTTCCCATTCTTTCCTTGAAGCAATGTCAACACACTCGATAAGAGAGGGGGATCCCTGATTGTAATTGCTACAGAATAGGTGTTCTTCTTGATAGAGTAATTCTTTCATAAGATGCTGTAATTTAATATGTTTAAAACGTTGTCTTCCTAAATTTATCAAAAACGACTTTTCGTAAGGCCTTCTAATCCTGACAGAAAGAGGCATTATTGAGGAAAACACTTTGAAATCTTCTTCGGCATGTTTGAAAAATCGTTTATCAAAAAATAGAGACTATACTTCTTTAGATGACTAATTGATTGTAAAACTGCTGTTTATGATCATCTGAAAAGCTCATTCTGTCACTTACTGAGCGACAGAATGAATAAGTGTTACCGGGAAGTGAAATAAAGAAAGTGGAAATGAAAAATGTAGACTAAATATACATTATTAGATTAATACATATACCGTAGTAATATAGATATGAATAAAAACGAAAAGAGAAAAGAAAGAAACAATCAACACTATTTTAAAACAGAGAATTTATGGAACACATGGACAAAGTGAAAAAAGAAAAAAGTAAATCAAACACCACACTCAGGTGGTCCTGGTATTTGGTACTACTGGTATTCCTTTTAGGGTCAACCAGTAGTTATGCACAAATATCCTGGAATGATGCCGGATTGTCGGAAGAGCCGATGACGGTTCTGTTGGAAACTAAATTAACTTTAGATTTTACACCATCAGAAGCTATAGAGAATGCTTCTATTTTGGTACAACTACCTACCGGTGTAACTTTTATCGATGAAAGTGTGGTAGGAGGGGAGAATAATTTAGTTGAGTCTTTTAATGTATTATTTGATGAATTGACAAATACCTTGACAATTTCATTTGACGAAGGCCCGGTTTCCAAACGCATACATTTGGAAATAGGTGTGTTGGCTGAATGTGATACTGAGAATGGAGCTATTCAGATTCAGATTCTATCCGATGAAGAGGAGGTTAGTGCTCAGGAAATTGTTTTTACGGTTCAGACTCCTGTTGTGATAGGAACAACCACGGTAGGTGGTGGAGATGGTCTTTTGGAAAGTAATGTAGTGGGTGATATAGAAACTTTTGATCTGCAATTAAGCACAACAAATGGAAATATTTCTAAGGCAACTGTTACTCTGGCTTATGAAGAAGGAGTTATATTGGATGCGGCTGCTATCACTTTTGATGGTCTTCCGGTAAGTAGTGAATATATTAATGTAGATAAAACCGAGACCACAATAACACTGGAAGGAGATAATATTCTGGAAGCGGTGGCTAAAGAATTAATATTTACAGCTCAATCGAATCGTTGCGGTATATATACAATAACAGCATCTGTTTCTTTTGCTTGTGCAACTTATACAGAAGAAATTGTCAATCTGATATTGGCTTATCCTACTGTACCCGGTACTCCAAGTATGAGATATCTTTCTGGTGAAACAGGATTTATGACGAGTGAGGATCTTGAAAATTTGATTTCCACTGATCTTGTTTCAATGGATGGAAAAACTGTTTCATATTACCGTGTGGCATATGAGAATGTTGGAAGTGCAGGAGGTTTTGATATAAGAACAAGATTAGACACATGGCGAAATGGAAATGGGAAATACCATTATATAGCTGTCGATGATATAGAGAATCCTATTAAATATTCCGTCGATGGCGGAATGAATATTTATGAGCTGACTGAGGATGATTATACTTTAAGTCTTGAACTTACAAGTAATGCAAGAAGAGATATTATAGAGGCTGAAGATGGTGAGCCTAAAAAATATACACGTGTAGATGTCAGAATACCTAATACTTATGAATTGTCTAGACTGGAGAAGTTTATGGTCTATTATCCTGTTGCAGGAGGAGCGGTTTATGATAATGAAGAGAAGCAAACATCAACAATTGAACCTAGCCCTGTATCTTCTATAAACTGGTTTAGTTATTCTATTTCATCCAAAAACGCATGTGGAGTTGCAGGAACAGCACCTGAATCGACCTATGGAGTCGGAGGGTATGCTTATCCACGTATAACAGGAAGTATTTCGGCAACTAGTATTGCTTCAGGAGGCCATGGAGAAGCTACTTTTCCTTTTAATTCAGGATCTAGTAATGGCCAACGGACTGTAGACATAGTAGTTCAGTTGCCTAAATGGCTGGAATTGGATGGTACGGCAGAAGAAGCTATTTCTTTTGGGAATCGTGCCAATGCTGGTTTCGGTGAGAAAGAGGGAATGGAAAATACTTATTTTAAACGATATAATGTCAGTGCCGGAGGAGAGGTAACTGTTAAATATAGAACGGTTTCGGATCTTGATGAATATGAAGATATTGAGGAGGGGAAAATTCGTATCTGGGTTGATTGGAATATGAATGAACCGGGTTATGAAACAACCTTGAAGTATTTCACACAAGTTTTCCAGGATATTACTTTACTTAAGAAGAGAACGGGTATTATTTTGGATGATTTTAAACTTATTCGTGACTCACGGGGTAAGAGAGATAAAAAAAATGCAAATGGAACTCCGAATGCTAACGGAAATGGTATACCGGATGGAGAAGGTAATGCCCTGCCAGATGACGTTAATCCTTCTATTTATCTTAGAAATGATGACGGAAGAATGATTTTTACGGCTCATATTCCGGAGTCTGAAGGAGATTTAACATATCCGTATATGTATATTCTGTTGTCTGCTCCGGGTATTAATATGAGTGGAGCAAATCTGGGATTGAAAACAGGTACAGTAACTAGAAACGGAATACTGGACGGAGATGTTTCTTTTAATAAGAAAACAAATAACACTTATTATTTGGAATATATTCCAGCTTCTCCATTGGAAAAAGATGATGAACTTATAATCGAAATTCCTTTTAAAGTCGGTAATACTGTATTGGGTTTGATGAGTGGAATTACGGCTGAATGTTATGTATCAGAGAATTCTCAAGCCGAAGCATTTGAACCCGAAGATGGAGAAAGGTTCGGAGAAAGCATTTTAAGCCATAACTTTGGTAGTTATTCAGAAGGATTCAGCTTTACATACAGAGGAACCGCAGCCCCATTTCAAAATAATAATGAAAAGGAATATTATTTCCATCGTATTACCGGATTAACTGATACACCTTTAGCTTCTCCTTATTTCTCAGGAGAAGTAAGAACTACAGTTAAGTTTGGTAAATATAAAATTGAAATGCCAGCGGGATATTTGATTATGTCGAAATTAGAAATTAGAAATGGTACGAGAGGTAACTCTTTATATTTAGACCCGGATCCGGATTATCCTGTAACGGATGCCAACGGAGTTACTACTTATATTTATGACTTAGGGTCCTTATTTGATGAGGAATATGCAGATAATAATGTTATATCTGGTAAATGGCCGTATCCGGATGCACAGTTTAGTATGGGAGCGTATGCCAAAGTACAGGCAACCAAATTTGCACAACCAACAAGCAATGTAAGAACAACGGTTTATTATGATAATTTACTGACTGAAGAGGAAAATCCGCCTGCTTCGGTAGATCTTGCGGTAATTTATTCCGGTCCACGTATTCACCTATCTACTAATAATATCACATCTATCGATGCCGTATCGCCCGAGTTAAATATTTCTCCGGTAACAATAGGTAATCCTAATACAGAGTCTATTCACAAAGTATGGTTGTATATTGGTGGAGATTTGAAAAATGTAAAATTGAAAAAGACTAATGGAACACTTGTCTCAGAAGGCGAAGGAACAGATGGTCATTGGGTTGAAGTCGGAAGTGTATTGGAAGCTGGTTTTAATCAGAACTATAATATTCAATTCGATTATACAGGAGAAGGTGAAGATAATGAAATAGAAATTTATATTGCTTCTGGTTTTGATGATGACAGCTGGACATTTGATCCGGACCTTACACCTGCAGACCTGGATCAGAAATATGTATCTACTCCTCTTAAGGTAAAGGTTAAACCATCAACTTCTCGTATCGATGGTAGCCTGGCAATAGAAAACTCTTATATTCTGGAACATGATCAAAAATATGAGGTGACGGGAATTATCAATTCCGAATCCAGTGTAGGAGCATTGAGAAAACCGAAGATGATTATTCAAATTCCTGCAAAACAGATGTATATTGCTGGTTCAGCTGTGATTGAATATCCTAAAGGAAATGGTTTCGAATCGGTTTCTGCTGAGATGGAAGCGGAACTAGTGGATTTATTTGTAAAAACAACAGCAGAAGAATTACCAAGTTCAGACACTTATTTTGAATTCGATATTGCAAAAGCCTTAGAAAGAGATGGTTTTACAATGCCGGGCTTCTCAGGAGCTTCAGACCCCAGTGAGTTAGTTGTGACATTTAAAATGGAATTTTCTCCTCAATGTGGTTCAAAACTCGATGGAATGCGTTATTATGGTAAACTGGAAAGCAACTCATTCTCTTCATCTGATGCTTTGGGATCAGGTAGAACCGTGATTACGCGTCAGCTTCTTCCAAATGTATCATCTCCCTATGATTTCAATATATTTACTTCTTTTGCTCTGGATAATTTAGAAGGACGTACTGCCTTTAATGAGAATGTATCATCCAATACATTATATGTAAATCTTACTAAGCAAGGAACGGCGGCGTTCAATCCAAACAACCGTTTGCGTGTTGAAATACCATCTATGTTTGAAATAGGTGAAAAGGATGATTATATCACAATTTCAGGAGATTTATTTTCCGGTGATAAAACAGTACAGATTCTGGATATTCAGGATGGACAGAATGACAATAAAGTGTATTATATAGGACTTCCGTCTTCTGACTATATCGCAGACTCGCCGAATAATGGACATAATAAGAATGTGCGTTTCGCAATACCATTGACTTATACATCCGATGAATCCCATAAGGACAATCCTGTACAGACTTTCACTATAAGTATTGTAACATCCATCCAATTTGGCGATTGTATTGGTACTGCTTATGCTCCTATCGGTTTACCATCGGAAGTGAAAGTGGCAGTTGTTAGAACAGCTCAGGAAGTATTCCAATTGACTATCGATGACATGACTGATCCTTCACTGGAAGTAGTGAGTGATAATTTTACAGGTAAGTGGTTTAAATCAGATAAGTCCACTGAGTTATCTTCTGATAATCCTGTATTAGATATAGATGTGGCTACAGTTTTAGGAGCTGGAGATCATACATTATATGTGTCAGCAGTATTTGAGGGAGTCAATTATGGTATGGTTCCTGTAAACGTTGAAGTTTACCCATCTTTGGAATATACGATAATACAACCGGCAAGTACCTGTGGCTCTCCGATTGACTATACAACATCTATGTTTGATGAAATTGTGACCGACAAGAAAGATGGTGTAACATATAAGCTGTATAAGACAAAAGACGGTGATGATCTGAGCGGTGAGATAACGGCGGATCACACAATTGAAGAGACTATCTCCTATTGGGTAGAAGCTGATAATGGCCTGAAGAAAAAGCAAGAAGAGGTATTCTTTGTAATCAATATTCCTGTAACTGTAACTACACCGGCTGATCCGGGTAATAGTTCTCTGATTTATAATCATGGTTCTACAGTTAAATTGCAGGTGACTGCAAAAGGCTCCGGAACTCTTACTTACCAATGGTATAAAGATGAAAATCCTTTGGGTGGTGAAGTTTCATCAACATTAGAGATAACAGATGCAGATCAAACAAAGAGTGGAAGCTATTATGTATGGGTAAACGGTGGCGAATGTGGCAATGTGAAGAGTACTGCGGTTACTGTAACTGTGTATCCGGATCTAGCTATTAATTTTAACCAATCAAATCTAACAGTATGTAGTAATGATCCGATCGGTGTTGATCTGTATGGAAATATTACTTCTCATGTTAATAATGTAACATATTGGTATTCGACAGAATCGGATGGTAGTAATTTGATTGAGTTAACAGCCAATAATGCTATTCCGGTTTCATCATTGGTTACAGGTTCTTACTGGATCTATTCTAAGCATTCAGCAGCAACTACAACGACACCGGTAGAATTTGTCCTGAAAATAGAAAAGGCTACTCGTATTGTTACACCACCTAATAATATCTCCATTCCACGGGGAGGAAATCTGGTATTATCAGTAATAGCTGAAGGCGAAGGTTCTTTATCTTATCAGTGGCAGAAAAAGGTGGGAGATACATTTGTTGATATAACCACAGTTGAAAATGCGACGGCTAATGATGCGATATTTACACTATCGCCTGCACAATATGTGAATGCCGGTAATTACCGTGTAAAAGTTAAGGCAGCTGGAGCTACCGTATGTGACAATGAAGTAATCAGTTCGGAAGTGAATGTAAATGTATATACACCGTCTTCGGAAATCGTATATCAGGTAACTTATGAAGCAAGTATTGGTGGTGAATTATCAGTGACTTATCAGGGATGGCCTATCCTTTCTGGAAATTATGTAAATAATGGTAGTCGCTTGGAAGTAAGTGCTTATGTAAGAATGGCTGGCCTTTACCTGGAAAGCCTAACAGTTAATGGAGTCGAAATCGAAAACGGCCAATCGATTACAATCAGTAGTGATACACATATTGTAGCTGTATTCGAAGTAGAAGGTAGTGACCCTAACCCGGATCCGACAGCAAATACTGAAGTCGTTAATGCAGTAGATATCTGGACGGAAAAAGGACAACTGTATATTCGCAGTGATCGTGCCGGACGCGCAAGAGTGATTGATTTCTCAGGACGAATTTATACCGAACGTGTAATGATAGAAGGTGAAACAGTTATTCCTTTACCTGATGGATTCTATATTGTTCAACTAAGTGATGGAACAACGAAGAAAATAGTGATTAAAGATTAAAAGAGTTAATCGCTTATGGATGATAAAAGGGGCTATTCAAAGTAAAATTTGAATAAGCCCCTTTTTTATATTCCATAAGTATATGATTATTATTAATGTCTACAACCCAAAATAGTTCTTATCTTAGTGCCGTAATAGCTTTTATAAAAACAAACTTGTATCATATACTAAATTTATGAATGATCTGAAGATTTCAACTGCCCAGTTTGAAAATAAAAACGGAGATAAGAATTATAACCTCTCTGTTATTGAGGAATTAGCAAATAAGGCATCCCAGGAAGGGGCAGATGTAATTGCATTTCATGAATGCTCCATAACCGGTTACACTTTTGCACGGCATTTATCCAAAGAGCAAATGCTTGACTTGGCTGAATTAATCCCCGAGGGGGACAGTATTATGAAACTTATTAAAATTGCCCAAAAAAGTAATATAATAATTTTAGCAGGATTATTTGAGAAGGATAAAAATGATAATTTATATAAGGCTTATGTATGTGTCGATAAAAATGGATTAATAGCAAAATACAGAAAAATACATCCATTTATAAATCCCTGGTTATCACCTGGAAATGAATACTGCGTATTTGAAATTAATGGTTGGAAATGTGGCATACTTATATGTTATGATAATAATGTAATAGAAAATGTGAGAGCTACCACATTATTAGGCGCAGAGATTGTTTTCATGCCTCATGTAACAATGTGTACGCCTTCATCCCGTCCCGGCTCAGGATTCGTTGATCCTATACTATGGAAAAACAGGGAAAAAGACCCTACCTCGTTACGTTTGGAATTTGATGGAATGAAAGGGCGGGCTTGGTTGATGAAATGGTTACCTGCAAGAGCATACGATAATGGAATATATGTCGTCTTTTCAAACCCAATAGGAATGGATGATGATCAACTGAAAAATGGTTGTTCCATGATTATAGATCCATTCGGAGATATTCTTGCAGAATGTCGCAAATTAGGTGATGATTTTGTAACCACTACTATAACGAAAGATAAACTATATCAATCAGGAGGCTATAGATATACAAACGCCCGTAAACCGGAGTTATATAAAGATATCATAGGTCAAAGTCATATCTCTGAACAGAATGTTGCATGGATTGATAAAAATTAGCCCCTTTCTTTATTCGTCGCGGTATAAAACTCCCCTACTTTTTTTACTCCCGACATAATTGTATATGCATCATGACAGTAGATAATCTTTTGCTGTTTTTGAACGGCTTCATCCAGTAGCCGTATTTTTTCGGAGTAAGAAATAAGAGGATGCGTATCATAAGCCGATATCCAGGTTGGTGAAACATGTGCACATAAGGGAATAACATCTCCTGCAAAAATATAGGTTCCTTCTGAACTCTCGATATAGGGTACTATTTGTCCTGGTGTGTGCCCATCGAAGAGACATAAACGGATACCCTGACAGATTTTTATATCGTCTGTAATTAATTGAAGTAATCCGGCTTCTTCAACCGCAACCATATTCTCAGAAAAAAAAGAATCTTTTTCTAATGGATTCGGATGTAAGAAATTCTTCCATTGTGTCTGGCTTACCCAATGGCGGGCTTTGGGGAAAGAAATAAAGAGGTTTTTATTATCGGGTTGCATCCGTGTGCAATAGCCGCAATGGTCAAAATGAAGGTGGGTCAGTATTACGTCCGTGATGTCCGTAGGATGTAGGTTGAATTTGGCTAATTCTTCCTCCATATCTACAAGGTCGAAGAAACGATAATAGCTCAACGTTTTCAGATGCTTGTTTCCAGCCCCCGTGTCAATAAGTATAATTCGTCCGTCATCGGTGCTGATTAAGAGACTACGCATGGTCAATATACATCCATTTACATCGTTTGCGGGATAGCGGCGTTGCCATGCACTTTTAGGAATAGCGCCAAACATAGCACCGCCATCCGCATAGAAGTTACCCGTCTCAATGATATTGATATTCATCTCATTTATTTTGAACCAAATATACAGACTATTTCTTTCGGAGGGTGGTATGGCGGTCATGTTTTTTTGATTTGGAATGATGCAACTCAGCTAAATTGTCGTACTTTTGCATCAAAATACAATCGATGCGAAAAGTTCATTTGATCTCTGTCACAGAACCTGTAATACTGGATATGGCATTGGCCATTCGGGAGAAAGGGTATGAGGTAAGTGTTTCCGGCGATGGATTGACAGAAGAGGATCTGGCTCATCTGCATGCAGCGGGTTGCTCCTGTCATGGAAATGGCTGGTTTCCGGAGAAGTTGACGAAAGAGATCCAGATAGTTGTTTTAGGAGCTACAGTCAAAAAAGATAATCCCGAACTGAAACGGGCCCGGGATTTGGGCTTGTTGATCCAGTCCGTGCCTGAATTTTTCTTTGATCGAACAAAATCAAAGACGCGGGTGGTCGTGGCCGGTAGCGGAGGAAAGAGTTGTGTACTTTCTATGATAGCTTATACTTTGTCTTCTCAAAAGAGGGCGTTTGATTATATACTATCCAGTAAAATATCTTTATTACCCAGCCGGGCATCTATGGGCTATGAAGCACGTATAGCATTGATAGAAGGAGATGAGCATGTTACTTCTGCATTGGAAAAACGATTCCAGCTGGAGTTTTATCGTCCGCATATAGCAGTGATTACGAATTTACTCTGGTCAGAAGAGAAAGATCATAATACACCGGAAGAATATTTGAATACATATCGTAATTTTATTGCTTCCATAGAGCGGGAAGGCAAACTGATCTATTGTAATGAAGATCCTGTTTTACGGGAAGAAGCAGTCAAAGTACGTGAGGATATCACTTCTATTCCTTATGAGCGACATCCGTTAGCAGAAAAAGATGGTAATCTTTTCCTGCAAACACGTTACGGGAATTACCCGGTCTGGATACCCGATGATTATTTCTTATTTAATGTGAATGCTGCTCATTTGGCATGCCGTCAGTTAGGAATCAAAGATACTGATTTCTATAAAGCCATATCCGAATATAGTTTATCTTTACAGGAATGATTATTGCACAGCAAAAAAGAAAAGAAAATATTGCAGAATACCTGTTGTATATGTGGCAGGTAGAGGATTTGATACGTGCTAATCAGTTTGACATGAACCGGATCCGGGAAACCGTTATCTCCCGCTACGATCAGCCTCAGGAGATGCTGGATACTATTGCCCGTTGGTATGAGGAGTTGATCGATATGATGCGTGGCGAAGGCGTTATGGAAAAAGGACATATTCAGCTGAATACGAATGTGGTTATTGCATTGACAGACTTGCATCTTCGTTTAATGAAGTCTCCCAAAGAAATGGTTTATCAGGCAGCGTATTATAAGACTCTACCTTATATTGTGCAATTACGGGCAAAATCAGGAGAAGAAAAAATGCCCGAATTGGAAACTTGTTTTACTGCGGTGTATGGCTACTTATTGCTTCGCATGCAAGGGAAAGAAGTGAGTGCCGGAACTCAGGAAGCTGTTAAACAAATCAGTTCATTTCTTGCTATGTTGGCCGGTAAATACCGGGATGAAATGAATGGTGAACTTTCATTAGAAGATTGACAGGCATGAAGAATATATTGGTAACAGGCGCAAATGGACAATTAGGACGAGCTCTTCAGGAGTCCGCAGAAAGTGCTTCCGGTTTTCGTTTTTTCTTTACGGATATTGATACATTAGATATCACCAGTAAAGAAGCCATTGTTGCTTATATGGAAGAAAACCGTATCCAGGGAGTAATAAATGCTGCAGCATATACAGCGGTAGACCAGGCTGAATCGGAAATAAATACTGCTTATCATATTAATGCTTATGCAGTACGTAATCTGGGTGCTGCTGCGTATGAACGGAGAATCCGGTTAATTCATATTTCAACGGATTATGTGTTCGATGGCATGAATCATCGACCTTACCTTGAAACGGATGGTACACGGCCTATGTCAGCTTATGGACGGACTAAATTATCAGGTGAAGTAATGCTACAGGAAGCATGTCCGGATGCTATTATTATTCGCACTTCCTGGTTGTATTCGAAAACAGGGAATAATTTTGTACAGACAATGCTTCGTCTGGGTAAGGAAAAAGAAGAAATTCGAGTGGTTTTTGATCAGATAGGTTCCCCAACGTATGTAGGTGACTTAGTAGGCGCCATATTTGCTATAATGGAACGAAGTGAAAAAGGAGCATTTGTACCGGGAATCTTTCATTTTTCCAATGAAGGGGTCTGTAGCTGGTATGACTTTGCCCATAAGATAATGGAATTAGCACGACTGAGATGCCGTGTAATTCCTATCGAAACAAAAGATTATCCGACTCCGGCAGCACGTCCGTCTTATAGCGTTCTGAATAAAGCAAAGATCAAAGAGACATATAATATTACGATTCCGCATTGGGAGGAGAGCTTGAAGAAAGTTATAATTAATAATTAAGGTAGAGATCCGTGAGAGAATATTCAAAAGAAATAGAGAGAAGAAGAACATTTGCCATAGTGAGCCACCCGGATGCCGGGAAAACTACTTTGACAGAGAAACTTTTGCTGTTTGGAGGTGCGATCCATGTTGCCGGAGCGGTAAAATCAAATAAGATCAAGAAAACGGCGACTTCTGACTGGATGGAGATTGAGAAACAACGTGGAATCTCAGTTGCAACTTCTGTCATGGCATTTGATTATGCAGATCATAAGATCAATATCCTGGATACCCCGGGTCACCAGGACTTTGCTGAGGATACCTTCCGCACGTTGACAGCAGTAGATAGTGTAATTATTGTGATCGATACGGCGAAAGGGGTAGAGGCACAGACACGGAAGCTTATGGAGGTGTGCCGCATGCGAAAAACACCTGTAATTGTCTTTATAAATAAAATGGACCGTGACGGGAAAGACCCTTTCGACTTGCTGGATGAAATCGAAGAAGAATTAAAGATCAATGTACGTCCTTTAAGTTGGCCAATTGATATGGGACAGCGTTTTAAAGGGGTTTACAATATATTTGAAGAAAAACTGGACCTATATACTCCCAGCAAGCAATATGTAACGGAAAGTATTCAGTTCAAGGATATTAATAATCCTGAATTAGAAACACATATTGGAGATGAACTGGCAAGTAAACTTCGATCAGATATAGAATTGATCGAAGGTGTTTATCCTACATTTGATGTGGATACCTATCTGAAAGGAGATATTGCTCCTGTTTTTTTTGGTTCTGCTTTGAATAACTTTGGTGTAAAAGAATTACTGGACTGTTTTGTACAGATCGCTCCATCACCCCGTCCTGTACAAGCCATAGAACGTGTAGTCGATCCGGAAGAAGATGCTTTTACCGGTTTTATCTTTAAGATACATGCCAATATGGACCCTAATCATCGTTCATGTATTGCGTTTGTTAAGATATGTTCCGGCCGCTTCGAACGAAATGCTAACTATAAGCATGTGCGTTTCAATAAGCAAATGCGTTTTAGTAGCCCTACTGCTTTTATGGCACAAAAGAAAGAAACAGTTGATGAAGCTTTTGCCGGTGATATTATCGGTTTACCCGATACCGGAAATTTCAAGATTGGTGATACTCTCACATCAGGGGAAGAGCTGCACTTTAAAGGGCTCCCGAGTTTCTCTCCCGAAATGTTTAAATATATCGAGAATGCTGATCCTATGAAGGCTAAGCAATTGGCAAAAGGAATCGAACAGTTAATGGATGAAGGCGTAGCTCAGCTATTTACCAACCAGTTCAATGGACGGAAAATAATCGGAACTGTAGGCCAGCTTCAGTTTGAAGTAATCCAATACCGTCTGCTCCACGAATACGGGGCTCAATGTAAATGGGAACCTATCAGCCTTTACAAAGCTTGTTGGATAGAAAGTGATAATGCCGCCATGCTTGAAAACTTCAAAAAACGTAAAGCTCAATATATGGCACTCGACAAAGAAGGACGTGACGTTTACCTGGCTGATTCTGCTTATGTCTTAACAATGGCCCAAAATGATTTTCCGGACATTCGTTTTCATTTTACATCGGAGTTCTGATAGTATAAGACATTCATATAAAATAAAAAAAATCAAAAACCCTTCAACCCTTCACTATCCTTTGAAAGCCTTTGTTTTTCAAAAGAAATAGGGCTGAATGGTTTTGAAATAAACCTTTCATTAAGGTTTTATACCTTTCATTTTTAGCCGGCATACTGAGTTTTTTATTGTTTGAACATCAACAAACAACTATTCGCTTACTATCAAACAGCTGTTTGCTTAGTATCGAACAGCTGTTTGCTTATAAGCAAACAATACTTGTCATATATAATAGTACAATTTTATATAGGATGTTAGTTGTCAATAGCCTACTACTTTAGCAGCGGGTTATGTTTTAGCTCCACGATTATTCGGCTAAAGCCATTGTTTTTATATGTTTTGAAGAGGCTATCCCAAAAGTCCCGAAGGGGCCTAATCCTGGTAGCCCGTTGCTTTAGCATCGGGTTAGGGAAAAGCCTCCTATACCATGCGTGCCGAAGGTACGTGATCAGTATTCAATTGCATACCTTCGGCATGCATTTCAAAGATGTATATTCTTTATCCCGATGCTAAAGCAACGGGCTACCAGGATTAGGCCCCTTCGGGACTTTTTGAAAGGTTTGACCTGGTGGCTGAAGGGTTTATTTCAAAACCCTTCAGCCTGATTTCTTTTGAAAAACAAAGATTATCAATTGATGCTGAAGGGTTGAAGGGTTTTTGATGTTTTTTTCTTATGAGTTTGTATTGTAATTATTGTAACCCTTCTGTCAGGACTTTACGTAAAGGCATAAAGAATCGTTCAAGAACGGAATGATCTTCTGTAATGATATCTGCCTGCGCCTGCATTTCAGGATTATAAGGCAATTCCTTCTGATAAGATGTCATTAGTCCATCAGGTAGTTCAATTTCTACAATATAATTGTTTATCTCCTGATTGTTTTTAGAAGGTACAACGGATATATTCTTAACAATACCCCTCACTATACCAAACTCATTATCAGGATAATTGACAAACCGGATATTAGTCTTTTGTCCTATTTTTACTTTGCCCGAACGGTCCATAGGCATAGAAGCCTTTCCTAATACAACCCCTTTATCCGGTGGTATAACGGTAAACGCCACTTCACCTCCCGTTATATTTTGATTATCTTTCCAATAAGTAGTAAAAGTTACCTTTCCATCAATAGGCGATACGAATACATAGGTTTGTTCCCATGCCTGTATTTCACTTAATAATTGGGATACGTATGTTTTCAATTGAGTTTCTAAAGTATTCTTTTTATCCTCATATTGAAATTCTGTATCTAAAAGACTTTCATTCATTTGGGTCATCTGAATTTCCGTATTATGAAGGGTGGAGTAAATATTCTCCAATGAGAGAGCCCCTTGTAAATACTGACTTTTAGAATTTTCATACTCTTCACTGGAAAGGATACCTTTCGTGTTCAATAGAGAATCACGTGTATATTGACTTTGACTTAATTTAAATTGCTCATTAATAAGGTCTTTTTGCCTACTCAAATTCCTGTAAGATTCCTCATATTGAGTAATTCGTTCTCTCATTATATCAATTTTCTTCGTATAATATTGAAGTCTGTGAAACTCATGATATTCAAATAAAACCCTGTAGAAGGAAGAATATAAAGTCTGCATAGTTCCCAGATTCAACTTTTCCGGTAGAAGGTCTGTCTCTAATCTGTAATCATGCAAATAGTTTTTCAGTGTTAATACATCTTCTTTACGAGCCGGATTTTCAATAATAGCAAGATAATCTCCTTTTTTCACATCAGAGCCATCTTCGACGTTTAACTCTTGCAGTTTACCAGATACTTTCGCTACCAATGAAGCCGGAGGGGTTGTTCCGGTGAGAGTCATGGTTGTAGTTATAATATCAGGATATTTAAAAATAGCGCTGCCTATAAGCAAAAGTACAACGATGAATGCTATAGCCGTTATTCCTCTACGCAATATCCAGGGAGGTATATTTCCTAATACTTCCTGGAATTCCTCACTTCGGAGTTCAATATCTTTTTCTATGTCTTTTTTTTCTTCCGACATGTTTTATCAGCTTCCCAGTTCTAACTGGTTTTTAACTAAGGTATAATAGGCACCTCGTTTATCTGTTAATTCTCTATGTGTACCTTCTTCAATGATCTTTCCCTTTTCCATAACGACGATATTATCAGCGTGTTGTACAGAGCTTAAGCGATGGGCAATGATTACTACTGTTTTACCTTTATAGAAAGTATTGAGATTATCCAGAATTACTCTTTCATTATTGGCATCCAATGCATTGGTTGCTTCATCAAAGAAAAGGAATTCCGGATTTTTATATACGGCACGGGCAATAAGAAGGCGTTGTCTTTGTCCCTGGCTTACACCATTACCCTCCATACCAATCTTGGTATTATATTTTAGAGGCAAGGATTCGATAAATTCTTTGATATTTGCTATTTCTACAGCCTTCTGCAAACGCTTCTTATCGACTGAGTCTTCACCTATGGCAATATTATTGGCAATCGTATCCGAAAAAAGAAAACCATCTTGTAATACTGCCCCGGATTTATTACGCCATAGATGTGGATTAATATCCTCTAGATTTATATCATTGATTTTCACATTTCCTTTATTGGGTACATAGAATGCCAGTAATAATTTGATCAGGGTGGTCTTTCCACTTCCACTGGCTCCTACAATGGCTGTGATCTTATTTTCCGGGATAGTTAAGTTTATTCCATCCAATACATAATTTCTGTCCGCTCCATCATAGCTGAAATATAGATCTTCTACATGTATAGTTTTATCCGCCGGTATCTCATTGAGTTTTGAATCGATCGTTTGCTCCTCATCTTCCTTCTCATGAATCTCATTTAGCCGTTCTAAACTGATTTTCGCATCCTGGGCAGCCTGTACAAAACCTATAACCTGACCGATAGGTCCCGATAATTGCCCGATAATATAACTAACTGCCATCATCATACCTAATGTCATATCCCCTTCAATTACCGATTTGGCTGCTATAAACGATACCAAAAGAGAAGTCGTTTGACTAAAGAATACAGATCCAAGTTGTTGGTATTGTCCCAGAGCCAAACCTTTCATGCTGATTTTGAAAAGCTTTACCTGGATGCGTTCCCATTTCCAACGCTGCTGTTTTTCGCAATTATTCAATTTGATCTCCTGCATACCTGTCACAATCTGCACAAGATTACTTTGTTCGGCAGATGCCTGCGCAAAACGACTCATATCTAACTTACGCCGATAACGCATAAAAAGCGTAATCCATAAAATATATAATGTGTTTCCAAATACAAACACAAACAATATTGTCAAGCTATAATAGGCCAGGATAATAGCAAATATGAAAAAATTGACAAACGAAAAAAGTGTTGTTAATGTAGAACCAGTGAGGAATGATTTAATCCTGTTATTATCTCCTATGCGTTGCATTATATCCCCTACATTCTTTGTGTCAAAGAAACGAAGCGGTAACTTCATCAACTTAGAAAGAAAATCAGAGATAAGAGAAATGCTAATACGCGTATTGACATGCAGAGCAATCCAGTTACGAATAAACTCAACAGCTAATTGAGTAACAAAAAGGACTAATTGGGCAATAAGAACTAAAGTGACAAAACTCAGATTATTATTTCCAATCCCCTGGTCTACCATAGCCTGGGTGAGGAATGGTAAAATTAATGACAGCACACTGCCAATAAGCATTCCTACGATTAACTGGAAAATCTGAGATTTATAGGGTATCAGATAACGAACAAAATAACCTATACCCTTTTTATTCTTTTTATCTTCGAGATCCTGTGAATAAAAGTCCGGAGTTGGATTTAATAACAAAGCAGTTCCCGTATCTTGTCCTTCTGTACGGCTACTGATCCAGCAACGAAGAAATTCCTCCTTTTGCATTGTATATTTCTCTCCGGCCGGATCGGATATCTTAATTAAATAATCACCATTCTTTTTCTTTTTAATATCGTAGCAGATCACAAAATGATTTTGATTCCAATGAAGGATACAGGGAAAAGGCCTCTCTTCAATCAATTGATTGAATGTGATCTTAACCCCATTCGTACGAAAACCAATACTCTCGGCAGCATCACTGATACCCAGCATTGAAACACCTTCCCTGGTTATAAAACTCTTTTCCCGCAATGTCTGTACACTATAACTCTTCCCGTAATGTTTTGCGATCATACGTAAACATGTAGGCCCGCAATCCATTGAGTCCAATTGTTTATAATTCGGGAATAGATCCATGCAATGCTTTAAGTATTAAATTTTATATGTGATCTTTTCAAAGTGTCAAATATAAGTATAAAAAATTATGTTTTATAAGAGTATTCTCTAAAAACGCTCAATCTTATTGATGATTTAGCGAATATATAATTGCAAATTTGCAATAAATAATATGTAAGCAATTAAAAAAAACTTCTATTATGAATACTTATGCTATTCATTGTAAATATACAGCCTGCCGGCGAATAAAAGATATTTCATTACTATATTTGCGATAGGGTCATGGTAATAATTGTTTATAGTAGCGCTTGGAGAAATTATGAAAATAGAAATTGTTTTATATTTATTTATTTTGTCAATACCTAATAATAGGCTGTTCAAGTAAACCGTCAAATGAAGGGTTGCCGTTCATCGATGTTACGAAAAACTATCCTGAAAAGGAAGTTGATTTGACTGATATTGCGGATGTTCACTATTTATATTTAAGTACAAAAGATGAAGATTTTCTCTATAAAGGAAGTATCGATTATGTGACTCAAAATACAATTGTTATTGTAGATCGTTCTTCAAATAGCATACTTTTTTTTTCAAAACAAGGAGAACCTAAGTCGCGTTTTAACCGGAGGGGGCAAGGACCGGAAGAATATTCGAGTGCAAGTACTGTTATGTATGATGAAGCGGAAGATGAAGTATATATTATTCCGGATTTTACTGATCATATAATGGTTTATTCTTCTTCGGGTGAATATAGAAGGAAATTAACTTTTCCACAAATGAATATAATGAATCAATTAGCTTTTTTTGATAAACAATCCATATTGGTATATGATAATACAAAATTGTGGAAAAATATTAACAAACAACATTCCGGGGATAAAATGGTTGTTGCAGAGCATGTTAATGACTCCTCTTTCTTTCTCTTTTCTAAAGCAGATGGAAAAGTGTTAGAATACGTTGAGTTACAAAGTAATAATAATATTAATGTAAGTACAATTAATCAGGAGCACATCTTTGGCCAAATTGGTTATGCGCGAGTGAGAAAATGTAGTGATGGGCTTCTTTTATACAATCCGGAAACCGATACTGTTTTCCTTTACAACAAAGACAAATCACTGATCCCTTTTATGCATAAAAAACCTCTATTGCGTAATTTAGATCCTATGGCGGTTATGGATATATGTATGGATGTAGGAGATTTTCAGTTTTTGTCCATTTATCCTGAGTTATTATGAAAAAGGGTATCATTTCGAATTGGACTTTGTTGAGCTTAAAGAGGCATATAAAGAAAACAAACTAAATGGAGAGTTAAAAGAATTGATTGCCACGATGGATGAAGAAGAAGGCAATAGTGTATTTATGCTGGTTCAGTTTAAGTAGAAAATTCTCCTAAAACCTGACTTAATAACCTTATCATTTGCGAGATTAAAAGATAAAGTCTAATTTTGCAGGCTGATTTTTACGAAAGAACAATAAATTAATCATATAAATTATTCAGAATGAACATTTCGCTTAATAAAAATGATGCTACTCGTGGCATCATTACCATGGAAATAGTGAAAGCAGACTATGCGGATCAGGTAGAAAAAAACTTACGTAGCTTCCGTCAAAAAGCAAATATTCCGGGATTCCGGAAGGGCATGGTGCCAATGGGTATGATCAATAAGATGTATGGAAAACATGTATTGGTGGAAGAAGTAAACAAACTTGTTTCAGAGAATTTATATAAATACATCCGCGAAGAAAAACTGGGTATATTAGGTGAACCCCTTCCGAACGAAACGGAACAAAAGGAATTGAATTTTGATACGGATGAGAATTTTGAATTTAAATTCGATGTGGCTCTTTCACCTGAAATCAATATCGAACTGAATAAGAAAACCAAAGTGCCTTTCTATGAGGTGACTATTGATGATGATATGGTTGAGGCACAGGTAAATTCTTACCGTTCTAACTTCGGTACTTATGAGCAGGTGAATGATGTGGAAGAGAAAGATATGATCAAGGGATTTGTAGCTCAATTGGATAATGACGTACCCAAAGAAGGCGGTATCCAGGTAGAAGAGGCAGTTGTAATGCCTATGTATATCAAGGATGAGGCTGAAAAAGCTAAATTTATGGATGCAACTGTGAACTCTGTAGTGGTATTCAATCCTTTTAAGGCTTATAAAGGAGCTGCTCCTGAAATATCTGCTTTCCTGAAAATTGATAAAGAAGAAGTCGCAGATACTAATACGGATTTTAGTTTCGAAATAAAAGAAATTACCCGTCATCAAGAAGGAGAGCTTAATCAGGAGTTGTTTGATAAAGTGTTCGGCGAAGGTGTAGTAACTACAGAAGAAGAATTTAAAAATCAGATTCGCACTGTTCTTGCTGAACAATTTGCCCCTCAATCTGATTATAAGTTTTTGAAGGATATTAAAGATGTTCTTGTTAAGAAAGCTGGTGACCTGGCATTTGCTGATGATCTATTGAAGCGTTGGTTGTTGGTTGCAAATGAAAAGAATACACCGGAAAAGATTGAGGATGAATATCCACAGATTATTGAAGATTTAAAATATCATCTGATTAAAGAGAACCTGGTAGCAAAAAATGAGATCAAGGTTGAGCAAGAAGATGTGAATAATTTTGCAAGACGTGTTGCCAAAGCTCAGTTTGCTCAATATGGTATGTTGTCTATTCCGGATGAAGTTTTAGATAATTATGCAAAAGATATGTTGAAGAACAAAGAGACTTTGCAGAATGTAATTGACCGTGCTGTAGAGGATAAATTGGCAGCCTGGTTGAAAGAACACGTAAAGCTGGATGTGAAAACAGTGACTATGGACGAATTTAATACTCTTGTTGAAGAATAAGAAGTAGAAAAAAGATAAGCCGGGTAGGGCAGATAACTAAGGATTTCATATTTTGGTGAATAAAATCCACGGTTGTCTGCCCTACTTATCTTTTGATATATAGGTGTTTAGATTCATCTAAATGCCTCTTTTAGAAAAATATATGCGGGTATGGCAAATATATTTGTTTCTTTTGGAAATTTATTTATAACTTTGCTATCCTGTTAAATAAAAGGGGTATTTCCCTTTTGCATGTTTTATAGAGATAATACATATAATAAGTAATATGAAAGATTTTAGAAAGTATGCTACAAAGCATCTAGGAATGAGTGGTACTGCGCTCGATAGCTATGTAAATATCACTAGTAGTTATATATCGCCAACCATTATTGAAGAACGTCAATTGAATGTAGCCCAAATGGATGTGTTTTCCCGTTTAATGATGGACCGGATCATTTTTTTAGGAACACAGATAGATGAATATACAGCCAATGTAATCCAAGCTCAATTGTTGTATTTGGATTCAAGTGATCCTGGAAAAGATATATCAATTTATATCAATTCTCCGGGTGGATCGGTATATGCCGGATATGGTATATATGATACGATGCAATTTATTGGTAGTGATGTTTCAACAATCTGTACAGGTATAGCGGCATCAATGGCTTCCGTCCTGCTGGTGGCCGGAACAAAAGGTAAACGTTTTGGTTTGAACCATTCAAGAGTAATGATACATCAGCCAATGAGTGGAACTCAGGGGCAAGCTTCTGATATGGAGATTGCAGTACGTGAAATTTTGAAAGTAAAGCAAGAACTGTATAAGATCATTTCTGATCATTCTGGCAAAAGTATTGAAGAGGTAGAACGTGATAGTGACCGCGACTACTGGATGAGTTCAACTGAAGCCAAGGAATATGGAATGATAGATGATATTTTGACAAAGAAATAAGCTGATATGGCCAAAACAGGTGATATATGTACATTTTGCGGTAGAGGGAGTAGAGATGTTAATTTATTAATAAACGGCATCTCCGGGGCTATCTGTGATGAATGTGCCCAACAGGCATACGAAATTGTTAAAGAGCAGAGCCCGACAAAAGCAACCTCTTTTCAGCTTAATAAAAAAGATTTACCTAAGCCGGAAGATATTAAGGTATTCCTGGACCAATATGTAATTGGCCAGGATGCCGCAAAAAAACGTCTTTCGGTTTCGGTATACAATCATTATAAACGTTTAATTCAGAAGGTAACCTCGGATGATGTCGAGATCGAGAAGTCCAATATTATTATGGTGGGCGCTACGGGTACCGGGAAAACTCTTCTGGCCAGAACAATTGCTAAATTGTTGCATGTCCCATTTACAATAGTGGATGCAACCGTTTTAACAGAAGCCGGTTATGTGGGTGAAGATATTGAAAGTATCCTTACTCGTTTGTTACAGGCTGCCGATTATGATGTAGATGCAGCGCAACGCGGGATTGTATTTATTGATGAAATAGATAAGATCGCACGTAAAAGTGATAATCCTTCTATTACCCGTGATGTTAGTGGTGAGGGTGTTCAGCAAGGATTACTTAAATTACTAGAAGGATCCATTGTCAATGTTCCTCCTCAGGGAGGGCGTAAACATCCGGAACAAAAGATGATTCCGGTAGATACAAAGAACATTCTCTTTATATGTGGAGGAGCCTTTGATGGTATAGAGAAAAAGATTGCACAACGAATGAATACACGTGTAGTTGGGTATGCTTCTCTTAAAAACACAATCGGAATCGATAGAAATAATTTGCTACAATACATAACTCCAACCGATTTAAAGTCATTTGGTCTTATACCTGAAATTATCGGACGTTTACCTATCCTGACTTACCTGGATCCTTTGGATAGAAAGACATTGCGGAATATTCTTACTGAACCTAAGAATTCAATTATCAAGCAGTATGTGAAATTGTTTGAAATGGATGATATCAAGTTGACTTTTGATGAATCGGTGTATGAATATATTGTAGATAAGGCGTTGGAGTTTAAACTTGGCGCTCGAGGATTACGTTCTATTGTGGAAGCCATAATGACAGATGCCATGTATAGCATGCCATCAACAAAAGAGAAGACTTTGCACGTAACCCAGGAGTATGCAGAAGAAAAATTTGAGCAATCAGATGTGAAGCGTTTACAGATTGCCTAAAGCAAAGCGATAGACAAAAAACTTAAATATGGGGACAAAAAACCATTTAGCAGAACAACTGAAGGTTTATTTTGGATTTGATTCGTTTAAGGGGAATCAAAAACTCATTATCGAAAACGTATTGGCGGGTAAAGATACTTTTGTATTGATGCCAACCGGTGGCGGGAAATCTCTATGTTACCAGTTGCCTTCTTTAATGATGGATGGAACTGCTATTGTTATTTCCCCATTGATCGCCCTGATGAAAAATCAGGTGGATGCTATGCGTACCTTCAGTGAAGAGGATGGAGTGGCTCATTTTATTAATTCTTCACTTAATAAAGCGGCTATAGACCAGGTAAAAACAGATATTTTATCAGGTCGTACCAAATTATTGTATGTGGCTCCTGAATCGTTGACAAAGGAGGAGAATGTTGATTTTCTTCGTCAGATAAAGATATCTTTTTATGCTGTCGATGAAGCGCATTGTATCTCAGAGTGGGGGCATGATTTCCGGCCGGAGTATCGGCGTATTCGTCCGATTATTAATGAGATCGGAAAGCGCCCGTTGATAGCCCTGACCGCAACAGCAACTCCTAAGGTGCAACATGATATCCAAAAAAATCTGGGTATGATTGATGCAACGGTATACAAATCCTCATTTAATCGTTCCAATCTCTATTATGAAGTACGTCAGAAAGGGAATAATGTCGATCGTGAGATTATTAAGTATATCAAAGCGAATGAAGGGAAATCGGGGATTGTATATTGCCTGAGCCGTAAAAAGGTAGAGGAGTTTTCAGATATATTGAAAGCCAATGGAATTAAAGCCCTTGCATATCATGCCGGAATGGATTCCGGGCAACGCTCATCGAATCAGGATGCTTTCCTGATGGAAGAGGCTGATGTGATTGTGGCTACTATAGCTTTTGGTATGGGGATAGATAAACCGGATGTGCGTTATGTGATCCATTATGATATGCCAAAGAGCCTGGAAGGTTACTATCAGGAAACCGGGCGTGCGGGCCGGGATGGCGGAGAAGGGTGTTGCCTTTCTTTCTATGCCTATAAAGATTTGCAGAAACTGGAAAAGTTTATGCAAGGGAAACCGGTCGCAGAACAGGAAATTGGTAAGCAGTTGCTGTTAGAAACAGCTGCTTATGCTGAAACATCGGTATGTCGCCGAAAAGTTTTATTGCACTATTTTGGTGAATCATATCAGGAAGATAATTGTGGAAGTTGTGATAATTGTTTGAATCCAAAGAAACAGGTGGAAGCTAAAGAACTATTAGTAGCCGTATTAGAAGCGGTAAGTATATTAAAAGAGAAATTTAAAACGGATTATATCGTTAATGTTTTAATAGGTAATGAGACCTCTGAAATACAGTCCTATAAACATAATGAACTGGAAATATTCGGTTCAGGGCAGGATGAGGACGAAAAGACATGGAATGCTGTTATCCGTCAAGCCTTAATCGGCGGTTATTTGAATAAGGATATTGAGAATTACGGATTACTAAGGATGACAGAAGCCGGAAAGGCATTCATGAAGAAGCCTGTATCCTTTAAGATAACAAAAGATAATGAGTTTGAAGAAGAAGAGGATGAAGTGCAGGTGCGTGGTGGTGCATCATGTGCAGTAGACCCCATACTCTATTCTATCATGAAAGATCTTCGTAAGAAACTTTCAAAGAAATTGGAAGTACCTCCATTTGTGATATTCCAGGATCCTTCGTTGGAAGCAATGGCGACAACTTATCCTGTAACGTTGGAAGAACTTCAGAATATTCCAGGTGTGGGTGCCGGTAAAGCTAAGCGCTACGGTAAGGAGTTTATTGAGCTTATTAAAAAACATGTGGAAGAAAATGAGATCGAACGACCCGAAGATCTACGTGTGCGTACTGTAGCTAATAAATCCAAGTTGAAAGTGTCTATTATCCAGCGTATCGATAGAAAAGTGGCTTTAGATGAAATAGCTTTAACAAATGGATTAGAATTTACGGAACTATTAGATGAACTTGAAGCTATTGTTTATTCCGGTACACGCATCAATATTGATTATTTTGTGAATGACGCAATGGATGAGGATCATATTGAAGATATCTATGAGTATTTCAAAGATTCGGAAACAGACGATCTGGAAGAGGCTATAGAGGAACTGGGAGGTGATTATACTGAAGAAGAAATAAGGCTTGTGAGGGTTAAGTTTCTTTCGGAGATGGCTAACTAGGAGAAAAGGAATAATAAGAAACTTAAGAAGCTTAAGGAATTATAAATAATATGAGGAGTTTAGGGTTTGCCTTAAACTCCTTATTTGCTTTAAGCTCCTTATGCTCTTTTTTAGTCTAAAAAAATACTAAATTATTAGGGTCATATAATTTTCGGCATCGTCTTACGTTAGAATTATGTTGTAGTATAAAGTATATTTGCATCATGAAAAGAAAAACGCTGAGAAAGAATATTGTAGGAGTGCTTTGTTTACTGTTGGCTTCTTTTACAATAGAAGCTAAGAATTTGCCTGATTCTGTAATAATGACTGTGGCCGGGAAGCCTATTCCTTTGTCCGAGTTTGTTTTTATTGCTCAAAAGAATGATGAAGCTGATTTCTCAAACAAGAAATCCATGGATGAATATATGGAGTTGTTTAAGAACTTCAAATTGAAGGTTGCTGAAGCTGAAGCACAGGGTATGGATAAGACACCGGCTTTTGATCAGGAACTGACAATGTATAAAGCTCAACTTATTTCCAGTTACCTGTCAGATAAAGATGGTGAAGAGGCGGCAGCAAAAGTAATATATGACCGGGGTAATAATGTCCTTGATTTCAATTATATCCTTTTTAAAATGCCCTCCGGACAAGCTCTTTTAAATGACACTATCGCCCCTTATCAAGCTGCACTTGCTGCACAGAGTCGTTTAAAGAAAGGCGAAGATATCATGTCGTTGGGGAAAGAATTACATGACGCCGATAAAGAAAATGTTTTATATGAATATGTGCCTGTTTTCCTTCCGATGACTGCTTCTAAAGCGCTGGAAAATGCTTTGTATGCAATGCCTGAAGGTACATTGTCTGCTCCCATAAGGACAAATCGGGGTTATTATCTTGTTAAGATGAATAAGCGAATGCCTAACCCAGGAAAGGTACGTGTTGCCCACATTTTGATTGGTGCTCCCGCCGATACCACCGATGCTGTAAAAGCTGAAGCATTGGCTAAGACTAAAGATATTTATAAGAAACTGCAGAATGGGGAAGACTTTGCGAAATTGGCTGTAGAGTTTTCTGATGATCCGGGTTCTGCTTCGGCAGGAGGTGAACTAAAACCATTTGGTCCAGGTGAAACAGTGCTTCCATTTGAAAAAGCTGCGTTTGCCCTTGCTACTCCCGGGCAACTTTCTGATATCGTAGAATCTCGCTTTGGTTATCATATTATCAAATTCATTGAACGTATTCCTCGTCCATCTTTTGATGCAGAAAAACGAGGATTGATCCGTATAATGTCACAAGGAGAATATAATTTTGAATTATTTAAAACTTTTGATGAGCGGTTACAAAAAGAATATAAATATACTTTTCACCCTGCTGCCTATAAGGAGTTAGAGGCATTGACAGCAGATTGTTTTCCCGGTAATCGTGAGTTTTATGAGAAAGCAAAGGATATGGATAAGACAGTATTTTCTTTGTTGAACGAAGAGTTCAAGCAAGATGTGGTAGCTTATTATATGGCTAGTCAACCTTTCTCGACAAAGACTTATGGGCCGGATTTCATGCAGGAAGTATATGATCTTATGATCCGTGAATTGACAACAAATGCAGAAAGAGATAGTTTGGAAATGAAGCATCCCGAATATCCACATCTCATTCAGGAATATCGAGATGGAATCCTTTTGTTTGAAATTTCCAGTAAAAAGGTTTGGAATAAACCGATTGAGGAACAACCTGCTGCTGAAGCAAAATGGATTGAAGAATTAAATAAGAAATATCCGGTTGTCATTAATAAGAAGGTGTTGAAACAATTGATGAATTAACGGATTATTATGCAGAGAGGGATTTTGTTTATTGCGGTATTATCTTCTTTACTGTGTGCCTGTAAAGGTATACAGAACAATGATTCCGATATACTTGCAACGGTGAACGAACGAATCCTGAAACGTTCCGAAGTTAGTGCCATGATTCCACGGGGAATATCTTCTGCCGATAGTTTGTTGATGGCAGAGACTATTGTGAAAAAATGGGTGAAAGATGCTTTGGTATATGAAGTAGCTTTACGTAACCTTGGGGACGAAAAAAACGAAATAAATAAATTGGTTGAAGACTATCGTAATTCTCTGGTTCGTTACCGTTATCAGGAACGTTTACTCAAAGAACGTTTGACATCAAATATACGTGAGAGCGATAAGTTGAATTACTACGAAGAAAATCAAAAAAAATTTCTCCTTGAGAAGAGTCTTATAAAAGGGCTTTTCCTGAAAATACCGATCGATGCACCTGGAATATCCGATGTGAAAACATGGTATAAACAGACGAATGAAGACGCTTTAGAAAAAATTGAGAAATATTCTGTGCAAAATGCCGCACTTTATGACTACTTTTACGACCGATGGGTGGATTTCGATGCGATCATGGAAAATATCCCGGTACGTGTAGCTGATGCAACTGCCTTTCTCAAGGCGAATAAAACGGTAGAAGTGGCCGATAGTACTTATTGTTACCTTCTGAATATCAGCGAGTATATCCCGTCAGGAAGTGTGGCTCCTTATGATTATGCGCATACACAAATTGTGGAAATGTTAATCAATCAGCGTAAAGTGGAGTTTCTGAAGAATTTTGAAGAAGAATTATATAATGATGCTATACGGAGCGGAAAAGTTAAAATAATTGACGAGCCGTAAAATAGTTTTACAAAAGAATAAGCATGATGAAGAAGATTTTGAACCTGTTTTTCCTTGCCTGTTGTTCATGTATGGTAATGGCACAGAGTCAATCGAATGTGATCGATGAAATTGTATGGGTTGTAGGAGATGATGCGATTTTATTGTCTGATATTGAATCACAGCGTTTATATATGCAAAGCGAAGGACAACGCTTTGAAGGTGATCCTTATTGCTTTATTCCGGAGCAGATCGCTATTCAGAAGCTGTATCTTAATCAGGCTAAGATTGATAGTATTGAAGTAAGTGATGCTACAATAATTCAACACGTAGACTTCTGGATGAATAATGCAGTAAACCAAGCAGGTTCTCGTGAGAAGTTGGAGGAATATTTTAATGGAAGAAAGTATTCTGAGATCAAAGAAGAGCGTAAGGAGACCATAAGGGAGCAACAGATAGCGAATGAAATGCAGCGAAAAATCGTTGGAGAAATAAAATTGACTCCATCAGAGGTTCGTAAGTTTTATAGTCAACTGCCTCAGGATAGTTTGCCGACTATTCCTACTACTGTAGAAGTTCAGATCATTACTTTTGAACCACGTATTCCTTTTGAAGAAACAGATGCAATCAAAGCACGTTTACGTGAATATACGGAGGAAATAACAAGTGGTAAGAGCCGTTTTTCCACTTTGGCTCGTCTTTATTCTGAAGATCCGGGTTCAGCCCTAAGTGGTGGTGATATGGGATTTGTAAACAAAGGTGATTTGCTTCCTGAATTTGCGAATGTAGCCTTCAATTTAAGTGATCCAAACCGCGTTTCCCAGATTGTACAAACAGAATATGGATATCATATAATTCAATTGATTGAAAAGAGAGGTGACCGTATTAATGTACGTCATCTTTTGTTGCGTCCTAAAGTTTCGGAAAAGGAATTGACAGAAGCTACGGCAAAAATGGATTCCCTTTATACGGATTTGCAGACCAACAAGTTTACTTTTGATGAAGCTGCAACCTATCTTTCTTTTGATAAAGATACAAAGAACAATAAAGGTTTGATGGTTAATCAGAATTATGAAAGCAATAATCATGGCACACCTAAGTTTGAGATGCAGGAATTACCACCTGAAATAGGTAAGATCGTGGATAAAATGGAAGTGGGAGAGATTTCTCAACCTTTCGTAATGAAGACCAAGATGCAGAAGGAAGTTGTAGCCATTGTAAAGCTTAAGGCAAGGACCCGCCAACATAAGGCTAATATGTCTGATGACTATCAGATACTGAAATCTATTGTAGAAGGAAGAAAAAAAGAAGAATTATTGAAAGACTGGATAGCAAAGAAGCAAAAAACGACTTATGTGCGTATCAGTGAAGGCTGGCAGAATTGCGACTTCCAGTTCCCAGGCTGGGTAAAAGAATGAGCATACGAAAGATATTCTTTTTAACGAGTTGTTTTATTCTGTTTGCTGTTTGCGCTACTGCACAAACACAGAGTGCAGCATCGTCATCTAATAATTCGACGGCTGCTGCTCCTACCCGGGTTCACTTAGATAGAGCTGATTCTGCTGTAGTTGATAAGAATATTGATCCTGATGTAAGGATAATTTTGGGAAATGTTATATTTAGGCACGACAGTACATATATGTATTGTGATAGTGCCTATTTTTATGAGTTGTCTAATTCTCTGGAAGCATTTAGTAATGTACGTATGGAACAGGGAGATACTCTCTTTGTTTACAGTAATTACCTATTCTATGACGGTAATATAGAAACTGCTTTTTTGCGAGAAAATGTACGCATGGAAAATGATCAGGTTACTCTTTTTACGGATAGTCTTAATTATGACCGTGTAGCTGATATTGGGTATTACTTTGAAGGCGGATTGATTGTTGACGAAGAAAATGAACTTTCATCTTATTACGGACAATATTCGCCCGGAACGAAGCTCGCTATATTTAATGATAGCGTACAACTTGTAAATCCGCAGTTTACGCTTTATTCTGACACTTTGCATTACTATACGGATACTAAGGTCGCAACTATTCTGGGACCTTCAATTATTGTATCCGATAGTGGAACGATACATACTTCTCGTGGATGGTATGACACTGCTAACAATACTTCCTTTCTGTTAGATCGTTCACAAGTCGTTACCGGGGATAAAATTCTTGTTGGAGATACGATTTACTATGATCGCGAAACTGGATTTGGTGAGGTATTTGGGAATATGTTCTTACAGGATACGGCACAACATGTAATCATGGAAGGGCAGTACGGTTATTACGATGGAAAGACGGAGTTTGCTTTTGCTACGGATAGTGCACGCTTTATGGAGTATAGCCAGGGGGACACACTTTATCTCCATGCTGACACGTTGCAGATGGTTACAGTAGATTCAACATACCGGGAGATTAAAGCTTATTATGGTGTTCGCTTTTATCGTGTCGACCTGCAAGGTGTATGTGATTCCATGCATTATAATACAAAAGACTCTGTTCTTTATATGTTGAATGATCCTATTCTCTGGAATGAAGAATATCAGATGTATGGTGATTCAATTCTTGTCTATCTGAATGATAGTACAATTGATTATGTACATGTAAAACAATTTGCTTTTGCCATACAACAAGTGGATTCTTCATCTTATAACCAATTGAAAGGGAATGATCTGAAAGCTTATTTTGAAGGTAAGGCAGTACGGAAAATAGATGTAGCCGGAAATGCAGAGTCTATTTTTTATCCGTTAGAAGATGATGGAACGATGATTGGCTTAAATGAAACCAAGAGCGGTTTCCTTTCCATTATGATCAAAGAAAACAAACTGGAAACATTAACTCTCTGGCCCTCACCGCAGGGGACTCTTACTCCTATACCAGACCTTAGGCCTGAGCAAAAAACGTTGAAGGATTTTTATTGGTTCGACTATATCAGGCCAAAGAATAAGGATGATATATACGAGGTCGTAAAAAGAAATGTACAAACTGCACCTCGAAAAAGTAATAAATTCGTAAATTAGCAGTCGTATTCATTTTTAATTTTGTATTAATATGGGAATGTTCTCATTTTATAATGTACGCAAACCGCGTCAATTCAATCATACTCCCATTTATTGGGACCCGCGCAAGGAAGCACTCGAAGAACGTATCTCTAAGATAAAAAGAGAGATGGGGGTAGAGGAGCCTTTGGAAGAATATAAACCTCATATAAAGGGAACTTTTGTTGAAGGTACCTCTCATTTAAAGAGAAGTCTGAACAAAGGCGAAGATACACGTTCCCGAAAATATAAAACATTTAAGTTTTTCCTTTGGATAGCCGTATTAGCCTTTATCCTTTGGTATCTGTTCTTTTCATGAGTGATATCATTCACCTTTTGCCGGATAGTATCGCCAACCAGATAGCGGCTGGTGAAGTGATTCAACGACCAGCTTCCGTAGTGAAGGAGTTGGTTGAAAATGCTATTGATGCTGGTGCAACACAAATACGTGTAAATATAAAAGATGCCGGCCGGACTCTTATACAGGTAATTGACAATGGAAAGGGTATGTCGGAAACAGATGCTCGAATGGCATTTGAAAGGCATGCAACTTCTAAGATTTCATCAGCTGATGACCTGTTCTCTCTAAGAACGATGGGTTTTCGTGGCGAGGCTCTAGCATCTATCGCTGCCGTTGCCCAAGTGGAGTTGCGTACTCGTCTGACCGGAAGTGAGCTTGGAGCGCGATTGCTTATAGCAGGCTCTACTGTTCAGGAATCCGCATGTGATGCTTGTGCAGAAGGAAGTATTTTCTCGGTAAAGAATCTTTTCTTTAATGTGCCGGCTCGCCGTAAGTTTTTAAAATCTAACGAGACGGAGTTCCGTAATATTATTCAGGAATTCGAGCGGATAGCTTTGGTTAATTCGCATGTTGCAATGTCTCTTTATCATCAGGACCAAGAGATACTAAACCTACCTTCAACAGGTATTCGACATCGTATTACGAATATTTTAGGGAAAGGATTAAATGAAAAGTTACTTACTGTGGAAGCAGTTAGTTCACTTGTTACCATATCCGGATTTGTAGGCCGCCCGGATTCCGCCCGTAAACGGGGCGCATTACAATACTTTTTTGTGAATGGGCGTTATATGCGGCATCCTTATTTTCATAAGGCGATAATGCAGGCATATAATCAATTGATACCGGTAGGAGAGGCCCCCAACTATTTCATTTATTTTACGCTTGATCCTGCTTCTATCGATGTAAATATTCATCCGACCAAGACTGAGATCAAGTTTGAAAATGAACAACCTATCTGGCAAATTCTGATGTCGGCAACACGGGAGGCTCTGGCAAAATCGAGTGCCATTCCTACTATTGATTTTGATAGGGAGGATGCTATTGATATACCTGTTTATAATCCGAATCAGGAACATACAATGCGGGCAACTCCTCCTACCGTGCAAGTAAACCGGGAATATAACCCTTTCCGAGCTTCAGTCGATTCCTATAAACGCCCGGAATTTGATTGGACGAAACTTTATAAGGGATTTGAAGACGAATCAGCAGAATCCTCCACTGAGAATATCCCGGTATCCCTACCAGAAACAACTGTATCCAAAGAGTCAATTCCAGGCTTGGTTGATACTATAGATAAATTATTTGAAGAAGAAAGTAATCCTTCTTATCAGTATAAAGGAAGGTATATTATTACATCTTTGAAGTCCGGTTTAGTTTTAATTGATCAGCATCGGGCCCATATCCGCGTATTATATGATCAGTATATTCAACATATCAGTCAACGACAGGGAGTATCACAACAGGTTTTATTTCCTGAAATAGTAGAATTTACTCCGGCTGAAGCATCCGTAGTTCCTGTTTTGTTGGATGACCTACGATATATAGGTTTTGATCTAACTAACCTTGGACAAGGCAGCTATGCCATTAATGGACTACCCCCTGGGATTGAAAACCAGGATCCTATATTGTTGCTTAAAGAAATGGTGAGCCGTACTATAGAAACAGGATGTGAAGTACAGGAAGAAATCACACAAGCTTTGGCGCTCTCTCTGGCAAAAGCTACTGCTATACCTGCCGGTAAATCTCTGTCTCCTTCAGAACGTGAACATTTGATCGCCTCCTTGTTCACTGCATCAGACTCTCATCTCACTCCTGATGGCAAGATTATTCTCACTCTGTTGAATGATGAAGAATTAGAGAAACGCTTTAAATAAAGAAATGTCCCCAACCTCATTAAACGAAAGAATTTTTCCATTTAATGGGAAATGCACTGCTTTTGTAAGAAAAATTATGGACGAAAACCTATTATTTCGCGTACTTCGCGTAGAGTTTTTGCTGCACTGTGTGTCGCCTTTTCTGCTCCAATACGGGCTACTTGTTCCAAATAGGCATCATTTGCAAGAATATCCAGGATACGTTCACGAATCGGTGCACAAAATTTATTGATATCTTCCGCCAACTGTTTTTTCAAATCACCGTATCGAATGGAGCAGGAGTTATATTGTTCATTAAAGAAATCATAAGTTGATTGATCTGACACGATATCCAGCATTTGGAAAAGGTTTGCAATCGCTTGTGGTTTTTCGCTATTGGGCTCGGTTGGACCTGAATCGGTTACAGCCTTCATTACTTTCTTTTTTATCGTATTTTCGTCGTCAATGAGGTAGATGGCATTTCCTTCGCTTTTGCCCATTTTGCCAGATCCATCCAATCCTGGAATCTTCACAGCTTTTTCTGATAAATGGAAAGATGCAGGTTCTGGAAAAAAATCCACACCATAAATCTGATTGAAACGGCGGGAAAACTTACGTGCCATTTCCATGTTTTGCTCCTGGTCTTTTCCTACAGGCACTTTAACCGCTTTGTGAATGATAATATCTGCAGCCATTAAAGATGGGTAAGTTAATAGTCCGGCGTTTACATTATCGGGCTGAGAACGTACTTTATCCTTGAAGGAGGTTACGCGTTCCAATTCGCCCAGATAAGCATTCATATTGAGATAAAGGTAAAGTTCTGCTACTTCACGCACATCACTTTGAATATAGATAGTTGCTTTTTCAGGATCGATTCCACATGCCAGGTATTCAGCCAGAATAGTTTTTACGCTATTACGGATATTATCAGGATGTGGATGAGTAGTAAGAGAATGCCAGTCGGCAATGAAAAAGTAACATTTATATTCATTCTGCATCTGCAGAAAACTCTTGACTGCTCCGAAGTAATTACCTAAATGCAGATTACCGGTAGGACGGATACCGCTTACAACTATTTCCATTTTTAATCAGTTTTATTTTGCGGTGCAAAGATAGGACTTTTTAACGATGAGTGATAAGTGATGAGTGTTGAATTTTAAAAAACTGCCAAACTCATTACCAATAGTTTAAAAAAAGTATCTTTGCGGCAATAAATATAAATCATAGGCGTTGATGCTTAAGATGTGTTAACAACAAATAGAAGATGATGATTATCGGTCGGTTGTGGATTATTTTTTTCGGTTTATTATGGATAAGTATCCATCTCGCAGCACAAGAAAAAAGAGTTACTCTTAGTGGAAATATTACGGATGCAAATAATGGTGAAGACCTTATTGGTGCAGGATTATTGGTGAAAGGAACCCGAACGGGAGCTGTTACCAATGCTTATGGGTTCTATTCGTTAAGTCTTTCGCCGGGAAAGCATAAAGTGGTAATTTCCTATCTTGGATATAATACCCAGGAAATAGATGTTGATCTGACAGAAGATACACTGTTAAATATAAAACTTTCTCCCGGAGTAAATCAATTGTCGGAGGTTATTGTTTCTGCAGAAGGGCGAAATGCGAATGTAGCTAAGATTGAAATGAGCACGGAGCGGCTTACTGTAAAAACTATTAAGTCTATCCCGGCATTAATGGGAGAGGTGGATGTTATTAAAGCAATTCAGTTATTACCCGGTGTGCAGGCAACAGCTGAAGGGTCTTCCGGATTTAGTGTGCGGGGTGGCGGACATGATCAGAATCTGATTTTACTGGATGAAGCAACAGTATATAGTGCATCCCATCTGATGGGATTTTTCTCGGTATTTAATAATGATGCAATAAAGGATGTAACCTTATATAAAGGAGATATACCCGCTACTTTTGGAGGACGGCTTTCTTCATTGTTGGATATAAGGTCGAAAGATGGGAATAACCAAAAAATTACGGGAACAGGAGGAGTTGGCTTGATATCAAGTCGTTTGACGCTAGAAGGACCTATGGGAACAGATAAAGCTACTTTTCTAGTATCCGGCCGGCGCACTTATGCCGATTTGTTTTTGAAGCTGGCAAATGATAAAGATCTCCGGCAATCCAGCCTTTATTTTTATGATTTAAATGCGAAGTTGAATTATAGAATTGATGAGAAAAACCGTTTATTCCTTGCAGGATATTTTGGTAAGGATAACTTCGGAACTAAATTTGCAGGAATGAATTTCGGGAATAAAACTCTGACTGCAAGATGGAACCATGTATTCTCTCCTAAATTATTCTCCAACTTTTCATTGATTGGTAGTTTTTATGATTATTATGTGAAATTGGATATGAACGAACAAGTCAATCAGGAATGGAAATCCCGGATGCAAGACTATGGGATTAAGGCCGACTTTTCCTATCATATCAATCCGAAACATACTGTGAGATTTGGGTATAATACGCTTTATCATAACTTTATGCCGGGTGAAGGCGGAGGTGTCGGAGAAGAATCGATCCTCAAACGATTTGGTATGCCAAGAGAATATGCATTAGAGAGCGCATTATATGTTTCGGCTGAATCGGAAATAGGAACAAAATTGAAATTGAAGTATGGGCTGCGATATTCGCTTTTCCAGAATATATCCAATGGGGAGGAGATTGATTATCTGCAGGATTATGTGGTGGCTTACTCAAAAACTCATAAAAAAGGATCGTTTTATCACCATCAATACCAGTTTGAACCAAGGGTGGGAGCCGTCTATATGTTCAATGATGAGCATTCTTTAAAAGCAAGTTATTCACGAACAGCTCAATATATACAATTGGCTTCGAACTCTTCAGCGGGGTCTCCGTTAGATGTTTGGTTTCAAGCCTCTCAAAATATAAGGCCTCAACTGTGTGATCAATTTGCTATGGGCTATTTCCGGAATTTTGCGGAGAATGAATATGAAGCCTCAGCGGAAGTCTATTATAAAGATATGCGGGACGTAGTCGATTTTAAAGATCATGCTTCTTTGATGGGGAATGAAGAACTGGAACAAGAGGTGCGTTTCGGAAAAGGATATGCGTATGGGGTGGAATTGATGGTACATAAGAATAGTGGAAGATTAACCGGATGGGTCAGTTATACCCTTTCTAAAAGCCGTCGTCAGATTGATGAGATAAATGATGGGAAGTGGTATCGCTCACCTTATGATAAACCTCATAACATTTCGATCGTGGGTACTTATGAATTAACACCGAAATGGACGGTTTCCGCTAATTGGGTATATGCCAGTGGGACACCTGTTACTTATCCAACCGGGCGTTTTCAGGTTGAAGGAACGTATGTCCCCATCTATTCCGGGCGAAATGAATACCGGTACCCCGCATATCATCGACTGGATCTTTCCGCTACTATGCAGTTGTCCAAACCAGGAAAACGATTAAAACATGAATTGAACTTCTCACTCTATAATGCTTATGGGCAGAAAAATCCATGGACGATTATGTTTACGCAAGAAGATGATAACCCGGATAAGACGTATGCCGAAATGGTCTATCTGTTCTCATTCGTACCTTCGATTACCTGGAATTTTACTTTTTAACTAATAAGAGCAGAATTGTATGATAAGCATAATAAGACATAATATATTTCCAATAATTGTAGCTATTGTCATAGGGTTGATAATTTTAGGTTCTTGTACTCATCGAATTCATATAGAAACAGATGACGCACCTGAAAGGCTTGTGATTTATGGGTATATTACTAATGAAACAAAACAGCATGTCATTAGCCTTACGCGATCCAGTGGATATTTTGCAACGACTCCTTCTGTGGGTGTAAGTAATGCGGTAGTGAACATTTCTTCGTCTAAAGAAACCTTTTTATTAACGGAAACTCCCAAAGGGTCCGGGAAATATATTACTAACTCTGAAATAGCCGGAACGGAGGGGATGGATTATACTCTAAAGATATCTGTAGATTTTGATGAGGATGGATTAGTAGAGGAGTTTGAAGCAAATTCTTACCTTCCTTATGCCGCACAATTAGACTCTATCGGTTTTAAAGAATCAACATTATTTGATGATGTTATTGAGATACAATTATACGGATCGGCAACACGAAATGAAGAAAATTATTTTAGCTTCCATGCTTCCAAAAATGATACGATTCTGAATGACTCATTAGATGGTTTCTTCATTATTAGCGATGAGTATCTTTCGCATAATGAATTTAAAGGGCTTTCATGTTTCTATATAGATCAGGAAGATGAGGAAGAGATGTTAAGGCCAGGAGATATTGTTGTCCTGCGAATAGATGTCTTAACAAAAGAATATGCCGACTTCCTTGATAATGCACAAAGTGAAGCGGGAGGGTCAATCCCGATTTTTAGTGGTCCACCGGCTAATGTGGAAACAAATATACGAGAGGTTCATAACCCGAATAATATACCCATTGCCGGATTCTTTTCTGCATTTGCGGGTAGTACAGCGACCAGAGTCTTTGAATAGTCTTACGAAAACAAATAATGTTCTTCCCAAGAATAATCCTCATTGATCAAATAGTCAATATCTTCTCCATAGTTAGGATAAATATGATAGGTTAAAAAGTGTTTCTACTGCTGAAACGAAAAAGTATTACCAATATAATGCGGTTATTATTGCTGTATAATTGACAATATGTTATTTGGGATTTTTGGGGATAGTAGATTTATTCAAATATTGTTACATTTGAAGATAATATCAACATGTAGGGGCAGCCCTATGTGGCTGCCCAACAATCACAAAATCAATACATTCGGGCGGCCACATAGGGCCGCCCCTACGAGATAAACACCTTCAAATATTTTTCAATTTGAAGATATTTCAAATTGATCAGTTAATTTACTCCACAGGAGTTCCGAAAAGTGTAGCAGAAGAAGCATGGGTGATTTTTACCATAACATGCTGGCCTACCTTATAATTTTTCTTGTCAAAGATTACTACTTTATTTTGGCCGGTACGGCCAAATAGCTGTTCGCGTGAACGTTTGGAAAATCCTTCAATAAGAACATCAAAGGTTTTACCGATATCCCGCTGATTACTTTCGTCTGAAAGTTGATTCTGAAGATCGATCATTCCCTGTAAGCGCCGAATCTTTTCAGATTCGGGTATTTCGTCGGCAAGATGTTGCGCTGCATAGGTACCCGGACGTTCAGAGTATTTAAACATAAACGCACTGTCATAACCCACTTCACGCATTAAAGAAAGAGTTTCCTGGTAATCTTCTTCTGTTTCAGAATGAAAACCACAAAAAAGATCTGTTGATATGGCGCAATCGGGGATAATTCTTTTTATGGCCGCAATGCGGTCAAGATACCACTCGCGGGTATATTTCCGGTTCATTGTTTTCAATACTCGGGAGCTTCCTGATTGAGCCGGGAGATGAATGTGTTTACATATATTGGGATAGCTAGCTATTACATTTAAAGTATCATCGCTCATATCTTTCGGATGAGAAGTTGTAAAGCGAATACGCATTTCCGGTGCTTCTTTTGCAACTAATTCCAATAGTTTAGGGAATGTAATCTGTTCTCCATTTGATTCAAATAGATAAGAATTTACATTTTGTCCAAGTAAGGTAACTTCCTTAAACCCTTTATCTCGCATATCCCGCACTTCATTCAGGATACTTTCCAAATCCCGGCTACGCTCACGTCCGCGGGTGTAGGGAACTATACAATAAGTACAAAAATTATTGCATCCCCGCATGATAGATATAAATCCCGAAATATGTACGCCGCCTAATTTTAACGGTATTACTTCTTTATATGTTTCTTGTGTGGATAATTCTACGTTGATGGCTTTTTCTCCGTTTTCTACAGCACCCACCAGGTTAGGAAGATCGAGATAGGAGTCGGGGCCAACCACCAAATCTACACCATGCTCTTTAATCAAAGTGTCTTTTACCCGTTCAGCCATACAGCCTAAAACACCAATAATTAGCGCCTTCTTTTTACGCTTTAATGACTGAAAGTACTGAAGCCGTCCATATATTTTTTGCTCAGCATTATCACGTACCGAGCATGTGTTTACGAAGATAGCATCGGCATTTTCAATAATTTCTGTTAATTTGTAACCATCCATCTGCATGATGGAAGCAACCACTTCTGTGTCGGCTACATTCATCTGACAACCATACGTTTCAATGAATAACAATCTCTCTCCATTGCCGGTAACTGATTTTAAGTCAGTTCCATTGCTTTGATTTTTCATTTTGAAATATTAATAAATTATAAACTTTAAACTTTTGTAAAAAAAACAGTGTGAATATTTGCACTGTTTGAAACAGTTGTATATATTTGCATACGAAAAACGTAAATTTTTTCATAGTTAAGGTTTTGGTTAAATCGAATAAGGGTGGCTGGGAAGTTACCCTTATTTACTTTTATACCCCTCTATTTTTTCATGTGTCGAATATTTTACCTATTTTTGGACTACAAAAGTAATCAAAGTTATGGATAACATAGGTGATTGGCTCTATATTGTTATAATTGCGGTTGCCGGATTGAGCAGTATGCTTAGTGCGGGTAAGAAAAAGAAACAACAGCAGGAAGCCCAGAATCAGAAACCTCCTCAGGATATTGTGACTCCAGAGACAGCATCTGATCGGAGTTTCTGGGATACTCTTACACAACCGGAAGATGAATGGCAGTCTAAACAAGAGTCTGTTATCATATCCAAGCCTATAAAAAAGAAGAAGCAACCAAAGCAACAAAAAGTTACATCAACTCCTCAACCTTTTCTTAAAGGAGAAAGTGAAATTGAACGTATGATTCGGCAGCAAGAGAAGTTATTAGTTTCTCCTTCCAAAGAAGAGAAGCCTTTAGTTTCTGTTTCTGATTTCCAAAACCCGGATTCTCTGAAAAAAGCAGTTATTTATTCTGAAATACTTAACCGTAAATACTAACATCTCTTCTTTTTTTAATACCTTTGCGCCGAATTATTGAATAGTAAATATTTACCTTATAATAAACCTATATCATGGCATTAAAATTTATGACAGCTGAAGAGGCTGCCTTACTTGTTCATCATGACGACAATGTAGGCTTTGGCGGTTTTACCGCTGCCGGATGTCCGAAAGTTGTACCGGCTGCAATTGCAAAAAGAGCCGAAGAAGAACATGCCAAAGGAAATCCTTTTCAGATCGGTATGTTTACCGGTGCATCTACCGGAGATTCGTTAGATGGAAATCTGGCACGTGTAAAAGCAATCAAATTCCGTACACCTTATCAATCAAATAAAGACTTACGAACTTTACTGAACGCACGGGAAACACAATATTTTGATTTACACCTTTCGGAGCTAGCGCAAAACCTGCGTTATGGTTTTCTGGGAAAAGTTGATGTCGCTATTGTTGAGGCTTCCGATGTGACAGAAAATGGAGAGATTGTTCCAACTTGTGGGGTAGGTATTGCCCCGACTGTATGTAAGATGGCTAAGGTTGTGATTGTTGAGTTAAACAAACAACACCCTAAAGAAATTCGTGGTATGCATGATGTCTATGAACCTGCAGATCCTCCTTATCGTCGTGAAATTCCTGTATATTCTCCATCTGATCGTATTGGTACTCCTTATATAAAAGTGGATCCTTCCAAGATCGTTGTGGTCGAGACTAACGTTCGTAATGAAGGTAGTCCTTTTGCTCCTATTGATGAGGTTACAATGGCTATCGGGCGAAATGTTGCCAACTTCCTTGTAGAGGAAATGAAAGCAGGACGTTTACCTAAAGAATTTGTACCGTTGCAAAGCGGTGTGGGTAATGTAGCGAATGCAGTATTAGGCTGTATGGGGGAAAATAAAGATATTCCTGCATTTGAAGTTTATACAGAGGTTATTCAGGATGCAGTAATAAAGCTGATGAAAGAAGGACGCGTTAAGTTTGCCAGTGGTTGTTCTCTTACTGTAAGCAATGAAGTGATTGATGAAATCTATGCTAATCTTGATTTCTTTAAAGATAAAATATTACTTCGTCCGCAAGAAATATCAAATAATCCAGAAGTGGCCCGTCGTTTAGGATTGGTGACTATCAATACAGCTTTGGAAGCTGATATTTTTGGTAATATTAATTCAACACATGTATCGGGTACTCGTATGATGAACGGTATTGGTGGTTCAGGAGACTTTACACGTGCAGGTATGTTGTCGATCTTTACTACTCCATCTACTGCAAAGGATGGAAAGATCAGTGCTTTTGTTCCCATGGTTTCTCACTTGGATCACAGCGAGCATTCAGTGAAAATTATTATTACTGAGTACGGTGTTGCCGATTTGCGTGGTAAATCTCCGATTCAACGTGCGCATGCGATAATTGATAATTGTGTGCATCCTGACTACAAACCATTACTCCGTGAATATCTGGAAATGGGAATCAAAGGTCATACGCCGCAAAATCTTAAATGTTGTTTTGCTTTCCATGAAGAACTTGCAAAAAGCGGAGACATGCATAAAGTTGACTGGAGCGTTTATAATAGCTGAAAAAAGAAAGATCTCATATAAAAAAAGCGACTCAAGAATTTTCTTGAGTCGTTTTTTTATACTTTACTCGATCTTCGAATTAACTATTTTATTGCTATTTTGCGAACAGTACCAGCAATGCGTATTATGTAATATCCTTTGGCAATATTGACGCTATATTCACCGGAAGATTGTTTCATTTCAATCTCTTTTACCTTAATGCCTACAACGCTGTATATTTCCAGTACACTTCCGATTGGAGCATTGGATACCACAATCTTATTATCATAGGCACTGATTTCAATTGGCTCAGATGGGTCTTGTTTTTGCATTGTAGTGTTGGTTGATTTCTTTTCTTGCGCAGAAACCAAAACATTTGTTTGCAAACCAAACATCAACAATAATATAACAGATATTACTTTCATCTATTCGCCTCAATTTGTGACAAATGTAGGAAGATTTCCCTAAATTGAAAAGATTTTTCAATAAAAAGAAACTGCTACAGAGCTATGACCATACCCTCTTCCCCCAATATCGTATCAGGATATTTACTTTGAGCTTCTTTAAGCAAAGGGGATAGATTATTATAGCGTGCAGAGTAGTGGCCTATAACAAGTTTTTTAACACCAGCCTTAGCCGCAATGTCTGCAGCTTGGGCGGCTGTTGAATGAAAAGTTTCTTTGGACCGTGGTGCATCTTCTTCGCAAAACGTTGCCTCATGATAAAGAAGATCAACTTCTTTTATCCATGGGATAATAGCCGGATAAAAGGCTGTATCAGAACAATAAGCAAAACGTTTTGGAGGAGTAGAAGGACGTGTCAGTTTGGCGTTTGGAACCACTCTGCCATCAGGAGTTATATAATCTCCTCCTTGTTTGATGTCCTTTATGCAACGTACCGGAATCTCATAAAAGTCAATCATTTCTCTTATAATATGCGATTCTTTGGGTTTTTCGGAAAAAAGATAACCACAACAAGGTATCCGGTGCTTGAGAGGTATGGAAAATACTTGTACGGATCTGTCTTCCATAATAAGCGAATGCTTATATGGGTCAATAATGTTAAAAACGACTTTATAGGGTAATCTATCGCAAAAAGATTCCAGTATGGGTTGTAGAAATGATTCTATATCTTTGGGGCCATGTATGAACAGATTTCCTGTCCTTCCCAGCATGCCAAGAGTGGATATGAGGCCCGGTAATCCGAAACAATGATCGCCGTGAGCATGGGTGATGAAAATATGATTGAGCCGGTTAAAACGGATGCGCATTTTACGCATTTGTAGTTGGGTGCCTTCTCCACAATCAACCATAAATAATTTATCACGTAGATCTACAATTTGGGACGATGGCATGTGGCGGGTAGTAGGGAGTGCAGAACCACATCCCAAAATGTGAATTTTAAAATCGGTCATGTCGTTTCAACATATCATTTTGTACAAAGGTAATGGAAATTGAGGGTCGCAATGTAAAAAATGGTAAAAAAACAGTTCAAAAATTATAGAGGATAACAAAGAATGCTTATATTTGCTTTCTCAAAATGAGAAGAACAATGAAGATGCTTAATATTTGAAAGATTTTAGCATCTAAAAATATAAGACCTTAACTAACTTTTTCTTTTTGTTTAAAACGGTTAAATGTGGGAACGGCCGGGCGTGAGCTTCGCCGTTTCTTTTTTGTATTAACTGCGTAAAATGATTATACTTCATTATAGATCCTCAAAGTATATATTGATAACATCAAAAATTTCGGATTACTTTTAAATTGAAAAGGATTTGAATATTCTTTTAACACAGAGTCACAGAGACACAGAGGATTTAATTTGTTGATTCTTAAATAAAAAACTCTGTGTCTCTGTGACTCTGTGTTGAAAATTTCATCTTCAAATCTAACAAAACTCGAAATATCCCGAGAACAATCTGATTTGATAAATATCATACCTAATTTCGTGAAAATAAGTTTAGCCTATTGTCAATTGGAATCTGCTTTACTAATAAAAAAATAGTAAAAAAGAAAGCTTTAACCAGGATGAATAACATCTTTGGCTAAAGCCTTCTTTATATATCTTGATTAATCAAGTATTTAATAAGAATGATCACTCTCTTCCATCTCTTTTTGATCAATCTTTCGAAGATCTAATGCCCTCCATGCATAAAAAATATAGGCCAGGACAAATGGAACAAGAATGGAAACATAACTCATCGTTTTTAGAGTGAAAAGACTGGATGAGCTGTTTTCTATTGTCAATGAGCTTTGAAGATCAATTACAGATGGGTAGTAGGCCGTATTATTCCATCCGGCACAGAGTAATAGGCATAATACCGTTAGAACAGTTCCTGTACCCGCAAACCATATCCCTTTTTTCCAATCTTTGGATAAAATAGTTTTTCCTATCCCGAAAAGAACACCAACAACCCCAACTAATAGTACAGCCAATACAATCGGCATTTCAATCAGGTTGATAAAATATTTATAAGGTTGCATAAATACTTCTTTTGTATCCGGATTTACAGCAAAACCTTCGGTCAACATTAGGTGAACAAGGAATGTCAGGAAAAATACTAAAAAAAGGATGGTCTCAGGTATAAGTCTTTTTCTACATCGGCTTACCAGGTCGTCATCATTTATATTATTGATAAAATAGAGAAGTGCCAGGACCCGAGCCAGAAAGAATACAGCAAGACCCAAACAAACATTCCAAAAAACTAAAACCGCTTCCAATCCATGCCAGGGATTCGCCCAAGTGGAAATAACCGGCATCGCAACATCTGTTATTTGTTCTTTATTGACAAAGAACTCAGCCCCGCTAAAGAATGTTCCCACAGCTGTGCCCAATAAGATAGGACCTCCAATGCCGTTAATCATCAGAAAAGCACGGTATGTTTTTTTGCCTAGAAGATTCCCTTTTTTAGCCTGGTATTCATAGGACACAGCCTGAATAACAAAGCAAAGAAGAATAAGCATCCATACCCAGTATGCACCACCGAAACTGGTAGAGTAGAATAGGGGAAAGGAAGCAAAGAATGCGCCTCCGAAAGTGACCAGGGTTGTAAAGGTAAACTCCCATTTGCGTCCTGTTGAATTGAGCATCATCTTTCGTTGAATTTCTGTTTTCCCCATTGTTATTAAGAGGGACTGCCCTCCCTGAACAAAAAGAAGAAATACCAATAATGCTCCTAGTAAAGAAATAAGGAACCACCAGTAATGTTGTAATATATTATATGTATCCATGTCTTTTTGAATTATAAATTATAAACGAATAACCCGCTCATTATTAACCACTTACCGCTATGTCCGGTCCTTTTTTAATAGCTTTCACCATAATTCCTATTTCTGCAATGAGCAGTATTGTAAAGAGAGCAAGGAAAATAAAGAAAGTCATTTGAACGGATCCTGTTTCTAATTTAGAAATGGAAGCACCTACCGGTAAAATATCCTGTATAGCCCATGGTTGTCTTCCAACTTCTGCTACAACCCAACCCGCTTGTCCGGCAATATATCCCAAAGGAATTGTCCACAGGCATATATATTGCAACCATTTAGATTTTGTAAAGAGATCCTTTTTGCCCCAGATGATAGCGATAATAAAAAGCAGTATAAAATATCCCCCCAGGATAACCATAATTCGGAATGCATAGAATGTAAGAGGGACACTAGGTACTAACTCTCCCGGATCTTTTATATATCCATACCCGAAATAGGCGAAGTTTTGTTCCAATGTTGTGCGAGCACTTATTGCTTTTTCATCGTCTTTATTCTTTTTGGCTTCACGATAATCTGATAGTGATTTAATGGCTAATCTTCCCCTGGCTATTTTTTCATAGGCAGAAAGAGCAACCGTTCCGTCATGAGCTGTATAACCTCCTTCTATCAAATTAGAAATTCCCGGCACATAGGCATTCAAATCCCGTTCCGCTAAGAAAGAAAGCATTTTAGGAAGTTGTATGTTGAATATAAAAGGTTCAATGCCATCGTTATAGCTTTTCTTCTGCGGGTTAAGTAGCCCAATTGCTGATAGCCCCACACCGTGGTCTCCTTCATAAAGCCCCTCCATCGCGGCCAATTTCATTGGTTGTTTTTGTGCCACCTGATAAGCCGAACCGTCACCTGTCCAAAGGATAAGTAAAGAAGCAACCAGACCGAAAATAGCTCCTATTTTTATACTTGCTAAAGCAAACTCTGTATTTCTCTTTTTGATGAGATACCAACAACTTACTCCTAAAACAAAGATACCTCCTAAAACCCATCCGGAGAGTACTGAATGGAAAAATTTATTAACAGCAACCGGTGAAAGTGCCACTGCCCAGAAATCGTACATTTCGTTACGAACGGTATCCGGATTGAATTCCATTCCCACGGGATATTGCATCCATGCATTTGCGACAAGTATCCAGTATGCTGACAAAGTTGCTCCAATAATTGTTAGCCAGGTGGATGCCAGGTGAAAACGTTTGCTAACCTTGTTCCATCCGAAGAACATTACTGCGATAAATGTGGCTTCCATGAAGAATGCAAGTATACCTTCAATCGCTAAAGGAGCGCCAAATATATCTCCTACGAACCAACTGTAATTAGACCAGTTAGTACCGAATTCAAATTCAAGGATTAATCCGGTAGCTACACCAATGGCAAAGTTTATGCCAAATAGTTTCATCCAAAACTGGGCGGTTTTCTTCCAGAATTCATTTCCCGTTTTGAAATAAATGGTTTCCATGATGGCCTGAATAACGCCAAGTCCGAGCGTGAGTGGCACAAATAACCAGTGATACATGGCTGTTAGTGCGAATTGTGCCCTCGACCAATCAATCAGGGAGGTGTCGATAGATTCAATCATAATTATTGTGTATTAAGGTGTGATAGCACGATCTATTAGTTCGTCGGAAACATATTCCTGTTTCTCCGTTTTAGTGTCGAATTTGCCTAAAAAGTTGGGGAAAAAGAAAATTTTTAAAATAACAAACATAATGAATAGCTTGATCAGAATGATAAGCCAAAGCGTTTTGCCTAATGTCATTTCTTTAAAGCCTTCCAGATAGAAGCGATAAACACGTATCGGAACGGATTCTTTTTTCATATAGTTTCTTATTTAAAATAAAAACAAAGAAGGCAATGCTAATGTTGACAAATGTAGAAAAAATGTTATTTGCTGCATCTATCTATTAATAGATTTTATCGATTGTTTTATAGATATTATCGAAGTCCTCTGTTAAAAAAAATTATTTTAGAGAGAAAGCCTTATATACAGCCTTGTTGTTCACACAGCTTTCCCTATATTTGCGTCAATTTGTCCCGTGATGAGACGAAAATAGACCAGAAATATCATGAATTAGTGCTAATCTATAAATTATTATTACTATGTCAAACATTTCAAGAAGATCTTTTCTTCAAAAGGGGACTGTTGCAGCAGCTGCATTAACGGTTGTTCCCAGTTCCATTCTTGGCAAGAGCCATGGATATACAGCTCCTACAGATAAGTTGAATATAGCCGGTATCGGTATTGGCGGGCGGGGTGCAAGTGTACTTCGAGGACTAGAAACTGAAAATTTAGTTGCTATGTGTGATGTGGATTGGAAATATTCCAAACCCGTTTTTGAACGTTATGCACAAGCAAAGAAGTATTGGGATTATCGTAAGATGTATGATGAAATGGGTAAATCGATTGATGCTGTTATGGTAGCAACAGCCGACCATACTCATGCCATTATCTCAGCAGAAGCTATTTCAATGGGAAAACATGTATATTGCGAAAAACCGCTGACACATTCGGTTTATGAATCTCGTCTTTTAACTAAACTGGCTGACAAATATCAGGTGGCTACCCAAATGGGTAATCAGGGATCTTCCGGCGAAGGCGTAGACTTAGTATGTGAGTGGATCTGGAATGGAGAGATCGGTGAAGTGACAAAAGTAGAAGCATTTACTGACCGTCCAATCTGGCCACAAGGATTAATGACTCCTGAAAAAGCAGATAAAGTTCCTTCTACATTAAATTGGGATCTTTTCACAGGACCAGCAGAAATGCGTCCGTTTAATAATATTTATCATCCATGGAATTGGCGTGGTTGGTGGGCTTATGGTACAGGTGCTTTAGGAGATATGGCTTGTCATATTCTTCATCCTGTATTTAAAGGTTTGAATTTAGGTTATCCTACAAAAGTGCAGGGTTCATCTACTCTTTTATTAAGAGATTGTGCTCCACAGGCACAGCACGTAAAACTTATTTTTCCTGCACGTGATAATATGCCGAAGGTTGCTATGCCTGAGGTTGAAGTACATTGGTATGATGGCGGTTTGAAACCTGATTTTCCACAAGGTTGGCCGGCAGGTCGCAACATGAACGATGCTGGTGGTGCAACTATTTTTTATGGAACAAAAGATACCTTGATTTGTGGTTGCTATGGTAAAGATCCATGGTTATTATCGGGACGGGTACCAGATGCACCCAAAGTATGTCGTCGTGTAAACAATGCAATGAATGGTGGACACGAGCAAGACTGGGTGCGTGCATGTAAAGAAAATCCTTCCAGTCGTCAGAAATCTAAATCAGATTTCTCAGAAGCAGGCCCATTCAATGAAATGGTTGTAATGGGGGTATTGGCTGTTCGTTTGCAGGCTTTAAATAAAGAATTGCATTGGGATGGTCCAAACATGAACTTTACAAATATCAATGATACGGAAGAACTTCGTATTGTTATTAAGGATGGATTTACCATTAAAGACGGACATCCATCTTTCAATAAGGACATGACAGATCCGATTAATGCAAAACAATTTGCTGCAGAATTAATTAAGCATAACTACCGTCAGGGTTGGAAGCTGGTTGATATGCCAAGATAGACACCAATGTATTAATTAAATAAATTCTCAAAGTAATGAAAAAGTTATTAGTGCTAGCGGGTATGGCAGCAATGATTTGCTGTTTTGTATCCTGTAATTCAAAAAAGAAAACTGAAACAGAAGAAGTGAAAGTGGAAATGGTAACCTTAGGAGAATATTCCTATCCAAAAGATGCCGATGGATGGATCACTATTTTTGATGGTGAAACCTTTAATGGTTGGAGAGGATATAATAAAACGGGCGTACCAGCAAAATGGACTATTGATGATAAATCAATTAAGTTCAACGGAACTGGTGGTGGAGAAGCACAAGAAGATGATGGTGGTGATTTGATTTTTGATCACAAATTCAAAAATTTCGAACTATCATTTGAATGGAAGGTAGCTAAATCAGCTAATTCAGGTGTATTTATTTTGGCTCAGGAAGTAGAAGGATTACCTATTTGGTATTCTTCACCCGAATATCAAATCCTGGATAATGAAAACCATCCGGATGCACGTATGGGAAAAGACGGTAATCGTAAATCTGCATCTTTATATGATATGATACCTGCTAATCCACAAAATGCAAAGCCTTTTGGCGAATGGAACACCGGAGGAATCATGTGTTTTAAAGGCACTATCGTACATTATCAGAATGATGAGGCTGTTGTGGAATATCATTTATGGACAGATCATTGGAAGAGTATGATTGACAACAGTAAATTTAAGCAAGGCGGACAGTTTCCGGAAGCTTATGATCTGTTGATCAATTGTGGCGGACCGAATCATGAAGGCTTGATTGGTTTCCAGGATCATGGTGATGATGTTTGGTTCCGTAATATCAAAGTAAAGATTTTAGACTAAAAGTTTAGATGAATAACTGACGAGATATCATATTAATACCCGAAACCGACTTTCAAACGGTTTCGGGTATATTTAATTTAACCAGCCTGACGTTGTAATTACTCAATTTTTTTAGACATATTATATTATAATGAAAACAGAACAATGCTATTCTAAGGCGCAACTTTTTTGGTTAATGTTGTTGCGGCTTTTCATCGGTTGGCATTTTATGTATGAAGGGCTAGTGAAATTAATGAATCCTCATTGGACTTCCCTACCATACTTATTGGACTCGAAAGGGCCTGCCGCCTCTTTTTTTATTAGTTTGACACAGCATGACTGGTTGATGTATCTCATCAATGAGTTAAATATGTGGGCACTCCTGTTAATTGGTTTAGGACTTACATTAGGTATTCTTTATCGCCTCTCTTCAGTTGGAGGAATGATTCTATTGTTAATGTATACTCTCTCTCATCCATCTTTTATCGGCGCTGATTATATGATGCCGTTTGAAGGTTCGTATCTCTGGATTGACAAAAACCTCGTTGAATTTGCCGCTTTGGGATTACTTTGTGTATTCTCTACTTCGCGTAAATATGGTATAGACCGGGTTCTTGCAAGACGCTTTCCTAAATTACTCAAATTTAAATTAATCTGATACGATGGCTGAAGAAGTAAACAAACAATCGAATGAGGAGCAACAACCTGATAAAGGTCGCCGTGATGCCCTAAAAACGCTTGCAACCGTGCCTGTTCTTGGAGCTTTGGCTTACGGTGTATACCAAAAGCGTAAAGATGCATTGAAAGATCGTAATATCTCAGATGTATTTAAAGTAAGTAATCAACAAGCCTCCTATCTGGAACCATTAAAAGACGGCCGTCAGATTCGTCTGGGTATTATAGGTTTTGGTATTCGTGGAAAGCAACTCTTGCGTGCTGCCGGTTTTGCTGAACCATCCTGGATAGATTCAATGATTGAAGGGCATAAGAATAATAAAAATGATACGCGTTATCAACAATACCTGGAACAGGATGACTTGAATGTGGTTGTAAATGGTGTTTGTGATATCTTTGACGTGTATGGTAACGATGCGGTATTGGCCGGTTCAAATATAAACCGGGAGGGTTCCAATGGTAAATCTTTTGGAAAACCACCTAAACGTTATCGTACCTATAAAGAACTATTGGCTGCCGATGATATTGACGCTGTTATCATAGCAGCCCCCGATCATTGGCATAGTACAATGTCGATGGACGCAGCTCTGGCAGGTAAGCATGTATATGTGGAAAAGCCTCTTTCGTGGACAGTTCCTGAAACATATATGGTGCGTGATGTTATACGTCAGACAGGTGTGGTATTTCAATTAGGCCATCAGGGACGCCAGACGGACTGTTATCAAAAAGCAGAGGAAATAATTAAGAATGGTTTATTGGGCAATGTAAACCTGATCGAGGTGTGCACAAACCGTAATTCACCGAATGGTGCGTGGGTATATGATATTATTGAAGGGTCCAATCCGACTACTATTGACTGGAGGCAGTTCGAAGGACCTGAAGAACGGGTTAAAGAGTATATGGATTATATGATGAAGTATAATCTGGAACGTTATGTAGGGCCTGAAGATCGTAGCAAATTTAGCCTCGAACGCTTCTTCCGCTGGCGTTGTTGGTGGGATTATAGTACCGGTTTATCCGGAGACTTATTGACACATGAATATGATGCAGTGAATCAGATTATGCATGTGGGTATACCTCATTCGGCTACCTCATCTGGCGGTGTTTATTATTTCAAAGATGGACGAACTGTTCCTGATGTATTGCAAACGACATTTGAATTTCCTGATAATAATATGACGATGCTCTATAGCGCTACCTTGGCTAGCTCACGTAACCGTGGAAAAGTCTTTATGGGCACTGATGCTTCCATGGAAGTTTCCAATATTCTGGAGATCACTGTTGACCGTGATTCAGACCGATATGCACAAAAGATCAGTCAGGGTGTTATTCCAACAGATGCTCCTTTCTATACGTATGTACCAGGTCAAAATAGTTCAGATACTGTCACATCTCCCACTGAATTGTATTTTGCAAAACGTGGTTTACTCTATACGTATGTAAATGGTAAACGCTATGATACAACGCACCTTCATATACGTGAATGGTTGGAATGTATCCGTCAGGGAAGAACTCCAAGCTGTAATATAGACCAGGCTTTTGATGAGGCTATGACAGCACACATGGGTACCCGTGCTTATCTGGAAGGACGTACAATGTACTGGGATAAAAATAAGGAGGAAATTGTACGTGGTGATTTAACCTATTGATAATTCCCCTTTTGTACATAAAAAAAGAATGCAGATATTACTTCTGCATTCTTTTTATTTTATCTCTATCGAGTTAGTTTTTTCTGTAATAGGGAAGGGGATAAATCAACGCATAGCATCATCTATTTGTCTTTTCCCTTCTTCTACTTTATAACCGGCACGGTCTTTAATGTATTCCAATTCATTGGCACCCCGGTCGATCAAATTCTTTGCGTTTTTCTTTGCTGTTGCTGCGAAATCATTCAGATTATCACAAACTTCATTAAAACAGCCTTTTTCCTGCATACGAGCGATTGCATAACCTGCGGCTACACCTACTACTGCTCCAATAACAAATTTATAAATACTCATAATATTTTATTTTTTACTAATTAAATCTTTTGTATATTTCTATATCAACTTCTTTTGGAAATGAGTGAAACTATCCATAGTAGTACAACAGCTCCAATTACAGACATAATTAATGAACCGATAATACTTGTGGTTGTAAAGCCAAGAAGGCCATAGATCCATCCTCCTAAAACACTACCTACAAGACCTACAATCAAGTTCATTATAACTCCAAATCCACTTCCCTTCATTAGCCAGCCTGCAATTGCACCGGCCAAAATGCCAATAATAATTGACCATAAAATACCTAATCCCATAATCGTAATTTTTTATTAAAACAGTTATTATTTTTTGAGTTTCTTTTTTATATCTAACAAAGCCTTATTCTCTTTTGTTCAAAATACAAAGTTTTATTTTTCTGCCTGTTATCCTCAAATAGTGAGTCGATTAGAACAAAGAGGTGTCTTTTTTTGTTCTGTTAAAATAAAAAGTGTAACAGATAAATAATTCTTGAAGATTAAGATATGAGTACGCAGAGCAATAAGACCGATAAGCTTACATCGACAACTCGAAAAAAACTAAGCCCCTCTGATTTTGGTATCCCAAACGAACGTGAATTTCCGATGCCTGATGCGGCACATGTGCACGCTGCGGAATCTTATTTCCGTTATGCCGATGATAGTAAAAAACCATTGTTGGCTCACCGTATCCTTTTAAAAGCAAAGAAATATGGTGTGGAAATAGGAAGTGATACAATACGTGAGTGGGCTAAAAAATATAAGAACAGATCGCACCAAAACTAAAGATCAAATAAGTAATATGATCAATGGGATTATTTTATTCTTTTTCCGTACTTATAATCATTGCAACCGTTTTTGCTTATATAAATGCTCGTTTTCTGAAGTTGCCGTCTACCATAGGTATTATGGTAATTGCTATAATATTTTCTCTGGCGCTTGTTGTTGTCGGACGAATTTCTCCTGAACCTTTAGCAGAACTTCATCATTTATTGGATGATGTTGATTTTACCCAATTATTAATGGGTGGTATGCTCTATTTTCTTCTTTTTGCGGGTGCTATACAGATTAATATAAATGATTTAAAAGAACAGAAGTTATCCATTATTGTGTTTTCTACCTTGAGTGTAGTCTTATCCACTTTTATTGTAGGATTTGGTTTGTATTATGCTTTAGGTTTTTTACTTCCCTTGGTGGGAATTCATATTCAGCTTTCTCTTCTTTATTGTTTATTGTTCGGTGCACTCATTTCTCCCACTGATCCTATTGCTGTCTTAAGTATTTTAAAGGAAGCAAAAGTATCCAAAGCATTGGAGGCAAAGGTGACCGGAGAATCCCTTTTTAATGATGGTATGGCTGTAATTGCTTTTACATTAATATATAATCTGGCACAGGGGACAGAACAATTAAGCGATATAACTTTTTTATCTATTTCCTGGCTTCTTGTAAAAGAGATTGCCGGTGGGATATTGGTCGGTTTAGGTTTGGGCTATTTGGGTTTTCATGCAATGATTCGGACAGGAGATTATAAATTGTCTGTTTTAATAACATTGTCTGTAGTAATTGGAGGATATATTATTTCACAAGCTATGGGAATATCAGGGCCACTAACAATGGTTAGTGCCGGACTTGTCATAGGAAATGCAAACCGAAAATATAGCGAGATCAAGCATATAGAAAACAATTTTCTACGAACTTTTTGGGAGTTGACAGATGAAATACTAAATGCTGTCTTATTCCTTCTTATAGGTTTTGAAATCCTTTTAATCCCAACTTTGAAAAATTATTGGTTGGCTGGTTTAATTAGTATTCTAATCGTATTAATAGCCCGTTATATATCAATAAAAATACCCACATTAGTCATTCCTTTTAAAGAAAAATTCTCTAAAACAACATTCTTTGTTTTGGTTTGGGGAGGGTTACGGGGAGGTGTTTCTATTGCATTGGCCCTTTCTATTACAGATTTAGCTTTCAGGGATGCAATTGTTTCCATTACTTATTTTGTTGTAGTCTTCTCTATTGTTGTACAGGGGTTAAGTATAGGACGAATTGCAAAAAGGCTTCAATGTGAAGATTGTTCAAGCAAAAGATCTACTCCAATAGGATAATGATCTGATAAATAGTCTGTATCTTCTCCATTCCAGATGAAAGCATCTACACATTTGTTTAATATATCCGGTGCAACCAGGATATAATCTATGCGAGAACCTGATAATGCATGCAGATCTTCCCTTTTACTCGTGTCTGTTAATATCCGGGTTGGGAATGTAGTTCTTTTATCTGCTTTTACAAATAAACGGCATACATCTTCTAATTCTGTACTGAGAAATATAGATTGAACAGAGTAATTAACAGTTGGATTTCTGGGCTTTCTTTTCTGGTTCTCGGCTGAACCGGCACCTATTCTCATCATATATTTTACATGTGTTTCCAATTCATCTGCATCGAACGGAGATTCGGAGTTAAAGTCTCCCATAACCAAACAACTCTGAGGACAATTCTCATTGATATAGTTTGTGATCTTTTGGGCTTCTTTCATGCGAAAATCCTTTTGAGAAGGGCTTAAATGTAATACAATAAAATCCATATTATACGTCTTTACATGCAATACACCATGCCAAAAACCTTCTATAAGTTTATTGACAACCTGTATAGGTTTCTTGGAGGTAATTCCAACAGGGTAACCATCTTCCTTAAGAATTACTGCATAAGAGTGACCATAAGATTCAGCCAGTTTCTGTAGATCATTTTGTTTAAAGCCAACCAGCTCCTGAAAGGCCATAATCTCAGGATCTTTCTCTTTAATCCATTCGACCATACGCTCGATCCTATCCATATCTTTTAATCCATCAAAGCCATCCAGGATATTATAGGAGATGACCCGTATCTTTTCAGAGTTAGAGATCCATGTTCGTTCTTGTTTTGATTGAGCATTCATTTGAAAAGAGTAACATATTAAACCAATGAGTGCTATATACAATTTTGTCTTATTCATCTGATTATTGTTATTAAATATTGTAGGAACTGTTCCCTTTGTAAAGATAATATGAGTAATTGATTTAACAAACACGGAGACTTGAAAAGCCTCCGTGTTTGATGTATATTTATTCCCAACCAGGACTATGAACCAGATTCGGATTAAGGGTCAATCCTTGTGTTGGAATAATATAGTAGTAAAGATTAAGGTCATTATCGGAATAAAGGTTTAACATATTCATTATATAATAAGGAGTATGCTCCATTATCACCATCTCTTTTCGCTCATTGCTTCTTTTCAACTATCCCATATTATAAACTGTTCTAAAAAAGCCATACCTTGCACCCGTGCTAATTAGTATAGCATGTAATTAACCGATTTATAATTTATAAACAACATTCGCTTAGCGAAGCATAAAGCAATTAAAAATGGCTTCAATTCAATTTCACCTCCGCCCCTCGTCTAAAGTAAGACGCAGCGCAGGCAGCGTATTCATACGCGTTATCCACCGTCGCCGGTCAAGTAGTGTAACCACCCAATGGAAACTCTATTCCGAAGAATGGGACCCTTTAGAAAGAAGAGTAATCCTTGGAGTAGCCAATATCAAACGCTACCACTACCTCAAAGAAGTAGACTCCGAAATGGAGAAAACCTGTGAACTGATGTTTTCCATCATCCAAAGATTGGAAGAACAGGGCGAATTCACCGCCGCCGATGTAACAGAAGTATACCGCCGCCGAATGACCGGCAGTCTCCTCTCTTCATACGTTGATAAGCTTTCAGAGGAACTTATAACCGAAGGCCGTGAGCGTACTGCCCGTGCCTATCGTACAGTCCGTAACGGAATCCTCAACTTCTATGGAAATGATCTTTCCTTTAAGCACATCAATTCCTCCCTGATGCATAAGTTCCAGACATATATGCTGAGTGAAGGAAAAGAAATGAACACCATCTCTTTCTATATGCGTAATCTTAGGGCCATATACAACCGGGCCGTAAAAGAGCACCTTATCGAAGAAAAAAGAGAGAACCCTTTCTCGAGTGTCTATACCGGGATACATACAACTAAAAAAAGAGCTCTCTCCAAAGAAGATATGGCTATACTCCAGGCATGGGATCCAATGGAAGAAATGAAGAATTGGAAATCGCTTAGCGAAGCGCGGAGCAATGAATTAAAAATTAAAAATGAAGAAATCTGCGGTCATAGGATGATAGGTCTTCGTCAGGCACAGTTGTTATTTCTCTTCTCTTTCCTTGCCCGTGGCATGTCATTTGTCGATATGGCTTTTCTTCGCAAGACGGATATAAAGAATGGTGCCATCCGTTACCGCCGCAAGAAGACCGGACAACTGCTGGAAGTAACTATTACCGATACGATGCAAACTATTATTAATAACTTTGAAATAGAGACAGCCGTCTCCCCTTACGTCTTCCCTCTTATACGGAAACCGGGAGAGAACGAACGCCTCCAATATGAAAGCGCCCTTCGCACCCAGAACAACCGGCTCAAGCGCCTGGCGGCGCTGCTAAAAGTGAAAAGTGAAAAATTAAAAGTGAAAGATAATTCTTCACTTTTCACTTTTCATTTTTCACTGTCGAGCCACGTGGCTCGACATACCTGGGCTACGATTGCCAAAGCTGCAGAGATTCCCCTTGGGGTTATTTCCGAAGGACTCGGGCATACTTCAGAACGAACTACAATGATTTATTTAGGATCGTTTGACAGGAAGGTTTTAGATAGCGCCAATCGAAAAGTGGAGAAATTCATAAAATCTGCCGGATAATGCTTGCGCACCTCTAATTTAATATTTACATTTGCCACCTGTAAGCCGTTGATAAACAAATGTTCTGTCACTTACACAGTGACAGAAGCGATATTCTTAAAAGCCACATCACCCCCTCTTTTTCATCCTTTATAAATAACCAACATATCCCGTTTTTGTTCGTTACTCTACGGAGATTCGCCTTAACCTGCCTGGTGGGTGGCCCAGATGCTTCTTACAGTAGTCGGTGAACTGCGGTAAGGATAGAAACTTTTGTTCTTCAGCAATCAGGTTCAGAGGCTTGTCTGTAGTTATGATCTCCTGGTATACTTCATCTATCCGCTTCTGGCTCATCCAACGGTAAGGAGAAACACCAAAGGTTAAGCGGAACTTCTTTTCAAAGTTCGATATACTGCAGTTGTAGAGCGAAGCAAACTCCTTTACTGTGCGTACTTTCTTATAGTTCTTCAATACAAAGTCCATAAAGCGGCTGTTGTTACTCATAAGGGGATGATACCAGCAGCTGAGTTCCTCTGCCGTATAGTATCCCGATAGCAGGTAAAAAAGCTCCTTCTTCTTTAGCTCTAGATAATCGGAACCTGTAAGTCCTTTCTCATAATTCTCTTTCAGGCTAAAGAGGAATTCCTTTATAACCGGGTTCATCTGTAAAGTTGCCAGATCACGTTCCCGGTCAGCATTTCCCGATTTTAAATCGTCCAAAGAACTGCCCTTGCAAAGGCGTTCGTCTCCTTCCAGGCGAAAGACACAAACAGACACACCACCGTCTGTCCGGGTTTTGAAATGACATCCCGGAGGCAGCAAAAGGATGCTTCCTTCTTCAATAGGACGGTTAAAAAAGCGGTTGAAAGAGATCCAGAAGCTACCTTCTGTAACAAGAATGATCTCTCCAAAGTGGAGGGTCGTTTCCCAGCCATAACCGGCAGGATGGGTTACCCATCTGATGGTCTCTGCAAATACTTTGTTTTCTCTTTTTACGCTAGTTAACACATTCATAATCTGCGATCTAATTTAATGCTTACATTATGTTTGACATTTTCCCTGTAAATGGTCTCAACCGGCGACATTATCTAAACAGAGATTGAGTATGCTTATACTCTACTTTGAAAGCCTGTTTTACAAGGTTTGTGCCCTGGGGTTGTTTGAATAATGTTTGATATCATACTTTTCCAACAGGAAACATGGTGTGTAACAAACTATAAAACAAACAGTTAAAAACATCATCCCAAACTTTCTTATTCTGTGTAAGTGACAGAAGGAAAACAATTAAAAAGTAGCTAATTAAAAACGAGAATGAAAGAAAAAATGACTGTAAAACAAAGAGAGAAGAAGTAGAGGACTTCATTAAAATAATTTATTCAAATAATTAATAACAAAAAAAATGAAAAGAAAGATTTTTACTTTATTAGTGGCGTTGTGTAGCGTAGTGGCTATACAGGCCCAACGTTACGTTACCGAACAAGGAGCCGGAAACAAAACCGGAATTGGGGGCTGGGAGAACGCTTCGAAAGATATTCAACGCATGATTGATGAACTAGCAGAAGAGGGCGGTGGAGAAGTATGGGTTGCACAAGGTATATATACACCAACCAAAAAGATAGCTGAAATAGATGAAGCAGGCAATCCAACAACAATTAGAGATCAATCTTTCAGATTGCGGAAGAATGTAAGTTTATATGGTGGTTTTGATGGTACTGAAACAAGTATTACTGCCAGAGACTGGGAAACAAATGTGACAGTTTTGAGTGGCTCGGTTAATGTTGACGAATCAGCATATCATGTAGTGGTTGGTATTGGAGAAGATGATATGGGAAATGCTGAATTTGACGGCTTTACAGTCACGGGAGGACGTGCTTTACATACAGAGGCCGATCCAGCTGCAAAGATGGAAGAAGCAGAACACCCGTTTAAAAAAGCCATTTCTATTCAGGGAAAAGAGAATGGAATAGAAAAAGAATATAGATTACCTCGTGAAAGTGGAGCCGGGGTCTATATTTTTGGATGTTCAAACTTTACAATGAATAACCTGAAAATAGCGGGAAACATCGGTACTCAGGATGTAGGTTTACGAATAAGAGCTTGTGTCGGTGATATTACTTTTAGTAATTCGATAATATACAACAACAGAGCTCTTATCGGAGGTAATGCAGGCGGTTTTTGTAATGGATCGGCCGTAAGAAAGACCCCATTGTCATTATTAAATGTCATTGTTCAGCATAATGAAAATATCAGGGATGTAACTTTTACCATAAATTATTCAATAGCAAACATTAAGGATCTGACAATAGAAAATAACATTTCAGCAGAAGGAGGCAGTTATGTTAGTTGTTTTATAGGGTATTCGGAGGTAGATATTGAGAATTTATGTGTAAAAAATAATATTTCTCCAATAGGAGTAAACTTAGTATTTGAGAAAATAACAAATTCTTATTTTACGGATGTCTATGTTTTAGATAATAAGATAGAGGGAGCAGCAGGAAGTGGTGGTATTCTAATGAATAATTTGGAGAATGTCACTATTAAAGGTTTATTCGTAAAAGGGCATCATCGAACTACCAATAATAGTGGAGTTTATTTAGTTAATTCGAATGCTGTTACTATAGAAGATTTTAAGATTGAAGAGAATGAAACTGAGCAGAAATTTGGTGGTATACATGTTCATAATGCAAAAGATGTAGTATTGAAAAATGGAGAAATTAAAAAAAATCACTCCTCAGGTGATGGAGGAGGAATTAGTCTGTCTAATAGTAATGTAACTGCTGTTAATCTATTGATAACAGATAATACCAGTACGACAGGAAATTCAGCCATTTTTATGGACAAAAATTCTTCATTGGGTTTAATAAACAGTACAATAGCTCATAATAACACTCAAAGCAATATAGCTACTGGTGGTATTGATTATAATGATCGAAATACTACTCTCAATAATAGTATTGTTTGGGGGAATGAGAATGGAACAGGCCTCTCTAATATTACTGGAACAATTCCGTCAGCAACTACTCACAATCTAATTCAAGGATTTGATTTAACTAGTTCTAATGGTTTGGATGGAGAAACAGTTATAACTGATCCGACAACGATTTTCGTCGATTACGCTGGTAGTGATTATCGCTTAATAAAAGACTCTCCTGTAATTGATAAAGGTGATAACAACTTTTTAGGGGATATTTTTTTCGATCTGGATGGTCGTTCCCGTGTCCTTCATGGAGGATTTGCTGATCAGGTCGACTTAGGTGCTTACGAATATGAAGCAGATGAAATCCCGGTGTTCTATGGTGGTATTATGAACAATGCCGGTCAACATGTCTTTACTTATAGTGGCAGTGAAATTGCCTTAAAAGTTGTCAATATCCTGGACGGAACCGGGGTTGTATATTCCTGGGAAAACAAAGAAATTTCCGAAAGCGGAGCAGGCTTACCCGTTAATGCCGGAACTTACACTGTAGTGGCTACAATAGGCGGTTTTAGTGACCCGGTAACAGCAGAAGTTTTTATTCAAAAACGTTATCTCCCCATCTCAATACTGGATGATAGAGGATTGGTACTGTTGGATTATTCATGGAATACTTCTGTTGGTGGCGGAGGTAACCTTTCAGCCGATTATGATACGGATATTGCCGGTTCGTTAAATATCACATTTAAAAGTCTAAAACCTGAGGTAGTATCCGTTACAACAACCGGCGAAGCAACAGCAATTGGTACAGGCGGCGCGGTAATTCGGACAGTAACAGAAGAAGGAAACACCGGCTTCCACCGCAATTATGACGTAAGCGAAGCCTTATCTATCTTTAGAGTTACACTGATTATTGATGGTGATGTACCGGCTGGTACAGTATTTGAAGAAGAAGTAATTATTCGGGGTAATATTGTAGTAAGTGACCCTGGCGGCGAAGAAGTAATTTTCGGGGATAATGTTACGACCGAAAGCGGATCAAACATCACTTTCAATGGCGATATTATCTTTAAAGAGGAAATAACTTTTAACGGAGGATCAGAATTTAATGGAAATGTAACCTTCGAAAAAGGAGCCAACTTCCCGAACGAAGTGCCTGTATTTAATGGAGATGCTACAATCAGTGGAGATATCACTTTACCTGTAGGAGGAGACGGTAAGCTCGTTATTGATAACAGAAGCAACAACGATAATACAATCACAATCGACGGTACCGCAACCATCAACAACGATATGGAAATAAGCGGTGGCACACTGAAAATAGGGAACCTGACAGTAGAGGGTGATCTTACCTTAAACGAAGTAACCCTTGATGTAGAACAGGGAGCGTCAATAGATGCGGATAACCTGATTGTCAATACCCCTCCTAAGAGCACGATCGACCTGACTGAGCTCGAACAAGGAATAAATGTAGCCCTGACACTGACTGGTGTTACAGGTGATCCGAATGACCTGTTCGACATCACCGTGCTTGGTGGACATCCTGCCGGCCAAGGAGTAACCTTTGAGTGGAAAGAAAGCTCTCCCGGATCAGGCAACTGGACATTGGAGACAACAGCGAATCACCCGATTCCAAACACTTCTCAAAATCCTGATCCTGTATTGTATACTGTTTCATACGATGCCGGTGAATGGGGAAACATAAAGGTGGCCTATAATGGTTTCGAGATCACTTCCGGCTCTTATGTGGATGCGGGAACTTCGGTAACGATCTCTGCTACTCCGACAATGGCCGGTATGTACCTGAAGAGCCTGACTGTAAACGGAGAGCCGGTGGAAAACAACAGCAGCATCACCATCAATGGCGATACTGATATTATAGCTGTTTTTGAACTGGAAGGTTCCGACCCTAACCCGGATCCGACAGATAATGTAAACATAGGAGGTAAACATTTATGGACTTCTGATGGATATTTATCTATCCAAACAAACCAGCCAGTTAATGTATATGTGGTGTCAATGGCAGGACGTATGATTACTAATCAAAATGTTCCGGCCGGAGAGACATCTATTTTACTGGAAAAAGGAATCTACATGGTAAAAGTAGATAATAACGTCACAAAAATAATTGTGAGATAAATTCCGGAATAACAGGGAATGGATAAAGACCATTCCCTGCTTTTTATAAAACAAGTGTGTGCTGAAAGAGAGTGGATTCATAAAAGAATCCATCCTCTTTCAGCATATTTTTATTGATGAATGCAACCTGTAGGGGCGGCCCTGTGTGGCCGCCCGGGAATCATTCATTTCTCCGTATTCGGGCGGCCACACAGGGCCGCCCCTACCGACCGCAATAATCCCCCCGTTACGCATCAAAACAAATCATTTTGACATGCGAACGGGCTTTGGCAGTGAGAAAAGATCACCTTGCCACAACGAACGGGCGTTGCAGGTTTCGCAGTAACAAACAAATTAAACCAACAAACTATGGCACGACCATTAAAAAAAGGGTTAGCCTATTTTCCAATGGATACCGATCTTGTCGGCGACAGGAAAATACAACGACTCCTCTTACAGTACCAAAGCGAAGGCCTCGCCGTCTTCGTCACTGTACTATGTGAGATTTACAGGTCGCACGGGTATTACCAACCCCTCTACGACGAGTTCTATTTCGATATCGGCTTTTCGCTTCATATACCGGAAAAGCGGGTGAAAGAAATCATTCTATACAGCGTAAAGATCCGTCTGTTTGATGCTAAATCACTGAAAAACAGTAAGATTTTGACTTCAAACGGAATCCAGCGCAGATACCTTGAAGTATGTAAACGCAATAAAAATCAGATAGATACAACCTATCTGACGGTAAATAACAGAGGAGTTTCTACAGCAAAAACACTGGTTTCCCCTACGGAAACCCCGGTTAATTCCGTAATAACCCCTGTTTCTTCCGCAGAAACCCCTACAAAAGGAAAGGGAAAAAGAGAAGAAATAAAAGAAAAAAAGAAAGAAGAAAAATACACAACAAAAAAGAACAACTATGAAACAAATCAATTCGAAAAACAGGAATCGGGCGACACAGCCCGCCACCGTGAACTCTGCCGGATGGCAGCAGCAGCAACCCGCGGAAATCAACAAGATGCGTGAACTCTATGGTAACAGTGAGCAATTTCTTGCCACGTTCACACCCGGACTGCAACTGCTCGTTGCCCGCCATTGGATGCGTGCCTACCGGGGCAATGCCCCTACTCTGGCAACAGTTGCAGACGGTTACGGATGGCCAACAGCCGAAGTATGGATCTGTCTTCAACTGGAGGACATTAATTGTTTTGCAGGTGTTAAAGAGAAACTGACCGTTGCACGGCAGAAAGAGCTTGCACGCCTGTGCATGACTGAATATGGCCATTTGCGGATAACGGAACTGATGCTTTGCTTCCATCGTCTCAAATGCGGACATTATGGACGGTTCTACGGAACGGTAGATGCCTTGTTTATCGCTGCAGCCCTTCTACAGTTTACCTCCGAACGCCATCACGACCTGGCACGCATACGCGACGAGGAAGCCCTACAGAAACAACAGGAAGAACCTCCGGGCGAATCGCCCACAGCGATCACCTATGCCGAATACCTTGCACTAAAAAAGCAAGCAACGGATCATTCAACCACCTTAAATCCCTTAGAATCATGAACACCCACCGCAAACCAATCTACAGCCATCAGGAACTGGCCGTATTGTACTTCCCTGACATCCGGCCAGAATCCGCCTCATCGCAACTATCGCGTTGGATCAACCGTGACCCCGAACTGCTCGAAGAGCTCCGACGCGTAGGTTACCATAAGCATCAACGGACATTCACTCCCCGTCAGGTCAACATCCTTTTCGACCACTTGGGTGATCCTGAGATAAACCGGCTCAGATAACCTGAATTAATTAACCGAAACCTGCCTGATTCGCTTGTTAACAGGGGTCTTTTCTTTTCCCCACCTTTCCCTATCAACCACCTACTCTCTCTTTCCATTATGTACATGTTTGTTTCCCATCACGGTCATATCCAACACAAACCATTTCCATAACCAACCTCTACCATGCAGAAGACAAAACTTCATCATGGTTATGATAAGAATATTCAAATCGAGGAAAATTTGAAGGTGTTCATCTTGTAGGGGCGGCCCTATGTGGCCGCCCGAATTTGTTGATTTTGTAGTTATTGGGCAGCCACATAGGGCTGCCCCTACATGTTGATATAATCTTCAAATTTCACAATATCCGAAGATCTAATCACACAATCAATCCCCCATAATATATACACACTCATTTACATCCATTTACTCCCCTTTGCCGACTCTTGCTGATTTGAATTTCAGGCATTGGATATATTTACCTGTGAGTTAAATAATACATAGTATTAATCTGAAAATCAAAATGAAATGGCTGTACAATTTAAGAAAGTTAAAAGAAAATTATTAGGTGGCGAAGAAGCCGGTACCTACAAGTATTACGGCATGGCACGGTCTACAGGAATAACCGGCCTTAAGGAACTCTGTAACCTGATCTGTGCACGTGCATCATTTTCGCCTGCCGACGTAAGAAGTATGCTGGAATCACTGGATTGGGTGATGGATCATGAACTGCGGGGAGGGCGAACGGTGAAACTGGGTGAACTGGGTACGTTCCGTATGAGTCTCCGCTCAGAAGGAACAGTTACAGAGAAAGAGTTTACAGCGCATAAGATTAAACGGGGAAAGATTATTTTCACTCCCGGGGCTGTGCTGAAAGAAGTATGTAAGGAAGTTTCATTTGAACCTTTTGATACTGCCAAAACCGAAGGTAAGGGAGAAGAAGGGGAAGAAGGAACATTCTAACTATGAGACCGGTAAATCTGATTGTAGTTCATTGCTCGGCGACACGGGAAGATCAGCCTTATTCAGCCGAACAACTGAAACGGGATCATCTGACACGAGGTTTTGCACAGGCAGGATATCATTTCTATATACGACGCTCGGGAGATGTCTTCCCTATGCGTCCATTAGATATGGTTCCTGCTCATGTAACAGGGTATAACCGTCATAGCGTCGGAATTTGTTACGAAGGAGGATTAAATAAGGAAGGCATTCCGGAAGATACACGTACGGAAGAACAGAAAAGAATGCTTCGCCTCCTACTCTCTCAACTCATCAGCCGTTATCCGGGTTCACGTATCTGCGGTCACCGTGACCTCTCCAAAGATCTCAATGGTGACGGAAAGATCACACGCGAAGAATGGATCAAGATGTGTCCTTGCTTTGATGCGGAAGAAGAATACGTTGCGCTGCGCGCAAATTGATGAGTGATGAGTGGTGAGCGATGAGGTAAATACCGTATGCAACTACTGATTACTACTTATTACTGAATGTATGAAAACAAGAGAAATACCGGCTACCGGAAGAGGGGCCAAACACAAATGGATAGTTCAGAGGGTGACTTGCCAGTTAATCATTGCCGTACTGCTGACTGTAGCGGGTATTGTCTTGTTGTTCCTGGGATTTTTCTATTCTCCGGAAGGTGAGATACACAATTCTGTGTTGATAGGGTTTGGCGAGGTAAGCACTTTTGCCGGAGCGTTATTTGGAGTAGATTATAATTATCGTGTAAAATATGGCAAAAAGAAGGAGGAAGAATGAAAGCTCTTATTTTATTTCTGATACTGTCAATGCTATCTGCCTGTGGTATGAAACGGCAAAACCATTTTCAACACCAACAGATTGCAGATGCGGCATGGCTTCGTTCAGATAGTATCAACAGTAAATTATTCAACAGGCAATCGGGTAACCGCAAGATAGAATTTCGCCGGACGCAATGGTCTCCACCTGATAGTCTGGGACGGCAATATATTAACACGATCACAGAAATAACGACTAAAGAGGAGTCGGAAGAAGAAACTGTCCACGCTGTATCAGCCGGAACAACTCTCCAATCAGCAACAAAATTGATTGAACAAACAGAAAGCATCTTAAAAGCAGAAACAGGAACATGGAAAGACTGCGCACTAAAGATCGGTTTATTTGCCTTATTACTGGGAATCATCTGGTTTCTTTTGTATATCTATTGCGGAAAATATAAAAGAAACTAATATTTAGTACATATAATTAACGTGAGGTCAATATAATTATTTGGATTCAATTGAGGAATATTTTATTTTTTTTAACACGGAGATTAATGTTTTAAAAATCAAATAAAACAACTCTGTGTTCTCTGTGTCTCCATGTTGAAAATTTATCTTCAAATCTTACGATATTCGAAGACGTTACTTGTAAACTCACATTAAATCAGATAACTCATGAAACCTGTTTACTATACTAAATGGAAAAGGTTGTATTAATATTTCTTAATTATATTAAATAAAACAGTATCGCTCTGCAGTAGTAAGCCTAAGAATCACTACCTTTGCACCGTTTTGGCGGGTAAATTTACCTATATATTATGTGTAACTCATTGGTTATACGGAAATAATGTGTATCTTTGCAGCCCTGAAATAAGGAAAAGAGAATAGAATTAGAGATATATTTTAAAGTTTAAAAGAAAAAAGAAATGCCTACAATTCAACAATTAGTTAGAAAAGGAAGGGAATCTTTGGTAGTAAAGGGTAAATCACCTGCACTTGACGCTTGTCCTCAGAGACGTGGCGTATGTGTACGTGTTTACACTACAACACCGAAAAAACCGAACTCTGCAATGCGTAAAGTAGCCAGAGTACGTTTAACGAATGGTAAAGAGGTTAACTCTTACATTCCGGGAGAAGGACACAACTTGCAAGAGCACTCAATCGTACTGGTACGTGGTGGTCGTGTAAAAGACCTTCCTGGGGTACGTTACCATATCGTTCGCGGAACATTGGATACAGCTGGAGTTGGTGGCCGTACGCAACGTCGTTCAAAATACGGTGCAAAACGTCCGAAAGCAGCTAAGAAGTAACATCCCCTTTCAAACTGAGATTTTTAAAAGAAAGTATTAAAGCAGTTTGAGTATTTGGATATATAAGGTTGAGTAAACGGTTCAGAGGAACTTGTTGAAGACTGAACAACCAAAGACAAGAACAAAATTTTTTGAGAAAAAATGAGAAAAGCAAAACCAAAGAAAAGACAGATCCTCCCGGATCCAGTCTACGGTGATGTAAAGGTAACGAGATTCGTTAACCATTTGATGTTTGATGGAAAGAAGAGCACTGCCTTCACCATCTTTTATTCCGCATTAGAAAACGTTAAGGCTAAATTAGCTAACGAAGAAAAGTCTGCACTCGAAATTTGGAAAGCAGCACTAGATAATATTACTCCTCAAGTCGAAGTGAAATCACGCCGTGTAGGTGGAGCTACCTTCCAGGTACCAACTGAAATCCGTCCTGACCGTAAAGAGTCTGTTTCAATGAAGAATTTGATCCTGTACGCTCGTAAGCGTGGAGGAAAAACCATGGCTGATAAATTGTCGGCAGAAATTGTTGACGCGTTTAACAACCAGGGTGGTGCATTCAAACGCAAAGAAGATATGCACCGTATGGCTGAGGCTAACCGTGCCTTCGCTCATTTTAGATTTTAATTAAGGCAAATAAAAGGAGAATTAAAAAAGAAATATGGCAAGTAAAGCTGATGAACAATTGAAGTATACCAGAAACATTGGTATCATGGCGCACATCGACGCCGGAAAGACTACGACATCTGAGCGTATTCTTTTCTATACCGGTCTGACTCATAAGATCGGTGAGGTTCACGATGGCGCTGCAACAATGGACTGGATGGCGCAGGAGCAGGAACGTGGTATTACAATCACCTCTGCAGCGACAACCACTTTCTGGAATTACGATAATGATAAATTTAAAATTAACCTGATTGACACCCCGGGGCACGTGGATTTTACCGTAGAGGTAGAGCGTTCACTGCGTATTCTCGATGGTGCTGTTGCTGCTTTTTGTGCAGTTGGAGGTGTAGAACCCCAATCTGAGACAGTATGGCGTCAGGCTGATAAATACAACGTACCAAGACTTGGCTATGTAAATAAAATGGACCGTTCAGGCGCTAACTTTTTTGAAGTTGTGCGTCAGGTTAAAGATGTATTAGGTGCAACCCCTTGTCCTATTCAGATTCCTATTGGAGCTGAAGAAAAATTTCAGGGCGTTGTTGACTTGGTAACAATGAAGGCTATTTTCTGGCATGACGAAACAATGGGAGCTGAATATTCTACGGAAGAAATACCTGCCAACTTGCAGGATGAAGCTAACGAGTGGAGAGAGAAAATGCTGGAAGTCCTGGCTGAATGTGATGACGCTTTGATGGAAAAATATTTTGATGATCCTTCTACTATTACAGAAGATGAGATCAGAATAGCTATCCGTAAAGGTACATTGGCTATGCAGATCAACCCGATGATCTGTGGTTCTTCTTTCAAGAATAAAGGTGTTCAGACTTTGCTGGACTGTGTATGTGCTTATCTGCCAAGTCCTGCTGATACTGAATGTATCGAAGGTACTGATCCTTCAGATTCAAGTGTTGTTATTACTCGCAAACCATTGTTTGAGGAGCCATTAACAGCGTTGGCATTTAAGATTGCAACCGACCCATACGTAGGACGTTTGTGTTTCTTCCGTGTATATTCCGGACAGTTAGATGCAGGTTCTTACGTATTTAATACACGTTCAGGTAAAAAAGAACGTATATCCCGTCTGTTCCAGATGCACTCAAACAAACAAAATCCGATGGAAGTGATCGGTTGTGGTGATATTGGTGCGGGAGTAGGTTTCAAAGATATCCGTACAGGTGATACACTTTGTGATGAAAATCATCCGATCACATTAGAGTCTATGGAATTCCCCGAGCCGGTTATCGGTATCGCCGTTGAGCCTAAGACTCAAAAAGATTTGGATAAACTGGGTATGGGATTGTCTAAGTTGGCTGAAGAAGATCCGACATTCCGTGTACAAACAAACGAAGAAACAGGTCAAACTGTAATTAGCGGTATGGGTGAACTTCACCTCGATATCATTATAGACCGTCTGCGTCGTGAGTTTAAAGTGGAATGTAATCAGGGTCGTCCTCAGGTTACTTATAAAGAAGCTATTTCTCAACCTGTTGAACTTCGTGAAGTTTACAAAAAACAATCCGGAGGTCGTGGTAAATTTGCTGATATTATCGTTCGCGTTGAGCCGGCAGATGCAGACTTCGAAGGAACACTGCAATTCATCGATCAGGTGAAAGGTGGTAACATTCCTAAAGAGTTTATTCCTTCTGTACAGAAAGGTTTCGAAAAAGCTATGAAGAATGGTGTCCTTGCAGGATATCCGCTGGATCAATTGAAAGTAACTTTGATCGACGGTTCATTCCATGCGGTTGACTCGGATCAGTTATCATTCGAGATCGCTGCTATCCAGGCATTCAAGGAAGCTGCTGCTAAGGCAGGTCCTATCCTGATGGAGCCGATCATGAAGATAGAAGTGGTGACACCGGAAGAAAACATGGGTGATGTAATTGGTGACTTGAACAAACGTCGCGGTCAGGTAGAAGGTATGGAATCAAGCCGTACAGGAGCCCGTATCGTGAAAGCAAAAGTGCCGTTGGCTGAAACATTCGGATATGTAACAGCTTTACGTACGATTACATCGGGTCGTGCAACTTCTTCAATGTTGTTCTCGCACTATTCTCCTGTTTCTACAGCCATTGCTAAACAAGTATTGACTGAAGTACAAGGACGGGTAGATCTTGTAAAATAAAAAAAGAGTGGGGAGAGGAAATGGCTCTTTTCCCCACTTACAATTTATAATTTATAATTTATAATTAGGTAATGAGCCAAAAAATCAGAATTAAATTAAAGTCTTACGACTACTCTTTGGTAGACAAATCTGCCGAGAAGATCGTAAAGACGGTAAAGGCTACCGGTGCTGTTGTTAGCGGTCCGATACCTCTACCTACGCATAAGCGTATTTTTACAGTGAACCGTTCTACTTTCGTGAACAAAAAATCACGTGAACAGTTCGAACTCTCTTCTTATAAGAGATTAATCGATATCTATAGCTCAACTGCAAAAACAGTTGACGCATTGATGAAGCTGGAGTTGCCCAGTGGTGTAGAGGTTGAAATTAAAGTGTGAGATAATTAAATTAAAGTGAAATGCCAGGATTATTAGGAAAAAAAATCGGAATGACATCCGTTTTCAGTGCCGAGGGAAAAAATCTTCCATGCACTGTTATCGAAGTAGGTCCTTGTGTAGTTACACAAATTAAGACGCTCGAAAAAGATGGTTATGAAGCTGTACAGTTGGGTTTCCAGGACAAAAAGGAAAAACATACTACTCAGCCTGAAATGGGCCACTTTAAGAAAGCAGGTGTAACTCCCAAGAGATTCTTGGCCGAGTTCAAGAATTTTGAAACTGCATATAATGCCGGTGATGTGATCACTGTGGATTATTTAGAAGATGCAGGTTTCGTGGATGTAGTAGGTACATCAAAGGGTAAAGGTTTCCAAGGAGTTGTTAAACGTCATGGTTTCGGTGGTGTAGGTCAAGCTACTCACGGTCAGCATAACCGTTTGCGTGCTCCAGGTTCTATTGGTGCTTGTTCATATCCAGCGAAAGTATTCAAAGGAACACGTATGGCCGGTCAGATGGGTAACGAACGGGTAACTGTTCAGAACCTGCAAGTGATTAAGGTAATTGCGGAACACAATCTTTTATTGGTTAAAGGATCGGTTCCAGGAGCAAAAGGTTCAATCTTATTAATTGAAAAGTAATGGAACTGAGTATATTGAATGTAAAAGGTGAAGATACCGGAAGAAAGGTTACTTTGAATGATGCGATTTTTGGCATTGAACCTAACGACCATGCTATCTATTTGGATGTGAAGCAATTTTTGGCTAACCAACGTCAAGGTACCCATAAATCAAAAGAAAGAAGTGAAATCTCCGGTAGTACCCGCAAACTGATTCGTCAGAAAGGTGGCGGTGGTGCTCGTCGTGGTGATATCAAATCACCTGTATTGGTTGGTGGAGCCCGCGTATTTGGTCCTAAACCAAGAGATTATAGCTTTAAGTTGAATAAGAAAGTGAAAAGTCTGGCTCGTAAATCAGCTCTTTCTTATAAAGCACAAGGAAATTCAATTGTTGTTGTGGAAGACTTCGTAATGGAAACACCAAAAACAAAAGAATTTATTGCTATGACAAAAGGCCTGAAAGTAGCTGACAAGAAGTTGCTTTTAGTTCTGCCAGAGAAGAATAATATTATACATTTGTCTGCGCGTAACTTGCAGAAAACAAATGTGATACCAGCTTGTGAGTTGAATACTTACGGTATTTTGGATGCTGCCAACCTTGTGTTGACAGAAAGTTCATTGGCTGTTATCGAGAAACTTTTTAAAGCATAAGGAGTAGAGAAATGGGAATTATAATTAAACCTATCGTAACAGAGAAGCAAACTGCGATCACAGAAAAAATGTCGAATCGCTATGGTTTTCGTGTTTCTCCTGATGCAAATAAATTGCAAATAAAGAAAGCTGTTGAAGATATGTATAATGTAACGGTTGTTGATGTAAACACTATGAACTATTTTGGTAAACGCAAAAGCCGTTATACCAAATCAGGTGTTATCTCAGGAAAACAATCTTCATTTAAGAAAGCTATCATCACGTTGAAAGAGGGAGAAATAATAGATTTCTTTAGTAATATCTAAAAAAAGAAATGGGAATACGTAAATTAAAGCCCACAACACCGGGGCAGAGACACAAAGTTATTGGTGCATTTGATAAGATCACTGCAAGTACACCAGAGAAGTCTCTTGTAACAGGTAAAGGACGCTCAGGTGGCCGTAACAACACAGGTAAAATGACAATGCGTTATATCGGTGGCGGTCACAAAAAACGTTATAGATTTATCGACTTCAAGAGAAATAAAGATGGCATTCCTGCAACTGTAAAGTCAATCGAGTATGATCCAAATCGTACTTCACGTATTGCTTTATTGTATTATGCCGACGGAGCAAAGAGCTATATCATCGCTCCAAACGGATTGGAAGTAGGCCAAACAGTGGTTTCAGGAAGCGACGCCGCTCCTGAGGTAGGTAATACTTTGCCAATGGCAAATATACCTGTCGGAACTATTATTCACAACATTGAGCTTCGTCCGGGACAAGGTGCCAAAATGGTACGTTCTGCCGGTGCATTTGCTCAGCTGACTTCTAAAGAAGGTGCTTATGCAATTATTAAGATGCCTTCCGGTGAAACAAGAAAGATTCTTGCTGCATGTAAAGCTACCATTGGTAGTGTTGGAAATTCAGACCATGGTCTTGAAAAATCAGGTAAAGCCGGACGTACCCGTTGGATGGGTCGTCGTCCTCGTGTTCGTGGGGTTGTAATGAACCCAGTTGATCACCCAATGGGTGGTGGTGAAGGACGTGCTTCCGGAGGTCATCCCCGGTCACGCAATGGCTTATATGCTAAGGGCTTGAAAACAAGAGCTCCTAAGAAGCATTCTTCCAAGTATATCATTGAAAGAAGAAAGAAATAATCTGATTAATTAAGTAAACTATGAGTCGTTCACTAAAAAAAGGCCCGTATATTAACGTAAAGCTTGAAAAGAAAGTTCTGGGAATGAATGAATCAGGCAAAAAAACTGTCGTTAAGACATGGGCAAGAGCTTCAATGATTTCCCCTGATTTTGTAGGGCATACAATTGCAGTTCACAATGGTAATAAATTTATTCCTGTTTTTGTTACTGAAAATATGGTAGGACATAAGTTAGGAGAGTTCTCTCCAACACGTACGTTCCGTGGCCATGGTGGTAATAAAAAGAGATAACAGGAATTCAGGAATCTGAAATAAAAAAGAATCGAATAAAAAATGGGTGCTAGAAAAAGAATATCAGCTGAAGCAAGAAAAGAAGCCCAAAAGACCCAATATTTCGCTAAACTGCGGAATGTGCCGACTTCTCCTCGTAAAATGCGTCTCGTTGTAGACATGGTACGTGGTATGGAAGTATTTCGTGCACTTGGCGTTTTGAAGTTTTCAAACAAAGAAGCTGCAGCAAGAGTAGAAAAGCTGCTTCGTTCGGCTATTTCCAACTGGGAACAAAAGAACGAGCGTAAAGCAGAAACCGGAGAATTGTTTATCTCTGAAATTAGCGTTGATTGCGCTACAACATTGAAGAGAATGCGTCCGGCTCCGCAAGGAAGAGGTTACCGGATTCGCAAACGTTCGAATCATGTAACAATATTTGTAGATACACTAAGTAACAACGATAGTCAAAATTAATTTATGGGACAAAAAGTAAATCCAATTAGTAATCGTTTGGGTATTATCCGTGGTTGGGATTCCAATTGGTACGGTGGCAAAAATTACGGCGATACTTTGCTGGAAGATAGCAAAATCCGTAAGTATTTGAATGCTCGTCTTGCTAAAGCTAGTGTATCTCGCATTATTATTGAACGTACGCTTAAGTTGATTACAATAACTGTTTGCACATCGCGTCCGGGCATTATCATCGGAAAAGGTGGTCAGGAAGTTGATAAGTTGAAAGAAGAGTTGAAAAAAATTACCGATAAAGAAGTTCAGATTAACATCTTTGAGGTAAAAAGACCTGAATTAGACGCTGTCATTGTAGCAAACAATATTGCTCGTCAACTGGAAGGAAAAATTGCATACCGCCGTGCTATTAAGATGGCTATCGCCTCTACCATGAGAATGGGAGCAGAAGGTATTAAAGTGCAAATCTCTGGTCGTTTGAATGGTGCTGAAATGGCACGTTCGGAAATGTATAAAGAAGGTAGAACTCCATTGCATACTTTCAGAGCTGACATCGATTATGCTCTGGCTGAAGCGTTGACAAAGGTTGGTTTGCTCGGTGTTAAAGTTTGGATTTGTCGCGGTGAAATTTATGGTAAGAGAGATCTTGCTCCTAACTTCACTCAACAAAAAGAATCCGGACGCAGAAATGATAACGCTGGTGCTGGCAGAGATAGAGGAGACAGAAACTTCAAGAAGAAGAGACCTAATCGTTAAACATTAGAAATTAAGAAAGATGTTACAACCTAAGAAAACCAAATTCAGAAGGATGCAGAAAGGCCGCATGAAGGGTGAAGCTCAACGCGGAAGCCAACTTTCCTTCGGTTCATTTGGTATAAAATCGTTAGAGAATAAATGGATTACCGGTCGTCAGATCGAAGCTGCCCGTATCGCTGTAACTCGTTACATGCAACGTCAAGGACAAGTATGGGTTCGTATCTTCCCGGATAAACCAATCACTAAGAAGCCTGCCGAAGTACGTATGGGTAAAGGTAAAGGTAACCCCGAAGGATTCGTGGCGCCTGTTACTCCAGGACGTATCATTTTCGAAATAGAAGGTGTTCCGTTTGATGTTGCTAAAGAAGCTTTGCGTTTAGCTGCGCAAAAACTTCCTGTAACAACAAAGTTTGTTGTGAGACGTGATTATGACATGAATAATCAAAATGCGTAATTGTTATGAAGATTGCAGAAATTAGAGAACTGAGTACAAAAGAATTACTGGAAAGAGTAGATGCAGAAACTGCAGCTTACGACCTGAAAGTAATCAACCATAGCATTTCGCCTATGGACAACCCTGCACAGATTAAACAACAACGCAGGACAATTGCGCGCATGAAAACAGAATTGCGCCAGAGAGAACTTAACAACAAAAAATGAGCCTGATGGAAACTAGAAATTTAAGAAAAGAAAGAACGGGCGTGGTTACCAGCAATAAGATGGATAAGAGCATCACAGTTGCTATTAAATGGAAGGAAAAACACCCCATTTATGGAAAGTTCGTTAATAAAACGAAGAAATATCATGCTCACGACGAAAAGAACGATTGCAATATCGGCGATACCGTAAAAATTATGGAGACGCGTCCTTTGAGCAAAACAAAGAGATGGAGACTAGTTCAAATAATCGAAAGAGCTAAGTAAGATGATACAGTCAGAATCAAGATTAGTCGTCGCTGATAACAGCGGAGCTAGAGAGGCTTTATGTATTCGCGTATTGGGCGGTACCAGAAAGCGATATGCCACTGTAGGAGATGTGATTGTGGTTGCTATTAAGAGCACAATCCCTGCCAGTGAAGTTAAAAAAGGTGCGGTTTCAAAAGCCATTATTGTTCGCACGAAAAAAGAAATTCGCCGTCAGGATGGTTCATACATCCGTTTCGATGATAACGCTTGCGTATTATTGAATGCAGCCGGTGATATCCGTGGTAGCCGTATCTTTGGTCCGGTTGCTCGTGAACTTCGCGCTACGAACATGAAAATTGTTTCACTTGCACCTGAAGTGCTTTAATAAATCGTAGAGTAATGAAATTACATATCAAAAAAGGCGATATAGTATTTGTTAATACCGGAGCAGACAAAGGCAAGACAGGTCGTGTTTTACAAGTGTTTGTAAAAGATAACCGTGCTATTGTTGAAGGTATTAATATGGTATCAAAACATACTAAGCCTAATGCAAAGAATCCGCAAGGAGGCGTTGAGAAGAAAGAAGCTCCCGTTCATATTTCCAATCTGAACGTGATCGATCCTAAATCAGGAAAACCGACACGTATTGGTCGTAAATTGAATGACAAGGGTGCATTAGTACGTTATGCAAAAAAATCAGGGGAGGAAATTAAGTAATGAACGATACTGCTAGTCTTAAGAAAGAATATCAGGACAGAATTGTTCCTGCTTTGACAAAAGAGTTTGGATATAAATCATCAATGCAGGTTCCTGTATTGAAGAAGATCGTTATCAATCAAGGTTTAGGTATGGCTACAGCCGATAAGAAAATTATCGATGTTGCTATTACAGAATTGACTACTATTACAGGTCAAAAAGCTGTTGCAACTATATCTAAGAAGGATATTTCAAACTTCAAACTGCGTAAAAAAATGCCTGTCGGTGTAATGGTAACATTGCGTCGTGAGCAGATGTATGAATTCCTGGAAAGACTCGTTCGCGTTGCTCTTCCTCGTATTCGTGACTTCAAAGGTATCGAGAGTAAACTGGACGGAAGAGGTAATTATACCCTCGGAATCCAGGAACAGATTATCTTCCCTGAAATTAATATTGATAATATTACTAAAATATTGGGAATGAATATTACCTTTGTGACCTCTGCGAAAACAGATGAAGAAGGGTATGCTTTATTGAGAGAATTTGGCTTACCTTTTAAGAATATTAAAAAAGATTAAGAAGATATGGCAAAAGAATCAATGAAAGCCCGCGAGGTGAAGAGAGCCAAAATGGTTGCCAAGTATGCTGAAAAAAGAGCAAAGATGAAAGCTGAAGGTGACTACGAAGGCTTGCAGGCTTTGCCAAAGAATGCATCTCCTGTACGTTTACACAATCGTTGTAAATTAACAGGTCGTCCGAAAGGCTATATTCGCCAGTTCGGTATTTCCCGTATTCAATTTCGCGAAATGGCATCTAATGGTTTAATCCCGGGTGTTAAGAAAGCAAGTTGGTAAAAGCGATTTTTTAGTTTAAATATTGTCCCGGTAGACGGGATCAATTTAATTCATTTATATATGACAGATCCTATTGCAGATTATTTGACGAGATTGCGTAATGCAATCAAAGCGAAGCACAGAGTTGTAGAAGTGCCGGCGTCAAATTTAAAGAAAGAGATCACAAAGATCCTTTTCGACAAGGGCTACATCTTGAATTTCAAGTTTGTAGAAGATGGTCCTCAAGGTACAATTAAGATTGCCTTGAAGTATGACTTGGTAAACAAAGTAAATGCGATTAAGAAACTTGAGAGAGTTTCTTCGCCTGGTTTGCGTAAGTACACCGGTTACAAAGACATGCCGAGAGTATTGAATGGTTTGGGTATTGCCGTTGTTTCTACTTCTAAAGGTGTGATGACTGACAAAGAAGCCCGCGATCTGAAGATTGGCGGTGAAGTATTATGTTATGTTTATTAATTAGGAGGAAAGAAGAATGTCAAGAATAGGAAAATTACCCATTCAGGTACCGGCCGGTGTAACAGTTACCATTAAGGATAGTGTAGTGACAGTGAAAGGCCCGAAAGGAACACTTGCACAAGAAGTGAATCCTGATATCACTGTGAAATTTGAAGACGGTGTGATTGAAGTAACTAGACCAACAGATGAACGTAATCATCGTGCACTTCATGGTCTGTATCGTTCATTGATTAATAATATGGTAATTGGAGTATCTGAAGGATATACCAAGGAAATGGAATTGATCGGTGTTGGTTACCGTGTATCAAATCAAGGCCAATTATTGGATTTCTCATTGGGTTATACTCATAACATCTATATGATGTTGCCTCCTGAAATTAAGGTGGAAACAAAGATGGAGAGAAACAAAGCACCTCTTATTATCCTTGAATCAGCTGATAAGCAATTAATCGGACAAGTTTGCGCAAAAATCCGTTCATTCCGTAAACCGGAGCCGTATAAAGGTAAAGGTATTAAGTTTGTGGGTGAAGTGATTCGCAGAAAGTCTGGTAAATCAGCTGGTAAGTAATCTACGTAAACTGAAATTATCATGACAACGAAAGAACAAAGAAGATTAAAGATAAAGAAAGGCATACGTGGTAAGATTTCGGGTACAACCGAACGTCCACGCCTGTCTGTGTTTAGAAGCAATAAGCAAATCTATGCACAGGTGATTGATGATACAACCGGAAGAACTCTGGCTGCTGCATCTTCCTTGAAAATGGAAGAAAAAGCTCCTAAAAAGGAAATGGCAGCTAAAGTAGGTGAAATGATTGCAAAGAACGCGCAGGAAGCGGGTATCCAAACAGTTGTTTTTGACCGTAACGGATATTTGTATCACGGGAGAATTAAAGAATTAGCAGACGCAGCACGTAATGGTGGCCTTAAATTTTAATGAAGATGGTAAATAGAGTTAAATCAACCAACGACATAGAGTTGAAGGACAGATTGGTTGCTATCAACCGTGTTACTAAGGTAACAAAAGGGGGACGTACATTTAGTTTTGCAGCTATTGTTGTAGTTGGAGACGAAAATGGAATCATTGGCTGGGGCTTAGGCAAAGCTGGTGAAGTAACAACAGCCATTGCAAAGGGTGTTGAAGCTGCTAAAAAGAATCTGATAAAAGTACCGATTCATAAAGGAACTATTCCTCATGAACAATTAGCAAAATATGGTGGAGCACAGGTTTTCCTGAAACCAGCTACACACGGTACCGGGGTTAAAGCCGGAGGTGCTATGCGTGCGGTATTAGAGAGTGTTGGTATTACCGACGTTTTGGCTAAATCAAAAGGATCTTCTAACCCTCACAACTTGGTGAAAGCAACTATCGTTGCACTGAGCGAGATGAGAAGCCCATTGATGGTAGCTCAAAATAGAGGTGTGTCTGTAGAAAAAGTGTTTAAAGGTTAATTGGGAGGATGAATTATGGCAACTATTAAAGTTAAGCAAGTTAAAAGTAGAATTAAGTGCCCGAAAGACCAAAAAAGAACATTGGACGCATTAGGTCTGAAGAAGATGAATCAGGTTGTTGAACATGAAGCATCTCCCTCTATCTTGGGTATGGTTGAGAAAGTGAAACATTTGGTTTCAGTAGAAAAGTAATAATTGATAAAACTAATATAGATATGAATTTATCAAATTTAAAACCAGCGGAAGGAGCTACCAAGACCAGAAAAAGAATCGGACGTGGTCCGGGTTCAGGATTGGGAGGAACTTCAACTAGAGGTCATAAAGGACAAAAGTCGCGTTCCGGATATTCCAAGAAAGTTGGTTTCGAAGGTGGACAGATGCCTATACAAAGACGTTTACCTAAGTTTGGTTTCAAGAATATTAACCGTGTAGAATATAAAGCAATAAATCTTTCAACTCTTCAGGAAATGGCTGATGCTAAGCAGATGTCAAAGATCGGAGTAAGTGACTTGATTGAAGCTGGCTTTATTTCTGCTTCTCAGTTAGTTAAAATTCTTGGCAAAGGTAGCCTCACTGCAAAAATCGATGTGGAAGCACACGCTTTCTCTAAGAGTGCAGAAGCTGCTATCCAGGCCGTAGGTGGAACAGCAGTTAAACTCTAAGTTATGAGAGCAGTTGATACGATTAAAAATATTTGGAAAATAGAGGATCTGAGAAATCGGATCCTCACCACACTTTTGTTTGTTGCGATTTATCGCTTCGGAACTTATGTTGTGATTCCGGGTGTAGACCCTCAATCATTAACAGCGCTCCAAGATCAGACAAGAGGTGGTTTGTTAGCCTTATTGGATATGTTTTCCGGAGGTGCATTTGCCAATGCGTCTATTTTTGCATTAGGGATCATGCCATACATCTCTGCTTCTATCGTGATGCAGTTGTTGGCAATCGCTGTTCCTGCAATGCAGAAAATGCAACGTGAAGGTGAAAGTGGCCGGAGAAAGATCAATCAATACACACGTTACCTGACTATTGCTATTCTTTTGCTACAAGGACCTACATATCTTGTTAACTTAAGTGTGCAATTGAGAGCAGTTGGTGCTGCTTTGCCAGGTGGTATATTCTTTACTATTTACGCAACAGTTATTCTGGCTGCAGGTAGTATGTTTGTACTCTGGTTAGGGGAAAGAATCACAGATAAGGGTATAGGGAATGGTATTTCATTTATCATCCTTGTAGGGATTATCGCCCGTCTACCGCATTCGCTTTTCCAGGAATTTATTTCCCGTCAAAGTGAAAGTACCGGTGGTTTGGTGATGTTCTTGTTTGAAATGTTATTCTTGTTACTGGTTATCGCCGGTGCCATTTTATTGGTACAAGGAGTACGTAAAGTTCCAGTGCAGTATGCTAAGAGAATCGTAGGAAATAAACAATATGGTGGAGCACGTCAGTATATCCCTTTAAAGGTAAATGCTGCGAATGTTATGCCAATCATCTTTGCTCAGGCAATCATGTTTATTCCTATTTCAATAGTTGGATTTTCCAATACAGGTGAAGTAAGCCCATTCTGGTCTGCTTTTATGGATAATACGGGATTCTGGTACAACTTTGTATTCGCATTGCTGATTATCTTATTTACCTATTTCTATACTGCAATAACAATCAACCCTACCCAAATGGCAGATGATTTGAAGAGAAATAACGGATTCATTCCTGGCGTTAAACCAGGCAAGCATACTAAAGATTATATAGATGCTATTATGGACCGTATCACCCTTCCGGGTGCATTCTTCCTGGCATTGGTAGCTATCATGCCGGCTTTTGCCCGTATGTTTGGGGTTAGTATGGAGTTCTCACAATTCTTTGGAGGAACTTCTCTATTAATCTTGGTTGGTGTTGTATTGGATACACTACAACAAGTTGAAAGTCATTTGTTGATGCGTCACTATGACGGATTGTTGAAGTCTGGAAGAATTAAAGGTCGTGCAGGCTCGGCCGCTGCTTATTAATTAGAATGATCTATTTAAAAACAGATGAAGAATTAGAGTTGATGCGTGAGGCAAATCAACTGGTCGGCAAGACACATGGCGAATTAGCCAAGCATATTGCCCCGGGAGTCTCTACGCTTCAATTAGATAAGATTGCGGAAGAATTCATTAGGGATCATGGAGCGGTTCCGGCCTTTTTAGGATATGGTGGTTTTCCCAATTCAATTTGTGCTTCTGTAAACGACGTAGTGGTGCATGGTATTCCTTCTGCAAAACAGGTTTTGCAGGAAGGGGATATTGTATCGCTCGACATTGGTACAACATTGAATGGATTTACGGGAGATTCAGCTTATACTTTCTGCGTGGGAGAAGTTAGCCCTGAGGTAAAGCAGTTACTGAAAACAACAAAAGAAGCTCTTTACTTAGGAATAGAACAGGCAGTAGAAGGTAAACGTATTGGTGATATAGGGAGTGCAATTCAAACCTATTGTGAATCCAAAGGTTACTCGGTAGTACGGGAACTGGTAGGTCACGGTATTGGTAGACAAATGCATGAAGAACCTGAAGTACCCAATTACGGGCGTCGCGGTTACGGCCCATTATTACGCAATGGAATGTGCATTTGCATAGAACCGATGATTAATATGGGACGTCGCAATGTGGTGATGGAAAAAGACGGATGGACTGTGCGTACTAGAGACAAGAAATGTTCTGCTCACTTTGAGCATTGTATAGCAATACGTCCTGACGGACCACAAATTCTTTCTTCATTCGAGTTTTTAGAAGAAGTTTTAGGAAATAATGCAATTTAATTTTATATATGGCTAAACAGACAGCAATTGAACAAGACGGAATAATAGTAGAAGCGTTGTCAAACGCTATGTTTCGTGTAGAGTTGGAGAACGGACACGAAATTACCGCTCATATTTCAGGGAAGATGCGTATGCACTACATTAAGATCCTTCCAGGTGATAAGGTAAAAGTAGAAATGTCTCCGTATGATCTATCGAAAGGTAGAATTGCTTTTAGATACAAATAAAATAATAAGATATGAAAGTAAGAGCATCTTTAAAGAAGCGGACTGCCGACTGTAAGATCGTCAGAAGAAAAGGCCGCTTGTACGTGATTAACAAGAAAAACCCGAAGTTTAAACAACGTCAGGGATAATTTATTAATTTTGCAAATTAATTAAAGAAAATATATGGCTATAAGAATAGTTGGTGTAGACTTGCCACAAAATAAAAGAGGAGAAGTTGCTTTGACCTATATCTATGGTATCGGTCGTAGTGCATCAAACTCTATCTTGGAAAAAGCAGGTGTTGATCGCGATATCAAAGTGAAAGACTGGACAGATGACCAGGCAGCCAAAGTACGTGAAGTAATTGGCGAATCATACAAAGTAGAAGGGGACCTTCGTTCAGAAGTCCAACTGAATATCAAACGTTTGATGGATATCGGTTGCTACCGCGGAGTTCGTCATCGTATCGGCTTGCCTTTGAGAGGACAAAGCACTAAGAATAATGCCCGTACTCGTAAGGGTAAGAAGAAAACAGTTGCAAACAAGAAAAAAGCTACTAAATAATAGGTAATATGGCAAAGAAATCAGTCGCAGCAAAGAAGAGAAATGTAAAGGTTGACGCAATGGGTCAAGCTCATATTCATTCTTCTTTCAACAACATTATTGTAACGCTTGCCAACAGCGATGGACAGGTAATAAGCTGGTCTTCTGCAGGTAAAATGGGATTCCGTTCTTCTAAAAAGAACACTCCTTATGCTGCTCAGATGGCTGCTCAGGATTGTGCGAAAGTAGCGTATGATCTTGGTTTGAGAAAAGTGAAAGTATACGTAAAAGGACCGGGTAACGGACGTGAGTCTGCAATCCGTACCATCCATGGTGCAGGTATCGAAGTAACAGAAATTGTTGATGTTACTCCACTACCACACAACGGTTGTCGTCCTCCTAAAAAGAGAAGAGTATAATTAAACTATAGTTTCACGTATAGCGAATCCCTGGTTGTGAATAGATTGCACATAGACCTTATCCTCTCTGTAATCGCGGCTGCACGGTTTTGGATTCCAACGGAACATTAAAACAATTAAAAAATGGCAAGATATACTGGACCAAAAACAAAAATTGCCCGTAAGTTTGGTGAACCTATCTTCGGACCGGATAAAGTACTTTCTAAAAAGAACTATCCTCCCGGACAGCATGGTAACTCTCGTAAGAGAAAAACATCAGAGTACGGAACACAATTAAAAGAGAAGCAAAAAGCAAAATATACTTACGGTGTATTGGAAAAACAATTCCGTAATATGTTTGATAAAGCTTCACGTTCCAAAGGTATTACCGGTGAAGTGCTTCTGCAATTGCTGGAAGGACGCTTAGACAATGTTGTATATCGTTTAGGTATTGCTCCTACACGTGCTGCAGCTCGTCAGTTAGTGTCTCACCGTCATATTACCGTAGGTGGTAAAGTGGTTAACATCCCTTCTTACTCTCTTAAACCGGGAGAAGTAGTAGGTGTTAGAGAAAAATCAAAATCCCTGGAAGTTGTTGCTGATGCCCTATCTGGCTTCAACCACAGCAAATATCCATGGATTGAATGGGATCAGGCTTCAATGAGCGGGAAATTACTGCATCTGCCCGAAAGAGCTGACATTCCTGAAAACATAAAAGAGCAGTTGATCGTAGAATTGTATTCTAAATAATAATTGATTTCCATGGCGATATTAGCATTTCAAAAACCCGATAAAGTATTAATGTTGGAAGCGGACGAGTTCTACGGAAAGTTTGAATTCCGCCCGTTAGAACCCGGTTACGGTATTACGATAGGTAATGCTTTGCGCCGTATTCTCCTGTCATCTCTAGAAGGTTTTGCTATTACATCCATTAAGATCGAAGGTGTAGAACATGAATTTGGTACTATCCCCGGTGTTATTGAAGATGTAACTAACATTATCCTGAACCTGAAACAAGTACGGTTCAAGCACATCGTAGACGACATAGAGAATGAAAAAGTGAGTATTACTGTTTCGGGCTCCGAAGTGTTCAAGGCCGGAGAGATAGGCAAGCAGTTAACCGGATTCGAAATTTTGAATCCAGAGTTGGTTATTTGCCGGTTAGACTCGAAAGTAAGTTTCCAAATCGAATTAACCATCAACAAAGGACGTGGTTATGTGCCTGCTGATGAAAACCGTGAGCTTATCACAGATCCTCGCGTGATCGCTATCGACTCTATTTATACGCCGATACGTAACGTGAAGTATGCTGTTGAAAACTTCCGTGTTGAACAGAAGACCGACTACGAAAAATTGGTTATGGAGATTGAAACCGACGGTTCCATTCATCCGAAAGAAGCCTTGAAAGAGGCAGCTAAGATTTTGATTCATCACTTCATGCTGTTCTCAGATGAAAAGATCGCGATCGAAACAGCAGATACTGATGGCAATGAAGAGTTCGATGAAGAAGTACTTCACATGCGTCAATTGTTGAAGAGCAAATTGGCTGATATGGATCTATCCGTTCGTGCTTTGAACTGTTTGAAGGCTGCTGATGTTGAATCACTGGGTGAATTGGTTAAGTTCAACAAGAATGATCTGTTGAAGTTCCGTAATTTCGGTAAAAAGTCACTTACAGAACTTGATGAGTTGCTTGAGAGCCTGAACTTGTCATTCGGTATGGATATCACGAAATATAAATTAGATAAAGAGTAAGTATAACGATGAGACATAATAAAAAATTCAACCACTTAGGTCGTACAGCAACTCACCGTGAAGCGATGCTTTCCAATATGGCCTGTTCTTTAATTAAACATAAAAGAATCTTTACCACAACGGCAAAAGCAAAAGCTCTACGTAAGTTTGTTGAACCAATAATTACCAAATCTAAAGAAGATACTACACATTCAAGACGTGTGGTGTTTAGCTCATTGCAAGACAAGTACGCTGTAACTGAACTATTCCAGGAAATAGCTCAGAAAGTTAGCGATCGTCCGGGTGGATACACTCGCATCATTAAAACGGGTAACCGTCTGGGAGATAATGCAGCTATGTGCTTTATTGAATTGGTTGACTTCAACGAAAATATGGCTAAGGACTCTTCGGCTAAGAAAGCTAAAACAAGACGTTCTCGTAGCAAAAAGACTACAGATGCAGTTCCTGCAGCTAAAGCCGCAGAGCCGGTAGCAGCAGTTGTTGAAGAACCGGTTGTTGAAGAAACTCCGGCTGTAGAAGCACCAGAAGAAAAAGCAGCAGAGTAATTCTCTGTTAATTCTAGAAATAGTAAGAGGAATCCCAAAAGGGTTCCTCTTTTTTTTATATAATTAGTTCTGATCATTTGTAGAGACAAGGCAAGCCTTGGCTTCCAATTGGAAATATTCTCAATATTAGAGATATGGTGACAAGGCAAGCCGTGTATCTACAATAGTCATAATCCCTCAGATGTTATTTATTTGAAAAAACGTGAGAAAGGTGAGGAGTTTATATTTTTAAACCACGTCTATTACTTTTTTATTTGTTAAATTTGCAGTCGCGTTGAATAAAGACGTATTAGTTTTCAGCAAACAAACATGTATTTATATATAAACTAACTATTTAAAGGTTTTAAAAATGGAAATAGTAAAAATTACAGGGAGAGAGATTCTGGATTCTCGTGGTAACCCTACTGTAGAAGTAGATGTTCTTTTGGCATCAGGTGCTTTTGGTCGTGCAGCAGTTCCTTCCGGAGCTTCAACAGGCGAAAACGAAGCTATCGAATTGCGTGATGGCGACAAAAAACGGTACTTAGGTAAAGGTGTTTTGAACGCAGTAAAGAATGTAAACGAAAAAATCGCTCCTGTTCTTCTTGGTATGAGCGCTTTGAACCAACGTGAAATCGACTATAAAATGATCGAGCTCGATGGAACAAAGACTAAATCCAATTTAGGTGCTAATGCTATTTTAGGTGTTTCTTTAGCTGTAGCTAAAGCTGCTGCTAATTACCTGGATCTTCCTTTGTATCGTTATATCGGTGGAACTAATGCTTATGTATTGCCTGTACCTATGATGAACATCATCAACGGTGGTTCTCACTCGGATGCTCCTATTGCATTCCAGGAATTTATGATCCGTCCTGTAGGTGCATGCTGTTTCCGTGAAGGTTTACGTATGGGTGCAGAAGTATTTCATTCATTAAAGAAAATATTCCATGATCGTGGTCTGAGCACTGCAGTAGGTGATGAAGGAGGTTTCGCTCCAACATTAGAAGGGACTGAAGACGCTTTGAACTCAATTATGAAAGCTATCGAAGCTGCAGGTTATGTTCCTGGTAAAGATGTTACAATCGCTCTTGACTGTGCTTCATCAGAATTCTATAACAAAAAAGATACTTACGATTACAGCAAATTTGAAGGGCCTAACGGAGCTAAACGTTCTTCAGCTCAACAAGCTGATTACCTTGCTGAATTAGTAAGCAAATACCCTATCGATTCTATCGAAGACGGTATGGACGAAAACGACTGGGAAGGCTGGAAGCTATTGACCGACAAAATTGGTGACAAATGCCAGTTAGTAGGTGACGACTTGTTTGTAACTAACGTAGAATTCCTTAAGAAAGGTATTATCGAAGGTTGCGCTAACTCTATCCTGATCAAAGTTAACCAGATTGGTTCACTGACAGAAACATTGGATGCTATCGAAATGGCACACCGTAATGGTTACACTTCAGTAACATCTCACCGTTCAGGCGAAACTGAAGATGCAACTATTTCCGACATTGCTGTAGCAACAAATTCAGGCCAGATCAAGACTGGTTCATTGAGCCGTTCAGACCGTATGGCTAAATACAACCAATTACTTCGCATAGAAGAAGAACTAGGTTCATTAGCTGTATATGGTTACAAAACTTATAAGAAATAATTGTTAATTGCTACCTAAGGGAAGCAAATAAATTATCAATTACAAATTAGAAAGGCGATCCAAACGGATCGCCTTTTCTTGTAAATTAAATTTTTCAAATCTTGTGAAATTTGAAGATTTGTATACGTCGCAGACGTTCTGTTATTTAAGGAAAATAGCATCAAATTTCTCCTCCTTAGTAAATGAGGAGTACCCGAACAAAGAGAGGGGGAGGTGGTTTGATGTAGCTGTAATATCTTATATAATCCCCGCAAATAGTGTTCTTAGAATAGACCAAACCACCTCCCACCTCGTACCTCGGCGTACTCCTCCTTTACTAAGGAGGAGAAATTTGATACTATTTAGCACCGTTGCGAATCTTCGGATATTCCTCATTTTGATATTTGCAAGTCTTAGAGAGGTTATCGCCAAAGGCTTGACGTCGGCCTGAGATGCCTTACCCGATTCGGTGAGCAAGGCATCTCAGCTAGATGAACATATATGCTCACTCACCTGAACATGTACCTTCAAAAACATAACTACCTTTGTTTAAAAACATAATAATCTTTTTTCAAAAGTATCTAATCATGTTTCTTAAAATATCTAATTGTTTTTGTAGAGGCATCTAATCGTTTTTTAGTGGGTCTATGTAGTGGGTATTACCCTGTTAAGGTTCCTACATAATGCTATTATTTTTGCCTTCAGCCTTCAGCCGCCTTTAATTGTTTAATTGCCAGCCCGTATGGCTGAAGGCAGTTGAATTCAGTTTGCCTTCAGGAAATTTTGATTTTGTTTCCTGTTTTTAAATAAAAGCTCCCGGTTTATTCCAAAAAGCTCCCGACATTTTCAAATACGCTCCCAGCTTTTTGAAATATGCTGCCGACTTTTTTCGATAAGCCGGTAGCGATGTATCCTGAATGTATCCTGAACGATGCTGCCTTCAGCCATACGGATTGGCAATTAGACAGTTAAAGGTGGCTGAAGGCTGAAGGCAAAAAATAAGAATTCGTGTGTAGCATTTTAATCTCCTGGTGGTACCAGAAGATTCAAGTATTGTATTATTCTTGATTCATTCATAAACAATTAATTTATTTCTGACTATGAATTAAGAAGAGTATTCCCTTTTTCCCGATACAAACCCGATTTCTTCGTAAAAAAAGAAAGGAAATATTATATTATTCAATACGTTTGATTACTTTTGCACCGTTTTATTAAAATAAACAAATATTTACTAATTAATCAACTAAACAAAAAGAGTATGAAGAAGATTTCTATCATGTTGGTTGTTGCCATGGCTTTATTTGTTACAGCATGCGGTGGCTCTGCTAAAAAAGCAGAAGCGGAAACAACAGTTGTAACAGAGACAGTAGCAGACGACACAACTGCAGGCAGCAGTGATGTTTTGAAAAAGTATGAAGAATTTGTTGACAAAGCAGTTCCTTTATTGAAGAAAATGAAAGCCGGTGATGCATCAGCTGCTCAGGATTACACAAAATTGGCAGAAGAATTAGGAAAGTTCGTTATGGATAATCAAGATTCATTTGCAGGTTTGAGTGAAAAAGATGCTAAAAAGTATGCTGAATTAAGCCAGAAACTGGTAGACGCAGCCCAATAAGCTGTTAAAAATAATATCCTAAAAGCACACAGAAGCAGTTTGTATTCAAACTGCTTCTTTTTTTTGCTATTCTTTTATCCCTACCGCGAAATAAATAGACCAAAAGAATGAACATAGTCTCTTTCTCATAAGATCATATTATATCCTTTGCATTCTTTAACTATAAAATAATATGCAAACTCTTGCATATATAAAAAGTATATTTACATTTGTGGTGTACTATTAAACTAATACACTAATAGGTATAATATATGATTACATTAAACGAAATTGATTTTGCTTACAAACGCCATAAACCGGTGCTTGAAGAGCTTAGTATGGAGTTGACGGCAGGACATATATATGGATTGCTGGGTAAAAACGGCGAGGGGAAAACCACTTTACTTAATATCATGAGTGGACAACTATTCCCTCAAAAAGGAAATTGCCAGGTATTAGGTGCCATACCGAAAGAGCGGAAAGTAGATTTTCTACAACAATTATTTGTTTTACCAGAAGAAGTAGTGCTTCCTGATGTAACTGCGGTTGAATATGGTAGGATGTATGCACCTTTTTATCCTACTTTTAGTCAGGATATCTGGAATGCATGCATTGAATCTTTTGAGGTGGAAATGAATAAACGTATATCAAAAATGTCTTTAGGACAACGAAAGAAAGTTGCTATCTCTCTTGCATTGGCTGCCCATACGCCTCTTTTATTAATGGATGAGCCGACGAATGGCCTGGATATACCTTCTAAAGCAGTTTTTCGTCGCCTGGTTGCTTCTTGTATAGAGGAGAATCAAACGGTAATAATCTCAACACACCAGGTACGTGACCTGGAGAGTCTGATCGATTCGGTATTGATTATGGAGAATCGTCAGATTCTATTGAATTGTCCGTTGGATGTAATTGGACGTAAACTCTTTTTCCGTTTAGTCTCTCCCGAGGAACCTGTTCTGTATTCCGAACCTTCTCCTGTTGGATTAATGGGGGTAGGAGTGAATAGTGGGGGCGAAGAAACACCTGTATCCCTTGAGTTGTTATTCCAGGCTGTGACACAACATCCTGCAGAAATGAAGAGAATATTCACCCTATAAAACTAAAGCAATGAATAATACATTTAGTTTAGCACGTATCGGTTTGATCTTACGTTCGTATTGGATTGAACATAAAAAAGCTTTTTTTGTAAGCCTGGGATTACTCTTTATTGCTTATTTTTTGCTCTTATGGGATGCAGGATTAAAGCTTCGCATTAATCTTTATTGGTTTGGATTTATAGCAAGTATATTCACTTATCTCACTTTTATTGGGAAAAAGGTACATCGTTCCAAAGGTTTATCCTTAACACTTCCTGCCAGTACAGTTGAGAAATATATCTCATACATCCTAGTAGGACTTATTTATATTATTGCATATATTCTTGTTTATATAATCACTCTAGGGGTAAGCTCTCTTATAAACGGGCTTCCTTTTTTCTCAATAACCGAACTTATAAGTCCGTTTAGCTTGCCTGTATCATTATTGATATTTAGTTACTTTTTCTGGGTATATATAAGATTTCGTAAGTATCCACTTGGACTAGGGCTTGCTATAATCGCTTTCACAATAGCTTTGGTTGGAAGACTTATTTATCTGTTAGCAAAATGGGGTATATTGAATGGTATAGACTCTAATTCCGGTTTCTTCCAGTTTATAGAGAATCTATTTAAATTCATAGGTGAGTACCATAGCATTATACTCTATATTTTAGCAGCAGGAATGTTCTATTTATCTTATGTCAGACTTAAAAATCAACAATTACGATGAATTACGCAACAAACCAATCAATATTTATCCAGATAGCCGATCGTATCTGCGATCGGGTGCTGGCTGGAGAATACAAGGCTGACGAGCGTATCCCATCGATACGTGAACTGGCAGTAGAAATGGAAGTAAACCCAAATACCGTGATGCGTTCCTACGAACGATTGCAACATTATAATATTTTGTATAACAAGCGTGGTATAGGTTATTTTATATCAGCGGAAGCTGAACAGCAAATTCGTCACATGAGGCATAATCAATTTATTGAAGAAGTTCTTCCAGCTGTTTTTAAAGAAATGAATCTGTTGGGAGTTGGAATAGATGAGCTAACCAAAGCTTATAAAGAATATAATATAAATCTTTCGGTATAGGATTATGTGTTAGATAAATATAAAATTAGATTGATATTCGGATACATCTTGACTGAGAAGTTAGGATATATTACAAAAAAGCCACCTCTTCGGAGGTGGCTTTTCTTTTATTCAATAGTTGGTCTTATTTCACTGTTAAATCGACTAAGGATGCTTCGGGTGCGTTTCTTTTTACAGAGGCAATACCATTTTTCATGTTTGCTTCACTGTTATAGGTTTCGCTTGTACCGATAACCTGTCCATTCGACGCTTTAAGATTAAAGTGGTATTTATTGTCTTTAGACATTTTTGTAGTAAAACGTGCATCGATCTGACTATTCTTGCGAACAGACGCAATACCTTTTTTACAACTATCTTTGGCCACATAACCTTCACTTGTGAGTATGATCTCACCATTTCCGGATCTTAAATTGAACTGAAACTCTCCGTTTTTTCTTTTTGTTATTTCAAACTTTCCCATATTAAAATGAATCTTTTGAGTAAATATATCATAAGAACAGATTAATAGACGGAATAGTTTAAAAATAGTGATGAGTGGTGAGTGATGAGTGATGGCCGCTTGCGGCCATAAAGTTTAAAAGAGGAAACTCATCACTCATCGCTCACCGCTATTAATCGTATGCCAACATAAAATGTAGCCTATTTTGAAGGTTTACTTCCGCTACACCGCCATCGATATCGAGATAGAGGACATTCATTTCAGGATAGAATTTTTTAATCCGTTTTTCTATGCCACGTGCTACGATATGATTGGCTATACATCCAAACGGTTGAATACAAACAACCTTATTGACACCTTGACGGGCATAGCATGCTATCTCGGCAGCTATTGACCACCCTTCACCAAATTGATTGGAAAGGTCTAGTATTTCAGAGGCATATTCGGCTTTTACAAACACTGATTCGCTAGGTTCATAGAATCGGTATTGTTTCATTACCTTTTCGAAGCTATTTATGTGTGCATTCAAGTATTTCCAGGCAACAGACTGAAACAGTTTATTGATTACCGTATTTCTTTTTAAACCATTCTTTGCGTTTATCTGATTATTAACGAAATAGGGGAGTACAAAGTCCATTATAGGTGGAGTATTTACTTCCATCCCTTTTTCGCGAAGCCATTGGGTAATATGAGCTTGACCATAGTTGTTATATTTCAGATAGATCTCACCAATCAGTCCGATCTTGGTAAACGAGCGGTCATGGATTGGAATTTGATTGAAATCGGCAACAGCTTGTTCTAAAAGACTTACCATACTGGTGTAATTATTCTTTTTAATAGCATTTACCCCAAGTTCAATATAAAAATCGAATAACTTTTGAGTTTCTCCTTTATTCTTTTCCCGAATTATTATAGCGTTATACATTTTTTGAATGTTATCAGCATAAATAATGGCATGCAAAATAATTGGAATTAGTTTGATGACAGGCACCTTAAAGGCTTTCTGGTCGTTTTGAAATACCTCACCTGTAGTAATAGCAAGTACCGGAATATTCTTAAATCCGGCTTGTTGTATGGCATTTTTAATTTGAGCAATATAATTTGTCGCCCGGCATTGTCCTCCAGTTTGAGTAATAGCAACCACTGTATTACTAAGGTCGTATTTACCCGATTGTAATGCCATAATAATATCGCCCACAATTAAAGTTGAAGGATAACAAACCTCATTATGTCCATATTTAAGTCCAATCTCGGCAGAAGCTTTGGAGGATTTGGGTAGATTGACCAGTTGATAACCAGCCAATTCGCCTATTGCCGGAAAGAAAGGCGATAGATAATCTGCAAACCATGGGATAAGAATTGTCTTTTGGCGATCCTCTTTTTTAAAGCTTGCCTCATACGCATGGAAAGGCCTTACTTCAACTGATTGTTCCTTTTGTTTTGTGGCTCGCAGAGATTCTATGAGTGAGCGTAAGCGCAGACGAATAGAACCAGGACTCGCAATTTCATCAATCCGTAGAATAGTATGATTCTTACCGGCTTGTTTCATTATATCATTGATTTCATCCATAAAGAAAGAATCAGGGCCACATCCAAATGAATTCAATTGGATCAATTGGACGTTAGAACGAAGTTTTGCCACTTCCATTGCTGCTTGCACAACCCGGTTAGGGTAGGACCACTGAGAAACGATATTCAGTTTCCCGAATCCCTGCCGTGAAGTATGACGGAATATGTCATCTGTAAAGACCTGTGCCCCCAGATCGGAAAGTATTTGCCCGACCTTCTGATGAATAAGTGGGTCTGTATGATAAGGCCTGCCGGCAACAATGAATACGAGTTTTCCTTCTTTTATTGTTTTGTTGAACAACTCTTTTTGCTCTTCTATTAACTTGTTCGTAGTATGTTCTCTATCTTTCATTGCCTGTGAAAAAGCATCTCTGAATGTTTCTTTTGGTATACCCAACCCAGATAAGTAGGCATAACAGGCTTTCTCCAGTGATTTATCATTGCTGAAAGTGATAACCGGCTTGTCAAAAGGTATCCCATAGCGCTCTTCGGGATGCATCGCACTCCGGATGACATCAGGATAACCACTGACAACGGGGCAATTAAAGGAATTATTGGACTCATGGAGTTCTTTCTCTTCTTTAGGTACCATCGGATAAAAGATACGATCGACGTTAGCTTCCGCAAGTGCAACAATATGCCCATGCACCAGTTTTGCAGGGAAACAAATGTTTTCCGACATGACACTACCTGCTCCTTTTTGATAAAGGTCAAAAGTAGATTCGGGTGAAAGAATTACATTTAGTCCACAAGCTGTCAGCAAACTATGCCAGAATGGATAATGTTCAAACATATTAAGTACACGAGGAATGCCGATCGTGATCTTTCCATCTGTAGTTTGCGTCTTTTGATTGAACAGTATTTCATTTTTCTTTTCAAATGCATTATATCCCTTTTCGATACCGGTATTACGGTTATAGAATACCTTTTCACATTTGTTTCCGGCATAGGATCTGTTTCCATTTTCAAATTGGAATCGCAGAACAGAACATTTATTAGTACAACCCTTACATTGTAACTCTTTGGTCTGTATGGAGTCTATAACAGGTAAAGAATCACAACCATTGAAGAGTGTTTCCTGAGCATTCTGTCCCCACATTTTACGAGCGTAGAGTGCGGCACCTAAAGCACCCATTAACTCGGGGTGATCGGTCGAACTTACTGATTTATCAGATAGTAGTTCAAGCACCCTGTAAACTGCATTATTGCGGAAAGTACCACCTTGCACAACAATATGTTCTCCTAGCTGATTGAGATTGTTAATCTTTAAAACCTTGTACAAACAGTTTTTAACAACAGAATATGCCAACCCGGCAGCAATATCTCCCAATCCAGCACTCTCACGTAAGGCTTGTTTTACCTTAGAATTCATGAATACTGTGCAACGTGAACCTAAATCACTGGGATAATTGGACTGGCATGCAGCATTGGAGAATTCTTCCAGAGTGAGGTTCATTGTTGAAGCAAAATTTTGCAGGAAAGAACCGCAACCTGAAGAACAAGCTTCATTTAGCTCAATATTAGAAATTATACCATTATCAATAAAGATAGATTTCATATCTTGTCCACCAATGTCTAATATAAAGCTTACCTTCGGATCGACATACTGGGCTCCTGACAAGTGTGCCATTGTTTCCACAATACCATAATCCAGGTTAAGGGCCGATCGTATCAGATCCTCTCCGTAGCCTGTTACAGCAGAGGATACAAATTGGAAGGCTACATTTTTTTCTTTTGCCTGCTGATAGAAAGCGTCTAAGCCTTCCACTACCTTTCGGAGAGGATTACCCTCATTGCTCGCATAGAAAGTATAGACTATTTTACCGTCCTCTTTCATGACGAGAATCTTGGTTGTTGTTGATCCGGAATCAATTCCCAGGAAACAACGGATATTCTTTTCCCTACCTAATTCTTCTGTCTCTAATTTCTTGATTTTTCGCGTTTGTTTCCAATCTGCATATTCCTGCACATCTTTGAAAAGGGCCGGCAATGTCTCTTTTTGAGTCTTATGGATAATACTTAGATTTTCAATAAGTATCTGCATCTCTTTAGTCTCTCTTTCTTGCTCATTATGTGTTAGAGCACATCCTATAGCAGGGAAGTATTCCCCATTTTCGGGAATGATAAGATTCGATTCATCAATTTTCAATAACTCAATGAATGCCTTTCGTAAAGCAGGAATAAATGTCAACGGTCCTCCGATACAGAGAATCTTATTATCTATATCATATCCTCTTGCCAAAGAGGTTATACACTGGAGTGCTACCGTATGAAGAATAGAAGCAGAAATGTCAGGTATCGGTACATTCCTGCAGATAAGGTTCTGTACATCCGTTTTGGCAAATACACCACAACGGGAGGCTACCGGATAGATTTTTTCGTAATTCAAAGCTTGTACACCTAGTTCTTCTATAGAGATATGCATCAGGTCAGCCATTTGATCAATAAAAGCTCCCGTTCCACCGGCACAGCTGCCATTCATACGGATGTCCGGTTGTTTTCCTTGGTGGAAGAAAACCATCTTTGCATCTTCGCCACCCAGATCAATAAGTGTTTGGGTTTCCGGGTATAACCCATTTACAACTTCGACCGAAGCTACAACTTCCTGTATAAAAGAAATACCAGTGCGTTCTGCTATGCCTAAGCCGGCCGAACCGGTTATTTGTATAGTGAAACGATCATCCGGAAAATGAGATACAATTCGTGTGAGCTCTTCAGCTAATATCCCGTTAATATTCGCCTTATGCCGCCGATAAGCTTTATATATTATCTGATTGGCTACATCAAGAACAATAACCTTCAATGTTGTTGAACCAACATCTACTCCGATTCTTCTTACTTGCTGTTTCATCTTTTATTAATGCTAATAAGATTAAACGTTTGTTTAATTGAAAACAAAAAAAATTAGGGTTGTAATGCGTTAATAACAAAAGTCTTTACATAGTCTTTATGTTTTATGAGAACTTTATGATAATCCTCCATTGATTTCTCAGCGACTTTAATTGCTAAAGAACCAAACATGAAAGGGAAGACACAAAGAGACAGAACATTCAAAAGAAAGTCAATAGGAGGGGTCTCCCTGATGGTTCCTTTTTTTACCTCTTCAGTAAGCCGAGTTGAAATTTTTTCGAATAAATCATACGGGTGTCGCCGATTGAACCTTTCTCCTAATCTTTCCGGATACTGATTTATCTCGTTAAGTATGAAAATGGGTATCTGAGGGTATGACATTAAGGTGTCATAATAGGAGTCAATCCATGTTTCAATCAGTTCAAAGATCGGTAGATCCGAGTCGAGGACGGAAAAGACACGCTTGATCAATACATCCAATGACTCTTCGAATATAGATTCAAATAGATTATATTTGGAGTGATAATAGTAATTAACCATAGCAACATTCGTTTCTGAAGCAGCCGCTATATCCCTGATACTAGTTCCGTTATATCCTTTCTCAATAAAAAGATCACGTGCTACATCATGTATACGTCCCTTTACATCTGTGTTTTCTTTATCTTTAAACATTCGTTTTAAACATTTGTTTAATGCAAAGGAAGGCATAATAACTCATTAACCAAATGATTTAGCCATTATTAAGCCCAAAAGATGTTAAAAAGTGTTTGAGGTGGCTATGTAGCTACCAGATAGGGGTGGTAACATTTGTGTAAATAGCAGAATCTCTATCACAAATTCTATCGTTGATAGCTGTCGTTTGTATATTTCATAGCTATCATCTGTAAGTTTCATAGCTATCGTTTATAAAGTTGATAGCTATCGCCGATAGAATTATAGCAAGGCAATTATACAAAGTCTAGCAGAATGTGCCAAACTTATCTGAATATAAGAAGGTCTCTAAAGATAAATATCTATCTTTGAACACTGAAATCTCATGTGGTAGTTTTATGAACAAATTGCGAGTTATAATCGTTTGCTTTATCTTTTTTTCTCTTACTGCTTCCGCTCAGTATGTGGCTATAAAATCGAATATATTATATGATGCTATAACAGTACCTAATATAGGTATAGAGATGTCCTTAAATCGACATTTTACGATAGACGTTTCAGGTAACTATAACGGATGGGAGTTGTCCGATGGGCGATCTCTGAAGCATTGGATGGTGCAACCGGAATTACGTTATTGGCCGATCGATCGTTTTAACGGACATTTTATAGGAATCCATGCAGGTTATATGGATTATACCTTTAAGAAGGTAAAACTCCCTTTTGGAATGAAAAAAGATCATGGATATGACGGATTTAGTTACGGAGGAGGAATTTCTTATGGATATCAGCTCTATCTTTCTACCCGATGGAATCTGGAGTTTACGGCAGGGGTTGGATATAGTTATTTTGAGTATGATAAATTTTTGTTTGCGGATAAAGAAGCACAATATTTAGGGCTTTATCGTACTCATTATTGGGGATTGACTAAAGTAGGAATATCAATTATTTATCTGATAAAGTAACAAATGTTATGAGGTTCGGTATATTTCTTTTGTTTGCCATAATATATCTCACCCCTATAAAAGGGTTGGGGCAGGAAAGTACATTATATAATGGAAAAGTAGATATAAAGCAAAATAGCGTGGAAGTACGTGATGGTTTTGTTTTTTTTGATGCGGATATTAGTATTTATGGGATAGAGGTTGGACGGTATCAAAGTCTGATTTTAACACCATGGATACAAACTGAAGTAGATTCTGTCGCATTAAAGCCTGTCATATTGTATGGAAGTAATAAATATAAAATTTACTCTAGGTCCGTAAAATTAAATAAAAGCAAAAAAGAGAAAGACGAAAACCATACGATCTATAAGAATTATCCTAAATCAATACAGGAGATGTCTTATAAAGACACAATTTCTTACCAGCCCTGGATGGGTAAAGCAGGATTATCTTTAACCGGAACTTTCTGTACTTATGGTGGAACGCCTATTAATACCTATTCGCATATCTTAATAGATGATTTGAAACTTCGAGAATAGAATCTTCTTGAACCTTTCTCTTTTTGATCTGTTCTATTCATAGTAATTAGTGAAAGAAAAAAATATGAGTACAATGAATAATTCAGACAAGAAGAAGAGTACATTAGGGGACAAAGAATACCCTGTTCAACAATTTGTTATTAAAGGTGATAAAGTAACAAATGAAGAAGTAAAAGAGTCTGTTGAAGAGCTCAATGTAGATGATAATACATCTGAAAGAGGGTGAAAATATAATAAATTAATCATAATAGCTCAGACTTTCTCAAAGTCTGTTTTTTTCTTTTCTGCTTTAGATCAGCGGGATAACTATTCGTGTGAAATAATTTGTGTAAATAATTCCATAAATATTTGTTTTGTATAAAATAATTCCCTTATCTTTGCACCCACGTTCGCTAAA
>DAMANX010000022.1:0-94444 GCA_032073245.1 Tannerellaceae bacterium
CTCACAATTATCTTGGTGACATTGTTATCTACTTTCACCATATAGATACCTTTGGCCAGTGAAATAGAGGTTTCCCCTGCCGGTATTTTCCGGCTTGTAACTATCCGTCCGGCCATCGATACCAGATACACATCTGCAGGGCTGTTTGTTTGTATATATAAGCAACCGCCGGCAGTCCACAGATGGGTACCTCCAATTGTTGCATTATCCGTAGGGTCGGGGTTGGGGTCGGGAGAATTCGATACATGTATACGGATGGTCATATTCTTGCGGATATTTTCGATCGTATAGCGGTAAACCGAACTGCGCAGGACAGGATCAAGCAATATATATTCCTCATCTATCTGTAGGAATACATACATACCGTCATACTGGTCGCCCATTGTGATTGTCAGGGTTAAGGACTGTCCTTCGTTGACGTTATGTTCGCCTAATCCGGGTTCAATAGTCACTCCTTCGGGAAGCTCCCCGGTAATGGTTACCACAGGCTGCGCGGGAGCAGGGTCGGGATCGGACGGGGAAGGTGCTGTCACCGTTACCACTAATGTATGGTAGCCGATCGTACCATCTTCGGCAGTTACAGTCAGGATAAAGGTATTTGCTCCCATTACCACATCCTTTTCTCCTGTCCCGGTAACGGTTGCAGCGGCATCCGTTGCATTGGCCGTAATCGTTACTTTGGTGGCTTCACTGCTGGTCAGGGTGTATTCATACTGTCCGTTTCTCAGGCTGGCGGCCCTGTTATTCACCATCACTCCATTCGCCTCTTTCAGCGAAGTATCACTATTTAATGGAACGGTTACTTTTACCGTGTAAGACTTCGTATCCGATCTGTCTTCCGATGTAATGCTGACAGTGAACTGATTTTCTCCTTTATTCACCGGGAATGTTCCCGATCCGTTTACCGTAGCATTGGCATCCAGGGCGATTGCCGTTAAAATAATTTCTGTGGTATAAGCAACCGTAATGGCATAATCCCCGTTTGTATTTGTTGATACTTCAGCGGCTTCCTGGCTTTCTGCGGTCCGCAGGGTGATTGTTTTCAGATTGGCATTGTTGTTCAATACCTTTACCGTCAGTTGATAAGTCGCCTGGGTGCCGTCTTCGGCAACTACCGTAAAGGAGCGGATGTTATTGCCCAGGATCAGGTTTTTCAGTGTCGTTCCGTTAGTAACGGTCGCTCCTGATCCTGCTGTGGGGGTGTACATAACCGTAGCTTCCAGGGCGTAAGGTATTGTTACCGTATAGGCATTATCAGCCAGGTCAGCCCGAACTCCGTTTACCGCTACTGTTTCCAGTGTGGTGATATTCTGAAGGGTGTATACCTCAAGGGTATAATTCTCTGTTGAATTATCTTCGGCTTTAACCATCAGGGTGATCGTCACTGTTTCTCCTGCTGTAAGGCTCTTCCCTGCGCTATCGTCTGTCACTGTAGAAAGCGTACTGGTAGGAATGCCGTTTACCGTGAGTGTTTCGGAATAGGTGACAGATACCTTATATTTATCGGTTTCCCATACGGCTTCATGTCCGTTAACATTTACAATAGCCAATGTAGCATCATCATTTGCCGCACTTTGTACATAAACCGTGCGGGCAGGAGGAGTGCTGCAGGTATAATTCCGGTTATCGGTCAGGCTAGCCACAACGATGGAGTTCCCTTCCGCCGTGGCAGTCAATACTCCATCGTTAAGATCTACTGATGTTCCTTCCTGAATATTGAATTCCACCGGTAAGCTTTGACTATTGGAAGCGGTAAGGGTGTATGTGCCTTTGTCGGCATCACCTACCCGCATTGCGGGGATTTCCGGGAAATCGAGTGCCAGTTCCGCTTTATTGATACGGATTGTAGTGGAGGTGATTGCCCCGTCGTAATCGCCTCCGGAGATGGTGGCTGTTACTGTATAAAGTCCGGCATCCGCGGGCAGGTCGTTTCCGCTTTCTGTGGCCCATTCTTCCAATCCCTGATAGGTGAATGAGGCTGTGCCACCCATATTTTCCAACAGGGATAATGCGGCCGGGTTGCCGGTATAGGTAAATTCCCTTTCATTTTCTTCATTGAGTGTTCCGCCGGTAAAGGGGGCGACTACATTCTGGGCTTCGTAGGCGCCTATATCGACGGTGTTTACAAAACGGGCGTTGCCGGTGGCGTCTTTAATTATCGATTCATCGATAAAGCTATCGTCGCCGGCGTTAATGGCCGGATTGGAATACCAAGGTAATAAGGAGTAATCTCCATCGGCAGCGTTTACAAAGTAATGACCTTCTGAAAGGGTTCCGTCCAGATTATTATTAGATGTCGACAGGTCCATTCCTCCTATCAGGCTGTTTTGAATAGTGGAAGCAACTGCAGCATCCATATTTGACTCGGCGTTACTGCCGTTAAGATTATTCCACAAAACGCTATTTTGAATAGTCACATTCGCATGGTCGACAATTGCATAACCTGAGCCGGTTATTTTGTTGTCGACGATGGTTGAGTTGATTAGATTGAGTTTTACAGGTCGAGCTTTGTCCATATAGAATAGAGTAGGAGATTCAGCATCTGCTCCAGTTACTTCGTTACCTAATACTAAAGAACTCTCTATATTTAAATTAAAATAGTTTTGTCCCAAAAGTACTAAATGAATAGCTCCACCATTTAATTTGGACTTATTATTCCTAATTTCACTACTGAAGATATCAAAATCAGTTAATCCTCCAGATTGAGCAAAAATGGCTCCTCCTGTACCCTCTGATATATTATCAGAAATTATACTGTTTGTTATCTTCAGAAGCCCCTGACTTCCATAAACGTAACAAATTCCACCGCCAGTGCCACTATTTGCCTTTGAAATAACATTTGCTACATTTCTTTGGATTGTAACATTGTCTAAAATAATTTGCCCATTATTGAGATACATTCCCCCTCCTTGGGATCCAACATTATTTTCCACCCAAACATTCTTACAAGTCAGGGCATTATAAGACGCTACACCGCCTGCTCCCAATATATTGCCATCTAAACTACCGATATTGTTCCTAATATAAACTCCTTCTAACTCAGTTGTTCCAGAGGATAGATAGAGGGCACCATGGCGTATACTTTTATTATTTTCAAATACAGAATCTTCTATGCGTAGATCTCCACCTTGCTGATACAAGGCACCAGCTCCTCCTGCCTGATCACCATTTAATTGATTTGAATTAAAATTCACTTGCGTCATCACAGTAGTACTGTTTTGGAGAAAGCCTGCACCACTTATACCAATTAAGTTTTGATTATTTGCTATAATAGAATTCTTAAACTTAATGTCTGTGCAACTATGGACAGAAAATCCTGGCATATATAATGCCCAGTGATGTTGTATGCTTAAATTATTTAATTGAATAGAAAAGCAGTTTTGTAGATAGACTCCTCCAGCACGATTCCTAGAGAAATCAATATCATTAAGTTTCACATTAGCAAAAGTAAGACCTGTTCCTGCAGGGTTTTCAAATGAGTATAAACCTCTTCCATTTGCGATGGTAAAACCATCTAAAATCAAATTATTAACTCCACCTCCTACAACCACATGATAAGCCGTATCCGTCTCATTAATTCCCCCATCCAATACTGAAGTATACAATTCAAAATCCCTCAGATCCGGATTATTCCCAGTACCGACATATCCTCCATACAAATTGATATTTGATTTCAATAGAAACGCCTTATCCCGTTCTGTTGTAGCAACACCATCTATATCTATTTCCGCCACTTTCTGTGTCGGAATATACTTCCCTTGTGCCACCCGGATCTCACCACCTTCTCCAGCCTCATCCAGTTCATTGATCATCCTCTGAATATCCCCCGCCGCATTCTCCCAGGATGACCCATCGCCATCGCCACCTTCGACTACATAGCGAACCGTCTGCGCCTGTATAGCCAACACACTATACACTGCCACCAATAATGTAAAAAAACTCTTTCTCATCTTTTTCAATTGTTTGATTTATTAATACTCATTTATATATATCTGTTACTCTATTATTTTACTGTTTACATTCTGTCACTTTTGAAGAATAAGAAGAGATGATGATGGTGTTTTAATCATTTGTTTTACAGTGTATTGGGTGTTGTATTTGAAAGTTGAAACAGTTTTTATCAAACAATTTTCAAGCACACAACCCCTCTCATGTGAAACAAACCCTCCGGTAGCCGGGCTGATATAAACTACTAAAGAAGGGTTTATATCACTGACCCTGGCACCTCTGGATTATGCAAAAAGTAAAACAAAATGTAAACAATAAATTAGAGAACAGATTATGAGCAGTTTACTTAAAGCCGAAAGAGAAAAGCCAGCATGTTTAGAAGCTACACAATTTCCCGTCCAATGGATAACACACCCCGCCGGTTACTACGGGGAAAAGAATCTGTATATGGGAGAAATACTATTCCTTACCGAGGGAAGCTTCAGTATCTCTTTTGAGTTATTTTACGACCTTCCCGTTACGGAAGGCAGTATCTTGTTACTTCCACCCGGGTCACATGTAAGGATCCGGACCGGCCAGGGTATGTCCCTTTGTGTCTTCCGCTTAAACGGCGAGGAACACCTTCCGCAAACTATGTCCCTACGGCAAAATCCCGACTGGAACGGTACACTTTGTACCCTGCCCGTTGCGGCCGGCATCAAGGAATACCTCCATTTGCTCCGGGACAATTACGAGAAAGGACTTACAGACGCCGACTATCTTGAACTCAAGAAAAAGGAACTATTGTACCTTCTCTATAAATATTATAGCGCGGAACAACTCTCCCAATTATTTAACCCCCTGTTAGGTGGAAACAGCCGGTTTATGGATTTTGTACTGAAGAATTACCGCAAGATACGTACGGTCAGGGAGTTTGCTGCCCTGTATAATTGCAGTATATCCAATTTTGAAAAGAAGTTCCGCTACACCTTTGGAATTTCCCCCTACCGTTGGATGAGTCAAAAGAGGACAAGTGAAATATACCAGGAGATAATCTCCACAGACAAGTCAATGAGCCAGATAGCCGAAGAGCAGAAGTTCCTATCCCTACCGCAGTTCACCGACTACTGTAAGAAACATCTTGGTCACCCACCCCGTAAGTTAAGGCGAGCCTTTGGTCAATTATTGGATAATGGAAAGGTAATGGTATAAGAAAAATAAGAAAGGAGAGTGTAAAAAAGATTTTGTATAAATATGGCTTTTTGTGAATGGCTTCTGTCATTTCAAAAGTGACAGAACGTTTGTATATCAACGGTTTCCAGGTGGCAAATGTAAATATTAAATCAGAGATCAACAAACATTATCAGGCAGATTTTATGAATTTTTCAACTTTTCGGTTTGCACGGTCCAGCACCTTCGTATCAAATGACCCCAGATAAATCATGGTCGTTCGCTCCGACGTATGTCCCAGCCCTTCGGAAATCACCCCGATAGGAATCTCTGCCGCACGGGCTATTGTTGCCCAGGTGTGTCGAGCCACGTGGCTCGACAGTGAAAAATGAAAAGTGAAAAGTGAAGAATCATCAGGAAGCACTGTAGCGTCTTTTGCTTTTCTTTTCGCTTTTAATTTTTCACTTTTCACTTTTAACAGCGCCGCCAGGCGCTTGAGCCGGTTGTTCTGGGTGCGAAGGGCACTTTCGTATTGAAGGCGTTCATTCTCTCCCGGTATTCTTATAAGAGGGAAGACATAGGGGGAGTCCGCAGTTTCACCCGCAAACCGGTCGAGGATGGTTTGCATCCGGGGGGTAACGGTTATCTCCAGTAGCTGTCGTGTCTTCTTGCGGCGGTAACGGATTGTTCCCTCTTTTATATCCTCTTTCTTTAAGTAAGCCATATCGACGAATGACATGCCGCGGGAAAGGAACGAAAAGAGAAAGAGAAGCTGTGCCTGGCGAAGACCCTCTACCGGTTGACTACACGGAGTTTCACGGATGTTTTTTTCTTTATTTATAACAGCAGTGGTTATCCGGGCTTTTCCGTGTTTTGGCCGGGACCGGCCTTCGATTCCGTGCGTGGTGGTAAAAGGATCCCATGCTTCGAGTAGAGCCATATCCTTTTTCGAGAGGGCCCGCTTTTTGGTGGCATGCACTCCCGTGTAGACACCTGCAAAGGGGTTCTCCGTTTTAGCCTCTGTGAGATGTTGCCTTACGGCACGGTTATAGATGGCCCTCAGATTACGCATATAGAACGAGATGGTATTCATCTCTTTCCCTTCTCCGAGCATAAAAGACTGGAAACGGTGCATCAGGGAGGAAGTGACCTGTTTAAAGGATAGGTCGTTATTTCCATAGAAGTGAAGCAGACCGTTACGCACCGTACGGTAGCCACGGGCGGTACGCTCACGGCCTTCAGATATAAGCTCTTCTGAAAGTTTATCAACGTATGAAGATAGAAGGCTGCCGGACATTCGGCGGCGGTAGAAAGCCGTCACATCAGAAGCAGTGAATTCGCCTTCTTCACCGAGGCGGGCGAGTGCACAGAGAAGGAACTCATACGTTTTTTCCAGTTCACGTTCCACTTCTTTGAGATAGGGATAACGTTGGGGGGAATAGCTACTAAAGACAACCTTTCTTTCGAGAGGGTCCCATTCTTCGGGATAGAGTTTCCAGGGGGTGGTCACTGTTCCGGACTCACGACGGTGGATCACACGGATAAACACGCTGCCTGCGCTTCGCCTCACCCTGGAGGAGCTACGCAGATGGAATTCAATTGATGCCATGTTTTTTTAATTGCTTTATGCTTCGCTAAGCGAACGCTGTTTATTAATGATTAATTATAAATGGTTAATTACATGCTAACACATAAGAAAAGGGTGCAAGATATGTTTTTTTTTAAACAGTGGATGGGGAGAAAGGGTTGAATAATAAGTGATGAGTGGTGAGTGGTGAACGTAGAGACAAGGCTTGCCTTGTCTGCATGGGTGGTTACGCTCGGGATACACTGTTGTTCCCTGAGGGTGTGTCAAAAGTCATCTATGAATAGAAATCAAAGAATAAACACAGAGGTGTGGACACACAGAGTCTTGATTTTCAAATAATGAAAAACTCTGTGCCTCCGTGGCTCTGTGTTTAAATTAAAATTTCAGGCTTTTGATACACCCTCCTACGTTGGTTGGTTGTTAACAAAAAGTCGGGGATTTGCAGAAATCTCTGTGAATACGATAGGTTAAAAAGTGTTTCTATACATAGTTCGGGAATAAACTATGCATGAAAAATCAAAATTGTATGGGTGGTTTGACAATATGATATTCTATAAAAACAAGATGCTTGTTCTTTTTTGTACTTCATAAATGAATTACATTGTGAACAAGCATCCTAAAATAATGGCCAACGGCAAAACCTGCCTAGGTTTTCACCCAATCGTCGTTAGATTGATTACAGTGACCAGCCATCCGTTGTATGTATATTGAGGAGTCCAACCTACTAGTTCCAAGGGACGTGTAGTTCCACCATCGAAAGGAAGATAATAGCCTTCAATGGTTTCTAAAATTTCTTCTGCTATTGCATGGTGAGCCTCCACCGTTGAATCGGAAATGTCTTTTACTCCCGGTTTAACAGATAGCGGAACGGTGACGTCACTTCCCGGCTCTCAAAATGGTGAAAGTGTGAACATGCTTTCCGATATTATGCAAAATGTCCGGAAAATAGCTGCTGCTATCGTTATCCCTGTAGCAATGGCTTTACCCGGGGAAAGCCAGGCTTCTGAACTACCGCAACCCATGAATGCTGTTTCTGCAGAAAACCCAGGACTAAATGGGATGGGCACAATGGATGAAAGCCGTACAATCCGGATTGATAATATATCCATTCATATACAAAAGGCAGACGCCAATGGAGAAGAGGAGATAACAAATATGGTGAAACGAACACTTTGGGAGGCATTAAAATGAAAACTGAATTTAATATACCTGATTTGTTGTCGGCAAATGCTTATACCGGTTTACCTTTCACGGGAGAAAATATGTCGGTAATAATCGGGAAAAGATCCGGTAAGGAATATGCTTATGAGGGAGATGCGGCCAGTAAGAAGATGATGGCACAGTTGGGAGCCCCTTTACGGAAAAGGAATGCCCTCGGACAAATTTACTTTCTACCTGTTCTGATTGAACATAAAAATGGTACCTGCGAATTGCCCAATGCCAGTATTGGTTTTCAGGGTAAAAAGAAGATTGTTGAAACGCCTATGGCCGGACGTAAAGGGACGGTTAAGGAATTGATTAGTATTGAAGACTATACGATAACAATTTCAGGCGTTTATCTGGATACAGATTTTCCGGAACAGGGCCTTCAGGAACTGGAGGAATTGTTTGAACAGAATGAAAGTGTGAAGCTTATATGCGCCTTGACCGATATCTTTCTTGCGGAAGATGATAAAGTAGTAATTCAGAGTATCAATATTCCGGCTGAAACAGGAACGGATACGGCTCAAAGATTTACAATTACGCTGATTACAGATAAGAACTTTGAATTAATAGCCGAATAATATGTTTGTACTATGTTGTGACATTACAATTGGAAGTGTTTCTTTTCAATCAGTGCATGAAGTGCTAATCAAGCGGAGTGTACATAATCTGGCGGCAACGGCAGTGGTGAAGGTTCCGGTAACAGCAGTACTTAAGCATAAAGATGAACCGCCTACCTATATAGAAACTGCTTCGGCTATAAATATCAATGATCCGGTAACCATAAAGCTGGGATATGACGGCATCTTGCAGGAAGAGTTCAAGGGATATGTGAAGAATATCAACTATAAAAAACCGCTTGAAATCGAGTGTGAAGACGAATTCCATAAAACGCATATTACTTGTCGATTCAGTGAAAAAAGTTCTTCGCTCCGGAATTGTTTATCGACCATCCTTCCCGAAATAAAAATCGGGACTTGTATAGATGTTACTTTAAAAAATTATCCAATTAATGATAAGCCGGGTAATGTTGTGCTTGAACAATTAAAGAAAGATTACAACTTATTGATATTTTTTGATTTGGAAGGTAATTTGCATCTGGGACAAATGGAAGACTTTACAGGTCCGACAGTTAAATACCGGATGGGATATAATGTCATTCAGGATAATGAATTAAAAAACAAAAAGGCTGATAAAGCTCCTTTGAAGGTTGTAGCGATTTGTAACAGGAAAGATGGGGAACAATTGCGCGAAGAGGAAGGAATTGATGGTGGGGAAACTAAGATTGTTGAATTTTCAGATGTGGAAAGTAGTGGTGAATTAAAAAAACTGGCAATAGCAACATTGAAGAAGTTTTCATACGATGGCTGTGAAGGAAAGATACAAACATTTCTTATTCCGTATGTGCAGCCTTGTATGGTGGCGGAAATAGACGACCCTGTATATCCTGAACGCAACGGTTCTTATAAAGTGGTAAGTGTAGAAACACATTTTGGGTTTAAAGATGGAAATGCAATTGGTGGAAGGCGAACTGTAGAAATCGGAATAAAAGCATAGGCGCATGAAAATTGATGATGATATAAAGCAGGCGATAAGAAACCTGACCGGTATGGATGCGCAGGTATTCCCGGCAAAAGTAACAGAGGTTGATGAAGAGGAATTTACCTGTACCGTGCGACGGGATGATGCAGTGGATTATTTTGATGTACGTCTCCGCGCACTTGTGAAAGGAGAACTACAAGGATTTGCCTTTATCCCTAAAAAGGATTCTATTGTTTTGGTGGCACATATAGGACATAGTAATGAAACTTATATCTGTCAGTATTCGGAAATTGATAAGGTGATATTTACCAATAATGACCTGGATTTTGTGCTTGACCGGGAGAATATAGATATCCAAAAAGGAGATGATATAACAATGCATCTGGATAAAGACATCCTGACGGTAGAGAATAAAGATTCTAAAGTAGAGATTAAACCGGATGTGATCCTTTTCAATGGCGGAGATTTGCGGGGATTGGTAAAAATCACGGAGTTGGAAAACAATCTGAATAGTCTGAAGACATTTGTGGAAGCTATGCACCGTTCACTCCCTGTGGCTTTTACTGCTGTATTAGCAGCATTGGCAGCCAACGGGGCATTGGGAGCACAAAGTTATACGGCTTCCATGACAGGACAGATGATACGATTTGAAAATATGGAGAATAAAAAAGTCAAGCATTAGGAAGTATGATTGATTATAAACAAAATGAAGATAATGATTGCGACCTGGATTTTTCTTCCGGCGATCTTCAATATGCCGAGAGTACCAAACAGCATCAGCGGGATTTGATTCTGGCAGCGCAAGGCCATATACGGGATATGCCCGACAGGGGAGTTGGTTCGTTGAACTTTATACAGGACAATGACCGGGATTATTATCTGCGGGAAGTACGTATTGAATTGGCTAAAGACGGGCAAAAGGTGCATTCGGTAGGAGAGACAGAAACAGGTGTAATCTATGTAGATGCAGCGTATGAAAACAGTTAAAACAATCGATAACCAGACGATTCTTGATTTTGCCCTGATGTGGTATGGTACGGCGGAAGCTGTTGCTGAAATAATGGAATTAAATCCGGGAATACGCAATGAAACTTCCGCATTGATTGAAGAGGGAATTGCACCGGGAAGTTTTTATATGGATATAGAGCTGGCAAAAGATATGGATGTGATAATCGATGACAACAGCCAGCTGATCCGGAAAAATATTCTTAAGAATATAAACACAGAAATAACAACATATACATCGAAACAATGGCAAGAACGATTGAACAAATAAAACAGGATGTTACGGCCAAACTGACAAATAAACTCTCTTTATCCAATTCGGCAGTAGCCGAATGGCGTATGTGGGTACATTGTGCGGCTTATGCAATCCATGTTTTCGAAATAATACTGGATGCATTCCGGAAAGAAATGGATGAGAAAGCAGATACAATCGTTCCGGGGTCGTTGACCTGGTATGCGGAAATGTGCTATCGTTTCCAGTTTGGGCATGAATTACTTTTTAATAAATCCACTGCCGCATTATATTACGAAAAGGAAGATCCGGAGGTGAAAGTGATTAAAATTGCCTCGGTACGGGAAGTAGATCGCCTTCTTCTGGTAAAAGTAGCCACAAAAGATGAAGAAGGGTTGATTGTTCCGCTTTCGGACGTGCAACTGCTCAACTTCAAAAACTATATGGATGCCGTAAAGTTTGCCGGTTCGAAGATGCAGGTGGTTTCAACGAATGCGGATATTGTCCGGTATAAGGTAAAAGTATGGCATAATCCGGCGGTGCCAACAACCGGATTGGAAGATGCAATCCGTTCCTCTCTCGATTCATTCCGTACGGAACAGTCATTTGACGGCATGCTTTATGCAACGGCTTTTCTGGATGCGATAAAACGCGTATCAGGTGTAGTGACAGCAAAGCTGATTACTTTGGAACGTAAAAGTTCTAATGATCCCGATTTTGAAACGGTAGATATACGTGCAGACCTCTATGCCGGTTACTTTAATTATGCGGAGGAAGAGTGTGAAATTGAGTTGATTAACATTAACGATCTGGAGTAAGATGATACGGGAATTATATATACGTTTTGATGAGCTGATTCGCAATTATGTGGCTCCTCACAAACGAACTCCCAAACGGCTGGCATGGTTGACGGGAATAATTGATCTACAAGGTACATTCGACAAGTTTTCCGCATGGAGAAGTTATTACCGGTATAAAATCATGCTGAATAGCCAACGGCTGGTATTGGAAGGGCATCTACGGAAGATTTTTGGTCCGGAGATAGTGGTTAAATCTTATGATGACGGCTATGTGGGTATTGGCCTATTGATTGAACCGGCACATTGGAAAATGTTCGGATTGAAAAGTGAAAATCATAATATCCCTTTTCCTTTGATCGGTGAGAACGGGCTAGAGTTTGAAGGGTATGACTTTTTGGTAATTGTGTATGGCGACTACGATATAAATATGATAAAAGCTGAAGTCGAAAAATATAAAATGGCAGATAAAAAGTATAATATAAAAATTGGCAAATAATGAAAAGACATATTCAATTACCGGGTGTCCGGAAGTGGGCTGCAGATGACCTGTTGGAATTACAACAGGAGGGATTGAAAATACTGGACAAGTTTTATGGTCAGTATGGAGATATGGTGATAGAAGGTTGCCGGATCGATAAGGAAAAGGGAACAATTTCTCCCGGTTTGGTTGGCCTGACAGGGAAAGATCATGAAGGGAAGACGACTTATAAAGTTTGTCTTTTTAAAGGTGCCGAAAGCATTGAAGTTTTTCCCGTCTATCTTACATTAAGTTTTACAGAACACACACGGGATTATCTGGATGCAGTAGTCCGTCCTATTGCTTACGAGTATGAAGCATCTCTGCAAATGGTACGTCCTACAGAAGGGAATTATCTGGAATTATCCGAAAATAAAGAAGTTGGATTTCTGGATGTGATTCAGAATGCATTACATCGCTTTGTAACAGACATAGAAAAGCTGAAAGTGGAAAAGTTGGGTGATGTGGAGAGCTATGGTGAAAATGAAACGGTAGCAAATAAGATCAATACATTAGAAGAGAAGATGCCTTCTTTTCTGGACCATGAGCCAACTGAACTGGATGATAAATACCATATAGGTGTAGATGTATGGACACTTACGACAGATGGTAATAAGAAGTTCTGGCGATGTTACGATAACACACCCGGCGCAGCCGTATGGAAAGAATTCGGAACAGGAGCCGGTGGCGGAGGCAGCTATGGTGGTGCCGTTTATCTCACAGGACAAACAAATTTTAATAAAGCAAGTATAATCATTAAAGAAGGAATATTACAATGAGTACAGGAACAACAGGCGTTTATGTCTATCAGCAAATTTGCAAAACTTCAGAAGAATGGGCTGCAGATACCTCTATTTTCCCGGAGAATATCTGGTTGTTTGAACGTAAGCCGAATGGGGATATAGTGACAAAATTGTCGGATGGGGAGAAACCTTATAGTCAGTTGAGGGAGTATGGGTTAAGTGCTTATATTTCGGCTAAGATTGGAGGATATACCGGGAGTGAGCAGGATTTTTATAAGTTGATTGGAACGATTGATAGGATTGCAGAAGAAGTAGTCGAGAATGTGAAAAGGCCAATTCATAAGACAATAACTGTAGACGTGGCGGATTGGAAAGAAGTCGGAGGTGAATGGCATTTAAAAATATTGGAAGATAATATTTTGAATGAATGTATAATAAATGTTTTTCCTGTAAAAGAGTCTCAAACTATTGTGGATTTTGCAGAGATATATACTCAATTGGTTATCCAAGTAGAAGAAAAGTATTTTATAATTTCGGCTAGAAATAGACCTGAAAATTCAATAATTTTAAATTATGTAATTCAATATTGAAATGGTAGCAACTGGAATCTTTCATAAGGGGAGTAAAAATGGATTTATTGATACGGCACTTTCAGAAATAGATTATATTTTACCTTTTGATGTTAAATCTGGAGATATAATAAGAGTAAATTATGAAGGTATGGACTTAATAGATTCGTGTGATTTAGATGTATATGGCGATTATTCTGATATCTCATTTGATAAAGAATTTATTGCTTTTTCACATAAAAAAAATTGTTATATTTTACGATATTCTCCTAATACAGGTAAATATGAACAATTTCAGACAATGATTATGCCTGGTGATATAAATAGAGTTAAATTTAGCCAGTCAGGTAAATTGTATATATGTCATAAATGTATTCCGTATATCTCAGAATTTACATTTATAAATGGTGGGTTTGTTCAAAATAATGATAAGATAAATATTGGAATTGCTAATGATAATTATGCTGCATGTTTTGTCGATATATCAGATGATGAATCTTATTTATTGACCTATATATCAACTTATGGATATTTGTGTTTTTTCGAAAAACATGTAGATAATTCATGGACATTAATAGATAAATGCTTTATACCATCAGATAGTTCATATCCAGCTTGGATAAATAGTGGATGTATATTGGAATTAAGTGCGGAGTATATAGATTTTCTACTAATAGGCGCAGGACATTATCCTGAGTTTGATGAGGATAGTTCTAATTCTCCATACGTGATTATGCGATTTGATAAATTAACAAATAAAATTAATTATAAACTATCAAGCGGCATTTCACGTTATAGGTATAATAGTATATTAAAAACAAGAAATAATGGGTTGATTATTTCTAATGAACTTATAACTTCAGAAGGAACAAGTGAAGATATCATAACATGGAGATGGGATTCATTAGAAAATAGATATATAAACACAAATACTTTTGCTTTTAACCGTAGCAGTAGTGCTACGAGTCTTGCTTATAACAATAAATGGAGTATTTTGTTTTTATCTGGCCGAGGATATGTTCCGCCTAGAGTAAGTATGAGAGTCTCAACTGATAAATTGAAACATTTCACTTTGCCGACCATTGAACCTTTAAAAGGTGCGATGTGTGTAAATGAAAACACTTGCTTATTTGCCGGTTTTATGGAGAAAAAACTTGTGTTCTTTAAGCCAGTATTCTCATACACTAAAAAAATAAATAATACTATAGCAGATTTTTATTTTATTTCTTTGAATTCTTCTATTGCTGGAGTAAATAATAGATATAAATTGCTTAATATTTCACAATGGGATTTTTAATAAAAATAAATGGGGCTATCTGGTTTAGGATAGTCCCATTCATGCTTATTTTTCAAAGTGATATCAATAATCAATAAGTTTCTTTCATTCTCCCAAAGCTACCTCATATTGTTTTCCGGATACCGTATAAATAAACTTATAGGTGGGTTTATAAATATCCCTGAATTCGAGGCTTACACTAATCGATTTTTGATGAGGCAAAGTCTCATTAATATCTCTCTTATATACTTCTTTTCCATATCCATCGATCATTGAAAAAGATTTTATATTGATGGCCTGTCCTCCAAAATTAGAGATTGAGATGGCTACTACTCCTGTAACATAACCACCGATATTCATGAATGAACCAGATCTTGAGATTGTGATCTTTTCAGAGATAGGGACTACAGTCACTAAACATGTAGCAGTATATTTTCCATCCTTGGAAGAAACTGTAATAAGGGCAGTTCCTTGTGACTTCGCGGTGATTTCTCCTTTTGAACTAATGGTAGCAACTTTTACATCATTTGACTTATAGACAAAATCTTGTATGTTGAGGTCTTCCGGTTCGAGTATTATTTGGGTTTGTTCCTTTTCTCCTTCCGATAGGGTTACTTTATCTTTTTTAAACTTGATGTTTGCAATAATTCTTGGTTTGCCTGTGACGCATGAGAGTGTATATGTTTTTTGTAACGATTCACCGGAAGATAAAGTGAGGTCGTATATGACATGAATACTATCCTTTTGTAAGGTAAAACTCTTTTTATACGTTTTATAAGCAGGTAGTTCAATCGGATAAGTCCATTTACCTTTTTCTCCTTCGTTCTGAATGATATGTTCTTTGCGTATTTCTCTGTCGCCAGCTTCTATATACCAGTTATGATCTATCCAGCATGCTCCCTCATTTGGTTTATTGAAAGTTTTTGCTTTGTTTAATATAGTCCCATCTTTTGATATTTGCGCTGACTGAGGCGTGTATTCAGGATATTTTGATTGTTCATTATTACTTAATGAACAGATAAAAAAGTTCTCATATATATCGACTTTATCATAAATGAACGATTTACCCATATCTATTTCTTTGGTAAGTCCGTTTTTAACGGAGACAATTGTCGGAGAAGAGTTTGCAATATTCTGTCTATCATCTATAATGGTAGCACATCCGAAAAGTATATTATCATCGTCCAGAAAAAAAGGTTGAATAGCAGATAGTTGTAAATCTTTTTTCGTTATAAGGGTTTCCCAAATGCTATCACCAGATAAGGTGAATTTATTTACCCAAAAAACTTCATTACCGTTAATATCTTTGCTGCCATACAAGTACCGGGCATCAGAGTTTCCGAACAAGTTCATTTTTTTTATATTACCAATATAATTTAAACGACATCCTGTAGACTTAAATAAATCTTCTGGGGTATATTTCGATTCGTCAATCTTTTCCGGAGGAAGTTCATTAAAACTTTCTTTATCACATGCACAGACTAAAAACAAAAGAGAAAGAAATAGCCATTTTTTCATAAAAAGCATTACTATATGAGTTAACTGAAATATGTATTTTGAAATTTCTGTAACAAAGATAGCGAATTCCTTGATAATTTGACAAAAAAGGACATTAAGCCCTTCTTTTTTATCTATGAATACAAGCATAGAAATCAACAAAAAACTATACATAAATTGAGATAGTGTAAATCCTCTTCTTTTATGTATTTACGAATATGTAATTTGCTTTGCCTATAAGGTTCAATGAACTCATGATAAATTGTTAAGATATCTTCTCCCAGACTATCGATTTTCTCAAAATCCGGATAAGTATTATCGCTTAGAATGCCGAACTTACGAACTTTGTTACGAACATATATATTGATATGATATTCTTCTTGTTTGTTTTTACTGCTTAAATCTTGTTTGACTACAACAAAGGATGGTGTTATATTCTCCGGTAAGTTGGTTTCATAAACGGGAATATCAAGGTGTTCGCGGAGTAGCAGACTGAGTTCCTGGACTATTATTTTCATTCTGATTTGATTGTTTTGAGCATAGAGTTCTATGCTGGTTTTTTAATAATTATGGAAAAGTGATAATCGGATACTCACGCTGCCGGATCGATAGATAAGCCATTGGCATCTAACTGTTGGATTAATAGATGATAGATGATGGTAACATCGTCTCTAAAGTCTTTATAGCGATTATAGAGAAAGACTATATCAGCACAATTATCTGAAATGGCAGAACGTGAGTGTAGATCGAGTACATTTGCCAGTTTATCTCTCAGTCCTATAGTCATTTTCCCACCTGCTAAGGTGGCGGGAGAATACAGATAGAGGATGATAAACAGGAATTTTTTACGTTGAATAACACTGCCTTGACGAGCTGGACAATTTCTTTTAGCAGAAGCTTCGTTGAACCATCTGTATAAAGAATCAATTAAGTTGAGATTGCTCAATAGAGGAGTGGTAAGCTTTGCTTCTTTATTTACAATCTCTGATTTTTGCAGGCGTACGGATTTTATTTCTTCTATTTTAGTGAACATATTGAATTGTTGATTGATTAGGATGCAGTGACGAATTTGTTTAGGAAGTAAATCTGTCCCTTTCCGGTAACTTTCGGGGTTGTAACTACCAATATTGTACCATCTGGTTTTGTAATGATCGTCTTTTTGAGTTCGAACAATCCCAGATTCATGGCACGTTGTGTAGGGCTATTGTAACGTTCACCTGATTTACATAAATAATTATTTTCACGAAGCCATTGGAATAAACGGTTTTGGCCGGTATTCACACCGTTTTGGCGAATAATCTTAGCTAGCTCTCCAATAAGAATAGAGCGGTGGGATGCCTCTACAGCTAAAGAAAATAATAGCCGGGGATTACAATTCATGTCTTTCGAAAAACGATTTGCCTTAACCTGTAATGAGTTATTTAACTCAATTTTTTTTGTTTGTATCAACCCAAATGTGCTTAGTTTTTTTTGTTCTCATGATGCTTATATTTATTGAATTGCTAAATTTATATGGTCGTTTTCCTCTTAAATGCTTGGATTTGTAAAAGGAAGTCATTATGTTTGTACTCAAAAGACATATAATTGATACATACAAAGTAAACTCAAAAAGGTTTAATTCGCAAATTATTTCACGATAAAATAAACTCAATATGAATATTTAAACTCATTATAAATAACAGCAATGGATACAACTGTAAATGAAAGAATTAAAGAATTGATCAGGCTTTTGAATGTTTCTGATCGGCGTTTTGCTGAAATGATAAGGGTACCGCAGACTACAATAAGTAACTTGTTTAATCGAAATACGGAACCGAGTTACAAAATTTTGAATGCTATTATTAACCAATTTGAGTTTGTAGACTCGAAGTGGTTGTTGACAGGGGAAGGGACTTTGAATCCTGAAAAGAATGATTTAACAATTCAGGTAATTAATCAACCCAAAACTGTGGATAAAAGAGTGGATACACAATATGTCACTTTATATGATGTGAATGCTGCCGCCAATCTCAAGACATTATTTGCTAATCGAGAGCAGAATATTCTGGGGCAGATCGTTATTCCTGATATGCCCCGTTGTGACGGTGCTGTGTATGTGAAAGGGGATAGTATGTATCCTTTATTAAAATCGGGAGATATTATAGCTTATAAAGAGCTAAATAATTTTCAAAATGTTGTATTTGGAGAAATGTATCTTCTGTCATTTGAGTTGGATGGGGATGAATATCTGACTGTAAAGTATGTGAATAGATCGGATCTCGAAGGGTATATCCGGTTGGTTAGTTATAATACACACCATGAGCCTATGGATATTCCGATTAATAATATTTACGCATTAGCATTAGTGAAAGTGAGTATCCGCATGAATACAATGCGATAATCTTTTAAGGTTTTAAAAAGAAAAGAGTGTTCTTAATAGATAACTATTTCAGAACACTCTTTTATAGTAGAAATTCACCTGTTCTCTTTCAGATGAGATTTTGATATCTTATCGTTCAGAATAAGGCAATGTATATGGATTGCGGTATTCATACTTATATAAACGATGATTAGCAGCTTCTTTATCATTAACGAAGCTTAATGTAGCCGGATTCCATTTAACCGGACGATTGAGTTCACGGGAAATATTAGCAATACAACATAGGGTATTTGTGCTGCAACCAACCTCTACCGGTGCTACCGGGTTTTCACGGGAACGGATACAATCCACAAAGTTCTGCATGTGAGGAGCACTTGTTTCATAAGCTCCAGCCATTCCTCCTCTGTTTACTGGTTCGCTTTTTGTATTCTTTTTCTTTTTAGCCTCTTCTTCTCTTTGCTTGCGCAATTCTTCCCGTCTTTGCTCTTGCTGAGCTGCATTCAATGGACGTCTTCCAGCTAGTTCTGTGGGTACTTTTGATGGATCAGAGCATGCTAAGTAGCCACGGGCAACTTCAATCCAGCCATTTGTACCGATAAACTTAATTCCTTGTGCACCATCGTTATCATCCAGGTAAGGCTGTTCTGTCATTACTATACCATTGGCATATTTCATTGTAGCCCATGGAGCGCCATTGTAGCCTTGCGGAATAAACTCAACCGGACCCGAACCATCCATGCCAATTGCAGCCTGAGCAATATCAAACATGTGCGCACCCCAGTCAGCGGTATACCCGTTACCTGTTTCCTGATACCAGCGCCAAGCACCCCAAAGTTTTTCATTTTGTACAGGATCAAGCGAGATCGGAGGACATAGATCAGGGTGATAATGAACTTTAGGATCGTTCAATGGGCCTAACCATATATTGAAGTTCAGATTTTGAGGAACCGGCATTTCAGGAAGATCCAATGGTTTTGGGGGTGCACCTACGCGGGCATATATCTTTTCGATATGTCCGATTGCTCCATTCTGAACCAATTCAATAGCTTTCTGAAACTCTTTACTTGAGCGTTGTTGACTACCTATTTGTAATACACGTTTGTTGTTACGAACGGCTTTTACCATGGCCAACCCCTCAGCAATTGTATAAGCCAAAGGTTTTTGACAATAAACGTCTTTACCTGCCTGACAAGCATGGATTGCATTTAAAGCATGCCAATGGTCTGGGGTAGCAATAGATACCGCATCAATATCCTTGCGATTCAGCAGGTCTTCATAAAATTCATATTTGTCGCAGCGTTGTACCATATCCTTAGCTGTTTGCCATGCTGCCACCCGTCTTTTGAAACGTTCGGTTTTAAGCGTGTCAACATCACAACAAGCGGCAACCTGTACACCGGGTGATCCGGCAAATCCTGCAAAATCAGATAAGCCTTGTTGACCCAATCCGATAAAGCCTAATACTACACGATCACTGGGAGCAATACGTACTCCATTCATCGCCCAGCTGGGAAGAATGGTTAAACCTGCTATGCCTAATGCAGAAAGCCCAATGAACTCTCGACGGTTCATTCCTTTCTTGGTTTCTTCTTTTTTCATGATATTTTTTAATATTAATAGTGGTTTAAAATATATACTATTGATGTTCCGGACGGAGTAAATCATTTACGGTTTTTACCGGATTGAATGTTTCTATAGGAACTTCAACAAACAAGGTGTTCCAGTCGCTCATTGCTCCGTTCCATAATCCTGGGAGTTCAAGCGCTTTTAATTCTTTTCCATCCTTGCTCTTATAGGATATAAAACCGGTGTTTTTATCCACATAATCAGGGAGATTATACTTTTCTCCTTTATGGTTGCGAACTGCACAAACCAAATCTACAGGATTAAAATGAGTTCCTTGTTCAAACAATGCTTTTTTAATTGGATCTTTCATGTCTATTTGTGAGCTTTCCAATATTTGCAATGATACTGTTTTGTCCGGATTGACTGTCAAAAAAGGGCCTCCTCCCGGTTCGCCAACATTCCGTACCATTCCGCATACCCGTAAAGGGCGAAGCAGTTTTTCTTTGATGTAGAGAATAAGTTCTGCGTCTTCCAGATATTTTATTTCCGGATTACGGATACACAGGTCATCTTGTAGGAAATGGATCATTTCTTCAACCTGCGCATGAGAATATTTGCCATTATCAATCAGATTCAGATAATTGAATATTTTTTCTTGCAGGCTCACTAAAACTCCGGCAATAATCTTTTTAAATATAATAGTGGAAAACTTAAAACTGTCCGGAACAACGTTGTCGATATTTTTTATAAAGATGACATCCGCGTCAATATCATTCAGATTCTCAATAAGAGCACCATGCCCACCGGGGCGGAATAATATTTGTCCATCTCCTTCACGGAAAGGTTGGTTTTCCATATCTACGGCTATAGTGTCCGTACTTGGTTTTTGTACACTAAAAGATATATCATATTCTACCGAAAGATTTTCTTCATATTGTTTTTTTCTTCCGGCGACCAATCTCTCAAAAAGGTTTTTATGTTCCGGTGATACAGTGAAATGAATATTCACTTCTCCGGCGTTATTCTTGGCATAACGAGCGCCTTCCGCCAAATGTTCCTCCATGGCAGTACGTGCATCTCCCGGATAATTATGGAATAATAGAAGACCTTTTGGTAATTGTCCATAGTTTAACCCTTTTGGTTCCAGTAAATTAGAAACAATCGTTTTGTACTCACCTGAAACAATTAACGAAGGAATGGCTTTCGATTCATTTTCCATACACTTTGCATTCAGTGCATGATAAAAAGCAAAATGAGTTATTTCATCGAAGAATTTTTTCATGAAAGGAGTGGTCGGTTCTGTTTCATTGGAAGATAGAAACGTATATAAATCTTTAAACATCCGGCTGGCGGCACCAGAAGCCGGAACGAACTTAACGATCTTTTTATTTTTCTCCAGGTATTTATCCCACACCTCCATATAGAATGCTTGTGTTTCTTTTGGAATCACCATAATTCCTCTTTCTACAGAAGCAGAAGCTACAATTTCCAGAAAAGGAAATCCTTTCGCGAAAGAGGCAAGTTGTTCATCGATTTGCTCTTCATAAATTCCTTTAGCAGCCAATTGTTGTAAATCTTGAATAGCTAACATAGTTTATAGTTTTATATCATTAAGTTCAGTCTTGGGCAAATGTATAAAATAACTGATATAAATAAGAGCTTATTCGGCGAAAAATGGTAATTTTACAGCATGTTTTACGGTCTGTCTGCTTAGACAGCATTAAGGATAAGCGGCTATGGATAGACAATCCTTCTTTACGGCAGAAGAAAAGAAAGCGTTTTTTACCAAATATAGACTTTTATTGCATAGTCTTTCCTCCTTTCTTGAAAAGGAAGATATTCGGAAGATGAAGGAGCTAATGAAGCGAGTAGTTTCATTGGATTGCTATGGGCGTGACCGAAATGGAATTAATGGGTTGCTTCGAAATATAGATACGGCTTTAATTGCAACAGCTGAAATTGGACTGAAACGAGACCCTGTGATTGCACTATTACTCTACCGTCCGGTAATGAAAGGATTGATGACTGTAGAGGAGGTTGAAAAGATTTTCGATAGTGAAGTCACACGGTTAATCCGACTCTTATTGAAAACTTCTGATTTATATGCTCGTAATACCGCTATTAATTCGGAGAACTTTCATCACTTATTGTTTTCTTTTGCGGAAGATGTACGTGTGATTTTATTAATGATTGCCGATCGCTTATGTATGATGCGAATGGGTAAAATGTTGGTACGTGATGAGGATCGATCACGGCTTGCATCCGAAGCATCTTATTTATATGCCCCTTTGGCCCATCGCTTAGGCCTATATGCTATAAAAAGTGAATTGGAAGACCTTTCCCTTAAATATACCGATCCTCAGCAATTTGCTTTTATAAAGCAAAAACTGAATGAAACAAAACGTTCCCGGGATGCCTATATTGCAGAGTTTATTAATCCTGTAAAGGAAAAGTTAGAGAATGCCGGCTTAAAATTTGATATTAAAGGGCGTACTAAGTCGATTCATTCGATTAATAATAAACTTCACAAGCAAAAGATAGAGTTTGAAGGTATATATGACCTTTTTGCTATTCGGGTTGTTATAGATACGGCTGATACCCGTGAACGTGAGAAAGCGGAATGTTGGTATGCCTTTTCAGTTATTACTGATATGTATCAACCGAATCCTAACCGTATGAAGGATTGGATCTCCATTCCTAAATCAAACGGTTATGAAAGTTTACATATTACGGTAATGGGGCCTCAGAAACGTTGGGTGGAAGTTCAGATACGTACTAAGCGAATGGACGAAATCGCAGAGAAAGGGTTAGCTGCACACTGGAAATATAAGGGGGTGAAAGAAGATACAGGATTAGATGAATTCCTGACCACTGTAAGGACTGCATTGGAGAATAAGGAGGGCAGCCCTATGGATATGATGAAGGATTTCCAGATGAATCTTTATAAAGATGAGATATATGTCTTTACTCCAACCGGCGAATTAATTAAACTACCGCAAGGAGCTACTGTTCTTGATTTTGCTTTCTCTATTCATACAGGTTTGGGTAGTAAATGTGTTTCAGCAAAAGTAAATGGAAAGAATGTTCCAATAAAACATGTATTGCATAGTGGTGATACGGTATCTGTTGTAACTGCTCCTTCCCAGTCTCCCAAACGGGATTGGTTGAATATTGTAGTTACTTCAAAGGCACGTGTAAAGATCAAACAGGCTTTACGCGAGGAGGCAGCAAAGAATGCAGAGTTTGCCAAAGAGACTCTTCAACGCCGTTTTAAAAACCGAAAGATCGATTACGATGATTCGATGATGATGCGTTACATAAAGAAAAAAGGCTTTAAAACAGTCACCGATTTCTATGTTGAAATTGCTGATGAACGCCTGGATCCGAATGTAGTGATCGAAGAGTATCTTGAAATGATACGAAAAGAAACCGAAACGTATGATCCTTTGGATGTACGCAGTGCAGAAGAGTTTGTTCCTATAACTATTGAACAGGAGGAAACAGCATCTTCAAAAGATGTTTTGGTTATTGATAAGAATCTGACTGGTATAGATTATACACTTGCTAAATGCTGTAATCCTATCTTTGGTGATGAGATCTTTGGTTTTGTATCTACTCAGGGAATACGTATTCATCGAAAGGATTGTCGTAATAAAGCCGAAATGGAGCGACGTTTTGGTTACCGGATGATTGAAGCCAAATGGAGTGGTCAAGGTACAGGTGCTTATCCTATCACTTTACGTGTAATCGGACGTGATGATGTAACGATTGTAACAAGTATTACTTCTGTTATCAGCAAAGAATCAGGTGTGAGCCTTCGTTCATTGGATATTGATTCGGTCGACGGACTTTTCCAAGGTAATTTTACCGTAATGTTAAGTAATACGAATGCATTGAATGGGTTGGCAAAGAAGATAAAAGCAGTTAAAGGTGTAAAGTCTATAGATCGTATGGATGGTACTCCGCTAACAATAAATAAAAAGAAATGAAAAGGAGCCATTCTTCACAGAGCGACTCCTTTTTCTATTATCTTATGCTTACATAAATCAGTCAAACGGTTTGGTTAAGCAATTATACTAATAGTTTTTTGTATCACATTGCAAAGATACAGGGACAAAGAGGGTTAGACAATACCTATATATATGTATTTTTTGTGTTTTGATACCTTTTGGTAGGTATTGATGAAGTAAAGTTCTCAGAATAATACCTACCTTTGGATAACAAAATAGAAAAGGAGAATATATAATGTATAAGATAGGGAAATATAAGGAAACCGATCGCATGAGTGATCTTATATGCGAGAATTATCCAATGGTATTGGTTATGAGCCGCTTTGGGATTGCTTTGGGATTTGGTGAAAAGAATATTGGTGATGTATGCCGACAAAATAATGTTGATTGTTGTACTTTCCTGACTGTGGTCAATTTTTTAGTAGAAGAATCCAACTCTCCGATACCAGTGGAGAGTATCAATAAATGTATTTCGCTCGAATCTTTGATAGATTACCTGCATAATGCACATGATTATTTTCTGAATTTCCGTTTACCACACATACGGCGTAAACTAATAGAAGCGATTAATGACTGTCCGGATGATGTGGCGTTTGTAATTCGTAAGTTTTTTGATGAATATGCAGATGAGGTTAATAAACACATGAGTTATGAAGAAAAAACCGTTTTTCCTTATGTGCATTCTTTATTGAAAGGGGATAAGAACCAGAAATATAATATTTCCATTTTCCGCAAACGCCATGATCAGATTGAAATGAAGATTGTGGAATTGAAGAATATTCTAATCAAATACTATCCAGGAGTCGGAACGAATATGTTGAATAGCGTACTGTTTGATATATTTGCTACCGAAGAAGACCTTGCTTCACACAACCGGGTCGAAGATTATTTGTTTGTGCCAGCCATTCTTGCTTTGGAAAAAGAAGTAATGTAACTCATGCAAGTTATGAACACCACATTAAAAATAGCGATAGCCGAACATTCCGTAATTATTCGCTATGGATTAGAAACTTTGTTGAAAAGATTACCGGAATACAAGATCCAGTTTGTTGAAATTGACTCACATGAAATACTGTATGATGTATTGCAAAGCAGCAAACCTGATATTCTTATTATAAATCCGTCTTTTCCGGGATGCTTTCCTCTGCATCATTTAAAAGAAGAAACCGGATGTGCTCAAATGAAATGTGTGGCGCTCATTTATTCAGCTACTGATAGCCATTTATTGCGTAGTTACGATGAACAGATAAATATCTATGATAATCTGGATGAAATAAAGCACAAGTTAGAAAGGATGCACCTGAGTGAGTATCCTGAAGATATAGAATCCGGAGATGAATCACAGACATTGAGTGCACGTGAAAAAGAAATTGTAGTTTGTGTTGTGAAAGGAATGACAAATCGTGAAATAGCAGAGAATCTATTTTTATCTACTCACACAGTAATTACCCATCGCCGTAATATAGCCCGTAAGTTGCAGATACATAGCCCGAGTGGGCTTACAATTTATGCCATAGTCAATAAGCTCGTAGAATTAAGCGATATCCAGCAATAGAAGCTTTAGCCTAAGCATGTTTTTATCTCTGTTGTAACTTTCTCAATATACTTATTAGTGTTGAGAAAAAAGTTTCAACATGTTTCTTAAGGATGAGAAAAAAGTTTCACGCAGGTGAGAAAAAAGTTTCATGCTGATGAGAAAAGTGTCTCATGCTGAAGAAACAAAATTCTCATCACAATGAGAAAATAACATTGAGTTGTATATCATCAAACAAGAATAGAACTTTTTTGATAAACTTTTCTTATAAATAAGTTGTTTATAGTAAACGCAAGTAAAACTGTTGTAGTGTCAGCAGTTAATTATCAAAACCAAAATCAAAGATATGGGAGTAAAGTGTGTGTACTTTATCTACTATAATATATTAATTAATTAACTAAAACATTTTTAACTATGAAACAAGTTTATTTTTTGTTAGTAGCCCTCATTCTATCCGTGGGGCAACTATGGGCGCAGGGTATCTCTGGCGGAACGATCGCACCGATCGCTGATCAGCCCTATACTGGCTCCGCTATTGAGCCTGCAGTGGTAGTAACTGTCGATGGAACGACTTTGACGCCTGGTATTGATTATTCCGTTGCTTATTCGAATAATACAAATGCCGGAAATAATACGGCAGTAGCTACTGTTACAGGTTTAAACAGTTATGCAGGTGGAACATTAACAGCTAATTTTACTATTAGTCCAGCAGATATATCTACAGCAACTATTGCCCCCATAGATCCACAGGTTTATACGGGAGATCCTATTGAGCCTACATTAGAGGTTGCAATGGGTGCAACTCCTCTTGCATTAACTACGGATTATACTGTAGCTTATGCAAGCAACAAAGATGTTGGTACTGCAACTGCTACAATTACCGGTCAAGGTAATTATACAGGGACAAAAGATGTCAGTTTCACAATTGAGCCATTTAATATCCTGGGTGCAACAGTTGAGCCTATAGAAGCTCAGACATATACCGGACAACCTTTAGAACCGGTTTTATCTGTTTCTGCTAATGGTACTCCATTAGTTTTGACCACTGATTATACTGTGGCATATACCGTAAATACAGATGCAGGTGAAAATACTGCTGTAGCTACAATTACTGGTACGGGTAATTATACTGGAACAAAAACTGTAAACTTTACAATCAATCCAATGGATATTTCCGGTGCAACAATTGATCCTATTGCTCCTCAAACATTTACTGGTGAGGCAGTAGAACCAGCATTAACTGTAACAATGAATGGACAGCCATTAACTCTTGATACGGATTATACCGTTGCATATACAGAAAATACAGATGCAGGTGAAAATACTGCTGTAGCAACAATTACCGGTACAGGTAATTATACTGGAACAAATACTGTAAACTTTTCAATCAGTCCTATGGATATTTCTACAGCAACTATAACTCCTATAGAAGATCAGCCTTATACTGGCAGCCCTATTGAACCTGAATTGGAAGTTAAAATGGGTACCACTACCCTTACTAAAGGAACTGATTATACGGTTGCTTATACTGTAAATACAGCTGTTGGTGCAAATACAGGTGTTGCAACAATTACAGGTACAGGTAACTATACAGGAACTAAGACAGCTAATTTCTCAATTGTTGCAGCTACTATTACTGATGCTGATATACAGGCAATTGCAGAACAGAAATATACAGGACAAGCTGTTGAACCACAAGTAACAGTGATTGTAAACGGAAAAACATTACAGTCTGGATCAGATTATACTGTAGCATATAGTAATAATACTAATAAAAGTACTCAAGCTCAGGTAACTGTAACAGGTACTGGTAATTACCAAGGTACAGCGAATGCTTTATTTACAATCACTGACAACCCACAACCTCCAACACCAGGCCCAGGTGATAACGAAGGAACTTCTTATACAGTTAGACTTTCTGTCGCTCCTGGCATAAATTCTGATTATTCAAGCGGAACTTATAATTTCACAACCGGAGGCAGTCGCTTATCTATTGTGTTTAGTTTGGATAGTGTAGCTAGTGGTTATTTAACAAGTGATGATATCGTTTTGATGGTTAACGGAAAACCTGAAACGTATGATATAATCAATAAGACTGATGGTTCTGTTATATATAGCTATTTCCCAACAGAAGGTGTGGATCAAACTATTGAAATAACATTGAATAAGAATGTAGTAGTTATTCCAAGAGTTCCTGGAGCTACAATGAATCCAAGACCTGGTACTCATGTTGTAGAATTAGGACAACCTTTTGCTTTCTCGTTAACTTTACTTGATAACTTTGACAGATCGAATGTTGTAGTTACTGTTAATGGAGATGTTATACAACCTTCTAATGTATTGAGAAGCCTTACTTATTCTTATGTAATTCCAAATGTTCGTCAATCTATGGTTATTGAAGTAACAGGTGTTAAGAGCAATGATGATGCAACAGGTAATGCTTCACTGGAAGAAGGAATAAATGTATACTCTTCTAATGGTATACTTTATGTAGAAGTAGCTCAACCTTCTGAAGTTGAAGTATATACTATAACAGGACAGCGCAAAGCACAACGTGTTGTAAGCGGAATGGAAAGTATTCAGCTAAATGCAGGTGTTTATATTGTGAAAGTAAATGGTGAAGTATACAAAGTAATGGTTAAGTAATTAACCTTATTTTGAACTGATATCAAAATATATAGAAAAGGGGTTGTCGTTTCCGGCAACCCCTTTTTATTTTAATAAAATTATTTCATTTATGAGCTTCCACCCATTTACGGGCATTTACAAATGCTTCCATCCAGGGGGTTACTTCATCTTCTTTGCGATCTGCCGGATAATATCCGCATTGCCATGGGAAAACAGCACGTTCCGGATGAGGCATAATTGCTATATGGCGGCCATCGTTTGAGCAAATACCGGCAGTTGCCCACGGTGAGCCATTCGGATTAGCCGGATAACCTTCATAATTGTATTTAGCTACAATATTATAATCCTTCTCTCCATAAGGGAAAGAGAATTTGCCTTCACCATGTGCAACCCATGCTCCAATCTTAGATCCGCTTAGAGAACCAAACATTACAGAATTGTTCTTAGGAATTTCCAACGTTACAAAATTGGATTCAAACTTATGAGAATCATTATGCAGCATCTTATGTTTTTTCTCCTGTTCCGGATAAAGTAATTCTAATTCTGCCATAAGCTGACAACCATTACAGATACCGATACTCAATGTGTCTTTACGAGCGTAATAGTTATCTATAGCTTTCTTTGCTTTTTCATTGTAAAGGAATCCTCCGGCCCATCCTTTAGCAGAACCAAGAACATCTGAATTAGAGAAACCACCCACGAAGATGATCATATTTACATCTTCCAGTGTTTCACGTCCGCTGGCAAGGTCAGTCATGTGAACATCTCTCACATCAAAGCCGGCCAGATAAAGTGCGTACGCTGATTCACGTTCACATTGAGAACCTTTCTCACGGATAACAGCTGCTTTAATACCACTTCTTTCTTTGCGGTTAGCATTTAAGCCTAAATCAGACATTTTACCGGTAAAGCTCTTATTGTATTTAAATTCAAGCGGCTGCATTTTGTAGTTCTCAAAACGATTACCTGCACATACGCTACCACTTTGTTTGATATCCAGTTTATATGAAGAGTCATACCAAACATCCCGCATATAGTCAATACCAAAATGATATTGAATTCCTTCTTTTGATACAAGTATATGGCGTTCATCAGTAGGTTTGGCAATCATGGCAAAGCCAACACCCGCTTCTTCCATTAACTTTTCAAAAGCCTTTTTGTCTTTTACCTGAACCAGGATACCCGGATTCTCGGCAAAAAGTACTTTTATAATATCTTTTTCGGCTACTGCATCCAGATTAACCTCCAGACCTCCTTCTACATTTGCGAAACACATCTCTAGCAAAGCTGTTATCATACCGCCAGCAGAAATATCGTGTCCTGCCAGAATTAATCCTTTTTCAATCGCATCCTGAACGGCATTAAATGCATCCACAAAATACTCCGTATCTTTTACTGTAGGAACTTCATTGCCTAGTTTATTTAAAGCCTGAGCAAAAGCTGAACCTCCTAGCTTAAAGGTGTCAAATGAGAAATCAATATAATAGATGGAAGAGTTCTTTTCTTGTGCAAGAACCGGTGATACGATCTTTTTCACATCACTTACCTCTGCTCCAGCAGAGATGATAACAGTTCCCGGAGAGATCACTTTTTCCTGACCGTATTTCTGTGTCATGGAAAGTGAGTCTTTTCCTGTTGGGATATTGATGCCTAACGCAATCGCAAATTCTGATGCAGCCTCTACTGCTTTGTAGAAACGGGCATCTTCTCCTTCGTTACGACAAGGCCACATCCAGTTAGCACTTAATGATACTCCTGTTAGTTTATCTGATAATGGGGCAAATACAATATTTGTCAAAGACTCAGCAATTGCCATTACAGAACCGGCTGCCGGATCAATCATTGCAACTTGTGGCGCATGCCCGATTGAAGTGGCAATACCTTTCTCTCCATGATAGTCTAAGGCCACAGCACCTAGGTCACTTAATGGTAATTGTAGTTCACCCTGACATTGCTGGCGGGCAACTTTACCTGTTACAGAACGGTCGACTTTATTTGTTAACCAATCCTTACAAGCCACAGCTTCCAGTTGAAGCACGTTTTCAAGATAGTGGTGTATTTCAGATTCTTTATATATTACAGGTTGATATGTGGTATCCACTGTATGGTCAGTCATTACTGTTCGTGGAGCTTTACCAAACATATATTCAAGTTTAAGGTCGATCGGTTTTTCACCATCTACCTGCTCGAATACAAGTTTCATATCGTTTGTTGTTTCCCCTACTACATAGATAGGGGCACGTTCACGTTCTGCAATGCGTTTAACATGTTCAACATCTTTCTCTTTCATCAATAGGCCCATACGTTCCTGGCTCTCATTACCAATGATTTCTTTTGCCGAAAGAGTAGGATCACCGATCGGTAATTTGCTCATGTCTATATGTCCGCCGGTTGCTTCAACAAGCTCAGATAGACAATTCAAGTGTCCGCCTGCACCATGATCATGAATAGAAACCACCGGATTTTCGTCTGCTTCAGCAATCGTACGGATCACATTCGCAGCACGTTTCTGCATTTCAGGGTTGGCACGTTGAACAGCATTTAATTCAATCCCACTTGCATATTGTCCTGTATCCACAGAAGAAACAGCTCCACCACCCATACCGATACGGTAATTATCTCCACCAATAACAATCACTTTCTCACCTGGCTCAGGATTCCCCTTCAACGCATCCCGGCGATTGGCAAATCCAACACCTCCGGCAAGCATGATTACTTTATCGTAGGCATATTTCTTATCGTTTTCTGCATGTTCAAAAGTTAATAAGGAGCCACAGATTAGTGGTTGGCCAAAATGATTTCCAAATTGAGAGGCCCCATTGGAAGCCTTTATCAAAATCTGTTCCGGGGTCTGATATAACCATTGACGTGGGTCCATGATCTTTTCCCATTCACGGGCACCTTCCGTACGAGGATAGGCTGTCATATAAACAGCTGTTCCGGCCATCGGAATGGAAGCTTTACCACCAGCCAGACGGTCACGGATCTCTCCACCTGATCCGGTTGAGGCACCATTAAAAGGTTCAACAGTAGTAGGGAAATTATGTGTTTCAGCCTTTAGCGAAATAACCGTATCGATTTCTTTTGTTGCGTAATAATCGGGTTTATCCCCAGAAAGTGGTGCAAACTGTTCTATTCTTGGACCTTCATTAAATGCAACATTATCTTTATATGCCGAAACCAGTTTGTTTGGATTTTCTTTAGACGTTTTCTTTATAAGGTTGAAAAGACAGCTTTCCATCTCAACACCATCAATAACAAATACGCCCCCGAATATTTTATGGCGGCAGTGTTCGGAATTTACCTGAGCGAAGCCATAGACTTCACTATCAGTCAATTTCCTGTTTAGTTTTTGACTTACTTCATTCAGGTATACAACTTCATCTTCACTCAATGCTAATCCCTCTTGTACATTGTATGCTGCAATATCATCAATATAAAGGATCGGATCCGGTTTCTTATTGATAGTAAATATTTCCTGATCCAATCCGTTGTAGATACGTTGCAACATGGGGTCATGATCCGCATCTTTTGAGTTTACCTGAAAATATTCTTCAATCCGACTAATACCGGTAATTCCCATATTCTGTGTTATCTCCACAGCGTTTGTACTCCACGGCGTTATCATTTCCCGGCGAGGGCCGATAAACCAACCTTCGAGCGTCTCTGTTTCAACAGGAGTTGCTTCACTGAACAGCCAAACTAATTTTTGAATATCTTCGGGAGAGAACTTTTGAGCTGTTTCCACAGCCAGTACAGTCTTTGTTGAAGACCTGAAAAATAAGATCATATTGTTTGAAGTATTAAGTATTTCCACCTTATTTAGATAGTGCTTCTACGCGACTGCAAAGATAATCAGAAATAACCGAAGGCACAAAATAGTTTATATAAAGGTTCAGGGAATTAGAATCTTTTATAGTTGCCCGATTTGGTACTGTTCTTTTTTCTGATGTTAAAAACATTTTGTTGCTAATTCTTGAAAAGTATAGACTTTATGATAGGTTAAAAAATGTTTCTATACATAGTTTGATATCATACTATGCATAATTTGGCGCCAAACTATGCATGGTTGTGACAATTTGTATTTTGATTTTCCTAATCACAACCCACGTAAAAAGCAGGAGATTAGAAAAACGGGTAATAAATCTAATTTAATAAGATGTTGCCGAATACCTGTAAGTGCTCGGGAAATATGTTTTTCTACTGCTTTTTCGCTTATATTAAGTTGGGTTGCAATCTCTTTGTTGCGGAGTTGGTCTTTGCGACTCAATCTGAAAACGTTTTTACATTGAGGAGGAAGTGTCTCAATATATGCATCGATTTCATGTGCAATATCTTTAGCTAGTAAGGTATCGTATTGGTTGAAGTCAAGAATGATCTGGTTGATAAGTGCATCTGTGTCTTCAGGATCAACCTGCCGTTGCACAGATGCTTTTTGTAGATAATTTATTGATTTATTATAGACTGAACGATACAGATAAGGTTTTAACGGATCGTTGATGTTTACCATTTCTTTATTGATCCACAAAGAAAGGAAGGAATCCTGTACGATATCTTCGGCAACTTGCCAGTCATTCACATAATGATAGGCGTACGAAACCAACGGTTCAAAGAATTGCTGAAACAATTCTTCGAATAATCGATACATTTCTTTGTCGCTTACATGCGCATTATTCATACTTTCCTTACCTGTGCTTAGCATTCCTTAGTTACAAAGTTATACTTTTTTTTGAGGGCGACTAATTTTTTTGATATCTGAGGTAGGGGTAGGGGGTAGTTAACTGTGATAGGTATAAAGCAACAATATAGATGAACGAAATAATCACAAAATATTTACAGGGCGAAGCGAAAAAGGAGGAAAAGAAACAGTTGTTAACCTGGCTACAAGAAAGCGAAGAAAACAAGAAGCTCTTTTCAGAAACACGCGATATCTGGTTAGTATCAGGTAAAGGACCCGGATTTGGACCGGAATATAAGGAAAAAGCTTTTAAAAGGTTCGCACAAAATGTACAAGCTCATGAAGCAAAACAAAAGCGTTTTACGCTTTACTCTTTCCGTTATATTGCTGCCGCAATCTTTTTAGTACTGATATCATTGGGTATAGGTTATTATATGGGACAACGGACAGATAACAATAACTATACAGCAATTGCCATGAATCATTTTCTAATGGGAGAAGACAGTAAAGGTTCTATTATTTTACCGGATGGAACGGTTGCATGGCTGCATGGAAACAGTAAGCTGAGTTATCCGGAAGAATTTGCCTCCGATTTTCGTAAAGTTCAACTGGAAGGAGAAGCTTATTTTGAAGTAGTAGAAAATAAGAAGGCTCCTTTTTATGTGGAAACCGAAGATATGACGGTAAATGTATTAGGTACGCGTTTTAATATGAAAAACTATAACTATCAACCAACTACGGAAACTACCCTGTTGTCCGGAAAAGTGGAGGTGCTTTTTCCTTCAACCGGACAACGGGTATTGTTGGAACCAAATCAGAAGATAGTATGGAACAAAGCAACTAGAAATGAAAAACTGAGCCAGGTGAATGCTGCGGATTACATCGTATGGATTAATGATAGATTAGTTTTTACAAACGAAAAACTATCAACAATCCTCTTCAAAATGGAACGTTGGTACAATATTGAAATTCATTGTGATAAGAAAATAGATATGGAGCAACGCCTCTCCTTTACTATCCGTCGTGAAGCAAAAGATGAAATATTTAAACTATTAGGTATGATTGCTCCGCTTCGCTACACAATAGAAAATGAAAAAGTAATAATACAGCCTAAATAAAACAACAGTTTATCAACCTATTAAATCTATTTTGCCTATGTGAAGCCCATAGTGAAAAACTACAAACGAATCAGGCGAATGCTGGTAACATCCGCCTGAAAGTGATTTCAAAATTAAATTGCTCTCAAGAGTAAGACAGTGAGAGCAATATGTCTAATTAAATCGATTACAAATGTATGAAAAAAAAGTCCATGAGAGGGATAGCTATACCCTTTCTTAACATTAATTCGTTTAGAAAAATGAAACTGATAGTCTTATTTGCTGTCGTTTCGCTGCTGCAGTTAACCGCAGCGCAAAGCCACGCTCAAAATGCTAAGATTGATCTCCATTTATCGGGAGTGACATTAGAAGAAGCCATAAAAGCCGTAGAAGAGAATACCAATTATGTATTCTTTTTGAACCATTCTGATATTGATCTGAATCAAAAGGTCAGTGTAAATGTAAATGATGCAGAAATCAGAGAAGTACTTAAACAAGTGCTTACAAATAATAACTATCGGATTGAAAACAATAAGATAGTAGTTTTGCCTGCAACAAATCAACAGAGTAATCAAATCACAGGTAGGATTGTTGATGAACAGGGTGAAGCCGTTATAGGAGCCAACGTTGTTGAAAAAGGTACAACGAATGGTACTATTACGAACTATGATGGTGAATTTGCCCTATCAATAGCGACTGGTAGTATTTTACAAATTACATATATTGGATATCATCCTAAAGAGATCACCATTACAGATAGCCGGTTCTACCCAATTCAACTCAGTGAAGATACACAAACACTTGATGAAGTTGTTGTTGTTGGTTATGGTATACAAAAGAAAGTAAACGTGGTCGGTTCCATTGCTACAGTAGATCCCAAGCAATTGGAAGGACGTGCGCAGACATCTGTTGTATCAGCCCTGGCAGGACAAATGCCAGGTGTGACGATTACACAAGCCGGTGGTCGTCCGGGTGAACAGACGGGAACGATTCGTGTTCGCGGACTTGGTTCGTTTGGCGCAACCCCGGATGCCCTTATATTAATTGATGGAATACCCGGAAACTTAGCAGATATTAATCCAAATGATATTGCATCTATTTCCGTATTGAAGGATGCATCTACTGCTGCTATTTATGGAGCGCGAGCTGCAAATGGTGTTGTTCTTGTATCCACAAAAACCGGACAGGAAGGACGACTCGTTGTCAATTATAGTGGTTATGCCGGGTTTAATAAGGCGACTGCTCTTCCTGAGTTTGTTGATAGTTGGGAATATGCAACTTTATTGAACAAGGCGGAAGGTATAACCCGTTTTACCGATGCTGAAATACAGGCAATGAAGGATGGAAGCCGTCCGGATGAATTTGCCAATGAAAAGTATACAGATGATTTATTCCGCACAGGATTCCAGACAGGCCATGATCTTTCAATAACAGGAGGGACAGATAAAAGCCGTTATATGGCTTCGTTTGGTTACCTGAATCAGGATGCCATTCTTCAAAACAATAATTTCACTCGTTATAATGCACGTTTGAATCTTACATCACAATTATCGGATAAGCTTAAAATGACGATTCGCCTGCGAGGTGATAAATCAAAAATGGAAGAACCATTCTTTGCCGGTTCCGTTGATGAAGGTTCCAATAAAAACAACAGAATACCTGTTTTTATCCAGCAATCAATGCGTTTTCCGGGTTATAAGCCTTCCGTATTAAGTGATGGTTCATGGGGACCGGGTGTTAAAAATTTTGGTACACCTAAAGCTTGGTTGGAATCAGGCGCTTTTTCTGAAAGGCCAATAATGCGTTTGGAAGCTCATGCCCAATTTGATTATAAGCCAATAGAAGGATTAACAATTATGGCGTTGGGTGCTTATAATTATACTAATAGAAATGAAAAAGCATACCGTGCCACTCTACCTGTAAAAGTAAATGATCAGGTAAATGTTCTCGGCCCTTCCACACTGGAAGAAAAATCTCTGAACAGGGAATATAAAACATTCCAGGCAACGGTGGATTACACAACAATGCTTAATAATGCTCATTATATCAGTGCCTTGGTTGGATATTCATGGGAGGATGAGTCTGAAAGGAATATGGAAGCATCCCGTATGAATTTCCCTGGTAATAGTTTGCCATATCTGACGGCCGGATCACCGGATACTCAATTGAATAACGGTGGAGGATATGACTGGGTTATTCAGTCATTCTTCGGGCGTTTACAATACAATTATAAAGAACGTTATCTTATTGAAGGTACGGTTCGTTATGACGGATCATCTCGTTTTCCTGTGAATGAGCGCTACGGACTCTTTCCTTCTGGTGCTGTCGGCTGGAGAATTTCTGAAGAAAGTTTTATGCGTGATAATGAAAAGTTATCATTTATAGATCAATTGAAACTGAAAGCATCCATAGGTATATTGGGTAATAATAACATCGGAAATTATGCTTATCAATCAGTTTATAATCTTGGTGCAAACAATAATTATCCTATTGGAATGTCTTTAGCACAAGGAGCAAGATTGACAACTTATACCGATCCGAATCTTAAATGGGAAACTTCACGTACTACAGATGTGGGGATAGAAAGTATACTTTGGAATGGGTTATTATCATTTAATGCCTCCTATTTTTACCGATATACTTATGACATCCTTTATAAACCGAATGCAAGTGTGTCTTCTATATTTGGCCTTGCATTGAGTGAAGTAAATACCGGAGAAGTCTCTAACCGGGGATGGGAATTTGAGGTGAGCCATCAAAACCGTATAGGAAATGTGAAGTATGGTATAAGCGGAAATTTCTCCATTATTAAGAATCGGATTGAATCTTTAGGTGTTGGAAATGTGGAGTTAGCAAACGGAATGATTGGTAATGGTAGCGATTTATTTGTCGGTTATTCAATGCAACCCTATTATGGTTACAAAACGGATGGTGTATTTGTTGATCAGGCAGATATAGACAGCTGGTTTGCGCATACCGATCAGTCGGCGATGGGTTCAAATAAAGCGAATACCAAACCCGGTGATATCAGATATCTTGATATATCAGGTCCTGACGGTGTACCCGATGGAAAAGTAGATCCGACTTACGACCGTACATATTTAGGTTCCAAATTCCCTAAATATAATTTTGGTTTATCACTGAATGCTGAGTATAAGGGTTTTGATCTGAATGTATTCTTTCAGGGTGTTGCAGGAACAAAAGGTATGTTAAGCAATTTTGCCGGATGGGCATTATTCTCTGAAGGAAATATACAGCGTTGGCAAATGGATGAAGCGTTTGATGAAGCAAATCCAACTCGCTATCCTGGATATCCGCGTATAACAAACTTAGGGAATACAACCGGAGTGAACAATCAAACATCTGATTTCTGGGTAAGAAACGCTTCTTACCTTCGTCTGAAAAATATTCAATTAGGATATACATTACCTAAAAAAATACTGAATAACACTTTTATCTCAAATATACGTATATATGCTTCCGCCGAAAATCCATATACCTGGCATAGTTATCCAAAAGGATGGGATCCGGAAACTAAGACCGGAGGCGATTATTATCCGTTTATGAGTACATATACATTTGGATTAAACGTAAAATTCTAAAAGTATGCAAACAATAATAAATAAAATAACAGTACTGTTTTTCCTGGCGATTCTATTAGCCGGGTGTAATATGGATCGTTACCCGTTAACGGCTTTTGGTGAAGATGATTTTTTTACGAGTGAAGAAAATGCGAATCTGGCCATTGCAGGTTTATATAGAGGTAATATCAAATTTAATGAGCCGGAATATTCGCCAAGTGATTGGTGGGGATACGCTGCAAATATCCTTCTGGATGGTGTCTCCGATCTAGGTTATGATCGTAGAGGTTTTAATAACGCGATTGGGCAATTAACCTCTGGTGGAATTCTTTCAAATAATAATAATGTGACAGCTTTGTATCAGGAACCTTATAAAAGAATAAGTGCCTGTACACGCTTTATTGAAAACGTAGATAAGATAGGTAGTAGTAGCCAGGTGACACGCCTGAAAGCAGAAGCTCGTTTTATACGTGCGTGCTCTTATTTTTATCTGGCTTCTTATTTCCATGATGTACCTTTGGTTACGACTGTTTTAACACTGGAAGAAGCAAACAATGTTTCCAAAGCAAAAAGAGCTGATATAATTCGGTTTGTTATTGAGGAGTTTAATGAAATAGCCGATCAGTTACCACGTCACAAAGACCTTCCGGCATCGGAGTTGGGACGGGCAACACAACAGGCAGCACTGGCTTTTCTGGCACGTACTCACATGCTTGCCAATAACTATTCTGAAGCAGCTGCTACATGTAAAAAGATTATTGACATGGGTGATAATGCTTTGTTCGCAGATTACCAGTCTCTATTTTATCCTTCCGGAAAAACCAGCTCAGAACATATCTTTGCCTGTTTTTTGATTGATAACCTGGCAGGATATGCTTTACCACAACATGTTTTCCCGATCAAAGATGGAGGGTGGTGTCTGGCAAATGGCAACTCAATTCTGTTTGAAGCTTATGATTTCCTTGACGGTACACCGTTTAGTTATGAAGACCCACGTTTCAACAAAGAAAATTTTGGAGAGAATCGTGATCCGCGTCTTAACTATACTTTGATATATAATGGTTCTGTTTTCCGCGGTACGGAGTATATCTGCCACCCAGAATCTAATTCGGCAGATAAAATGGGTGCAGGGCAGGTAACTCAAACAGGTTATTTGCTGCGTAAATACTTTGATGAAAGCTGGTCTGGGGATTTGAATAGTTATGGTGGCATAGTTCCGATTGTACGGTATGCGGATATTCTGTTAATGTATCTGGAAGCAGAAATGGAAGCAGGAACACCAATCACGCAAGCATTACTCGATCAAACAATTAATGCCGTCAGAGCACGTGTAGGAATGGCAGGTATAACCGATACGAATGCCGCAACTTTACGTGAGAAAATCCGTAAAGAAAGAATGGTTGAATTAGCTTTCGAAGGACATCGTTTATGGGATCTTTTCCGTTGGGGGAATGCTGTTGAAAGACTTAATACTCCAATGTATGGTTCCCCATTTGATGTTAAAGATCCAAGCACGATAAAAATGCTTGATGGAAAACCGGATGCCTACAATCGTTGGTATGTAAATACCCGTTCATTCGTGGCAGGTCAGGAAATCTGGCCTATTCCGCAGGCAGAGCAGAATATTAATCCGAATTTACGGTAATTTTAGTCCTCAAGGTCCTTAGTTATTAAGGACCTTAGGTAAAGTGGGGTTGACTAAAAAGTCCCAAAGAAAAAATGAAACACAGAGACACAGAGACACAGAGAACACAGAATTTTTATTATGCTGATAGGGAGGAATCTATAAATCTCCGTGTTCTCTGTGGCTCTGTGTTTAGCTCTTTGCATTGACTTTTTAGTCAGCCCCTTCTTCCTTAAAGATTCATTGATTAAAGTAATGAAAAAGTTAAACTTATCTCATATTGTCATATATCCGGTTTTAGGCCTTAATGTTATAAGCTTAACAGCGCAGGATCGGCCTAATATACTGATTATTCATACGGATGAGCAAAACTTCCGAACCTTGGGATGTTACCGGGAATTGTTATCCGAAGAGCAGGCGTGTGTCTGGGGACCGGGTAATAAAGTGGAAACGCCTTATATTGATGGTTTGGCACGGCAGGGTGTATTATTTGCTAATTGTTATGCCACAACTCCTGTTAGTTCTCCAAGTAGAGCTTCTTTTCTGACAGGGCTTTATCCACAGAATGCCGGTATGTATACCAATGATATGGTATTGAACGAAGAAGCAACAACTTTTGCGGAAGTATTACGGGAGAATGGATATGCAACCGGTTATATAGGTAAACTCCATTTGAATGGTAAAGGACGTCCCGAATGGATGCCAGAGAGAGATTTCGGTTTTACTGATAATCGGTATATGTATAACCGCGGCCATTGGAAGAAAATCATAGAAACAGAGGAAGGTCCCGCTTTTCGGACAAATGATCCGATAAGTAGTACAGATTCTCTTACATTCACTACCGATTTTCTGACGAACCGGGCTCTTGAATTTATAGACAACCACAAAAAAGAACCCTTTTGTTGTCTTTTAAGCATACCCGATCCGCATAGTGCTAATTTAGTGAGATCTCCTTATGACTCCCTGTATATTAATATGGAATTCCGGCAACCCCAAACCGGACAGAAAGACACTGCCGGATTACCAGCCTGGGCACATGGGGAAAACCTACCCGGCGATAGAATGGAAGACATGGCACAATATTTCGGTATGATAAAATGTATCGATGATAATGTGGGGCGGTTATTGCAAAAGCTTAAGAATGATGGTTTGATGGATAGAACAATTATTGTTTTTACTTCTGATCATGGAGATATGTGCGGAGAACATGGCCTGATAAATAAAGGTGTTCCTTTAGAAGCTTCGGCTAAAGTTCCATTTATTATTTATTATCCGAAAGGTATCCAGCAAGGCCTTGTTGTGAAATATGTGATGTCGGTAGCAGATTTTGCTCCATCCTTATTAGGCTTTTTAAATTTACAACTTTCTTCTGATATTAATGGACGGGATTTATCTCCTCTATGGACGGGGAATCAGCTACCTGAGAAATATGAAGATATTGTTTTCATGCGATCCATAACAGCTGAAATGATGAAAAGTGATTGGGATGATTCTACAACAGCCAAGCGTGAGTTGTGGTTATCGGCTGTAACACCTGGATATAAGATAACCTATTCTGAAAATGAGGGAGACGTTCCCTGGTTAACAGACCTTCGTAAAGATCCGGATGAATTGAATAATTGTTTCGATAATCCGGAATATAGCACTGTGGTTAGAGAGCTGAGTCAGCAACTTATTATTTACGGATGGCAATATAATGACCACCGTATTAATAATCCAAACATTAAAAAGGCTATAAAAAATGCTTTACAGAGATAAGGAATTAGCAAATTAATATACATTTGTGAATCCTTAGAATCTGAAAGAAATAAAACATTCAAAAATATTGAAGATGAAAAAAACGATTGCCCTGGGGCTGGGCACTACTCTGCTCGTTTCGTGTACAGGAGGAGCAAAAAAACAAAATGAAGAGAAAATTCAGCCAAATGTCATAATTATCCTGGCTGATGATATAGGTTACGGTGACTTAAGCTGTAACGGAGAGCCGACAATTCATACACCCAATGTTGAGAAGTTAGCCAATCAAGGAGTTCGTTTTACGGATGCGCATGCAGTAGCAGCGACCAGTACTCCTTCTCGTTATTCTCTGTTGACCGGACAATATGCATGGCGCCGGAATGATACAGGTATTGCAACGGGTGATGCGGGTATGGTGATCCGTCCGGAACAAACGACTATTGCCGATATGTTTCGTGAAGGCGGATATGTTACCGGAGCGGTTGGTAAATGGCATCTTGGTTTAGGTGATACACAGGGATCACAAGACTGGAATGGTTTTATCACTCCGGGACCTTCGGATATCGGTTTTGATTATTCCTATATTATGGCAGCTACGGGAGACCGGGTGCCCTGCGTCTATGTAGAGAATCAACGGGTAGTTAATCTGGATCCTGATGCACCTATTGCTGTAAGTTATAAAGAACCTTTTCCCGGCGAACCTTTAGGAAAAGATCATCCGGAAATGTTATACGTGCAAAAGCCGAGTTTAAATCATGGACATGATCAGGCAATTGTGAATGGTATTTCCCGTATTGGTTATATGAAAGGAGGAGGACGCGCACTTTGGGTGGATGAAAATATCGGAGATAGCATAACACATAATGCAGTGAAATTTATTGAGACGAATCACGATAAACCTTTCTTCCTGTATTTTGCAACTAATGACATTCATGTACCTCGTGTACCACATCCTCGCTTTGTAGGTAAAAGCGGAATGGGGCCACGTGGAGATGCTATTCTTGAATTCGATTGGAGTGTCGGACAAATCATGGCAACGTTAGAGAAATATGGTTTAGCTGAAAATACACTTATTATATTGACCAGTGATAATGGTCCTGTGGTGGACGATGGTTACCAGGATCAGGCAGTAGAGTTATTAGGAGAGCATCGCCCATGGGGACCTTTCCGTGGTGGTAAATATAGTATATTTGAAGCCGGAACACGTGTGCCTTTTGTTGTTAGTTGGCCGGCAAAAATTAAACAGGCTGTTTCAGATGCATTGGTTTCACAAATAGATATCTTTGCTTCACTCTCAAAATTGATTGGAAAAGAGATACCGGAAGGTGTGGCACCGGATAGCCGTGATCAATTAAATACTTTATTGGGGACAGATACTAAAGGGCGTGATTATATTGTGGAACAAGCCGGTTCCTTGTCTGTTTCTTCCGGCAATTGGAAATATATTGCTCCAAGTAATGGAAGTGCGTATAATAGTTTAACCAATACAGAATTGGGTAACAATAAAGAAGTTCAACTCTATAATCTTAAAGAGGATAAAGGTGAAAAGAATAATCTGGCTGCCCAATATCCGGAAAAGGTTGAAGAATTGAAAGCAATATTAGAAAAGGAAAAAAACAAATAAATTAATCATGAAACGAAGAGCCTTTCTGAAAACATCAGCAGCCATGGGGCTAGGTTTGGGGCATACCGTTGTATCCCGTGCAGAAAAGATGGTGAATACTTCAACCGAAAGTAAGCAACCGGATAAAAAGCCTCATATAATATTTATTATGACGGATCAACACCGGGGAGATGCTTTGGGCTGCATGGGAAACAAGTCGATCTTTACTCCCCATATTGACAGCCTGGCACAGGAAGGTTCTTTGTTCGTTTCAGGTTATACATCATCACCTAGTAGCACCCCTGCCCGTGCCGGTTTATTGACTGGAATGTCACCCTGGCATCATGGAATGCTTGGTTATGGAAGGGTAGCGGAGAAATATCGATACGAAATGCCTCAGATGCTTCGAAACTTAGGCTATTATACTTTTGGAATAGGTAAGATGCATTGGTATCCGCAGAAATCGTTACATGGTTTTCACACCACATTGCTTGATGAAAGCGGGAGAGTAGAAACGAAAGATTATACAAGTGATTATCGAGAATGGTTTCAGTTGAACGCTCCCGCGAAAAATCCGGATGAAACAGGTATTGGGTGGAATGATCATGGAGCAGGTATTTATAAATTAGATGAAAAACTTCATCCTACAACTTGGACGGGACAAACAGCATGCGAACTTATTCGTAATTATGAATCGGATAAGCCTCTCTTCTTGAAGGTCTCTTTTGCCCGTCCTCATAGTCCTTATGATCCACCACAACGTTATCTGGATATGTACAAAAATGTAGATATACCTAAACCTGCAGTAGGTGATTGGTGTGGAGAATTTGCAGAAAGGCTGGATGTTGATAAAGCACCAAAAGATGCTGCATTTGGTAATTTTGGTGATGATTATGCAGTTAATTCCCGTCGTCATTATTATGCGAATATCACTTTTATCGACGATCAGGTAGGTGAAATTATTGAGACATTGAAACAAAAAGGAATGTATGATAACGCTCTTATTTGTTTTACAGCCGATCATGGAGATATGATGGGAGATCATTATCACTGGCGGAAAACTTATCCTTATGAAGGTTCTGCAAAGATCCCTTATATCGTGAAGTGGCCGGAAACAATCTCACGTACAGTTCCTAATGGAGCACATATCGAACAACCGGTAGAACTGCGTGACTTCTTACCAACCTTTATCGATATTGCTGGAGGCGCTGTACCTCCTGATATGGATGGACGATCTCTCCGGCAATTGGTGCAGGGAGATACGGCGTCATGGCGTAAATACATCGATATGGAACATGCAACCTGTTACCGCAAAGAGAATTACTGGTGTGCATTAACCGATGGAAAGATAAAATATATATGGAATTATAATACAGGAGAGGAGCAGCTTTTCGATTTACAAAAGGATCCGAACGAATTGCATGAATGTTCTTCAGATAAACCGTATGCTCGTCAACTGAAAGAACTTAGGGGGGCTATGGTGGCACATCTTTCGGAGCGTGGAGAAGAGTTCGTAAAAGATGGAAAGCTTATGAAATTATCTACTACCGTATTATATAGTCCATTATATCCCGGAGGAACTACGGTTGCGCCCGATCATCCGGATAGAAAATAGAGGTTTGAATCAGGTTTATATGCTTCCATAATCGGTTTTTATACGTTTTTTTGTTTTTAATCCTAATAATGGACGTATCTTTGTGCCCTCAATTGAAAACATAATCTGAATGATCGGACTAATTGGTAAAGGGTTATTAATTGGGGTGTTAGTCTCCGCACCTATGGGGCCTATCGGGATGCTTTGCATACAGCGTACGCTTAATAAAGGGCGTTTGCATGGCTTTGTGACCGGACTTGGGGCTGCCTTATCCGATGTTATTTATGCTGCTATAACAAGTCTTGCAATGGGGGTTGTCGCAGGTTTTGTTGAAAGTAATCATGACATTCTACAACTGTTCGGAAGTATTGTATTAGCAGGTTTTGGATATTACATTTTTCAAAGTAATCCTGTCAGAAGCCTTCGGAAACAAAAAGAAAATAAATTATCATTCACCCAAGACTTTATTTCAGCTTTTCTTCTTACATTTAGCAACGTATTAATTGTCCTATTATATATAGGACTTTTTGCTCGTTTTGGATTTGTTAGAACAGAATATTCCCTGTGGATGTTATTGGGCGGTGTAGCTTGTATAGGGATTGGAGCTGTTTTGTGGTGGTTTGTAATAACTTATGTTGTATCCAAATTGAGTAAATGGTTTAATATCCGGGGTATTTGGTTAATGAATCGCATTGTAGGCTCTATTATTATAATACTATCAATATTTGGGCTTCTTTCTGCATTCTTTTCCTCTTATATTGATTTACCAACTCTCTAAAATTATTTATATATGAAAAAGCTCAAAGTACCTTATTTAGTTACGTTAGATGTTCTGGATTTATCTTCTGTAGGTTTCCTGATGGAAAATAAAGCACATCGTGAATACATTGAAGTTATCAACTGGGATTCTTATCCATATAAGCCAATTGTCGCATTTGATATTGCGCGGACGGATCTCAATCTGTATATCCGTTTCTTTGTGAAAGGTAATTCCCTGAAAGCTTTGTATGCAGAGGATGGATCTCCCGTTTATACTGATAGTTGCGTTGAATTCTTTATGCAAAAAGAAGGTGACTCCAAATATATGAATTTTGAATTTAATTGCATTGGTACTTGTGATGCTTCCCTCCGTGTTTCACGTGACGAAAAAGAATCACTTTCTCCGGAACAGTATCAATCTATTCGTCGTTTATCTTCTTTGGATAAAACAACTTTTAGTGAAAAAAAAGGAATACATTCCTGGGAGCTGATAGTCGCTATACCATTTAGCGTTATGGGGCTTGATCCGAAATCTCTTCCTGAAAAGATAAAAGGTAATTTCTATAAGTGTGCCGACGATACTGAATTTCCTCATTTTGTGAGCTGGAATCCAATAGGAACGGAGAATCCGGATTTCCATCGTCCTGAGTTCTTTGGGGAGATTTATTTATAATCGGAGCTAAAAGACATTAAAAAAAAGAGGTGAATCTAGCACAAGATTCACCTCTTTTTTTAAACACACATTTTTTCAAGTCAATCCTTTTTCTTATTCATTTTCATTTCTATAAGAAATGCAATAATCAGGCCAATACCTCCACAAAGTAGAACAGATGCACCATATACTGCGCTATACATTTCCCTGTTATTCCAGTTACCATTTCTAATCGCTTCACTAAAGGCAATATTAAGGAAGAATCCGATAAGGATACCTAATCCTATTCCAGCCATCAGGAATCCTATTTTTAATGCGCTAAATGATATTCCTTTAAAGTATGAGGGAAGGCCCAGTTTTCCATCAAAAGGAACACGATCCATTTTGTCACTCATTTTTTCAATCAAGGTAAGACGTTCTTTACGACGAGCAAACAATTCAAACAGGCCGTATGTTCCGGCTACACATATTCCAACTACAAGTGGAATGGTAATAAATTCTAACATATTATTTATTTTTAGTGATTAATAATTCCGTTTGCCTATTTGACGCAACCCTTTTCAATAGGTTACACTTTCTTTGGTGAAAAATATTATTATTTTTGTCTGTAGAAGTTGTAACCTATTTTCCCGTCTTGCGTCCAAACCATACAGATGGAATTATATACGGATATATACTATGTGGAAAGAGTACTGGCGGGAGATACATCATGTTTCGCTTGCTTGCTCGACCGATATAGTACACAAGTCCATTCATTAATCGTAAGAGTAGTTCAGAGCCAGGAAGATGCTGAGGAGTTGACACAAGATGTTTTTATGAAAGTATATAAGAGTCTATCTTCTTTCAAAGGTAATAGCAGTTTCTCGACGTGGCTCTACCGGATTGCTTATAATACAGCCATTTCAGAGGCTCGAAAAAAGAAACAGGAGTTTTTGGCAATTGAGGAAGCGCAGATTGTAAATATTTCAGAGGAAGAAATAGAACTGGCATTTGGTCGTACAGATAACGCAAGTAATATTAGGAAATTGGAAAGAGCTTTGGATATGTTGGCTCCCGATGACCGGTTTATAATATTACTATTCTATATGGAGGATAAAACGGTAGAGGATGTCTCAAGTATAACCGGATTAACTGTATCTAATGTTAAGACTAAACTACACCGTATACGAAAACAGTTATTAGTCATAATAAATAAAATGGAGGAAGAATAGACATGGATGCAAATAATAAAAGTGATCAACTGAGAAATTTGTTTCGGAAATTACCGGAAGAGTCTCTTCCTGTTGATTTCAGAACAAAAATGATGCAGCAAATTATGGTAGAGGCTCAACGTGTAAAGAAACGCAATGAACGACTCGCTCTAATGGCTATTATACTGGCATCTATTGCTATACTAGGGCTTTGTGTTGGTGTACTGATTTATATAGGAATTCCTAAAATTTCTCTTTCAATACCATCTGTTACTTCTATGTCATTCTATCTTTATATAGGAGTTCTTGCTCTCCTTTTGTTATGGGGTGATTATGCAATGCGGAAACGCTACAAAGAAAAACACAAAGAATAAGGGAAACTTTTTTTAACGTATTATTTGGCTGCTGATCATGACTTTATGCTTTCATTTGTTCAATGTTTATTAAAGAACGAATGTATAACACCTTAAGGAAATAAATGTTATGAAATACGCATCTTGCATTTTCCTGTTTTTAATCTGTTTATTATTTTCTAATTGCAATTCAGGAACAGTTATAATTAATGGCAATATTATCGGTGATTTGCAGGATGAATTGGTCTATTATCCTCCGATAGAGGGACGTGCTCATCAGTTGTTTAAGGAAACCATAGAGCCCGATGCTAATGGGAAATTTCAGTTGCGTTTAGATATAAAAGAAACATCTCCTGTTTTAATTTCACTTTTAGGGAAAAATGGGAAATCTGTAATTGTTGAACCCGGTAAAGAATACACCTGTTCGATAGAGTTAAAAGAAAAAGGATTTGATATGATTTTTTCCGGTGCAAATGAAGAAGGGAATAAGTTGTTTGCAAATCGTCCGATATATGTACAAAAAGATCCATTACGAAGGACTTTATTTTCTCAAAATAATCAGTTTGGTCCGGATGAAATTATAGCAGAGGTACAGAAACAAAAGGATGCAGAATTACAGACTTATATTCAATTAGAGAAAAGGAAAGAGATAAGTTCCTCTTTTATGAAAACAGTTGAACTTGAACTTACTTGCTATTATGCTTACCTTCAGGCTGAAGCTCTATTCACAAAATACTATATGTCATTACGAACCGATAAAGATTCGGCTTTACCTTTCAAAAATGCATTCGAGGCTACTTATAATGAATATCCTCCAAGCGATCTGAAATTAACCAAAGCTTCTTCCTGGTTTACGTATGCAAATGATTTTATAAGCTTCCGGGTAATTATAGATGACAACCAACAGAAAATGCAGGAAATGCAACAACAGGATTTATTGAATACTTATAGATTGGAATTGGCTGATACGTATTATCCAAAAGAGATTAGAGAGTATTATCAAGCTTCCTATTTATATTTTACAGAAGGCTTTGGAGGAATGGAGAAAGAATTAGTCAAACTATTTGAGGAATTTAAATCGGAATATCCCAAAAGTGTATACACTCCTTATCTTCAACCACTCATGGATGGTATAATTGCTTTTTATGAAGTAAAGGATAAGCCATATACTTCATCGATTAATCTGATTGATAATATGGGCAACATTAATACATTAAAAGAAGCCGTTGTACCTTATAAAGGCAAAAGACTTTATATAGATGTTTGGGCTACCTGGTGTGGACCGTGTAAAAAGGAATTTCAATATAATGAAGGTTTGAAAAAGTTACTCAAAGAAAAAGATATCCAAATGTTATATATTTCCATTGACAAACAAAGTGATAAGGGAAAGTGGGAAGATATGATAAAATATTATAATCTGGAAGGTGACCATATCCTGGCTAATGAAGAACTGGTAGCTGATCTTCGCCGGTTGTATGATAAGAATGGCATGATTGCTATCCCCTGGTATATTCTGATAGATGAACAAGGAGAAATAAAAGAGCTACATTTTAAAGGCTCGTCAAAGTTAGAGGAATTGAAAGAATCATTGTAAAGGAATAATTGCAATAAGTAAAAGCTTAATATTTGAAAGTCCTTGTATTTAACAGATGCTATAGGTATCAGTTGCCGTCTGCTTTAGCTGACGATTTAATAAATATATTTAAAGGGCTTTAGCCAAAGATATTCTTGATTTGGCTAAAGCCCTTGCTTTGTTTAAATCAATAACCGCCAGCTAGAGCAAACGGCAATTGATAATAGGCTGAAGCCTATTTTAATTTAGTATATAAGCTGTCCTTGTGTACTTCAAATGAAATAATCTCATTTAATAGCCTTACTATACCTTACTTTTTCACTCCAAACTTGTTGGGAATCAGAAAAAAGATTACCTTTGCAACCAATTTTCGAGAAACGACAACATAAAGTCTAACTTCTAATTAAACAAACTTAGTATTAACAATTTAGAGAATGGAAAATCTTAAGAACATTCAACCCAATGATGATTTCAATTGGGATGCCTATGAACAAGGCGAATCTTACGGTGAAGTAAGCAAGGACGATCTTGTAAAAACGTATGACGAAACCCTGAATAAAGTAAACGACAAAGAAGTCGTAATGGGTAAAGTCACCTCCATGAACAAACGCGAAGTGGTTGTAAACATTGGATTTAAATCAGACGGTGTAGTACCTATGTCTGAGTTCCGGTACAATCCGGAGTTAGCTATTGGCGACGAAGTAGAGGTTTACATCGAAAGCCAGGAAGACAAAAAAGGACAATTAATCCTTTCTCACAAGAAAGCACGCGCAACACGTTCTTGGGATCGTGTAAACGAAGCTTTGGAAAAGAACGAAATTATCAAGGGCTTTATCAAGTGCCGTACAAAGGGTGGTATGATCGTAGACGTATTTGGAATCGAAGCATTCTTGCCTGGTTCTCAAATCGACGTGAAACCAATCCGCGATTACGATGTATTTGTAGGTAAAACAATGGAATTCAAGATTGTTAAGATCAATCAGGAATTCAAAAACGTTGTTGTATCTCACAAAGCGCTTATCGAAGCAGAGCTTGAACAACAGAAAAAAGACATTATCTCTAAACTCGAAAAGGGACAAGTATTGGAAGGTACTGTTAAGAACATCACTTCTTACGGTGTATTCATCGATCTTGGCGGCGTAGACGGTTTGATTCACATCACCGACCTTTCTTGGGGACGTGTTTCTCATCCGGAAGAAATCGTACAGTTGGATCAGAAGATCAACGTGGTTATCCTCGACTTCGACGACGAAAAGAAACGTATCGCTCTTGGCTTGAAACAATTGACACCACATCCATGGGATGCATTAAGTGCAGAACTGAAAGTAGGCGATGTTGTTAAAGGTAAAGTGGTTGTTATGGCTGACTACGGTGCATTCATTGAAATTGCTCCGGGCGTAGAAGGTCTGATCCACGTATCAGAAATGTCTTGGACACAACACCTGCGCAGCGCACAGGACTTCATGAAAGTAGGCGACGAAATCGAAGCTGTTGTTTTGACATTAGATCGCGACGAACGCAAAATGTCTTTGGGTATCAAACAACTCAAATCAGATCCATGGGAAGATATCGAAAACCGTTTCCCTGTTGGTTCAAAACATACTGCCAAAGTGCGTAACTTTACAAACTTCGGTGTATTTGTTGAAATCGAAGAAGGAGTTGACGGCTTGATTCACATATCCGATCTTTCTTGGACTAAGAAAATCAAACATCCGTCTGAATTTACACAGATCGGTGCTGAAATTGAAGTACAAGTATTAGAAATCGATAAGGAAAACCGTCGTTTAAGCTTAGGCCACAAACAATTGGAAGAAAATCCTTGGGATGTATTCGAAACAATCTTTACAGTAGGTTCAGTACACGAAGGAACAATCATCGAAGTATTGGATAAGGGTGCTGTAATCTCTTTACCTTATGGAGTAGAAGGTTTCGCAACACCCAAGCATCTGGTAAAAGAAGACGGTTCACAAGCTGTTGTAGATGAAAAGATGCAATTCAAAGTGATCGAATTCAATAAAGAAGCAAAACGTATTATTCTTTCTCACAGCCGTATCCACGAAGATGAGCAAAAAACAGCAAAACGTGAAGCAGGAACTGAAAAGAAAGCCAGCGGAGCAAAACGTGGTGGTAAGAAAGAAGAAGAGTCTACAATGGTAACCGGTTCTGTTGAAAAAACAACACTTGGTGATATTGAAGAACTTGCAGCATTGAAGGAAAAACTTTCATCAGGCGAATAATTGTTCTGTAATTCCATAATAAAAGAGGCATTCGGATACCGGATGTCTCTTTTTTGTATCTATATTTGCATTTTTAAAATGAAATACCATGAAAAAAATCATTTACAGCCTGATGGCTGCGCTTTTCCTATTGACAGGAGCCTCATGTAAAAAGCAACCGGAACAGTTACTTCTCGCCGGATCAGGCTGGAATAAGATTGTTATTATCGACAAAGAATCTAAACAAATCCAATGGGAATATCCTTTGGAAAAGGGTTGGGAATGTAATTCTGTTGCCGCAGACCGGAAAGGGAATATCCTTTTTTCTTATCGACGGGGAGCTAAGCTAATTGATCGGGAAAAGAATGAAATATGGGATTGGAAAGCAGAAGAAGGAGCCGAGATACAAACTGCCAAAGTACTCCCAAATGGAAATATTATGTTGGCGCAATGCGGACATCCAGCTAAAATCATCTTACTTAATGGAGATGGAACTCTTATCTCCAAAACAGAATTTGAAACCACTCTAGAGCGGCCTCATTCTCAGTTTCGTCAGGTAAACATAAATAAGCAAGGTAATTACATGGTCCCTTTAATGGGTAAATCTGAAGTTTGGGAAGTATCCCCTGCCGGACAGGTTGTAAAGTCAGTATCAGTACCAGGAAACCTTTTTTGTGTAACACCTCTTTCTAATGGGAACTGGCTTGTAGGATGTGGTGATTCACATCGATATGTAGAACTTAACTTTCAAACGGGACAGATTATTTCAGAGGTGAGTGGTAATGACCTGGAGGGTGTTACTCTTTTCTTTGTTGCCGAATTACTATCTACTCCTAAAGGTGGACTCTATATTTGTAATTGGCAAGGACATGATAAGAGCGCTGTAGATAGCAATTCCCCGCAACTTGTTGAACTTGATGCTTCCGGCAAAGTTATCTGGGCACTGAATGATAATAAATCTTTTGGTATGATTTCTGCACTTTCTCCGATTTAAAGCGATCCTAATTAAACTCTATTATACAGAAGAGGCTATCTTAAACTAAAGATAGCCTCTTGTTAATTTCTTTTTTGGTTAGATTATTGTTAGTTTGTGTTGTCAGACATTTGCTGTCTCAGCTTCTTCTGTTTCCCTGATTTGTTCCAATTCTCCACAATATTCAGGATCTTCTACTATTTTCAGGCAACTATTGATCTCATGCCTTTTTTCTAAATCTATGAAATAGGTTTCTACTACTTTGTAAATATCAAATCCTTCCATTGAACCGGCTGCCAGTCCTAAATCTTCTATCATTCTTCTGACAGCCTTATGAATGTCCGGTTGACTAATCAGATGAATCTCATTGCCGTGAATTAATCTTTTTCCCATGATCGTTGAAATTAAAGTTAAACATTTTCTTTCTTTCAAAACTATCCTACACACACTATTGTTCACTTTTGCATGTAAAGAATGTCTTAAAGATACGGATATCTTGCATACTTCCTAACAGTTTTCATTATTTTTGCGTTTCAAAAACAAAAATAACATGATCAAACTGGTAATCTTCGATCTTGACGGCACTCTTCTCAATACCATAGCTGACCTGGCAGAAAGTACAAATCATGCATTACACCTTCATGGATTTCCAACACATCCGACCGAGGCATATAACTTATTTGTAGGGAATGGTATCAATAAATTATTCGAAAGAGCTTTGCCGGAAGGAAAAAGGACAGAGGAAAATATCCGGTTGATCCGTGAGTCTTTTTTGCCGTATTACGGTGAACATAATATGGATAAAAGCCAACCTTATCCGGGAATCACGCGGTTGTTGGAAATATTAGCAAAGAAAGATATTCATCTGGCCGTAGCTTCTAATAAATATCACGAAGGAACCCGTAAACTGATTTCTCATTATTTTTCCCATATACCATTTATTGCTGTATACGGTCATCGAGAAGGTATATTACCTAAGCCCGACCCGACAATTGTTTACGATATCCTTCATATAAGCAAAGCCTCAAAAGAGGAAACACTTTATGTAGGTGATTCCGGTGTGGACATGCAAACAGCCCAGAATAGTGGCGTAATGGCCTGTGGAGTAACATGGGGATTCCGTCCCCGCATTGAACTCGAAAGTGTCAATCCGCAATATATAGTTGATAATCCGGAAGAGATATTGAAGTATTTGGATTAATAAGCTAGTGAAACCCTATTCACCTTATTCTTTGCATACTTTTGTATAGAGAAATCTGTTCACGACAATTGTCGTGAACAGAATAGTGTATGGTTCAAGTAACTTTTGGCTAAGGCTCATCTTGGATAAAACTTATTTATTTTCTCTACTCTAATTTCATGTATAGTAGAAAATATTGTAAATTTGAATCATATATCAATGTATGGAGAATTTTGCAGCAATCGATTTTGAAACAGCCAATGAACAGCTAACTAGCGTTTGTAGTGTAGGAATAGTTATTGTACGCGATGGAGAGATTGTAGACAAATATTACAGTCTTATTCAACCGGAACCCAACTATTATCATTATTGGAATATGCGCGTGCATGGTATTACTCCGGAAGACACAGAGGATGCTCCGGTTTTTCCTCATGTATGGAAAGAAATAGAGGAGCTGATTGAAGGGCTTCCTCTAATTGCCCATAATAAATCATTTGATGAGAGCTGCCTGAAAGCGGTCTTTCGTACCTATCAAATGGATTATCCCGATTATGAATTTCATTGCACACTTAAAGCTTCACGTAAAAAATTAAAGAATCTTCCCAATCATAAACTACCAACTGTCGCTGCCTATTGTGGCTTTGACCTAACCAGCCACCATCATGCGCTGGCTGATGCGGAAGCGTGTGCGTGTATTGCTATGGAATTGATGAAAGATTAGGGGGAGAGATATCTATTGGTTTGATATTAATTATATCTTTGCATCCTCATAATTGAGTACAAATATAGAACGTGAAGAAACTCATAGAAAAGATTATTAATTTATTTTATTTCCCAGTATTTAGGAAATTCATACCTTACGATACTTTCAAGTATGCCGCTTGTGGCGGCGCAAATATGATCCTTGACCTATCTCTTTATTTTATACTTTATAATTTTGTGTTTGCAAAGGATGATATCGATTTGGGATTTATTGTCATTTCTCCTCATATTGCTGCTTTCTTAGCTGTCTTTCCTGTTACATTCTTAACGGGTTATTGGTTGAATAATTATATAGTGTTTCAAGGCTCTCCGATGAAACACAGAACCAAAATGACTCGGTATCTATTAGTAGTCTTTGTAAGCATATTTATCAATTACATAGGATTGAAATTCTTCGTTGATCATTTACATTTTTATCCAACACCTTCTAAATTTCTAATAACGGTTATTTGTACCTTAATAAGCTATCTATCCCAACGTCATTTTACATTCCGTAATTATCAGCGTACAAAATCCTGAATAATAAAAATGATGATTTCATATTGAAACTATCTGTTGCCAGCAAGAGATTTAAAAGAAGGAATTTAGGAGATAGGTTAGATATGTTATTAAAAAATATTTACTAAATTTGAAGCAATAATACTGTTGCTTTCAGGGAAAGTATTTGGATTGAATATTGAATAAAAATATTACGAAGCAACTTTTTACGCTGGGGATATATCTCAATGAAGAAACCATGATAAACAACACAAAAATCCTTTTATCATATTCACACCGTTTTTTACTGTGTGTTATCCTGTGTCTTTCAGTGATGAAGAGTGCAGCGGGAAACTCATTGGATTCTTTATTAAATGAGTTGGACCGTAGTATACGAGATGAACAGATTTATAATGAGCAAAAGGTGAATTATATTAATAATTTACAGTTTAAATTGTCGGCAAGTTCACTGCCAGACGAGGATAGGTATCTACTTTATCAACAGTTGGCTAAAGAATATGAGAGTTTTCGGTGTGATACAGCTATAATTTATTCAACAGAGCGGTTGACGTTGGCTGTAAAAACGGGTAATATAAGTTGGATAAATGAGAGTAAGTTTCAGTTAGCTGCAGTGCTTTCGAAGGCATGTATGTTTGAAAAGGCTATCGGGATATTAGAGAGTGTGAATAAGAGTTCGCTTAGTTCTCAGCAGTTAGTTCTCTTTTATAGAACTTATTTGAGCACTTATGTTTATATGACGGAGTTTTATCAGCATGGGTATGAGATTGATGATTTGTTGGATAAGCGTGAGGTTTATAGGGATTCTTTACTGATGGTGATGGACCCTAATTCTTTTGAGTATGCTGTACATTATGGGACAAGGTATATTGAGTCGGGGGAACTTGGCCAGGCTGAGGATTTGTTGTTTTCTTACTATCCGAAGCTTTGGGTTGACACAAAAGATTTTGCAATGTTTACTTCGATTGTGGCTTATTTTTATGAGCGTAAGGGAGATCTGCAGAAGCGTCTGGAATATCTGGCTAAATCGGCTATTGCTGATATAAAGATAGCTAATAAGGAGAATATTTCGCTTAGGTTTTTGGCTACTTTAATTTTTGATGAGTGCGATGTGAAGCGGGCTAACCTTTATATTAAGAAGAGTATGGAAGATGCTAATTTTTATAATGGACGCTTACGTAATTTCCAAAACTCGCGAATATTCCCTATTATTAATGAGGCTTATCAGCATGACCGTACTGTACAACAGAGAAAGCTTACTTTGTTGTTGATTGCAGTAAGTATTCTTTTGTTTATATTGATAGCGACGTTTTGTTTTGTGGTTCGCCAGATGAAAAAGCTTTCACGGGCAAAACAGGAGATAATGCGGATTAATGAGCGGTTGAATGAGTTGAATGGTGAGTTGCAGATAGTGAATGAGACGCAGAAGGAGATGAATCGTTCGCTTGCGGATGCAAATCATATCAAGGAGCAGTTAATCAGCAGTTTTCTGGATATTTGCACAGAGTACATCGATAAGTTTGATAAGTTTAAGATTTTTGTTAACCGGAAGATTAAGGCCGGACAAGGAAATGATTTGTTAAAGATTACGGGTAATACGGATAATGCTGCGCAGGAGTTGAAAGAGTTTTATGCCAACTTTGATAAAGCTTTCCTGGCGATTTATCCTGATTTTGTCAGGGAATTTAATCTGCTTCTTCGTCCGGAAGAGCGTTATCCGGAAAAAGAGCAACATTCTCTTAATCAGGAATTACGTATTTTTGCATTAGTCAGGTTGGGAATTACCGACCGGAATAAAATAGCTACTTTCCTTCATTATACTGTACGTACCGTATATAATTACCGTCATAAGGTTAAATCCAAGGCCATCAATCAGGATGATGATTTAGAAGAGCAGGTCAGGGAGATTTGTTCCCCTGATTCACAAATGGAGCAGGCTTAAATAATTACTGATACAATTGTACTAATTGAGTCAGAATTGAAAAAAACGCAGGTTTTATATATGTACTTATAAGTGATCCTTTTTACTTTACTTACTTCATGTGATTTTGTTAATGGCTTATTTTTCAGTTTGTTGAATTTTGTTTTCCGACGGAAAATTTACCTCTGCTTTACTTCTGATTAAGGTGGATAGTTATTGTCTTTTACTTTGTAATCATTGTTAATCCCGGCTTAATCTTTTTAAGTGCCGGTGATACTTATTTGTAATCTTAAAAATATTATCATGAAGAAAAACAAAGCTGTTAGGAAAAGAACTGCATGGGGTGAACGTACAATATATACACTTGTACTGTTCCTCGGCTTGTTCCTGTCGGGCAATCTTTTTGCCCAGGTGGGTTCGTTACAGGGAGTGGTTGTCGATGATATCGGCGAGGCTGTTATTGGAGCTACGGTTATGGTTAAGGGTACAACGAATGGTACCATTACGAATGCTTCTGGTGAGTTTGTGTTGTCCAATCTGAAGCAAAATGATGTTATTTTGGTTTCCTATGTAGGATTTAAAGACCACGAGTTAGTTTATAGTGGACAGCGTAATTTGCGTGTGTCACTTCAGGAGAATGTGGAAATTCTTGATGAGGTGGTAGTCGTGGGATATGGTTCGTTGAGTAAGAGAGAGCTGTCGAGTTCGATTGTCCAGGTCAACCGTAGTGATTTCCAGCAGGGTGCTATGAGTAACCCGATGGAGATGTTGCAGGGCAAAGTGGCCGGTTTAAGTGTGAATCTTACCTCTCAGGCTAATCCAAATGCAAGCTTGGATAATGCTTTGCAAATACGTGGTGCAGCTTCTTTATCTGCTTCTAATTCTCCTCTTATTATTATTGACGGGATTGCAGGTGGAGACTATTTGAGTCTTTCACCACAGGACATTGAGTCGATTACGGTGCTGAAGGATGCCGGCTCGGCTTCTATTTATGGTACGCGTGGCGCGAATGGTGTTATCTTGATTACTACGCGACGGGGCTCAGCTCGTGAAGGTACCAGCCGTATTACTTATGATAGTTGGTTAGGTGTGAACATTGCTAAGCCAAAACCTGATATTCTGACTCCCGAGGAGTTCCGCGAATTTGGTAGGGATACGGATTATGGTGCGTCTACTGATTGGTGGGATCTGTTGTTGCGCGATTTCAGTTATGACACTAATCAATATCTTGCCGTTGATGGTACAACGAAAAATGGTTTTTATGGAGCTTCTATAAACTATCGTAAAGTGACGGGTTTGGATATTGTCACTGACAGGCAGGAGTATGGCGGACGTTTCACTATCCAACAGAGAGGACTTGATAATTGGGTCGAGTTTAACGCTACATTGAATGCGCGTAAAGTAAAAGAGCAGAATGGTAATGCCGGGTGGGGTGGTTCGTTGACTACGAATCCAACTATGCCTGTATGGGATGATGCAACGGGTAATTATTATCAGCCAACTTCGCCAACGGGTGCATCTACTCCGAAAAGCAATATTGATTTAACTGATCGTCAGGGCGACCGGACTTATTTGCTGGGTTCTGCCGAATTGAAATTACATATTCTGAAACAAGCGAATCAATCGTTGAATGTTTCAGTGAATCATTCATTAAATTTCAATGATTTTGATTATTACGAGTATCTTCCTTCCAATTCATCCAATTCTTATTGGAATGGTTACAGTGGAAATGCTTTTCGCCAGGACCGTAAATGGTGGACCAATCGGACGGAGTTGCTTGGTAATTATACATTAAGCCTTCCCGACCATGATTTTAAAGTGGTTGTAGGTTACAACTATGAAGAGAGTAATTATGAGAATTTCCAGGCGCGTAATTTCAACTTTGCTTTCGACCAGACTAAATGGAATGATCTGGGTTCGGGAACTTACCTGAAAGATGGCAAATCGGAGTTGGGTACTGCAAAGACTAATTCAAAGCTGATTGGGGTTTTCGGACGCATCAATTATAATTGGAAAAATCTTTTGATGGCTTCTGCTTCTTACCGTTATGAGGGTTCAAGTAAGTTCGGGGTAAATAATAAATGGGGTAATTTCGTTTCAGGTTCCTTGGCATGGGAAATGGCTAATATGTCTTTTATGCAGGATGTAGAGATGGTGGATATGCTAAAGCCTCGTGTGTCTTATGGGGTTACGGGACGTTCTGACTTCAATCCTTATCTTTCACAACAGAACTATAAGTCGGAAGGCTTGTATTATATGGATGATGCATGGGTTACCGGTTTTGCCCCAGCGGTGAATTCAAACCCGTCTCTTGCATGGGAGAAGGCAATCGTGACCAACATTGGTTTGGATTTCTCTTTATGGAATAGATTGAGAGGTTCTGTGGAGTATTATGAAAGACAGTCCAAGGATTTGTTGTATAACTATACGGCCCCACAACCTCCGTTTGTATATGAGAAAATTCTTGTAAATGTTGGAACCATACAGAATCAGGGTTTCGAATTGAGTCTCGAAGGTGATATTCTTACAAAGACTCCGGTACAATGGACTTCAGGTATTATTTTGTCCAATGGAACTACGAAGTTGAAAAAGTTATCGAATGATGTTTTTGAAGCGAGTTACCTGAACCTTGGCCTTAAAGGTGGCCCGGGAACCAGTGAATATTATTATCGTGTGGAAGAAGGGGGAAAGATTGGACAGTTCTATGGTTTGAAAACCGCCGGGGTGGATGCCAACGGTAATATGGAGGTTTATAATCAAGAGAATGAGGTAATTCCGATTGGTGAGGCAAAAATTGAGGATAAACAGTTTATCGGTAATGGTACGCCCAAATTTTTCCTTTCATGGAATAATACTGTACGTTACAAGCAGTTTGACCTGAATCTTTTCTGGCGCGGGGCTTTTGGCTTTGATATTTACAACGAGCGTCTTTATGGTATGGGGCTTGAAGGTTGCGGTACTTCCAATATTCTGCGTTCAGCCTATGATACGGAACTGAAACATCCGGGCGGGCTTATTTCTTCTTATTTCCTTGAGAATGGTAATTTCTTTAAACTGGAAAACGTGACGTTGGGATATAGTTTCAAACCACGTGAAAATAAGATTATGGATAATATGCGGGTTTATCTGTCGGCAAAGAATCTCTTTACGTTGACAAGTTATTCCGGGAATGACCCTTCTATTGTAGCTGTGAACGGACTGGAACCGGGCCGTGATAATTCAGGAGCCTATCCGCAAGCGATGGTATTTACACTGGGTGTAACGATTAATTTCAAATAAAAACTAAATAAGTAAAGTGATGAAAAAATCTATATATATACTGTGTACGTTTGTTGCACTGAGTCTGACCTTACAATCGTGCTTCGATTTGGATGAAGAGGTCTTCAGCCAGGTTCCGGCGTCGGAATACTATAAGGATGAAGCGAGTGTTAAAAATGCTCTGGCGTCTATTTATCATACCGGTTTTATGAGTTATATCGAGTATTTCTTTTATTTGCAGGAGTTCCCGGGTGACCAGGTTTCATGGAGAGTCTGGAATGGCGGCTTGTGGGGCTATGATGATGCTGAGAAATATGTTTTGTCTATTCATAACTGGACTCCTGCTTCTGCTATTATACGGAAATCTTGGGAAACGGCATGGAAGACGATTGGTATGTGTAATGTGGTACTCGAAGATATGGAGAATATAGCCCCGGAGGCTATCGGAATTACTGAGGCGGCAATGAATGAATATAAAGCAGAGGCACGAACTTTGAGGGCATGGGCTTATTACAATGTTTATGAAGTATGGGGTGGCGCGATTCCCCTCTATACTTCGGCTGATGTGTCGGAAATACCGCAGAGTGTTGACCCTGACTTTAATCAGGGGTGTAAGATAGTGTTTGATTTTCTTATCAATGAACTGGATGAATGCCTGGAGTATTTACCGGCCAATAAAGTGGAGCGAATGAATAAGGCAATGAATCGGGTGATGAAAGCGAGATTACTTTTCAATGCAGGTGTTCTTATCAATGAGGACCGTTTCACTGAATGTGCCGCGTTGTGTGAATCTATTATTGGTGGTGATTTTGGTACATATTCAATTACGGATGACCATAGGAATCTGTTTAGTGTAGGTAATGAAAATTGTCCTGAACTTATTATGGGTTTTGCAAACGCCGACGGACAGATGAATGGGGGATGGATGCGTAATATGCCTTTCTTACCTTATAATATCTGGGATCATCTGGGAGGTACTTACAGTGGGGTGAGTAGCTGGAATTGTGTTACTTTAGCTCCGTCTTATGATAATACAGGAAATGTATTGGAGTCGGGAGGTACGGATAATCCGATCTGTTTCCTTGATGCTCCTTATAACGATAAATTGGGTGCTATTTATGAGCGTTTTGATGATCGTGATGTTCGTAAACAGAAGTATGTATGGGATACGAATGAGAATAATTACCGGGGTATGTTCCTGATGGGCCTGATGACTGACAAAAATGGTACGCCGCTGAAAGCGGATGCCGATAGGAACGGGCAAGATCTGGTTTATGTAGACCAGCTTGGTACATTCCAAAATAAGGGGCGTAAGCTGGAAACTGTGATGTCGCCACGTTGGGGGGAAACGAATTCAGGATTACGGTTGATGAAATATCCAATGGCTCCGGGTGTGTTTGATTTCCGGGATGCGTATGAGGTGGAATTCCGTCTGTCTGAAGTTGTTTTCATGCTTGCTGAATGCAAAATGCGCGCAGGGGCTACAACAGAAGCAAAACGCTTGATAGATAGCGTACGCAAACGTTATTTTTCGGATTCAGATTGGGCACAGGTAGAAAACGATCCGGGACCGGGTTTCACTGCATTCGATATGGACTGGCTTCTTAGCCAGTGGGGATTGGAATTCCTTTGTGAAGGCCGCCGTCGCCGTACTGACCTACGTCGTCATGATAAATTCACACAGGGTCAATGGTGGTTTTTCGGACGTACTTCGGAAGATGGCCGCTTATTACCGGCACAGCGTGACCGCAAATACGAGTGGTATCCGTTGCCTGAATCTGCGATTATGGTAAATCCCGGATTGATACAGAATCCTTTATGGAAATGATGATAGGTGGAGTAGGGGAGAGTATCCCTTTTGATATACCAAATGAATTATATTTTCATACCAATGTTTAAATACTGATAGACTATCTGGCTTCCCTCCTTTAAAAGGAGGGGGTCAGGATAGTACCTCTGATACCATCAGAAAGAATCTTAACGGCTACTGATAACTTTATATATCCATCAACAAACAACTGAATCGTATGAAAAAGTACATACTATTTCTATCTTTCTTAGTATTGCTCATGAGTTGTTCCGGTAATGCCGGTACACAAAAGCAATCCGAGGTGTCCTATCAGGTTCCAGATCTGGAAGATGTTGTTATCTATCAGGTCAATCCCCGTGTCTTTACCGGAGACCGTACCTTTCGGGCAGTAGGTTTTTATCTTGATTCCATCAAACAGTTAGGTGCCAACATCGTCTGGTTCATGCCAATTCATGAGATTGGAAAAGAAAAATCAGTCAACTCTCCTTATTGTGTACGCGATTATAAATCGGTTAACTCAGAGTTTGGCACCATGGAGGAATTTAAACAATTAATAAAACAATGTCATGAGAAAGGCCTTGGAGTAATTATTGACTGGGTGCCCAATCATACGTCGTGGGACCACTCCTGGATGGAAAATAAATCCTGGTATACACAAAACGAAGATGGCGAAGTTATCTGGCCGGAAGGAACTAACTGGCGCGATGTGGCCGACCTCAATTATGACAATCAGGAGATGAGGCTCGTAATGATAGAAGCAATGAAATATTGGGTGACGGAAGTAGGTGTTAACGGTTTCCGTGTAGACGCTGTAGACTATGTTCCTGCCGATTTTCTGAAACAAGCTAATGATACGTTACTGAATATTCCTGATACGCGGTTGCTTTTACTGGCGGAAGGAAAACGTCCTGACCATTTCGAATCGGGTTACCAGCTGAACTATGGTTGGGATTTTCATCAGATGATGCGTCGTGTTTATCTTAGAGGAGAAAAAGCATCCTCATTGTTTGAAGCATATGAAAAAGAATATGCCGCCATACCCAACGGCAAACATAAACTCCGGTTCAGTACGAACCATGATGAAGCGGCAGGTAAATCACCTGTTGAGGAGTGGAATGGCGAACGTGGGTCTATGTCGGCATTTGTCGTGTCTACATTTATGCCCGGTTGTCCGATGATTTACAGTTCACAGGAAGTGGGCTATCCGGACAGGATTAATTTCTTCTATCCGACACCCATCGACTGGACGATGAACAATCCTCTCAGAAAAGAATATGAGCAGTTGATGGCTATCTATAACGCCCATGATACATTGCGCAAAGGTGGTCTGACAACTTATCCCGATGATAATATCCTGCTATTTGAAAGAACCGGAAACGGGAAGAAGTATATGATAGCTGTCAATGTAAGGGACGAACAGCAAACAATGGCAGTTCCGAACGCATTTGCCGCAAAATCTTTTACCAATCTCTATAGCGGAATCAAAGGAAAGCTTCAGGAAGAAATGAAGTTACAGCCGTATGAATATAAAATTCTGGAAATCCAATAAACAATTCAAATGAAAAAAAGTATACTTACAATTTTAATCAGCTGTCTTTTCCTATCTCTCACGGCAGCAGATATAAAGCGCGTGGAACCCTCATTCTGGTGGGTAGACATGAAAAACCCTGTGTTACAAGTAATGGTATACGGTAAAGACATTGCAACCTCTAAAGTTTCGATTGATTATCCTGGTGTAAGGCTGGATGAAGTTGTACATGTTGAAAACCCCAACTACCTTTTCCTTTATCTCCATATAACACCCGATGCCAAACCTGGCAAATTCGATATTCAGTTTCAGGAAGGTAAAAAGACTCAAAAATACGCATATGAGTTGAAACCCCGTGCCACAACACCTGGTGCCGCCGGCTTTTCGCCGGCAGATGTAATGTATCTGATAACACCTGACCGTTTTGCCAATGGTGACCCCTCCAACGACAACGTTTATAATGATGTAACAATAGACCGCACCCGTTCAAACAATCGTCACGGGGGAGACCTTAAAGGAATAACTGACAGGCTCGATTATATTGCTGACCTCGGCTTTACCACAATCTGGCTGAATCCCGTACAGGAAAATAAACAACGTGGTGGTTCATACCACGGCTATGCCATTACCGACTTTTATGCGGTAGATGCACGTTTTGGCACCAACGAAGAATACTGCGAATTAATCGACAAGGCCCATCAGAAAGGTATGAAAGTCGTAATGGATATGATATTCAATCACTGCGGAAGCGACCATTGGTGGATGAACGACTTGCCCACTAAAGACTGGCTCAATCATCAGAATGAATTTGTCCAGACCAGTCACACGTTATGGACTGTGCTTGATGTACACTCTCCACAGACAGAAGTTGATGCAGTAGTCGACGGATGGTTCACCCGGGGTATGCCCGACCTCAATCAACGTAATAGGCACTTAGCAACCCATCTTATTCAAAGCAGTATCTGGTGGATAGAATACAGCCGTATCGATGGTATACGCCAGGACACACATCCTTATGCCGATTTCAATTTTATGGCTGATTGGTGTAAAGCTGTAGAAGATGAATATCCGGAATTCAATATCGTAGGAGAAGCATGGTATTCCAAAGTACCAGCCACAGCATGGTGGCAAAAAAACTCCAAAGTAAACGACAAACAAAGCTATCTTAAAACTATCATGGACTTCGGACTAACCTTCACCTGCGAAGAAGTCTTCGCAATCCAGAAGGAAGCAGAAAAAGATCTTAACCCCGGTCATTTCCGCGGTTTCGGTAGCATCTATGAACTGATCGCACAAGATTTTCTACATGCCGACCTCGACAATATCCTGATATTCCTTGACAACCACGATCTCAGCCGGTTCGTCAAAAAAGAAGAAACCGACCTTCGGCGCTACAAACAAGCGTTGGCCTTCCTTCTGACAACCCGTGGCATTCCCCAAATCTATTACGGAACAGAAATCCTGATGACTGGCGAGAAGAAAGATGGCGACGGTAACCTACGTAAAGACTTCCCCGGAGGATGGCCAGGCGACACAGTAGACGCTTTCACTAAAGACGGACGTACCCCCTTGCAGAACGAAGCCTGGGACTATATGCAAAAACTCCTTCAATGGCGGAAAAACAACAAAGCTGTAACTCAGGGAAAACTCCTTCATTACAACCCTGACCATTCAGGATGCTATGTATATGCCCGGATTAAAGACAATGCCACCGTCCTTGTCATTATGAATGGACATGATAAAGAAGAAACTCTCCCGATGTATCGCTTCCGTGAAGTAATTAAAGACAAAACAAAAGGACTTGATATCATCACCGGACAAACATTAAATATCAGCATTGATAACGAAGTGACAATTCCGGCTAAAGGAGTCTATGTTATTGAGATATAAAATTCTGCTTAGAAATATCGGGTAGATTCTCCACTTATTTACCACCATTTAAATACAATTAAAAATGAAAAAAATATTCTTGTTAATTATACAAACTATGTTCACCTTATCCTTATCAGCACAACCTGGAATGGCACATAGTAAAACAGAAACAAAAACTATCCACAGTGAAGTGTTGAACGCCGACATTCCCTATAATATTTATCTTCCGGCAAACTACGATACTGACACAAACAAGAAATACCCTATCCTGTATTTGTTTCACGGTATTACCGGAACCAATCAGGATTGGTTTGATCGTGGGCATTTGAAAGATGTTATGGACCAACTTGCAGCCGCTGGAGAAACATGCGAAATGATTATTATTTCACCTAAAGCAGGAGGCCGACTTCCGGAAGAATGGAATGGGTATTTCAACATGCCCGGCTGGCACTTTGAAACATTTTTCTTTACCGAATTATTGCCCCACATCGAAAATACCTACCGTGTAATAGGCAATAAGCCCAATCGCGCTATTGCAGGACTATCCATGGGAGGTGGAGGTGCAACCTCGTACGCACAACGTTACCCGGATTACTTTTCTTCCGTATATGCAATGAGTGCACTTATGTCTCTCCCAAATCGAGGAGGCTCATCTTCTCCTGACCCCAACGACAAACGCTCACTGCTAAATGCATCCGTAATTGAAAACAGCTGTGTCGACTATGTGAAAAATGCAGATGAAACCCGTAAAAATCAACTCCGGTCAATAGCCTGGTATGTCGACTGTGGTGACGACGATTTCTTAATAGACCGTAATATTGAATTTTACCAAGCCATGCGAATTGCCCAAATCCCTCTACAATTCCGTGTCCGTGACGGCGGCCACACCTGGGAGTATTGGCACTCCGCTTTATATACTTGCCTGCCTTTTGTTTCTCGTAATTTTGAGAAATGATATAAACAATATTTAATACGATGATATAAATAGCTGATACTTTAATAGTATTCCGACCTTAACCAGGAAGAGATGGAATATTGTATTGAAGTTGTTAAAATGAAAAAGATTGGTAATCCTTATGATTATCAATCTTTTTTGCTCGGTCGGGATGACAGGATTTGAACCTGCGACCACACGCCCCCCAGACGCGTACTCTACCGGGCTGAGCTACATCCCGTATTAAAATCGAGTGCAAATGTAGAATTTTTTAATCAGATGCCAAAACTTTCCCGGTAAAAATCAAGAGACTCGAGGACTTTCTCTTTAGGGATTTCCTGATTAATACGGACATCTCCAACCTGGGCAAGAAGAGTGAAGTTAATGATTCCTCCTTCGTTTTTCTTATCGTGGGTCATGAGTTCGTAAAGTGTTTCATAATCCTTACAATCATAAAAGAAAGTAGGGTAATATTCTTTTATATAATAAACTATCTGACTGAGTTTATCCATTGGGAAGCCACACATTTTGTGAGATAGATAAAGTTCACAGATAATACCGGCAGCAACAGCATGGCCATGTAGTATGGGTGTTTTCCGCATAAAAGAAAGGCTTTCAAAAGCATGACCGACAGTGTGTCCGAAATTCAATGCTTTACGAATACCTTTTTCAAGAGGATCTTCTTCAACGATACGTTCTTTTACAGCAACTGACTCTGCCACCATCTTGTTGAGGAATGTATAGTCCATAGGTTTATCCAGGTCGAATGAAATGACGGATTTATATGTTTCGATCGAACTGATAAGAGCATGTTTAATCATTTCGGCGTAACCTGAAAGTATATTATCCCTATCTAATGTACGGAGAAAGTTACTATCGATAAATACACATAAAGGAGGATAGAAAGAACCGATTTCATTTTTCAATCCGTTGAAGTTGATCCCTGTTTTACCTCCTACTGCTGCATCAACAGATGCCATTAATGTTGTAGGTATATTAATTGTTCTAATGCCCCTTTTGAAGGTAGCACCAGCAAAACCGCCCATATCGGTGATCATTCCTCCTCCCAGATTGATAAGAAGTGAATCTCTTGAAGCGCCTTCTTTGGATAAGCGTGTCCATATATCAGATAACTGCTCAAGATTCTTGTGGGTATCGCCTGCTTTTGCTGTGATGATAGTAGCCACTTTTACGGCTGGTATATCTTTTAATACAGGAAAACATTTCTCTTGTGTATTAGTGTCTGTCAGTATAAACAGTCTATTGTAAGTGAGGGAAGAAAGAAATTCCTGTAATTCAACCTTCAGGTCAGATGTTATGACTACTTTCATTATTAATAGTGATAAGTTGTGAGTGATGAGTGATGAGTGATGAACGGTGAGTATAATTTATTACTCATCACTCATCACTCACAACTCATCGCTTTTAATTAAGTCCTGCTTTTTCTATAATTTCACTGATCGCGGCCTGCAGGCCATCTGCGTTTTTACCTCCTGCAGTAGCAAAATGTGCCTGGCCGCCACCGCCTCCTTGGATATGTTTTGCTGCGTCTTTGACCAGTTGGCTGGCATTTAATCCGTCGGCTACCAGATCATCACTTATCATTACCATGATGGAACATTTGGATTCCTCTACGATACCAGCAACCATTAGGAAAGATTCATGAATCTCTCCCTTGATCTGGAATGCAATATTTTTTAGGATCTCGATGTTTCCTTTTCCCGTATATTGTACAAGTTTTACCCCATGACGATCACTAGCCCTTGCCAGCAGCTCATTTTTCAACAGAACGGCTTTCTCTTTTATATAGTCTTCGAGCTGTTTACGCATTCCGGTATTTTCTTCAATGGATTTTTTGATGGCTTGTACCACATTTGGCATATTGTTGAACATTGTACGTACTTCAGATAGTATATCCTGAAGAGAGTAGAAATAATCGTCTACCGCTTCAGCAGTAATAGCTTCAATACGACGAATTCCAGCCGCAATTGAACTTTCACTAATTACCCGTATTGAACCAATCATCCCTGTAGCCGGTATGTGGGTTCCACCACATAATTCAATTGAGCTGCCATATTTAACTACACGTACATCATCTCCATACTTTTCTCCAAACAAAGCCATAGCACCCAGTTCTATCGCTTCTTTTATTGGCATATTACGATGTTCCTCCAAAGGAAGATTTTCGCGTATTTTCTTATTAACGATTTTCTCTACTTTACGTATTTCTTCATCGGAAACTTTTTGAAAATGAGAAAAGTCAAAGCGTAATGACTCTGGAGAAACATACGATCCTTTTTGCTCAACATGTGAACCTAGTACTTCACGTAAAGCTTCATGTAATAGGTGAGTGGCAGAGTGATTACATTCACTTTGCAAACGTTTTTTCTCATTTACTTTAGCAATAAATGTAGCAGTAATATCTTTAGGTAGTTTTGCTACAAAATGAACAGAAAGATTATTTTCACTTTTAGTGTCAATAACATCTATTTTTTCATCTTCACCAATTAGCCAACCTGTATCACCGACTTGTCCCCCTTTTTCTGCATAGAAAGGAGTTTTATCAAGTACTATTTGATATAGTTCTTTATTCTTTTGTTTGATTTTGCGATAACGTAGTATTTCTACTTCGCTTTCGAATAAATCATAACCAACAAATTTACTTTCTCCTTCTTTCAGGATTACCCAGTCACCAGTTTCAACCGCTGCAGCATTACGTGCCCGTTCTTTTTGCTTTTGCATTTCCACGTTGAACTCATCGATATTCGCATCCATATTGTTCTCACGCAGAATTAGTTCAGTTAAGTCTAATGGAAAGCCATACGTATCGTATAATGTAAAAGCATCCACCCCACTTATTACTTTCTTATTTGCCGCTTTTGCCTCTTCCATTTTTTTATCTAGAAGGCGAATACCTGTTTCCAGTGTATGTAAGAAAGAATCTTCTTCTTCTTTCATCACCTTTTCAATCAATGTCTGTTGAGCAATTAATTCAGGATAGGCATCGCCCATTGTCTCAATAAGAGAAGGAATCAATGTATACATAAAAGCTTCCCGGCGTCCCAGAAAAGTATAACCATAACGTACCGCCCGACGCAGAATACGACGAATTACATACCCCGCCTTAGCATTAGACGGTAGTTGCCCATCGGTAATAGAGAAAGCAATCGTACGGATATGGTCTGCAATTACGCGCATAGCAATATCCTGTTGTTTATTTTCTCCGTATTTTGTACCTGTTTTAGCAGCAATATTCTGAATAATCGGCTGGAAAACATCTGTATCATAATTTGATGTTTTTCCTTGTATGGCCATACATAAACGTTCAAACCCCATACCCGTATCGATTACGCGTGCAGGAAGACCTTCCAGTGAGCCGTCACTTAAACGGTTATATTGCATAAATACCAGATTCCATATTTCAATTACCTGTGGATGATCTTTATTTACTAAATCAGCACCCGAAATAGCTGCGCGTTCTTCTTCCGAACGCAAATCAATATGTACTTCCGAGCAGGGACCGCAAGGGCCGGTATCACCCATTTCCCAGAAATTATCTTTTTTACTTCCATTTAGAATTTGGTCTAATGGAAGATATTCTTCCCAGTAACCGGCAGCTTCATCATCACGTTCGAGATTTTCAGAAGGGCTTCCTTCGAATACGGTAGCATATAGTCTTGAAGGATTTAATTTCAATACATCTACCAGGTATTCCCATGCCCAGCCGATAGCTTCTTTTTTGAAATAATCACCAAACGACCAATTGCCTAACATCTCAAACATTGTATGATGATAAGTATCATGGCCTACTTCTTCAAGGTCATTATGTTTTCCACTAACACGTAGACATTTTTGAGAATCCGCAACACGGGAATATTTAATAGGTACGTTACCTAAAATGATATCTTTGAATTGATTCATCCCTGCATTGGTAAACATCAATGTTGGGTCGCCCTTAATAACCATAGGGGCAGAAGGAACAATCTGATGGCCTTTAGACGCAAAAAAGGCTTTGAATGATTCGCGGGTTTCTTTAGCTGTCAACATATTCTTTTGATATTCTTCTCGTTAATAATCCCAAAAAGGATTTGCAAAAGTACTGCAAATTCTTACATTTGCATGTATTTAAGTAACAAAATATTGCATGAAGCTATTCAAATCACGGAAAACATACTACTTCTATAATCCAAATACTCTCAATTACGAACGGGTCTATCCTTCTCATAAGGACCGTTTTTTTACGGTTTTGCGCCACTTAAGTACAGGTGTGCTTTTTGGAGCTGCCACTTTCTTGATTATGATGTATTTGATAGATTCTCCTATGGAGTCACAGTTACGTAAGGAAAACAGATTATTGCAAACACAATATGAAGTTCTTTCACTTCGGTTAAACGATGCTGTTGATGTGTTGGAAGATCTTCAACAGCGTGATGAAAATCTTTATCGTGCCATCTTTCAGGCAGAGTCTATCCCTGAATCAGTTCGTAAATCGGGCTTTGGCGGGACGAATAGATATGAACATTTGATGGAACTTTCCAATCCGGAATTAGTCGTCTCTACTACCCGTAAAATGGATATGTTACGAAAGCAGCTTTATGTTCAATCTAATTCTCTGGAAGAATTGATAAATATTGGGTTAAGCCAGGAAGAAAGGAGTAAATGTATTCCGGCTATTCAACCTATATCTAATAAAGATTTAACCCGTACAGCATCAGGTTACGGTATGCGTGTTGATCCAATCTACCGGGTTCCTCGTTTTCATTCAGGGATGGATTTTTCTGCAAAGATTGGAACGGAAATTTATGCTACAGGAGACGGGGTTGTTACTTATGCAGCATGGAAACAAGGTTATGGCAATTGTCTTATTATTAACCATGGATATGGCTACGAAACATTGTATGGGCACATGCATAAATATAAAGCACGTGTTGGACAGAAAGTGAAACGCGGACAAATAATAGGTGAAGTGGGTAATACCGGAAAATCCACAGGGCCTCACTTACATTATGAAGTAATTGTTCGTGGCAAATATGATAATCCGGCAAAGTATTATTTTATGGATCTTACTCCGGAAGAGTATGACCGTATGATCCAGATTGCAGATAACCATGGACAGGTAATGGATTAATAAAACAACTATGGCCTTAAAGAAAGACAAAGCACAGAAATTGTACTACTCGATCAGTGAAGTAGCACAAATGTTCGACATAAATGAATCAACCCTTCGTTTTTGGGAGAAAGAATTTGACATTATACGTCCACGCAAAACAGCAAAAGGAACTCGTTTTTACAAACAAGAAGATATAGATGCCGTGCGTTTGATTTTTCATTTGGTAAAAGAACGAGGAATGACTTTAGCAGGTGCTCGTCAAAAACTAAAAGACAACAAAGAAACAACGGTTCGACAGGAAGAGATAGTTAATCGCTTGAAACAGATAAAAGAAGAACTTCTTTCTATGAAGGAGGCTTTTGAATCTATTGGACCTAAAGAATAAATCCATCTTTGCGATTAGTAAATTAATTTAGAAAACCTTACCTTCGCGGCATAAAAAATTAACACAATAGATATGGAAGTAACAGGAAGAGTTATTGCCGTTCTCCCTGAACAGGGAGGCGTTAGCAAAACAGGAAATGAATGGAAAAAACAAGAGTATGTAATTGAAACACAGGAGCAATATCCAAAAAAAGTTTGTTTTCAACTCTTCGGTGCAGATCGTATTGCACAAGCAGCTATCCAAACAGGTGAAATGATCACAGTGCATTTTGATATTGACAGTCGTGAATATCAAGGTCGTTGGTACACCAATATCAGTGGATGGAAGGTTGAAAGGCCTGTTGCTGACGGAGCGCCTGCTCCTGAAGGTATGACCCCTAATAATTATGCTCCCGCTGGAGCTCCTGTTGCTCCCGACTTGGGCCCGGCTAATCCGATAGATGATCTGCCTTTCTGATTTCTATGAGCATCCTTTTCCTTATTGGAGGTTTAGTTCTTATCCTGGTGGGTGCAAATGCACTCACCGATGGGGCTTCTTCTGTCGCTAAACGTTTTAATATATCCAACCTTGTTATTGGACTTACTATTGTTGCTTTTGGTACATCTGCACCCGAACTTACGGTTAGTCTTGTCTCAGCATTAAAAGGAAGTGCTGATTTGGCTATAGGAAATGTAGTAGGTAGTAATATTTTCAATGTATTAATGATAGTCGGGTGTACTGCAGTTATTGTGCCTATAACTATTACAAAAGGAACACTTACCCGGGAGATACCTCTCTGTATTTTAGCTTCTATAGTTTTATTTATATGCGCCAGTGATATATTGATTAGTGGCGATGAGGTGAACATCATAAGTCGGGGAGAGGGATTGATACTTCTTTGTTTCTTTGCGATATTCCTTGGATATACTTTTGCTATTGCAAAAAATGGCAGTGAGGAAAGTAATGGTACGAACATTAAGGATATGCCGGTCTGGAAGTCTTCACTTTATATTTTAGCAGGTTTGGCAGCACTTATCTTCGGCGGACAATTATTTGTCGATGGCGCTTCTGATATTGCACGTAGTTTAGGCGTTAGTGAATCAATTATCGGTTTGACTTTAGTAGCAGGTGGAACATCTTTGCCGGAACTGGCTACGTCGGTTGTTGCTGCCCTCAAGAAGAACCCGGAAATGGCAATTGGAAATGTTGTGGGGTCTAATCTTTTTAATATATTCTTTGTGCTTGGATGTAGTGCCACCATAACCCCATTAACTATACAAGGAATTACATCAATAGATTTTTATGTTTTGATCGCTTCCTCTGTTTTATTATACTTCTTTGGTCTTTTTATAAAGACACGAAAGATTACCCGTTGGGAAGGAGTTATTTTGATGGCTTGTTATGTGGCCTATACAGTTTACTTGATAATGAATCAGTAATAAGTTTTGATTTATTCGGCAATACGGCCTACTGACTTAATATTTTTGATTTTATTTATTGCCACACACATTCGTTGAATATCTTCTACATCATGTACTTTCATTTTTATTTTTCCTTCAAACATGCCATCTTGCGATTCGATAAGTAGACGATTGATATTTACATTAAATTCAGAGATCGTTTTAGCAATGTCAGTTAATACTCCTACTGAATCAATCCCTTTAACTTCAAGTGTCGCATCAAATGAGGCTGTTTCATGGCTACTCCACTCCGTATTAAGGATACGTTCCCCAAAGCTACTTTTTAAGCGCATAGCGATAGGGCAGGAGCGTTTGTGTACAATCACGTTCCCATCGTCATTAATAAAGCCTAAAGCATCATCACCGGGTATTGGTTTGCAACAATCTGCAATCATATAATTACGCACAAATCCTTCTTCCCGTAAAATGTAGGGTTTTTTCTTGTCAAATTTCGGAGGTTCTTCTTTCTTTTCTTTTTCAACTTCCTTTACCTCCGGCTGTTCTTTTTTATTGTTGCTACCGAAAGCTTGTTTCACAAGTTTAAAAAGAACATTATCTGTTTTTTCTTTTAAGAGCTTCTTTAAATTTTCTGGTAGGATGACATCTGATTTTTCTACCGAGTAATAGAAATCTTCCCGTTTAGGAAATCCAAAATACATCGAAAGTTTGTCTATGTTAGAGGCACTTGTTTCCACATCTGCTTTTCGTAATGCTGCAAAAACCTTTTCTTCTCCAAGTTTTGCTGCTTCTTTACGTACTTTGCGAAGTACAGCATCTATCTTTGAACGGGCACGCGCCGTAGTGACAAAGTTGAGCCATTCGGGTTGAGGCTCTTGCGAACGGGATGTCAGAATCTCTACCTGATCTCCACTTTTTAGTTTATGACTAAGCGGCACTAATCTGTGATTTACTTTAGCACCGATGCAGTTATTGCCGATGTCTGTATGTAAAGCATAAGCAAAGTCCAACGCTGTAGCTCCTTGTGGTAATGTTTTTATATCGCCTTTTGGTGTAAAGACGAATATCTCGGAAGAGTAGAGATTAAGCTTAATAGTATCCAAAAAGTCTAGTGCATCCGGATCAGGGCTTTCTAATATTTCAGTAATGGTTTGTAACCATTTATCCAATTCAGTATCTTCTTCAACCGAACTTTCTTTATATTTCCAATGTGCAGCAAATCCTTTTTCTGCTATGTCATCCATGCGGTGGCTGCGTATCTGTATTTCTACCCATTCACCATCGGGCCCCATTACGGTTAAGTGGAGCGCCTGATAACCGTTTGCTTTCGGACGGCTTACCCAGTCTCTGATACGATCCGGGCGTATCCGATATTCATCTGTAATAGCGGAATAAATATCCCAGCATTGGTTTTTCTCATCTACACCGGGTAAGGGCTCAAAAATGATCCGTACTGCATAAATATCGTATATATCTTCGAAATTGACTCCCTTTGCTTCCATTTTATTCCATATAGAATAAACGGATTTAACCCGGGCTTTCATATCGTATTCCAACCCCATTGCTTTCAGCTTCTTATCAACAGGTTCCCGGAAACGATTGAATAACTTATTACGTGCTTCTTCCGAAGCTTTTAGTTTGTCATTGATAAATTGATATTCCTGTGGATGCTCATATTTAAAGCTAAGGTCTTCCAGTTCGGTTTTAATTGTAAATAACCCTAACCTGTGCGCTAACGGAGCATATAAGTAAAGAGTTTCACCGGCGATTTTATATTGTTTTGCCGGTAGCATCGATCCCAATGTCCGCATATTATGTAATCGGTCGGCAATCTTTATAAGGATAACACGGATGTCATCACTCATCGTCAACAGAAGTTTTCGGAAATTCTCAGCTTGTGCAGAGGCTTGTTGTCCGAATATTCCCCCTGATATCTTGGTCAGGCCATCGACAATCTGTGCGATTTTCGGGCCGAACATATTCTTAATATCTTCTACTGTATATTCCGTATCTTCTACAACATCATGCAATAGGGCCGAACAGATAGAGGTAGAGCCCAATCCCATTTCTCCACAAACAATACGTGCAACCGCTAAAGGATGCATAATATAAGGTTCGCCCGAACGGCGTTTAGCTCCGGCATGTGCTTGTTTTGCGAAATTGAATGCTTTTGTGATACGTTCTACTTTACGTCTATGGTTAGATTGCAGATATTCGTTCAGAAGTGCATCAAATTCATCCTGAACCATCTGTTCGTCGCTTATCTTTGTCTCTTGTATATTGTTCATAAAGATCTATCTCCGGTTATATCGTGCTAAAAGGCAAATATACATAAATATTTGCTAACCCCTTATATTCAACTTAATTTGTAGATGATATGTTTAGTGAATTTCTATCTGGCAACAGAGCTCACTTTACAATACTTAAATCCTTAGGTATTCCAGCAGACCAAAATCTCTACACAGAAGTTTATCTTTTTTGCCTTCAGCGTTCAGTCCGCTTTAACTATATGATTAACAGTGTATATGGCTGAATGCTATATCCTTCAGAATACATTCAGGATCCGGCTTTGACCCTTCCAGAAAAAGTTAGGGCTGTCTTTTAAAAAGTCGTTAGGAAATTTCAAAAAGCCGGTAGCTATTCGCCAAAAGGTGGTAACTTTTATGTAAAAATCGAAAGCAAAATTTAAAAAATTCCTGAAGGTAAGCTGAAGGATAGAGCATTCAGCCATATACACTGTTAATCATATAGTTAAAGCGGACTGAACGCTGAAGGCAAAAAACAGAAGTCTTGTGGAGATATATCAACAGGATAAGTCTACCATTTTCGTCCAAAGGTAGTTATGTTTTTGAAGGTATATGCTCAAGTCGGTGAGCATATATGTTCATTTTACAGAGAAGCTTTACTCACTGAATCGGGTAAGGCTTCTCAGCAGAATGTCAAGCCTTAGATTATTTATCATCTAAGGCTTGACGATAAGGGTTGCATATCTTTCTATTAAGTAAAATGTGAAGATAGGTAATGTTCCGAAGATATTCTATTGCTTGAGTTTGCCTACAAATAATAAGTTATTGCTATTTTCATCCAATGTTTTTAATAAGGTCTTTAATTTTTCTTTATCGTTCCTGGAACAGTCTTTTTCTGTCAGACGTTTTTCAATTAGATCAATTAATTCGCCTGGCTCTATATTTTGAGCAAAATAACCTTTGTTGAAAGATAAAACAGGAACTTCCATGCCTCCATAATAATCATTTATAATCTTTATATAAGAAGAAGTTTGATTCTTTTTATTGGTTGATATAAGTGAACTTTTATGGGTTTCAACATTATAGACCCAGGTAAGATATCGATCGGGTAATTCCCGACAAAAATGTATCCAGGGATATTTGCTTAAAGAAGGTGGTAAGACAATTTTATATACGGGCTGAAGTTTATTTCTTTTAGCGTCAAAATGAAATAAAGTATCCACTGCTGTATAGAAAAAATCGAAAGCATCTGTATTCTTATAAGAAAAGATCTCATGATCATAAATTGTACAAAGGAAATTTTCCTGTTTTGGTAATTCTTTTACAACATTTCCCTCCAAATCGATTTGAATAGCAAAATTGGGATCATTCTCAAAGGGTAACTGAAGAATTGATAATATACCTTCATCTGATAGAGATATGACCGGTTTATTAAATTTTTGAGGTAAAGGAATATCTTTGATATGATTTCCTTTCATATCAAAAGTTAGTATTTTATCCCCTATAAATGTGACAAAATAAATAAGACCATTTTTCTCATCTATAATTTCATCCTTAATAGACATTGGGTATTCACCCGGCCCTTGTCCGATTGATCCCACATCACACAGAAATTTACCGCTGCGATCAAATAGCTTGAAATTAGCATCCTCTTGTCGAATACCGATATAATTTTCTGATACAATCGTCCACCATGGTTTAAATAGAGCTTCCTCCGATGTTTCAAAACGGATCAATTCACAACTTTCAACCAATTCACTTAATGGTACTATCTGTTTATCAGTTATGGCTTCCTGTGAACATACCATCATTTCCGTATCATTTATTGTAACTAATGTAATCGTACCATCTCCTTTATTGCCAGATTTAGAACACCTTACAAAGAAAGTGGTTAATAAGATAAACAATATAAATAGCAAGTTTAGATTCTTCATACGAGTGATTTTAGAGTGTTGATTTTTTACAAATGTATAAATAGATTGTAGTATTGCAATCTATATATGAGAAATTTACGAATAATCCGTAATGTTTTATCGAAAATAAATAATAAAGGTAAGGATTGATCTTGCATAATATGGATTACTTAATTTATTTTCTTTCAGAAGTATCAAAGAATCATTATTCTAAGAATAATATGGAGAAGAAGGCTATTTCAGTGTGTGCGCACAAACTTTTTTCTCAAAAAATGTTATCTTACTCATATAGTGGAGAAAAAATACTCTATATTTGCCCACACATTAAATCGAATATTATAAACCTAAAAAACATATCATGAGTAATTTGAAGAGCACGCAAGGCAAAATGACAAATTTCCGATGGACGATTTGTGCAATGCTATTTGTTGCAACAGCCGTCAACTATCTTGACCGTCAGGTTTTATCTTTAACCTGGGATGAGTTTATCAAACCTGAATTTCATTGGGATGAATCACATTATGGAACAATTACCTCCGTTTTTTCAATAGTATATGCTGTTTGTATGTTATTTGCTGGTCGCTTTATTGACTGGATGGGTACTAAGAAAGGATATCTTTGGGCTATTGGTGTTTGGTCGGTAGGTGCATGTATGCATGCGCTTTGTGGTATAGTAACTGAACGTTATGTAGGCTTAAGTTCAGCTGCCGAATTAGCACAAGCAACCGGTGCTACTGCTGTTGTTATTGCTACTGTTAGTATGTATTGCTTTCTGGCTGCCAGAACCATTCTTGCATTAGGGGAAGCTGGAAACTTCCCGGCAGCAATAAAAGTTACTGCAGAATATTTCCCTAAAAAAGACCGTGCTTATGCAACCAGTATTTTTAATGCCGGAGCTTCTATCGGTGCATTGATTGCCCCTCTTTCTATTCCTTTATTGGCTAAAATATGGGGATGGGAAATGGCATTTATCGTTATTGGTGCGCTAGGGTTTATCTGGATGGCATTTTGGGTATTCTTGTATGACGAGCCTCGTAAGAGTAAATTTGTGAATGCTGCCGAATTGGAATATATCGAACAAGATAAGAATGAATTAGTGGAAGGTACGGAAGATAAACTGGAAGATCAACCTGAGAAAAAGATGTCTTTCATTGACTGTTTTAAATACAAACAAACATGGGCATTTGCATTTGGTAAATTTATGACTGACGGTGTATGGTGGTTCTTCCTCTTTTGGACTCCTTCGTACCTGAATACGCAATTTGGTATAAAAACATCTGAAGGACTTGGAATTGCTCTTATCTTTACTTTGTATGCAATCACTATGCTTTCTATTTACGGAGGTAAATTGCCTACTATCATTATGAATAAAACAGGAAAAAATCCGTATGCCGCCCGTATGCAGGCTATGCTGATTTTTGCTTTCTTCCCATTAGTAGTGCTACTGGCACAACCTCTTGGTACTATATCTCCCTGGTTCCCCGTTATTATGATTGGTATTGGAGGTGCTGCTCATCAATCATGGTCAGCTAATATATTCTCAACGGTAGGCGATATGTTCCCTAAGACAGCCATTGCAACTGTGACAGGTATTGGTGGTATGGCTGGTGGTATAGGATCAATGATTTTGCAAAAAGTAGCTGGTAACTTATTTGTATATGCTGGTGATACCAATATGACATTCATGGGCTTCGAAGGAAAACCAGCTGGATATTTTATCATATTCTGCGTGTGTGCGGTAGCTTATCTTGTCGGCTGGATTATAATGAAATCATTGGTGCCAAAATATAAACCAATTACAGCGTAAATAACGATTAAAGTTTAATAATAAACGGTTAAGGATTAGGCAGCAATTTGTATTCTAATCTTTAACCGTTTATTTTATGATGTATATGAAAGTTTGGAGAACCCAAAGTAATTATGTAATTACCCAATTACTTGGAGGTAGGAGTAATCTTTTCATTCCATCCCATGGCTATGCAAATAAGAGACAACTCATAGAAAAGATATATGCTAAGAAAACGAAAATGTGAATAGAATTTAACACTAATATTTTTTTATATATATCACATAAAAATCAATACCTAAATAAGTTAAAGCTGAAAGTTGACTAATCGAAACATTATTTATTATTTGCTTGTTAATGTTTTTTTTATAAATTTGTATCTATATATCGCCTGATTAAATACTAATACTATTGTCTGTTTGTATGGGAGACGCGGATGAGATATTATCCCTGAATGAGTTATATAAAAGCTATAATGATAGATTTATTCGTTTTGCTAAGTCGTATGTATCTTATACAGAAATAGCGGAAGATATCGTCATAGAAAGTTTTATGCACTATTGGGAAAATCGTTCTTCCTTATATGCCAACTCTAATATTCCTGTTTATTTATTAACTGTTATCAAACATAAATGCCTAAATTATTTGAACCGGCTTCGTACGCGTAGAGAAATAGAAGAATATTTACTTCAAATGGATGAATGGGAACTTAATCTGCGTATCGCAACATTGGAAGCATGTAATCCTGAAAATCTTTTTTCAGATGAAGTACAGCAAATCGTTCGTAATACTATTGTATCTTTCCCGGAATTGACGCGTGAAATATTTATTCGTAGCCGATTCAAGACTCAAACTCATAAAGAAATAGCTGACGAACTAGGGCTGTCTACTAAAAGTGTTGAATATCATATTACAAAATCTCTTAAGATTCTTCGGGTGGCACTAAAGGATTATTTTCCTGTGTTTCTAGCAGCTACAAGACTTATGGGGTAAGAGAGAAGAGATTCTGACAAAATGTTACTTCGTTGGTAGTATTTTTTCTTTTACCTATAATATGATGCCGTTGTATATATAGTGTATACACAAACTATGTATAGAAACTCTTTTTAACATATCATTATGTCACAAAGATGGTTTCTTCTCTCTTAAAAATAAGAAGATTACCTCATCTCTAAAAAAAGTCAATAATTCATTTAGGGATAGCTCTTACTTATTTGCTTTATATGTGAAAGAGAATATTATGGATAAGAAAATATTATATAGATTTTTTGATGGAACTGCTTCTAAAGAGGAAAAAGAAGAAGTAAAGGTGTGGCTGGATGCAGAACCAGGAAATAGAAATGAATTGTTTAAGGAACGGGAATTTTTTAATGCATTGATTTTATCAGAAAATATGCCTGTTATAGAAGAGGAAAAACCTTTACAAAAATCATCTTCGGTAAACATTCTGTTTGAAATGGTAAAAATAGCGGCAGTGGTTGCAATAACTGTTATGATTGGCCTCTATTTTTATGCCGAAAAGATGAATGAAAGGAATATGGCCATGAATACTTTGATTGTTCCTGCCGGTCAACGGGCTAATCTTATTCTTCCGGATGGAACGCGTGTTTGGTTGAATGCACGAACAGAAATAAAATATCCGGCTTTTTTTAATGATTCCAAACGGGAAATAGAATTGAATGGAGAAGCTTATTTTGAAGTGAGTAGGGGAAAGCAACCTTTTATTGTGCATACGCATACTTGTGATGTTGAAGTGTTGGGCACAAAATTTAATGTAGAAGCATATAGTGATACGGATTTTTTCTCAACAGCATTAATGGAAGGTTCCGTTAAAGTGATACAAAACAATGATTCAACGAAAACGGTGGTGTTGAAGCCAAAACAAAAAGTATATATTGAAGAAGGAGAGTTGGTGGCAAGCGCAATAGATGATTATGACCCTTATCGATGGAAAGAAGGATTGATATGTTTTAAAAACACCAATTTTATGGAATTAATGACACGTTTTGAAAAGTGCTATGGGATACCAATTATAATAGAAAATAAAAAACTTTCAGATCATGTGTTCAGCGGAAAATTCCGTATCTCTGACGGTATAGATAATGCCTTGCGGGTATTGCAGAAAGAAGCTAAATATACCTTTACAAGGAATTCTGATGATTCTGTGATATATATCAAATAGTTTAACTTAAAAAAGGGAGAATGCCTATGATAAAACACTTTTGTTAACCACATTGAATGAAATTGCCGACAAGTGCGCCAACACCCATCGGCAAGCATTAACACAATTTTAAACTGTATTAATCTAATAGAACCATAAAGATATGAATAAATTTTCATTATCGCAGGACTCTTGTTTTGCAAGGTCTCGATATAAACATTTTTTTAGAATAATGAAGATAACCACATTATTAATGTTTGCGCTCGTTTTTTGCTTACATGCAGAAAAAACTACTTCCCAAAATGTCCTCATCACCTTGCACAAGACTAATGCCCAGCTGGAACAAGTTTTAGGAGATATTGAACAGCAATCGAATTATCTGTTTGTTTATAACAAATATGTGGATGTTAACCGTAATTTATCTCTGAATATAAACCGTTTACCACTTAAAGACGCCTTAAACAAAATATTTGAAGGAACAGATGTTCGCTTTGATGTAGAAGGATCGTATATTATACTTTCCGGAAAAAATGATGTAAATAAGCCTTCAGTAAATCAACAATCCATTACCATTAGCGGTACTGTTACCGATGAATACGGAGACGGGCTTCCTGGTGTGAATATAGCTGTGAAAGGAACGACAAATGGTACTATAACTGACTTGAACGGAAAATATAATCTCAATGTTTCCGACAATAATGCCGTATTAACCTTCTCTTTCCTGGGATATGCTACCATAGAAAAAACAGTCGGAACTCAGCGTGTTATAAATGTATCTATGGAAGAAGATGCCCGCCAGATTGATGAGGTGGTAGTTACCGCATTAGGTATATTAAAAAAGGAAAAGTCACTAACCTATTCAACTCAGATTGTAGATGGTAATGAATTGACCCGCGCAAAAGACCCGAACATGATTAATTCATTGGCAGGTAAAACAGCCGGTGTACAGATTAACAGGAGCTCCTCCGGATTAGGTGGTTCTGTGAAGGTTGTTATTCGTGGTGACCGTTCTGTATCAGGTAGTAACCAACCTTTGTATGTGATAGATGGTGTTCCTATTAATAGTTCTTCAAATAACCAGACTGCAACAACAATCGGAGGTAATAACGACTCCGGTAATCGTGATGGTGGAGATGGTATTTCCAACTTAAATCCCGATGATATTGAAAGTATGAATATACTGAAAGGCCCGGCGGCTGCCGCTCTTTATGGTAGTTCTGCTGCCAATGGCGTTGTGGTTATCACAACAAAGAAAGGAAAAGCGGGTAGAACAGATATTACATTTAATAGTAATACTACATGGGAAAGTGCTGCACATGGCAGGCCTGAATTTCAAAATAGTTTTGGTGGTGTAACAACCAGTTGGGGAGATCCTATAAGTGGTAGTCCGGATTATATGGATATGTTTTTCAATACAGGTTTTACTACTATCAATTCATTATCCTTGAGTTCCGGTTCGGAAACTATGCAGACTTATTTCTCGTATGCTAATACGTATGGAAAAGGTATTATAGAAAATAATAAGCTGAGTAAGCATAACTTCAATTTCCGGGAAACAGCACATTTCTTTGACAAAAAGTTGACATTGGATGCTAATATTAACCTGATGTATCAGGATGTGGAAAACCGTCCGTCACCGGGTGGATTCTATATGAATCCGTTAGTAGGTGTGTATCGTTTCCCAAGAGGAAGTGTACAGGGAGGTGAAACTTTTGCTTATTATAAAGAAAACTATAAATATCTGGATGCAGGTCGTAATATGTATCTGCAGAATTGGTATACTGAACCTACAACCTGGGAACAAAACCCTTTCTGGTTAACAAACATGTTGCCCAATGAAGATCAAAGATACCGTACGATAGCCAACTTGAGTGCATCCTATAAAATTAATCCCAATTTTACTGTTCAGGCTAGAGGAAATGCCGATGTGATTACAGATAATTATGAGATGAAAATGTATGCGGGAACGAATCCGGCATTAACAGGAGGTAATAACGGACGTTATATCGTGGATGAATCCAATAGTATGAGTTTGTATGGTGATGTGATGGTTTCCTATCAACAACAATTCAAAGATATTTCAGTGAATGCAACTCTTGGTGCGAGTATTAATGATGTAAGAGGTAAATCACTAGGTGTGGATTCCTATCCGGGTGGACTGTATAATCCAAATCTCTTTGCATCCGGTAATATAGATCATAATGGTGGTTCTCCTTCCATGAATAAATATCACAGTCAGGAACAAGCTGTATTCTTTTCCGGGCAAGTAGGATTCCGTGATTGGGTATTTCTGGATGTTACTGCACGTAATGACTGGACATCTACTCTGGCTTTTACAAAATATATGAATAAAGGTTTCTTCTATCCTTCTGTTGGTTTGACATGGGTCATGAATGATTGTCTGAAGATGCCTGAATGGGTTGATTTAGGTAAAGTGAGAGGGGCCTGGTCTAAAGTAGGTAATGGGTTGCCTAGATATAGAAGTAATCCTTTAAATAGTGTAGGGCGTGGTGGTACAATTGGTTATAATACAACTTCCCCATTTAACGAATTGAAACCTGAAATGACAACTTCTGTTGAAGTAGGTACAGAATGGCGTATGTTTGGTAGCCGTTTGGAATTTGATTTCACGTATTATCAAACCCACACCCGTAATCAACTCTTCTCATTAGCAGCTCCTTCAGGCTCCAAGTATACGACTTACTATGTCAATGCAGGGGATATTAAAAATGAAGGTATTGAAATTGTATTGAGCGGATCGCCTGTTATGACCCAGGATTTCAGATGGAAGACCGGAGTTAATTTCTCATTGAATAGAAATACTGTTATTGAATTGGCGGAAGATTTAGGCTACTTTAGTTTCGGTGGCGGTGGGTCAAACAGTTATTCCATGCGTCTTGAAGTAGATGGATCTTTTGGTGATATTTACGGTCGTATGTTCCTGCGTGACGAACAAGGGAATATCCAGTATGATACGGATGGTATACCTATGCCTGATAAATCGGATTATAAGAAAATTGGCAATACATCACCAAAATTTAACATGGGATGGCAAAATACCTTTACTTATAAAGGTTTCTCCTTGTATTTGTTGATCGACGGACGCTTTGGTGGTGATGTGATTTCTTTGACACAAGCTGAATTAGATAAGTATGGCGTAAGTAAAAGAACAGGTCAAGATCGTTTAAATGGTGGAGTGCAGTTTGATGGAAGAAAGATCGAAAACGTAGAACGTTTCTATACTATTGTAGGTGGACGGGATGGTATCACCGAAAATTATGTATATGATGCGACAAATATTCGTTTACGTGAAGTATCTATAGGTTACTCTTTACCGCGTAGCTTATTCCAGAACACATTCATCAAAGGAGCAGACTTGTCTTTAATAGGCCGGAATTTGTTTTTCCTGAAAAACAATGCTCCCTATGACCCGGACGGAACCCTTTCTGTGGGTAATGGCTTACAAGGTGTAGATGTATTCGGTATGCCGAGTACACGTTCGTTTGGTTTCAATGTTAAAGTTAAATTCTAATACAGTTGAGTTATGAAAAATAACATTAAATATATAGTAGTTCTCCTGTCGGTAATTTTTATGTACCCTTCCTGTACAGGGAATTTCGAAGAAATGAATACCCCTCCTTTTGGAGTGACCGATAATGAGCTGACTCAGGATAATAACCTGATTGGAATGCATTTCCCAACCATACAGCAATCAATTTACTATAATTACGGAGGTGGAGGTTATTATTTCCAAACTTTCCAGAATTTGCATGCAGATATATGGTCCGGCTATATGGCTACACCCAGTAATTTTAAAGGTGGTATTAATAATCAAACTTATTTCCTGAATAATGACTGGAATGACGATTGTTGGTCATACACATATAATCGTGTGATGACTAATCAATTGAAAGTGAAAGAAAAATGCGAGGAACAAGGATATGAAACGTATGCTCATTTTGATGCCATCAATACAATTTTACGGGTATTAGCAATGTCACGAATGGTTGACCAATACGGCCCCATTATTTATTCAAAATATGGAGAAACGATGACGGGAGGTGCTTATGATTCCGCACAAGATGCTTATAAGTTGTTTTTCAGTGAATTGAATGAAGCGAACCAAGCATTGGCAGCAGCATTGAATAAACCTGTGGCTTCTTTTGCCCGTTTTGATATGGCATATAGTGGTAAGCTGGATAAATGGATGAAATTGGGAAATACCTTGCGTTTACGTTTGGCTATGCGTGTAGTTAAATATGATGCTGATTGGGCAAGAAGAGAAGCTGAAGCAGCAATTAAAGCTCCTGAGGGCCTTTTGGGAAAAGATGATAGCTTTATAATTAATGGATTCGGATGGCGCCATCCACTTTATACGGTATCTATTTCTTATAACGATGTTTTTGTAAGTGCAAATATTCAATCCATTATGGAAGGATATGGAGATACTCGTCTTCCAAAGTATGGGTTAGCGAAAGAAACTAAAGTGATAGGAGTAAGAACCGGTATACCTGATCTGGATGTTTTAGCAGATCAATATAAAGCTATAATCTCTCAAATAAATATTACTTCAGCCGATATGCCTGCTGTTTTATTAACTTCTGCAGAAGCCTATTTCTTATTAGCTGAGGCTGCATTAAGAGGTTGGGATACCGGGGGAAGTGCTCAATCATTTTATGAAGAAGGAGTGAATGCTTCATTTTCTCAGTGGGGAGCATCACCGGGAGATTATCTAAATAGTTCAAATCTTCCTGCTGACTGGGTAGATCCTCTTCGTGAAGATTTTAATTCTCCGGCAGTAAGTAAGGTTTCTCCCCGTTGGGAAGATGCAAAAAACGATGAAGAACGGTTGGAAAAGATCATTACTCAGAAATGGATAGCAGGTTTCCCGGAAGGTATGAATGCCTGGGCCGAATGGCGTCGTACGGGATATCCTAAATTGTTCCCAATTCTAAAGAATGATAGTCAGGGAACAATCCCAACAGAATTGGGTGTGCGTCGTTTGACATATACATTGCGGGAACAACGCGATAATCCATCTGGATATGCTTCAGCTGTACAGATGTTAGGCGGCCCTGATACAGGAGCAACTCGTTTGTTCTGGGATATTGATAAACCGAATTTTTAATGATAATAGCGACGGTGGTAGAGACAAGGCTTGCCTTGTCTCTGAAAATACAAATTATTATATTAATAGTTAGACAAGGCAAGCCTTGTTTCTACCACCATCGTCATATTTAGATAATATTCAATCAAAATAAACAGAGAAAGCATGAAAAAGTTATTAACTATTGGGTTACTCTTCCTATGTCCGGTTAGTTTCCTATTTGCACAGATTGATGAAAAACTGAAGGAAGATATCCGTAATACCGGATATGTACACAGTCCACTTCCATTAGACTACAGTAAATCATTCGAGAAATTTGGCCTGGATAAAAAAGTCTTGGTTTCTGATGTGCTTTGTGATATGGAGGATATGACTAAATGGTCGCATAAAGGAATCGGTAGTTTTTATCAGACTGATGAGAGAAGCAAATCGGGTAAACATAGCCTTCGCCTGGTTGCACCGACCACTGTAGATGAATTTCTTGGTTGGGGATTAGGCTTTGGTACTTCCATGGCCATGTTTGATGTAGGAGGAGAAAACTGGGAAAAATATAACCGTATCAGGCTATCTATTTATCCTGATTGTGAAGGTGCTCGCAGTATATACTTGAATTTGTATGTTGAAAACGACGGTGAAATTAAAGTTCCAGATAAATACGGACGTGAAGGTTATCATGAAATTAACCTGATTAACGGACAATGGAATGAATGTTTTGTTGAAATGCCGGAGCTTGCTCGTGATAAGGTGACTAAATTATCCTTTGCTATTGAGGTGTTTGGTAAAGAACGAACTATGGGGGACTCTCTGAAATTTGATATTGATGATGTTAAACTGGAAGTCATTGAAAACCCAGAAGTTGTAAGTGGCTGGGTGCCTGCAGAGAACAGAATAATATTTTCGACTACAGGTTATGGCGTGGATAGTGAGAAAACAGCAATTGTACGTGTAAAGGATCATGATGGCACTTTCCGGTTGATCGATAAGAATACTAATCAGGTAGCCTATAAAGGAGGTATTCAATCAAAGAAAACCGCTATCGGTACATTTGAAACAATAGATTTCAGTGATTTTAAAAATGAAGGAGAATATCTGATTCAGATAGGGCAGGTTAATACAGCTCCATTCTTTATTAATAAGAATATCTGGGAAAACTCGGCCTGGCGCGTACTGAATTTTATGTTTGTAGAGCGATGTGGTTATCCTGTGCCGGAAAAACATGGCGTCTGCCATACAGATCTTAATGGAGAGCATAACGGGATGAAGTTTGCAGTAAATGGTGGCTGGCATGATGCTGCGGATATGTCACAACAGACTTTACAAACCGGAGAGATTGCTTTTTCCTTATTTGAGATGGCTAATAAAGCAAAAGAAAAAGGAAATATTGATCTTTATTTGCGTTTGATAGAAGAAGCTCAATGGGGAATTGATTACATACTAAAAACGCGCTTTGGAGATGGCTACAGAGTGCAAACATGGGGTACAAACCTATGGACTGATGGTTTCCTTGGAACGAAGGATGATAGCGGAAGACGACAGGTAAGAGTACACAACCGGGCTTTTGAAAACTTCCTTTTTGCAGGTATAGAAGCCTATGCTTCCATGACGATTGAAAAAGATAAAATGTTAAAAGAACACCTTAAAAAGGTAGCAATAGAGGATTTTGCATTTGCAAAGGAACGTTTTGACGAACTTGGATTTGATGAATTGAGTGGTGGTGGTGGTGGTGGTGATCATGCTGCAATGGCTTCCAATAGTCAGTATATGGCTAATATCTCTTTTACGGCAAGTCTGTTATATAAGCTAACAGGAGATCAATATTACGCAGATGAAGCTGCAAAAGCAATCCTATATACTTTGCAATGTCAGCGAACAGAGCCATTGAAAGATAAAGAAAAGATCAGTGGATTCTTTTACCGTGATCTCAATAAAAAATCGATAGTTCACTATACACATCAATCCCGTGATCATTCTTTTATGCAGGCGTTGACTGCGCTTTGCGAGACGCAACCCAATCATCCTGATTATGCAAAATGGGAAAATGCAATCCGCCTATATGGCGAATACCTGAAAAAGATAATGAAGTATGTTGATCCGTATGGAATGGCTCCAAGTGGTGTCTATCATATCGATGAAGTAAAGGATTCTGTAAACTTCTATAAAGTACAAGTCGGTATTAGAAGTGGTGCAGCGAAAGACTATAAAGAGCAATTGGAAAACGGCTTTAAACTGGATAAAGAACATTACCTGCGTGTATTCCCCGTGTGGTTCTCTTTCAAAGGAAATGCGGCAGTTCATTTGGCAACCGGTAAAGCAGCTGCTTTATCAGGTAAATTCTTGAAGGATAAAGAACTTATGAACATTGCAGAACAACAATTATTCTGGATTGTAGGAAAGAATCCATTCGGACAATCATTGATTTGGGGTGAGGGCAGTAATTATGCACAACAGTATACAGCTTTACCTGGGGAAACTGTAGGAGAAATTCCGGTAGGCATGCAATCCCGTTTCAATGAAGATACTCCTTATTGGCCGCAATTCAATACAGCTACTTATAAAGAAGTATGGGGTTCTTCGGCATGTAAATGGTTCTCTTTGATATCAGAGTTCTAAATATATTGACTAGGTAGAGACAAGGCTTGCCTTGTCTCAGATCAGAATATTGCTCACTGTCCTGTTCCAAAGACAAGACAAGCCTTGTCTCTACCATGGTCGCTATTATATAAAAAATATATGAATAATATAAAAACAGATTTTACACAACGAAACGTTGCTATTGATATCCTGAGAGCACTCACTATGTTCATCATGATATTCGTAAACGATTTCTGGAAAGTGCATGATGTACCTTATTGGCTCGATCATGCCAAGCGTGGCCAGGATCTATTGGGATTAGCAGATGTAGTTTTCCCTTGTTTCCTGTTTGTTGTAGGTATGTCTATCCCATTTGCTATTGAGCGCAGATACAGTAAAGGAATGTCGGGAGAATCGACAATTGGACATATTTTGTCGCGTACCTTAGCATTATTAGTTATGGGGGCATTTATCACTAATTCGGAAGCTCGTTTATCACCGGATGTAATTTATCCAATAGGTGTATATTGGATTCTGATGGTTATTGCTTTTATCTGTATCTGGAATCTTTATCCAAGAACGGATGATCCGAATAAAAAACGACTATACACTTTATTAAAGGTAGTAGGAGTGATTATTCTTATCTTCCTGGCAATTACCTTCCGTGATCCTAAAGGAGGTGTTTTCGCTGCTAGATGGGGTATTTTGGGCGCTATTGGATGGACCTATCTTCTATGTGCGATGATTTATGTCTTTACCCGGGACAGATTGAAGTATCTCATTCCTATATGGATTGTTTTTGTCATTATTTGTATTCTCGGATCGCGAATGAATGAAGCATGGGGAGAAACCTCTATATTATCTCTTCCACGTCCGAATTTTTACAATGAAATGTTAGGAATACTTCATATTGGAAACGGTTCTTTGCCTGCATTTACTATGGGAGGGATTATATTATCTCTGATTAGTACAAAGTATATAAATGTCGCTAACAAGAAAAAAGTTGTTTTTGTGATTGTTGCCGTAGGGCTTCTGTTTATAGCAGGAATAGTATCCCGTCAGTTTTGGATATTATCTAAGCTAAGTTCGACTCCTACATTTATATTTTATGTAACCGCTATTGCAGTAGGAACGTATGCCATAATATATTGGCTGGCAGAGAAAGGAAAAGCAGGTTGGTTTGATATTATAAAACCGGCAGGCACTGCGACTTTGACAACCTATTTGGTGCCTTATGTATCTTATGGTTTAGCAGACATTACAGGTATAGTATTACCCGATTGGTTTACACATGGTTTTATGGGAATAATAAATTGTCTTCTTTTTGCCTTTGTGATTATTGGTGTAACATGGTTGCTCGGAAAAATCCATATTAAATTAAAAATATAAGCTTGAATCATACTATTAAATTATAATTTATGAAGAATCTAAAGTTTCCCGTTTTATTACTGGCTATTATCGGTCTTATAGCTTGTACGGCTCAAAAAAAGACAGAAAAAGTTGCTGAGTATCCCATGTTTTGGACTTGGTTGGATTATCGCCCAACCATGAATTTCGATTCTGTTTGTGTTGTAATGAAAGAAGCAGGCATTGAAGGAGTGATGCTTAATGCTCCAACACCAGATGATTACAGAAAGGCAATACCTGTTGCTCATAGCCATGGAATTGAAGTTTATGCCTGGTTATGGACTATGAACCTGGAACATGATCGGGATAAAATTGTGAAGGAACACCCTGAATGGTTTAGTGTAAACCGGAAAGGCGAAAGTCTTGCAGATACAAAAGCGTATGTGGATTACTATAAATTCATGTGCCCTGCTTTACCGGAAGTACGTGAGCATATCCGTAAGAAGATTGTAGCTTATTGCGAGGTAGAAGGTTTGAATGGTATTGCAATTGATTATCATCGCTTTGTAGACGTTATACTTCCTACTACCTTATGGCCACGCTATGGTATTGTACAGGATAAGGAATATCCGGAATGGGACTACGGTTATCATCCGGCTATGATCGAATTATTTAAATCAAAACATGGATATGATCCTCGTGAACAGGAAGACCCGTCTACGGATGATAAATGGCTTCAGTTCCGCTGTGATCAGATCACTGAAGTTGCCAATGAAATAGCGGATGTAGTTCATTCCTATGGAAAAGTAATGGCGGCTTCTCCTTTCCCAACACCTGCTATGTCTCGTAAGATGGTACGCCAGGATTGGGGTAAATGGAATCTGGATATTGTATTCCCAATGGTTTATCATAATTTCTATACGGGGGATGTGAGTTTCATTTCTGACTGTACAATAGAAAACGTACGAGATAAAAACCCAAATACCACTCTTTATTGCGGTATGACGGGAACAAATGGGCCAAAAATGTTTGAATGTATGGATGAAGCGTTAAACAACGGTGCAGAGGGCATTGCTATTTTTACTATCGGCAGTTTACGTTCACCTGAAATTCGTGCTCAATTTAAAGCTTATACAGATAGCGTGAAAGCATTACGTGCCACAGGCCAACCGAATCCAGGTGCTACAGGCCGCACTACTGCTAATGCTAATCCATTTGAAAATACTGGTATTATGGACGCTATTCAGATGAGAATGAAAGCCTATCAAAGTCTGGCGAAAGCAGCGACTCTTCCTGAAGTAAAGAAATTAGGTTGGGATAAGGTTGAACCGTATGCAAATACATCTCTCCAGGTTAATACTGCAGAAGATTATGTAAGTCGTCTTCAAATGGGAACCCGTAGAGATGAATCTTTGCAACCCGTAGCTAAAGCTATTGGTGATCTATTTATGAAGGATAATGCCCAAATCACTCTTAATTTATCAGATTATAAATTGAAAGAAGAATATGGTGCAACAAAGCATTATCAGGTTACCGATCAGTCTAGTCAATTAACATACGATGTAACTTTCTATTTTTATGGAGGTATTATATCCGGTTGGAGTGTAGAACCGGAAAAGGCATCTTACGAGAAATATAGAAAAAGCATAAAAGGGGTATAATATTATTTTATTAGGTGATTAAAGAAATCCCGGGAATGTGATATTTCCGGGATTTTTATTAATTATAATTTTATGAAAAGCTTAGCGTCATACTTCATCAAATCAACGTATTAAATACCATTTTGTTTTTTGCTTTTTAGCATCGGAAAAAAGCATATGAATTAACAAAGAGAAATGTTCTATAAACTGCTGTTTTTTGCGTTTTGGAGACGTTGGTCTTAAAAAGAAAATCCCCAAAACTATTTATGTTTCAGGGATTTGCTGTGTTTTACTGCTTTTGTTAAGTGGTGCCACCAGAACGTTTTATCTTTCAATAACTACCACATTTACAATATCTTATAGAGTGTCAAAACAACCGTGCAAATGAATGAACATAGTGCTTTTTTCGGCGTTTTGTCCGACAATGCTATTGTCATTTCCAATACTTCACAAATGTATAAAAGATATATGTAGTAAGCAAGTAAAAATAGATATTATTTGTCATGTGGAAAAATATAGAGAATCTTTTAACCATGTATGTTCCAGTGTGTTGCAAAGCTGAATTTGCAGACAGGTAACGATTTAGAAACCAGCTATCATTATTCGCTGATTAGCTTCGTTTTCAACAATATATTAAGAGCGACTCTTGCAATACAAAGATACGAAATAATCTCCATATTACCCATATACAACCTAAATATTTAGGCTTATATCTATGGTAGAGATATCCATTGTTCAGACCCGTACTGTCGTGAGATAGAGTGGGGTTTGTTATTAAAATGGGAATAGAAAATAGCAACTGCTTCCCATTTATATGCTATTTTTGCAAATGAATACAATTTAAAGTACTCTTCATAAAGACCAGATATATATATGAATGGTTTATCATAACAATAATATTAAACATCATGAGTAACGAGAATAAAACCATCCACGACTTCGATTTCAATCTAATCTGCGAATATTTTTCAAACGTAGAACGTCAAGGCCCCGGCAGCCCGGAAGTAACCCTCAAAGCATTGAGCTTCATCGACAATCTGACCGATAAATCCTGCATTGCCGACCTCGGCTGTGGAACAGGCGTCCAGACGATGACCCTCGCACAGAACACTCCGGGACAAATTACAGGGCTTGACCTGTTTCCTGACTTCATCCGTATTTTCAATCGTAATGTGGAATATCTCGGCCTGCAAGACCGGGTGAAAGGGAATGTCGGTTCAATGGATAATCTTCCTTTCGAGAAAGAATCTTTAGACCTTATCTGGTCGGAAGGTGCAATTTATAATATAGGTTTTGAGCGAGGACTGAACGAATGGAAACAGTATTTGAAGAAAAACGGCTATGTCGCCGTATCGGAGGTTTCGTGGTTTACCGATGAACGTTCCGAAGAAATCAACGATTTTTGGATGGCAAATTATCCCGAAATAGATACTATTCCAAATAAGGTTGCCCAGATGCAGAAAGCCGGATATGTCCCGGTCGCCACTTTCATCTTACCGGAAAAGTGCTGGACAGAGCATTTCTATGCTCCAAGCCACAGAGCGCGGGAAGAGTTTTTGAAAAAGCATGCCGGCAATAAAAATGCTGAAAGTCTGGTAGCTTCCGAACGCCATGAAGAAAGCTTATACAATAAATATAAAGACTTTTATGGCTACGTGTTCTATATCGGAAAAAAAAATTAACTAATTCAAGCTGAGAACAATTTGTCTCTTTGCATTTTATTTACTTATAAGATGAATTCACTAAACTAAGCATTTGCCAAGGAGTTAAAGCGATATCTAATAGTGTTTATTCATTTTTACTAAAATTGAAAAAGGAAAATATAAAACCAATGATTCTACAGGAAAATAATTGTGTGAGTTTGAAAAGTATAGGTGCTTTGATTTGGGATTGGAACGGAACACTTTTGGATGATGTGGAGATTAACCTGAAAGTAATAAATAAGATGCTTGTGAACAGGAATCTTGATATACTAACATTATCTCAATATAAAGATTTATTCTGCTTTCCGGTGCAATCCTTTCATCGTAAAATAGGATTTGACTTTGAAAAAGAATCTATTGAAGAAATATCACAGGAATATCACACAGTATATCAGGAATACGAAAATAAGAAACAGTTAAACCCAGATGCGCTTTCTATTTTGAATATGGTTTGCGAAGCAGGTATAAAACAATACATCTTATCTGCATCTCAAAAACACACACTACAAAAAGAAATCGATTATTTCGGAATAACGGATAAATTTGATGGTATATACGGAGCCAATGATATTTGTGCTGCCGGAAAGATTCAGATCGGGAAACAACTCATGCAGGAAAACGGACTAGTTCCGGATAAAGTACTGATTATTGGAGACACCTTGCATGATGCTGAAGTGGCAAAAGCGTTAAATATCCGTCATGTTCTTTACTCAGGAGGTCATAATAGTTATCGTTTATTGGCCGAGAAATCCGACGTGATTGTAGATTTGAAAGAAATAATTGGTATAAAATCCACAAGTAATGCACAATGAGAAAGAAGGGATACAAGAACTCTGCAATAAAATATCACTGTATATTGATCTTGAGCAACAAGATATTTCCTTAATAGTCATTATTCAAATACGATTTTGTAGCAAAAGGTACTTCTTTAGTCGAGGCAGGGAAACCGACAGACAAAGCTTTTTTTATCCTTTCAGGATACCTAAGATATTTCAAAATAATAGATTCGGGAGAAGAGTTAGTTATCCATTTGTATGCTCCTAATAGTTTTGCGACATCGTTAAATAGCTTTTTCTTAGAAAAGAAATCCGAAGAAACGTTACAAGCTATACACCTCAGATTTTACTACAAAAATGGTTTTCTTCCTTCGTTCACTTCTACCTCTGTCGGTATTCCAAAATACCATAAAAAAACAGAGCAATTTATAATATATTGCTGGCAATCATATATTACCTAATAAAACAGTAGCTGAATCATGGCTATTTGATACAGATACTCTTTGTTTAATACCTCCCGGTTCTTACTGCGAGGTATTTTTAAATCATATATCACTGATTAATAGTTACATAATAAATATTTTCAATATTTATTGTGAAAAAATTTGCGTGTGTCCGCATGGACACGTATCTTTGTGTCCGAACGGATACATAAATTGATAAAAATGGCAAAAATAGAAAGAGATCGTGAATTGGAAAATCCAGTGCGCGTTGACCCCGTGCGCCAGTCGAAATTGACCCCTTCG
>DAMANX010000023.1:0-89084 GCA_032073245.1 Tannerellaceae bacterium
AGTTCGGGCTTTTGCAAAAAAAAAGAGGATGCGACAGTTTTGACACACCCTCTTTCAACATTTCTAAATCGACTCCTTATTATTTAACAATAATCTTTTCTACGGTACGGCGACCATTTTCAGCTGTGATCTGAAGTAGATATACGCCTGCTGTCTGATTCATTGGAAGCACCATTTTTGCGCTTTGGATTTGACCACTATAGACTTTTTGTCCATTCAGGCTAAATATTTCCAGAAGGGCACCTACATAACTTTCACCAATCTCATTACTTTCTATGCTTACACTACTATTCTGGTTTACAACAGTAGGATAAACGGTAACGGCAGATGCTTTTGTACGGTCATCAAAAGACATAGCACAGCTTTGATCATAACCTCCGGTTCTCTTATAAGCACGTACAAAATAGCTTCCCAATAATCCTTCTGGATCAGTGTAGTAGATTGATGTACCATAAACGCTTATCGGCTGACCGTCTTTATACCACTGGAAACGCTCATAACGATTATCAAGATTATGTACATACAATACATCGGTCCATTTGATCAATACAGTGAAACAGCTTGATACTGTCACCTCATCACTTTGATCCCAGCCGCAATCTCCATAAACTTCCACATAGTAAATGCCTTCATTATCTGTAGACATTGGGGCAGTATAGTCTTTAGATGTTGCTCCCGGTATCTTCTCTCCATTATGGAACCATTGATAAGTCAGGTTAATACCTTCTGCCTCTACAGATAAAGTAAAGTTATCACCCGCATTTTGTTGAGTTACAGACTGTGGTTGTTTTACAATCTTAACACCATCATTAATCACAATGCGGAAAGGATACATATCCAAATCTTCCGAACCTTTCTGACGAAGCACCAGGTAACCTGAATATGTTCCAGGCTTCACATTCTTAGGAATAGCTATCGATACTACATTATCTTTAGGCAAGTCCTTATAGGTTGTTACATCTTTAAAGCCTGCCGCCTTAGAAGCATCCGTGAAAGCAACAGCATACATAAGAGGTTTATCTTTATATAACAGATCAAAAGCCACATTGAAGAATTCGTCAGTATAACATAATCCAGCTATCGGGCGAACAATAATCCAGGCATTCGGGTTAGGATCAGGATCAGGATCGGGTTCAGGTATAACCGGTGGCCATAGGTCGGGATCTGGATCAGGGTCAGGATCTGGGTCGGGATCTGGATCAGGGTCAGGATTTGTATTCTTGGTTTTTATTGTTACAGTATGTGTACGGATCGTTTCACAATTCGTTGGCGATGCACCTGTAACCACATACCATATATCTACTGTTCCCGCTTGAACTCCGGTTACTATACCTGATTGGTCGACTGTTGCATAACTTGCGTCTTCACTATACCAATAGCCATCAGTTGTTACATTACCCAACTGGATAGTTTCACCTACAAAGACTTCAGAGCCTCCCGTAATATTAGATACCGAAGGATTCGGAACTATCGTAACAGTAGCTTCTTTGAGGTTAATAGGAAGACCGGAAAACTCATTTCCTGAAACCTCTTCTGATACACCGGTCAGGATATATACGGTTGAACTACCTGCTGTTGGCATCTCTTTCAGAAATGTAATACCATCAAGATCAACTTCATTGGCATCAATTTCTTCCGTGTTCTGGATTAATGGATTAGAATCCTTTATTTGATAAGTAACCTTCCACGGGCCTGTTCCTGTAAGTTTGATCTTTAAAGAACCATCATTGCCATCACAAACAGCGTTATTTTCTACAAATTCTACAGTCGGTCCTGATGTTGGATATTCATATACACCCAAATCAATCTTGCCACCATTTGCTTCATCATATATACGATCATGACCTGCTAAATCAGTTTCTGTTAGATCAAATCTAAAACCACTCTTATCACCTTTATCTATAACAGGGCTTCCAGGTAATAATCCATAACGAAGTGCTCCTACAATAGAATTATCCTCATCTTTAGCAAATCGAGGATTCAATAAATTGGTTCCATCTAAATTACTGTTTTTCGTTGGATTAGCACCTTCAATCAAGGTATTATAAGTATAATCATGATTCATCCCTGACTGATTCGGATTATTTAATGCTGTATTTCCCCATATTATGCTGTTATAAGTACGAGGTGTAAAACCTACAGCTCTTATACCACCTACATGATCACCTGCCTGATTATTTGCCACAGTAATATTTCTCAAATAAGCATTTGCCCAATTGAGATCTATTCCTGCTGCCCAACCCACAGATGTATTCTCTGCTATTAATACATTTTGTAAAGTGGCATTCGCATAATTACTAGCATCATTACCTTGAATACTTATGGCTGCATTGTTCTCAAGAGTATGGTTATCCATAACTACAACATTTACCATAGTGAGATTACCAAGGTAAGATTCTACCGCAGAACCGTTTTTAACGGAAGTATTCTGAGTGAACTTTCCACCATAAATAGTAGCAATAGAAGTATTATATAAACCTCCTCCCTGGGCATCTGAATAGTTGTTTACGAAATTAACGTCGGTGGTAGATAAAGTTCCATTGTTAAATATAGCACCACCTCCTTTATCACTCTTATTGTCTTCAAAAGTAACCTCCCCTTTTATAGTTACCGTACCTTCATTATTATAGATTGCACCTCCAAGGTTCTTACTACTGTTATTTTCAAATTTACTTTTTCCCCTAATGGTGACATTACCCTTATAATTAGAAATTGCTCCGGCTGCATCATCTGCAATAAGATTACTGAATGTTACATCTTCCAGATAGAGATCTGCTTTTATATTTGCACCATTCATATTTATAGCTCCACCCTGATAACTATTTGATTTATCGCCTTCGGTGGATGTAAACGAAGCATTTGTAATAGATACGGTTCCTGACTTAAAGAAAAGACTACCTCCAAACCATCCACCTTTATTATTTATAAAAGTGAGCGGATCCTTATCTTTCATATTTGCAGTAAGTTTAGAATTTTCTAATCCACTGAAATAAATAGCTCCACCAGTTTGATTTACTGAATTATTTACAAAAGATATATCGCCAGAAAGGTTTAAGAAAACATCTTTATTATCATTCGTAAGCTTTATCGCTCCTCCTTCAACGCCTTTGTTATCTACAAATTTTGTATTATAGATATCTGCTTTTGAATTACAAAAGATTCCACCACCACTATTTCCAGCACTATTGTCTGAAAACAATACCTCATCTGAATTATCACTTCCAATAGTCAGCAGTGTATTTGCTTTGCCTTGCAAGTGGATTGCACCACCACGATATCCTGCATATCCTTTTTCAAAAGAAATCCCCCCTTCTATCGTTAGTTCTGCAGTACTATAATTATGTAACACATAGATTGCACCACCATCAAATGATGTTGCTTTGTTATTAATGAATGTAGAGCCTTCCTTAATAGTCGCAACTATCTTTTCGCCTTTATTGCCTAAGTAGGCAGTCTCTAAATGAATGGCACCCCCAGAATAACCACCCACATTTTCTTTAAAATAACCTTTTGCTATAAAATCAATTTCATTAGCTTTCAAGCGAATAGCGCCGCCTCCTTGCGTATCTGTGATGTTCTTCTCAAAATAAGGCATATTACCAGAGCCATCACCCACAATAACTTCGGCACTTACACCACTGACATCCATAGATATTGTATGGTCATCAAGTTTATCTTTTCCTTCAATGCGAATTGCTCCTCCACCCCAATCATCGACTGTTGCGTGATTACTTTTAAATTCTACCGGATTATCATCATCTTCTTACCCTTTGATTTACTTGCCCTTATAATCTTCTATAGTTTAAAACGTAACGTAATCTTTCCACCAACAGAAATTAGCTTAATCTTATCAGTTGCGGTTGAATTGAGCATTCCATTATATGCAATACCTTTTCCGATATGATTATCGGCACCAGGGTGATAGGCTGAAGATGCGGTTAACAATTGGTTATTTCCTTTTTTCTTGATGTCATTAAAGCCATAATCTATATAACCACCTATCATCAAATCTATTCCATTATTTAAAGCATACATAAAGCCTAATTCTGCAGTAGCTGCAATTCCCATCTTCAGTTTTGCTTTATCGTCCCAGCCAAGTGTACTATTTGGATCTGTGATTGTTCCATATCCATGTTGTGGAACAGGAGGATTCTCGGGTGATCCCATATCTGTAGGTATGCCATCATATTGGCCTGAAACGTTGAATTGACTACCAGCACCATTTTGTATTTTGAACTTAGCTGAAGCAGGGAATTGAAGTTTGGCACCTAGGCCTCCATACATTCCCCAACGGGCAGAATCACCAAAATAAGTCTGATAAGACAGCATTAAAGGTATTTCAACAAACCATACAGTTTGTTTCTCTTCCAGATTAGTCAAACGAGTACGTAGTTCAAAATCAATCGGACGGCCAACTTCATCATTATCCACAAAGTCTCCTAATACGTAATAAGTATCTTCTGCCATGCTACCTTTCAGTTTTCCGACACTCGCATATTGAGACATGCCCACTCCGGTTGTTACCCCCCAATGATCATTAAAAAAATAACTATACTTTAGTTCAAATCCATAACCCAACTTTGAATTTCGGGTACCTTGTTCTCTCAATCCCTGAACATCATACTTTAATGCGGAAGAACCCACATTTCCCGAAATAGATAAATAAGACCCTTTTCTTTGTAAGGTATCTTGTTTTTCAGTATAGCCCTGTCTATTTGACCGATTAAAATTCTCTGATGTTCCTTGTGCAGTGCTAATCATTGCAATACATGCAAAAAAACTTAAGATAAATGCTTTTCTCATTATTATATACGGTTAATTAATATTATATACGGTTAATCAAAATAGCGCGTAAATCGGAGAGGTTTTATGAATACACAGCTAAAAAAATAAAGAATTCCACACCCCTCATATTTTCCGTACAAAAATACACAATAATAGCACAAAAACTACTCTCTTCTATTGATAATCATAAGATTGATAGGTTCGACCCTCTTACAACCCGTCAAGATAGTTCATACTATATAAGTAAAATCAAATAGGAAGACTATGAATATCAATGGCTTTTTTCATAATTCACGTCCCACGGGCAGGCTAAAATTATGAATTCAAACATCAAATGTTAATGATAGTTTTACCGATGAAAAATAAAGGGTGTAGCAAATTGGCGCTTACAATTCAAGGTTTGGAAAAAGAGAATTAGGATAACCTTGGTTAATGCTGGTAATTAGTATTGAACTTAATTTATTACTTATGGACTGATAACAAGTAAAATATCTAAGCTCTCCTCCCTTGAAAAGGAGGAAAGCTTAGATAATACAAAGATGTGCGAGAGAAGAGTACCAAAGGGGATATTCCTTCTATTTATATTTGACTCTTATCTCGTGTTACTAAACTTACAACTACTATTGTCAATAAAGATAAAGGTAGAGCAAAAACAATAGGATCAATGGCAAACCATGGATATACGTCGATTAAAACATCTTTACCGAATAAAGCTTTACAGAGGCCTATGGGTGCAGCTTCTGCTTTATGCAAGAACACCATGCAGAATATACTGGCTAAACCTCCGACCCACAAACTGGCTAACGCGCCCTGACGAGTTGCTCTTTTCCAATATAGTGCACAAAAATAAGCAGGAAGGAATGTTGCAGCACATACACCCATAAAAAGGGCTGTTCCTCTTGCAATAATATTGGCACTTAAAACATAGCATATAATGTAGCTTAATATGATAGCACATAAAACACCGAAGCGTACTCCCATTGTTGAATTTACATCTTTTCTACGGCCCAGCTTCGGGAAGATATCCGCACCAAAAGCAGCACCCATCGTGTGAAATTGTGCACTTAAAGTAGACATACTGGCGGAAAGTATGCAGAGCATAAATACAGCTCCAAACCAATCCGGCATTGCACGATCAATAAATAAAGGAATAATCTTATCCATATCATTTGTCATCTCAGCAGCAACCATACCATCCGTCTGCCAAAAGTATAGGTTAGACAAAGGGCCAATATGATAAATCGATCCTACCACAAAGAATATAAATATACAACCGATCAGCACCCCTCTATTTAACTGTTTAGTACTTTCTACTGTCATAAAACGAACCACCAATTGGGGCTGTGCTAAACATCCTATACCTACACCTAAGATTAGTGAGGTAACCAGAGAATACCATTGTGGAGATCCGGCAACAGGCATAGAAGTCCAGCCTTGATGCCCTAACTCTTTAAAACGTTCTGGTACCTGAGGAGCTAATGCTGTTAATTCGCTGTTTGCCTCCGTAAAGCCCATACCCATAAAATGATAGAACCAGAAAAGCATAAAGGCCATACAGCCAAACATTATTAATGCTTGTAGTGCATCAGTATACATAACTCCTTTTATACCTCCTGATATTACATACGCTGCCACAATCAATGTAAATATCAACAAAGCCAAATCCAAATCTATCTGGAATATCTGTTCAATAAAAACAGCCCCGCCTTTCATTACGACAGCAGCATACAGCGGCATACCAATAAAAATAATAGCTGCGATAAAGATCTGAATAGTTCGCGATTTATAATGTAATCCTAATAATTGCGAAAAGGTTCGGGCATTATGCTGTGCACCCAACTTACGTGTTCTACGTCCGAAAAAGATAAAAGCGATAATTACCCCCATCAACATATTCAGCATACAGAGCCATTGGATTCCCATCCCGAAAGTTGCAGAATATCCTCCAAAACCGACAATAGCAGAAGCAGAGATAAAAGTTGCCCCATAGGAAAGGGCCATGATAATAGGATTTGTTTTACTTCCTCCCAAAAGAAAATCGCTTGCATTCTTTGTCCTTTTATAACCTATATAGCCGAGCAATGCAATCACGAACATATAAATGAGAACAATAATACCAAGAAGAAGATTATTCATGATTTAGGCTCTTTAGGGTTATCACTATCTTTATCTTCCTTATTCCAATGGCTTATTCCAAACCAAATAGAAAACACAACACAACCTATAGCCATGATATAAGCAATGTAGATACCGGGGTCGTTAATGCCAAACATAAGTATATAATGATTAATTATTAATTGTTAATAGTTAATTATAAGATATAAAATACAGCCATAGGGCTTATAATCTACAATTTATAATTAACAATTATATTACAGGTTGATCAGGTCGCTTTCACAGATATATTCGAGATTTTGACGGCGAATTACTTCCCGTGCAGTTTCCCTGTTATTTGTACGAAGAATAAGGATTGTTCTTTCCTCTACTGAAAAACAATACATATATTCGATACTCAAACCTGCTTTTGTAAAATGACCGAGTGCCTCAGCAAAGCTTCCGGCACAGGATGCTGTGACTATGGCCAAAACATCTGTTAGATTGACACTGACATTATTCTCTTTGAAAATCTTATATGCTTTCTGCGGATCGCTCACAATCATACGCATAATACCAAACTCCGAAGTATCCGCAATCGTTGCTGCAATAATCCGGATATTCTCTTCTGCCAGTAAAGCTAATAATTCATTCAGCTTTCCGTACTTGTTCTCGAGGAAGATAGAAATTTGATGGACTGTCATATTTTTAGATATTAACGATGAATGATTAACGGTTAACGATTAATGATTAGAAATAACTTACGTTAATCGCTAATTGTTAGCTATTATAATTTACGTAGGTCTTTCACCCGGACAGCCTTGCCTTCCTGCACAGGCAGGGAACCTTTAGCAACCAGTTTAAGACGGGGTGTGAGTAACAACTCGTCTTTCAATTGACGAGTGATATCCTTTGTTAAGCGTTGTAATACAGAATAATCATCTGTAAACAGGTCACTTAACTCCACTTCTATTAGCATTTCGTCACTATTTCCTATTGTTTCCAAGGTAATTAGGTAGTTTCCTCCTAATTCTTTGAATTGCATTAAGATGGTCTCAATCTGTATAGGGAAAAGATTTACCCCTTTGAGGATAATCATATCATCACTACGTCCTTTGAAACGGGCAATGCGCTTATGCGTACGTCCGCAAGCACATTCTCCGGGAATAATACAGGTCAAGTCACGCGTACGATAACGGATCAATGGCATAGCTTCACGGTTGATAGTGGTAAGAATCAACTCTCCCACTTCCCCATCAGGCAACGGTTGAAGAGTTTCAGGGTCAACAATTTCTACTATCACATAATCCTCCCATATATGAAGGCCGTTCTGCTCTGTACACTCAAAAGCTACTCCAGGCCCATTCATTTCCGACATTCCAAAACAATTGTAAGCTTTTACACCCAACAATTGCTCAATACGTAAACGTTGTTCTTCCGAATGAGGTTCTGCGCCTATGCAAATCGTTTTTAGTTGTGTATCTTTTCGTGGATCCAAACCGACCTCATACATACCTTCAGCAAGGCGGGTAGCGTAGCTTGGAATAATATGCAGGCAAGTTGTACCAAAATCTGTTATAAATTTAATCTGTCTCTTTGTATTACCTGCTGCTGCCGGAACAGTTAGTGCACCCAGTTTTTCAGCACCATACTGAAAGCCCAAACCTCCGGTGAACATACCATATCCTGAAGTATTCTGAAAGACATCCGTATCACGCAATCCGACCATGTACATACAACGGGCCACCTGATTGGCCCATTCGTCCAAATCCTTAGCCGAATGAAGGACAACTGTAGGATTACCCGTTGTTCCGCTGGAAGAATGCAACCGCACACATTCTTTTAAAGGAATGGCTGCCATTCCAAAAGGATAGTTATTTCGCAGATCATCTTTCGTTGTAAATGGAAGTTTACTTAAGTCATCTATTGAACGAATGGTTTCCGGAGTGATCCCTTTTTCTTCAAAAACTTTATGATAGAATGGAGAGTGATCTGCTAATGCAATAGTTTGTTTCAATCGCTCCACTTGTAGTTTTTCCAGACCATCCCGACCCATTGTCTCAATGTCTTTCTGCCAATACAACATAGTCCCTTAGTATTATTATGTGTGAAATATTTGCTTTTCGACTGCAAATGTATCGTTTATTTTACTAAAAGCCTCTTTTTTGTTGCAAAATATAACTACTATGGTGTGAGTTCTGTCCTCTTAGTTTTATAGTTAATAACCATAGGTCCGTCCGGAAAGGACAAAAAGCCCTGAATGGGGCGTTCTAATTTAGCCCCAGGTAAATGCCCTGAAAGGGTATGCCACCTGGGGTTTACGGATACACATAACAACGGCGTGCTGAAAGTACAACATAATAATTATGTTGTACTTTCAGCACGCCAACTACTATTCCTCATTTAGCCCCATTCAGGGCTTTTTGTCCTTTCCGGACGGACCTGCGGTCATTTACTTTGCTTTAAACAACCACCGTGTACCAAGCAACACAGAGTGCATATTCTTTGTTTCAAGAGAACTAAAATGTCCGTCAAAATCCATCGAAGAATAAGCATACATAGCATGGAATCGTAAATCCTTCACATATTTATTTGTAAATGGATAGAACTCTACAACTCCCTGAATGCCCCAGCTTTCATAAGCGGTACTATCAAAATCTTTATCTTTACGTTGGTTCCATGTTCCTTTTATAAAAGGTTTCCATTTGCCAAAATCATACTTCAGGTTAAGAGAGGCTGATTGATCACCCACATAACGAGTTCCCAACTCTTCATCATTGACATCGGCGCTATAGTCCATATCCCGATTTCCCAGATAATAATCAAGTTCGGTTGAGAATTTTCCTATATTTAATTGAGTACCGAGTGTCAACCAATTATAGAATTTGGTTTTCTCATGCTGGAACGCTCCGTATCCCCAGCGTGTTTTCAATACACCATTAAAGAGATTCCCTTCCCATAGTGCATTAATCGCAAGGGATTTGTTTTTAAATTCTTCAGAAGCAAACTGAGGAGCATCGGAGTTTGCTAACTGCAAATTCAATGTTTGTCCCAGAAAATGGTAAGCAACATTTACTCCCAGTTTATACCCGTCAAAATCATTATAGATCATTGTTGGCAAATAGATATCAGCCGGATTATAGTCATATTCGAAAGTACCTAATTGTATAGATTGCTTTCCAACGGTAAATGTCCAATGACTTCCTGCATCAAAGGCAATCCAGGCATGATCGGTTGCTCCGGAAAATCCTTCACGTAAAGGAGTTTGGGGCTTATTTAACCGGTGACGTACACGATAACGAATACCAGGGATAATCTCTCCTACCACCCAAATCTTTAGGGTTTGTCCGTGAAAGAAAGCATCATCCAATTGATCCTTTTGAAAATCCATCTGGTAATCGACACGAGTATCAACCATAATATTCAACATTTTATCATCCCAAATCAATCGTTCCAGTATGGTTTCACTGTCACGGTGCTGCGCATAAGCCCCCAGGCAAAGCGTAAGCCCTGCTAATATTATATATATTTTTTTCATTTTGATTTATTTAATATTCAGCAAACATCCGCTGGATTTCTTTGTAATCTTTTGTCTTCGTTAATGCCAGCATAAGGAGCACACGTGCACGATACGGATTGATAAACCAAGAAGCCGAAAAGCCAAGGGCATCATCATCCACTTCGTCCCACTGAGCTGTAGGGCCGGTCATGATTCGTGAAGAACGCACAATGGCTACGCCATCTTTAACAGCTTTTGCCATAGCATTCTGCATGTCTGTTGTCACATTACCATTACCTACTCCAGCAGTAACAATACCTTTTGCACCTGCATAAATAGCTGCTTCAATAAACAAAGCAGTAGCATTGGAGTAGCTAAGAACAATCTCCACCCTTGGTAATTCCGTTAAATTAGTAACATCAAATTCTGAATTAGAAGTATGACGCTTCACAGAACTGCGGCTATAGATAGGTTTTCCGTTATAAACGATCCCAAGAGGGCCATAATTCGGATTCTGGAAAGTTTCCACATAAAGGGTATTAGTCTTTGTCAGATCGTCTGCCCCAAGTATCTTATCATCCATTACAACCATCACCCCTCTTCCTACAGATTGTGGGTCGATTGCACAAGCTACTGAATTATAAATATTACGTGGGCCATCTGCTCCAATAGCTGTAGAAGGACGCATAGAACCTACTAATACTACCGGTTTTGGGCTTTTCACTGTCAGATTCAGAAAGTAAGCTGTTTCTTCTTGTGTATCCGTTCCATGGGTTATCACTATTGCATCTACATCCTCACGGCTTAATAATTCATTTGTACGTTTTGCTAAAGTAAGCCAAACCTGATCATTCATATCCTGGCTACCAATATTTGCGACTTGTTCCGCTTTGATATCAGCAATATCGCTTAATCCCGGCACTGCACTTAATAACTGATCTACAGTAATCACACCGGCTTTATATCCGGATGCCACACTTGTTGCCCCTTGCCCGGCTATGGTTCCACCTGTTGCCAGAATATACACAGTCTTTTTTTCCGCAGCTTGTAGGGATGTTGCCAATAGGAATGCAACTATCAACAAACTTATTGTTTGTCTCATCTTATTCGCTTTCATTTTATTTCTCTTTATTTTAATGTACTTTTCCATGCATCTACATATTCCTGCATGGTTTCTGATAATTCTTTACCTATCACACTATAATCTTCTTCATTCAGGTTTGCAAGGGAAACGCGCACCGACCACTCCGGCCCGGCAAAGCCTCCACCGTTCAAAAGAACTATAGACGATTTTTCGGCCAAACGGAAAACAATATCTACCGGTTCGAAATTCTTTTCCAAGAAAGCAACAAACTCTTTTCCGTAGTTTTTCAAAGCCCATTCTTCAATATCGATCTCACTATAATAAGCCGCCCTTTCCGGATCCGGTTTTACAGGGATATTTAAACCTTCCCATAACAGGTCAAAACGATGGTGTACCAATTGATTACAATCTTTCTTATAGTTATTTTCTTTGTCAAGTAATGCGAAAGCCGCAAAGAGCAACATCTGCATTTGTTGAGGTAAAGAAAGTCCTGCCGTATGATTAAGTGCAACCTGTCTGCTATCTGCAACCAGACGATCAATAAATTTCAATTTACGGGGATAAATCGTAAGACTTTCATAGAGTTTATCCAGTCTTAATTTATCTTTTTCCGGTATAGCGGAAAGCATATCATCATAAATGTTATCCTCATAAAGAGCTATAACTCCCAAACGCCAGCCGGTAGCTCCAAAATATTTAGAGAAAGAATAAACGCAAAGAGTATTCTGCGGTAATTCATTCATTATGGAATTAAAACCTTCTACAAAAGTTCCATATACATCATCTGTCAGGATCATCAGGTTCGGGTTCAGGTTCTTCACTACCTTCACAAGATATTTACGGCATTTGTCACAAATCTCTACAGATGTAGGATTACTTGGATTGATTATGAAAAAAGCCTTAATTGATTTATCTCCAAGCTTATCCAGTTCGGATTCAGGATATTGGAAAGTAGAATCACCTTCTTCGTCTTTTGCTGAACCACGTATATAGGTTACTTTAAATTGATAACGCTCCAATTGTGGTATTTCCAGATAAGGAGTAAACGCCGGAACACCTATCGCAATTTTATCACCTTTATGTAATAGTCTATTTTCTATCAGTGAATCAAAGATATAACACATAGCAGCTGTTCCGCCTTCTGTTGCGAAAAGATCAAACTTTCCACTACGGATAGGGTTGTTCCCACACATCTCCTGAATGATATAATCATGTACAATCACCTCAGTGTGTTTCAGCATACGTACCGGGCTTGGATATTGGTCACCAATTACTCCTTCTGCCAATTCAAAAACCCACTCTTCAGGGTTAAAACCATGCTTCTCGATACCGTAGTTATAGAGTCCTTCCAAGAGGTCTATGCCCGGAAAGTGACGATTCTTACGAATGAAATCCTGGAAACGTTCGGCTATACCTTCCTTTTGAGGAATACCAGACAATCCACTTGTTGTAGACATGGGAAGTTTACATTCTTCAATAGCAAATTGCCCAAGAGTAAAGAAAGCTTCGCGAGGAATAGTAGCAGTCCAGTTAGGATTTCCACGTCCTGCATTTAGCATTGTTTTTACCGGTTCTTTTTGCTGGTCGGATGCTAATTTTATGAGATTATCCTTTAATTCGAAAGGACTTAAATGTTCTAATTGCTGTTCACGACGACGCGTGGTCTTTAATTTGTCTATATCCATGATAATATAATGATTAATTATTAATGATTAATTTCTTTACGCTTCACTAAGCGATCTTCGATTCGTAATTATTTAATGTACAAGAAGCACAATAACTACCCCCCAGATTATAAGCAAGGTGTTTCCAACGGCATAAGTTGTTGTGTAGGAAAGAGCTGGAACTTTACTATGCAGTGCTTCCTCTAATGCTCCTAATGCAGCAGTTGTCGTACGTGCACCGGCACAGGCACCTAAAGTGATCGCCGGATGGAACTTGAACACATAACGGCCCAACATAAGGCCTATAAACATGGGCACAAGGCTGACAAATACCCCGGCAATAAAAAGGCTTACACCGGATGCTTTTAATCCGGCTATAAAGTCCGGCCCGGCATTTATACCGACAATAGCAATAAATACAGTAAGCCCCAGGTTATTCATTAACCAGATAGAAGCTTCTGGAACTGCTCCAAAAGTAGGACGGCGTGAACGCAACCAGCCAAATAAAATACCCATAAGTAACACGCCACCGCTAGCACTTAGGCTTAACGGTACATTTCCTACGCGCACCACCAATGAACCAAGCATTCCCCCTAAGAAAATACCTAAGGCAACATATAATATATCCGTAACGGTTGTTGCACGTTCTGCATAACCAAGGTAAGACGCGAAACGATCAACATCAGTCTTACGTCCTTCCAATTCCACTATATCACCTCGTTGGATGGTTACATTCTTCAATAAAGGCAAAGTAGCTTTTCCTCTATGTATTTTGCGTATAACGACACCATGCCGCTCTTTACACGTCTTTAACTCAAGAAGAGTCATTCCAATAACTTCTTTATTAGAAACCATAACTCTTAAAGCTTCTGCCCGGAAATCCAACAATTCAATATCCGCTACTTCTGTACCAATACTATTTTCATCAGCAATCAATGTATCGATGGGACCGTTCAATACTAAGCGATCACCTTTATTTATTTTTATATCAGTTGTCGGCTCCTGAATAATGTCACCACCTTTTGCGGGGCGTATACGTTCAATATATACCGGCCAACCTTCTTGTACCAACATATCCTCAACCTCTCCTACCGTACGTTCCTGCGAGAAATAATCACTATCAGCAGACACAACACGGAAAGTAGTGCCATCATAGGCATATTCCATACTGGCATCTTCTCCTTCTATCGAACCACCTAGAGAAGCTTCATAGTCTTTTGTTTCCTGTACAATATTTTTGCTTAATAATTTAGGCCCTACAGAAGCAAGGAACCATGCAGTACCGGCAGTACCAAAAATATAAGTCACAGCATAAGCTACAGGTATCTGATTGATAAATGTCTGTTTCTGATCTGCGCCTATCGCCAGCTGGTTAATAGTATCGGTTGCAACACCGATTACAGCTGAGATTGTATTTGCACCTGCCAGTAATCCGGCAGCATTTCCCACATCGAAACCAGCAATTAGTGCAGCCACCCATGCAACGACCAAACAAGCCACACATACAATAACGGCAAAACCGATCTGAGGCAAGCCATCTTTCTTTAATCCTTGTACAAATTGAGGGCCTACACTATAGCCCACAGCAAATAAAAATAGCAGAAAGAATGTTGATTTTACCACGGGGGAAATAGTTATCCCCAATTGTCCAACTAAAACACCAACAAGTAATACACTTGTCACAGCTCCCAAACCAAACCCTTTTACTTTAATCATACCTATCGCAAAACCCACGGCTAGAGTAAGAAAGATAGCCAATTCAGGAGTTTCTTGTAGTGTTTTTACTATCCAATGCATATATCTTTTTCTTTTGTTTTTTATTAATAAGCATTTCAATGTATATACAACAAGAACTTCTGCTCATTAGTTGAAAAAATCTTAAATATTTTTTAAGAACATGGATTGGAGGGTATTAAAAGAGGGTTTTATTGATGGCTAATTAAATTAAGGTATACGGTTGGAGAGTGCGTAAAGCTCACTCATAAATGTGAGCATATACCTTCAGATAGGCGAGCATATATGTTCAGGATAATGAGTATATATCCTCAGGAAAGTGAGCCTATATGTTCAGGGGATATAGGAGTATATCTCTGAATATTGTTAGATTTGAATATAAATTTTCAAATTGTTTTCAATTTGAAACAGTCCGTTGTGGAGTGATCTTACAGCTTTTATTGTAATGTATGAGCATAGTTACAAAGAGTAACAACTTGCTTTGTAGAATCGAAATTCACTTTTTGTTCTTTAATGAACTTCTCAAGCGTATCTTTATGCTTAGGGTATATTTTTACAAATTGCTTTGCATTTGAAAAAGAACGCATTTTCTTAGGTGTATCTACCTGATAGCGTCTTTCCATTCCGGAAACAACATATCGTGGATCTCCTTCCAACCGATAATGCTGTCCGCCTGATTGGAAAGAAGACAAAGATTCTATCGCCGAAGTCTGTGAACGTCCGCCATAGGCAGCCTTCTGTCCCAGATCCTTTACTTTTCCTCTGTATTCAACCAATATACGTGGGTTCTCCACCTGTAATATTTCTATCGCTTCTCCTTTATTATTAATATGAAAATTACGATCGTCCACCTTAACAAGCCCCAGTTTATCTAATTCGGCAAACTCTTTTAGGATGTTATTATCATAGGTATCTATAAAAATAAAACGATTAGAAACCAAATTGTAATTCAACGAAACATTAAAAACTCTTCCATCTTTATACATAACCTGGCCTGGCTGAAAAGTAGGGAAAAGATATTGATCAGGATCTGCTTCTTGTGCAAAAGAAAATAGTGAGAATGTTAACCCTACCACAAACAAAAGAACTAAACGTTTCATACTAGCAATCGTTTAAAGGTGAATTGATTTACAATGATATATAAAATAAAGAGAAAATACAATAATAAGAAAGGTTTTTTTCGACTGATAACTTATACATGTGAAATAATTCTTATATTTGCATCGAGTAATAGTTTTTTCATAATTAAAGGAAAAAAGTTAGGCGTCCGGACTTGTGATAAGTCTGGGCGTTTTTTATTTGTTTAAATGAAAATATTATCTTTGAGCAGTTCTAACTTAAAATGAAAGATTATGGTATTACTTATTGTATTAGGGATTATTATTGTTGTAGCTCTTTGGATTGCTTCTCTCTATAATTCATTGGTAAAGTTAAGAAACAACAGGGAAAATGCTTTTGCAGATATAGATGTACAACTCAAACAACGTCACGACCTTATTCCTCAGCTGGTTGAGACCGTAAAAGGGTATGCCGGCCATGAGAAAGAAACATTGGATAGAGTGATCCAGGCACGTAACGGCGCTCTCAACGCACGCACGATCGATGATAAGATTGTTGCAGAAAATCAGCTCAGTTCTGCATTGACCGGATTGAAAGTGACATTGGAGGCTTATCCTGATCTGAAAGCCAATCAAAACTTTCTTCAATTGCAGGAAGAGATATCCGACGTTGAAAACAAACTGGCTTCAGTACGCAGATATTTCAACTCAGCCACTAAAGAATATAACAATGCAGTGCAGGTATTTCCTTCCAATATAATAGCAGGTATGTTTAACTTCCATAAAGAGATTATGTTCGATCTGGGCGATCAACGCAGTACATTGGAAGAAGCTCCTAAAATCAAATTTTAATACATGCAGTACGTCGGTATACAAACGCAACAGCGAAGGAACAATCTCCGATCGCTGTTGTTGCTTTTTTTGTTTCCATGCCTGGTTGTCGGGCTTGTTTTTCTGTTTTGTTATTTATTAGTGCTATTCACTAGTAATGAATACTCCCAATTCGATCCGACACAAATGAGTATTTCTATATTTATAGAGATTGCTCCTTATATTATTGGTGGTGTCCTCATCTGGTTTATCATTGCTTATTTTGCTAATACGAGTATTATAAATTCAGCAACAGGTTCTCGCCCTCTTGAGCGTAAAGAAAATAAACGGGTATATAACCTGGTAGAAAATCTCTGCATGACACAGGGAATGAAAATGCCTAAAGTGAATATAATCGATGATGATTCGTTGAATGCATTTGCCAGTGGTATAAATGATAAAACATATACAGTAACACTCTCCCGGGGAATTATCGACAAACTGAACGATGAAGAATTAGAATCTGTAATTGCCCATGAATTATCACATATTCGTAACCGGGATGTACGCTTATTAATTGTCTCCATTGTCTTTGTTGGTATCTTTTCTTTAATAGCACAAATGGCCATCCGTTTAATTAATTATGCCCCACGTACCCGGCGAAGTGAGAAAGGGAATGGCGCGATCGTTATTATTTTAGTGGCGATGATAGTAGCCGCAATTGGTTATCTATTTGCAACACTTATGCGTTTTGCCATATCCCGTAAACGAGAATATCTGGCAGATGCAGGTGCAGCCGAAATGACTAAAAACCCTTTGGCTCTCGCCAGTGCCCTACGGAAAATATCTATTGACCCGGATATAGAAGCTGTTCAACGGGAAGATGTGGCACAATTATTCATACAACATCCCGGCAAACATGTGAAAAGTGCTTTAAGCGGATTAAGTGGCCTTTTTGCTACACATCCTCCAATTGAAAAACGAATACAGGTTCTGGAGCAATTCTGATAAAACTTAACATCCGGTCCTACTGTTATTATATGAAACTAATATAAAAAAGTTATCATATATGAAATCATTAAAAGACAGTTATATCCTACGCAATAAGGTTGAGATACCTTGTGTTGGATTCGGAACATATCTTACCCCTGATGGAGATACTGCAGTGAAAGCGGTAAGAGACGCTATTCAGGCAGGCTATCGTCATATAGATACGGCGGCGGTATACAAGAATGAACAAAGTATAGGCAAAGCTGTCCGCGAGTCAGGCATCGAAAGAAAGAAATTGTTTATTACAAGTAAACTATGGAATAGTGACCAGGGATATGCCAATACATTGCATGCTTTCGAGAAAACAATGGAAAAGCTCAATATGGATTATCTCGATCTATATCTTATCCATTGGCCTATAGCAAAAGGGCATAGTGATGACTGGCAATTTATGAATCTGGAAACCTGGAGAGCAATGGAAGAATTGTATATTGAAGGACGTATCCGTGCCATTGGGGTTAGCAATTTCATGCCTAAACATCTCCGCCCTTTAATGGAGAAAGCAACCATTCTTCCTATGGTCAATCAAATTGAAATCCATCCGGGATTCAATCAGGAAGATACGGTTGAATACTGTAAAGAAAATGGAATAGTAGTTGAAGCCTGGGGGCCTTTCTCTCAAGGTAAACTTTTCGAGTCTACAGTATTGAATGATCTTGCTAAAAAGTACAACAAAACAATTGCTCAGATATGCTTGCGCTGGCATCTTCAGAGAGGCATATTACCACTTCCTAAATCAGTTACCCCCTCTCGTATTGTTGAGAATACACAGATTTTTGATTTTGAATTAAGTGCAGAAGATATGGATTATATATCTCATATTCCTATTCACCGAACAGGGCCTGATCCTGATACCTTCAGGGCTTAAATATTCTGAGGAGATATTAGGAGACCTAGGAGCTTTAGGAGAGCCTAGGATTTCCTAAGAACTCCTCAAGCTCCTCAAACTCTTATATGCAAAACTTTCAATAAACTTCCTTCGCTACTTTATAAACACTCTCAGTAGCCAGATAAGTATAAAAATGCAGACTCGGCACTCCATGTGCTATCAAGTCCTTACATTGCTGAATACACCATTCAACTCCTAATGCCTTAGCCTCATCATCCGTTTTACATTTACGCAACTCCGTCGCAAAAGGCTCCGGTATATCCGATCGGAATATTCTAGGCAACACCGTCAACTGATTACGAAAAACAACCGGTTTAATACCCGGAATGATGGGCACTGTTATCCCTTCGGCTCTACAACGATCCACAAAAGAGTAGTATTTCTCATTGTCAAAAAACATCTGAGTCACCAGATAATCTGCCCCATCTTCTACTTTCTTTTTAAGGTAATAGATATCGGAGTCCAGATTAGGCGCCTCTTCATGTTTCTCAGGATAACAGGCAACTCCATACGAAAAAGGTGTTTCATTTGCGTCAAAAGTAGAACCATCAACAGCTATTCCCTTGTTAAAGTCATTAACCTGCTTTTGTAGATCAGTAGCATGCTCATGAAAATGATCGGGGTTTTGCGTCGTATCGAGTGTTTTAATATCTCCACGAAGCAATAACAGATCGTATACGCCCAAAAAGTTCAAATCAATCAAGGCATACTCCGTCTCATCTTTCGTAAAGCCTTTACAGATTATATGAGGAACTGCCGGAATGCCATACTTATTCTGAATAGCCGAAGCAATAGCTACCGATCCGGGTCGTTTCCGGATATTTACTTTCTCATAAGTACCATCCGGTAATGTTTTATAGAGATGTTCACTGTGATGAGAAGTTATATTAATGTATTTTGGATCAAATTCCCACAATTTATCAATCACATCATATACACGTTGAATACTATTACCTTTAAGCGGTGGTAGTATTTCGAAAGAAAAAGCGGTATTATTGTTTTCCTTTATCAGGTCGATAACTTTCATTTTATAACAGATTGTCACGGTTTTCCGTGAAGTTTGAATTATTTCTTCATGCAAAGGTACTATTTCTGAACAAAAGGAATGATTCCGAAAAGACTATATTTCAACAATATCTTCAGCTATAATTGAAAATACCTGAATATAATTTCGTTGAGTTTTACCCATCCGGGTCATTAATGCCTGGTTATCACGTTTGAGAATATCTTCAGCAGAACCGTCTTTCCATCGGTTTTCTATCCATTTTATATCTGTACAAGGAGTATGATCTATATGGCAAAGCAATTTCTTTTCTTTATAATCTGAGATGATAACACTCCGGGAAACGCGAGTCTCACCTAATTTTCCATAAATCCGGACATTCTTTTTATCCCACTGCAGCTTGTCAAAACTATTGTTGTCTATGGGTAGTACTGATATGATTTCACCATCAGAGAGACGCAGCTTCATTTTCATACCTTCAATAGGACAAACATGCACAATTTCTCCTTCAAGCGTTATCTTTTCGCCGACTTCGGGTTCAAGATAATGAGGAAGTATATTCTTTTTGTTATTACAGCTACACAATATAATACCTGCTGCCAGAGATAATTTCAGAAAATCACGACGCTCCATCTTTGATTCAGTGCTTATTTTGTTGCAAAAGTATAACTTATTTACCAAAATAACTACATTTGTATTTTGAACTCGAATACTATATTTTAATTTATTATGGAAAATATAAATTGGTCAGACCTGTCATTCGGTTACATGAAGACAGACTACAATGTAAGATGCTACTATCGGGACGGAAAATGGGGTGAATTGGAAGTATCTTCTTCCGAGATTATAAATATCCACATGGCTGCTACCTGTCTCCATTACGGACAAGAAGCTTTTGAAGGTTTAAAAGCATTCAAAGGAAAAGACGGAAAAGTGCGCGTGTTCCGCATGGATGAAAACGGCAAACGTATGCAGGCATCCAGTAAGGGTATTAAAATGGCTGAATTTCCGGTAGATATGTTTGAAGAAGCAGTGCGCAAAGTAGTCAAACTGAACGAACGTTTTGTACCTCCTTACGGAAGTGGTGCATCTCTATATATCCGTCCGCTATTGATCGGATTAGGAGCACAGGTTGGGGTGAAACCTGCCGATGAATATTTGTTTATGGTATTCGTAACCCCTGTTGGCCCTTATTTCAAAACCGGCTTCCTTCCTTCTAAAGTATGTATGATGCGCAATTATGACCGCGCTGCTCCTTACGGAACGGGTACTATAAAAGTAGGTGGAAATTATGCAGCCAGTCTTGCTGCAGGTGAACTTGCCAAAGAAAAAGGTTATGCAGCAGTACTCTATCTTGACCCCAAAGAAAAGAAATACCTAGATGAATGTGGTCCTGCAAATTTCTTTGCAATCAAAGGAAATAGCTATATCACCCCAAAATCCCAATCAATTCTTCCTTCCATTACCAATAAAAGCTTGATGCAACTGGCAGAAGATATGGGTATGACAGTTGAGCGTCGCCCCGTGCCATTCGAAGAGTTATCCACTTTTGAGGAAGCTGCCGAATGTGGAACTGCTGCAGTTATTACACCTCTTTCACAGGTTGATGATTTGGATGAAGGAAAATCATATATTTTTACCACAGATGGTAAAGCAGGCCCTGTCTGCACTAAACTTTACAACAAACTGAAAGGCATCCAATGTGGTGATGAACCTGATCCTTATGGGTGGGTGAAGATTATCGAATAACATTCCGTAATAAAATAATCAAAGGCTTTGGCCAAATCTTCATCCTGAAGAGGGCTAAAGCCTTTTTTATGAGCAAAACATGTTAAACAACATTAAAAACGAACATTTATTTAGCAAAACATGCTGAAGAACATAAAAAAGCAGTATATTTGCACTGTGTTTTTCATGGTATTAGATTTAAGGTTAACAATGAAGATTGGTTGTCCGGGAGGATGACCTTTCCTTTTTTATAGAGGTTACAATTCAAGATCAATATATATTATATTACCAGTAGTAGAGACTGGGCTTGCCCTGTCTCTCTTTTGAAACAATACACTAATTTAATTGAAATGTTTATACAGAGACAGGGCAAGCCCAGTCTCTACCACCAAAACATTAACTTTTCGGAAATACTAAACCCTACCTAAAACCGTTTCTACTTTATATAAAGGGAAAAATAGATTACTATGATAACTCACTTTAGATTAATTGCTATTACGTTTCTTTTTCTTTTAAACTGCATCTATACAATCACCGCAACACCTGAACGTTATGCCTCGGAATCTGTATTAAATAAAGGCACATGGATAAAATTCCTAATCGAAGAGACAGGAATTTATAAAATAACTTATGCTGATCTTAAAAGCTTAGGTTTTTCCGATCCGGCCAAAGTTGCTCTATGCGGTTATGGAGGCTGGCCATTAGAAGAGGATTTCTCTAAACCTTATATAGATGATCTTCCGGTTGTACCTGTATGGAAAGGGAATGATTACTTTTTATTCTATGGAAGAGCTAAAACAAGATGGGAATACTACAAGGATAATAGTAAAGAATATTTTAAACATAGTAACAATCCTTATTCAGATGAAGGATTTTACTTTTTGACAGACGCAGCTGAACCTAAAATAATGGAGGTCTCACCTGTTCTGGATATTGCAGCAGAAAGAATATCAGAATTTGATGATTACATCAAATACGAAAAGGATGAAGAGTCAGTCAATGAATCCGGTAAAGAATTATTTGGCGACAGGTTCACTACATCTAATAAGACCATTCATTTTAATTCCATTCCAGGAATAACAGATGAAGCGGGCTCATTAGAATGCCGTATGATATCTAAAGTAAGTTCGGACAATAACCGTGTGTCTCTTTCTTTAAATAACAGTCAGATAATCAAAAATAAATCTTTTGCTAAACCGGGTAATTCGTATGTTACTGCCACCTCTCTCCTACTCACTTCCAAATGGGAAACAAGCGAAGCTCAGAATGGATTCAACATCCGAATCGATCATTCTGATGTCAGGCCTGAAAACACTTTTATAGATTACATTAAACTCCAATTTAAAAGAGAACTAAAATCATACAACCAGCCCTTTATGTTCTTCAGGAGTATATATTCTCTAAAAGGACCTTCCAGATTTGTTATTCAAAACACAGATAGTTATTCACTTGTATTCGATGTTACAAATCCTATTAATCCTATACAAATGGAGACGAAGCAAAACGGTTCGGAATTATCTTTTACTATTGATAGGGGTAAATCATTACGTGAGTTTGTATTGATCCAAAGTAACCTGAGTTTTCCGGGTATTGATCTTAAAAAAACGACTAAAGTAAGAAACCAGAACTTACATGGCTTATCCCAGCAACACATGATCATTATCTCTCCGGAAGCCTTTATCGAACAGGCCCAGTTATTGAGAGATTTCCATATAGACAATGACGGACTAAAAGTAGAAGTAGTTACACCGGAACAAGTCTACAACGAATTTTCCAGTGGTACACCCGATGCTACGGCTTACCGGCGCTTCATGAAAATGTTTTATGACCGGAGTAGCTCCGAAGAAGATGCTCCGCGTTATCTTTTACTCTTTGGAGATGGTGCTTACGACAACAGGTTCATAACCCCAGCCTGGAGAAGATATAACAAAACGAACTATTTACTAACCTATCAAACAGAGGAGTCTCTGAATGGATGGTCGTATGTTGTAGACGACTATTTTGGATTCTTAGATGACAATTCAGGAAAGGTAATATCAGAAAGTAAAGTAAATATTGGCATCGGCCGTTTCCCTATAAATACGGTAGATCAGGCTAAAGCAGTAGTAAAGAAGGTGATCAGTTACGGAAATCAGAAAGGCACCTGGAGAAATAAAGTAGTAATGTTGGCAGATGATGGTAATGACACTGATAAATACAACCCTGTTCATCAAAAAAATGCGAATAGCCTGGCAGATTATATTGAGAATAATATGCCTGAATATATAGTGTATAAAATGCTCTATGATGCCTACAAGAAAAGAGATGGTTCAGGAGAAAATTACAAGTTATTAAAAGAAGAACTTCTATATCGGTTAAAAGAAGAAAATCTTTTTCTTATCAATTATGTCGGACATGGTGACAAACAGTCCTGGAGTGATGAAAAAGTTCTAACAGACAATGACATCAGTACATTTGAATTTACAAACCTTCCTATATGGATCACCGCCACTTGTGACTTTTGTAGATTTGACTATACATCCACATCTGCAGGAGAAAAGGTTTTCCTGAATGAGAAAAGCGGAGGAATCGCTCTATTCACTACGTCACGGGTTGCTTATGTCAATTCAAATGATGAAATTAATAAATTGCTTATTCAAAACCTGTTTGATCCTGAAAGAAAGCCCAATATGACATTTGGAGTTATTATAAAAAACACTAAAAGGGACTACCCCAAAAAAGATGGTGCCCAAATGGGTTTCTGCTTAATTGGAGACCCGGCTTTAAAAATCAATTTCCCGGAAGATAAAATAGAAATAACGACTATTAATGGCAAAGCCGTAGGAGATGAAACTATCCCATTTAAAGCCAGGGATGAAATGACTATAAAAGGAATAATAAAAACTCCGTCAGGACAGAAGAATACATCTTTCAACGGGAAGCTATATATGACTATTCTGGACAATTGGCAAACGTATGAAACATTAGGGAATAATACCATCAAAGTAGTTGAGAATGGCATAACAAGAGATTCTATCCCCAAAGTAACGTATAACGCTTACAAAACTCTTGTGGATGATAATTTGATGGCCAAAGTGCAAGACGGGGAATTCTCTCTTACTTTCACCATTACGGAGAAAATAGCTTATTCAAGTATAAACAACGGCAAAATAAGCATGTATGCCCTGGATGATGATAATACAAAAGAAGCTCAAGGTAACTTTCTTCAATTTCAGGTTGGGGAGACATCCGATAACCACGAGAAAGATAACGCCGGACCAGAGATCCGTATGCTATATTTAAACGATGAATCTTTCGCCTCAGGTGACAAGGTGAATGCCACTCCCTATTTCGTAGCAAAAGTCTGGGATCAAACAGGAATCAATATATCCGGTAGCACCATTGGGCACGACATAGTACTTCGGATCGATAATAAAGCCAACTGGACTTATTATCTGAATAGATATTATCAACCCTCTTTTGAAGAAGAAAAAGAAGGGCTTGTACAGTTTAGTATCCCAGGATTACCGCCCGGCATTCATCAGGGAGAATTTATTATCTGGGATAAAATGGGTAATTCAAGTAAAAAAGACTTTTCCTTTGAAGTCGTAGAAGGCTTAAAGCCGAATCTTTATAAACTGATAGCTTCACCAAATCCGGCACGGGAAAACGTAACCTTCAAATTATCCCATGACCGTCCCAAAAGCAGGATAAAAGTAACTATCAGCGTCTATGATTTTGCCGGAAGACTATTATGGAGCGCTAATGATGAGGGCTCATCAGAATTATTCAAAGAGTTTCTTTTCGAATGGGATTTGATAAGCAATCATGGAACACGCATAAGGCCCGGTATTTATCTCTGTCGTGCAGCAATAAGCACAAACGGATCAAAAGAAGTAACAGAAGCAGAGAAATTGATTGTATTGATTCCGTAAATTATTACCTTTGCTGCGAATTAATAAATCAATTAGATACATACTATGAAACCTACTTTATTTGTCCTGGCTGCTGGAATGGGTAGCCGTTATGGAGGATTGAAACAATTAGACGGACTGGGGCCTAACGGCGAAACGATAATGGATTACTCCATATACGATGCGATCCGGGGTGGTTTTGGCAAATTGGTGTTTGTGATCCGTGAGTATTTCGAACAGGATTTCCGCGAAAAGATCATCTCTAAATATGAGAGTCATATCCCAGTGGAAGTTGTATTCCAGGAATTGGATAAATTACCTGCCGGCTTTACCATACCTGAAGGACGTGAAAAACCATGGGGAACCAATCATGCTGTCCTTATGGGGAAAGACGTCATCAATGAACCGTTTGCCGTAATTAACGCAGATGACTTCTATGGCCGTGAAAGCTTTGCTACTTTAGGCAAGCAATTATCTCAAATGGAAGGAACAAAGAACGATTATTGCATGATCGGTTATCGGATAGGTAATACATTAAGCGAAAGTGGTTCAGTGGCCCGTGGCGTATGCGAAACAAATGCGGAAGGTTATCTTACCGGTGTTGTAGAACGTACGGCTATCGACCGCATCGACGGAAAAATTCAATTTACAGATGAGAACGGAAAGACAGTTGTCCTGGAAGAGAATACACCGGTTTCTATGAATATGTGGGGATTCACTCCCGACTATTTTACTTATTCGGAAGAGTTCTTCTCTGACTTCCTCAAAAAGAATATGCAAAACCTGAAGAGTGAATATTTCATCCCATTGATGGTAAATGAACTTATCACAACCGGAGTAGCTAAAGTGAAAGTATTGGATACGACTTCTAAATGGTTTGGCGTTACGTATGCTGCCGACCGCCAAGGAGTAGTAGATAAAATACAAGCATTGGTAGATGCTGGAGAATATCCTGCAAAGCTTTTTTAAGCGTAAATACCCGAAGATAAAATATGCTAAGTATAGCCCTGAAAGGACAAACGTCCTATTCAGGGCTTTCCGTTCTTTTCAGGAACGGGTATATTAATCTCAGAAAAAGCCTATAATCCTTATACCTGATATCAATATAGCCGATCTTTTCTTTTTTACTATTCCTCTTCTATTGTAAAATTTATTACATTTGCCTAATTTAATTAAAGATGATGATTATGAAGCGATTATTTACATTTATGTTAATTCTTCTCTCTTCATTTTCAGTATATACCATGTATGCACAGGAAAATGAAACGTTAGTGTTGATAGATACGGATATGGGTAAAATTAAGGTGAAACTTTACAATGACACCCCACAACACCGTGATAATTTTATTAAAAATGTGAACGAAGGCCTTTATGAAGGACTATTATTCCACCGTATCATTCGTCAGTTTATGATTCAAGGTGGCGATATAAACTCGAAAGATGCTCCTAGCGAGGTTCATTTAGGTGATGGTGACCCAGGATATACTATCCCGGCTGAATTTGTTTACCCTAAATATTTCCATCGCAGAGGTGCTTTATGTGCAGCACGTACTTCCGATGAAGAGAACCCGGAAAAGGCCTCTTCTGCCAGCCAATTCTATATTGTAACCGGAAAGCATCTGACTTCAATGGAACTTGATAAATTAGAAAAGGCAGATAATAAAACCTTTACTCCAGAGCAACGGGAAGCTTATATGATGGAGGGAGGAACACCTCACCTGGATGGCAATTATACCGTCTTTGGAGAAGTTGTAAGTGGTATGAAGGTGGTAGATAAAATACAATTTATAGTTACCGATGATAATGACCGCCCACTAAAGAATATCAAGATTAAATCAATGATGATAGTTGAGAAATAATATAATCCTTTAGGCTAGCCCTTAAAGGCATTAATGGCATTAATGGCATTAAAGGCCAAAAATAACTCTAAATAAAGATTATGACGAACAATATCAAAGTGGTAATGAATACCACATACGGGTCAATAACGCTCGAATTATATAATGAAACACCTTTACACCGTGATAACTTCATCAAACTGGTAAAAGAAGGAAAATACAACGGCTTACTCTTCCATCGTGTCATAAAGGACTTTATGATTCAGGGAGGTGATGTCACTTCAAAAGATGCCCCAATGAATAAGCAATTGGGAGCTGGTGACCTGGGCTATACAGTTCCTGCCGAATTTATATATCCTAAATACTTCCATAAGAAAGGAGCCTTGTCGGCTGCCCGTACTGGAGATGAAGTAAATCCGGAACGTGCATCTTCAGCTTCCCAGTTTTACATTGTTACCGGAAAGGTATACAAAGAAGCGGAAATCAAACAACTGGAAAAACAAAAGGAAAGCCAACTCCTACAATCTATATTCAATCGTTTACAAACAGAGAATAAAACCAAGATCATGGAGATCTATCGCAGTGGCGACAAAGATGAACTGGCCATCTTCCGTGATACCTTAATTGGAAAAGCTCAGCTAGAAGCTGAGAAACGAAAAGATGAAGCGAAAATGACGCCGGAACAAATCGTGGCATACACTACCATTGGAGGTACCCCCTTCCTCGATACACAATATACTGTATATGGAGAAGTAATTAATGGCATGGATGTCGTAGAAAAGATAGAAGCCTCAAAAACCAATGCACAGGATCGTCCATTGGAAAACGTAGTGATTTTATCTGCGGAGATTATATAAAATTATTTACTAAACGCCTTCCACAAATTATCATCCGGGACAGGGGCTATGATCTCAATCGGCTCTTTGGACACCGGATGTATGAAAGTTATTTTACGTGCATGCAGGCTGATACCTCCGTCTTTATTAGAACGGTCGAAGCCATATTTAAGGTCTCCCCGGATAGGACAACCCATTTTGGCCAGCTGTACACGTATCTGATGATGCCTGCCTGTCTTCAGGTCAATCTCTAAAAGATAGTAGTTGTCCGAAGATGCAATAAGCTTATAATTAAGGATGGCTTTCTTTGAATTAGGTTTCTCAGTATCATAAGCATAACTCTTGTTTTGCTTTTCATTGCGTACAAGCCAATTGATTAACTCCCCTTCTTCCTGTGGTGGACGATTCTTAACGATAGCCCAATAAGTTTTTTTTATTTCTCCCGTGCGGAACATCTCATTCATACGGGATAATGCTTTGCTGGTTTTTGCAAACAATACAACGCCACTTACAGGACGATCCAGACGATGTGTAACACCCACGAATACATTACCCGGTTTCTGATACTTCTCTTTCAGCCACGCTTTAAGCTGCTCTGAAAGGGGCGTATCACCGGTCTTATCGCCCTGCACTATCTCATTGCAGGTTTTATTGACCGCAATCAGATGATTGTCTTCGTAAATGACTGTCATTTTACTCGCTTTGCTCGTTAGGCGTTAGAGGAGTCAAAGAGTTAAAGAAGTTATCCTTTGCTTTAACTCCTTGACTCCTCTAACTCCTTTAACTCCTAATTGGCTTTAGCCAATTTATCAGTTCATTCCTCCATCGCAAAGAATAACCTGTCCGGTTACGTATGCAGAAAGGTCAGAAGCAAGGAAAGTAGCAACATTCGCTACATCTTCGGGAGTTCCTCCGCGACGTAATGGAATTTGTTTAGCCCATTCCGCTTTTACTTCTTCGGATAATACATCGGTCATTTCTGTGATAATAAAACCCGGAGCAATAGCATTTGCACGAATACCACGCGAACCTACTTCTTTGGCAATACTTTTAGCAAGGCCAATCATTCCAGCCTTTGACGCTGAATAGTTTGCCTGTCCTGCGTTCCCTGTAACACCAACTACCGAAGCCATATTGATAATACTTCCGCTTTTTTGTTTCATCATCACAGGAGTGATAGCATGAATAAAGTTGAATGCAGATTTAAGGTTTACATTGATTACCATATCCCATTGTTGTTCGGACATACGCATCATAAGCCCATCACGCGTGATACCTGCATTATTTACAAGGATATCTACACGGCCAAAGTCTTTTACGATTTCTGCTACTACAGCGTGAGCTTCTTCGAAATTAGCTGCATTAGAAGCGTATCCTTTAGCTTTTACGCCAAATGCTTCAATCTCTTTTTGAGTAGCCAAGCCATGTTCGTCAATTGCTAAATCTGTAAATGCCACGTCTGCTCCTTCAGCTGCAAACTTCAGTGCAATCGCTTTACCTATACCACGAGCGGCACCGGTTACGATAGCTACTTTACCTTCTAATAATCCCATGTTGATTAATTATATATTATTATTTGTAAATTGTAAATTGAAATACACTCATCTTAACATTAATAGTTAACCGTTAATCGTCACTATTAGCATTTAATGAGCACTGCCCCTGCTGAATATCCTCCGCCAAATACAGTAATAGCAACAAGGTCTCCTTTTTTGAGTTTATCTTCATTTTGCGCATATACCAATGCTGAACTAACTGAACCCGTATTTCCCAGCTCTTCTATATTGTGAAGGAACTTCTCATCCGGCAATTCCAATTGTTTAGCGATATTGGACATAATACGCATATTCGCCTGATGCCCTATAAAATAAGACAAGTCGTCAAGCGTATAATTATTCTTTTCCAAAAGATAAAGTACATTCTTAGGCATATAAGTACATGCCTGAATAAATACATCCCGGCCTTCGGGCATCATAATACCTCCGTCGCGCGGACGCAATTGTACACCTTCCGGGCCCTTTCCAATATGGCCAAGCCCTTCGGTTACGATCTCTAAGATTTGTGCATCTTTTTCTGTATAACGTTCCTTGGATATGAAAAATGCAGCAGCAGCATCTCCCCAAAGATGTCCGGATTTCGGATCAGTTTCATTCGAATAAGCAGAGTTTTTATCAGCAGATATAATCAATGCTTTAGAAGCTTTTCCCATGCAAAAATAACCTTCTATGACCTCGAGTGCATTCACAAAAGATGAACATGCAGAAGAGAGATAAAGTGCTTTTGCATTGATGATATTGAATTCACGTTGCGCTACATGCGCACCTGTGGCTACTGTATCAAAAGGGGAATAAGAAGCCATGATAATCAAATCGACTTCCGTAATATCATAAGGTAAATGGGGGATGGCTTGCTTGATTGCTTCAATGCCCATTGTTGTCGTGTTCTCTTCAGGTTTTGCTTTCGACCGGGTTTTTATGCCGGTACGTTGTTCAATCCAATCACTTGTCAACCCATTTAATTCTAAAAAATGTTGGTTATCTACCCGCTCTTCGGGTATGTAGTAACCTGTAGCATTTATAAACATAGTTTCTTTTAATGGTTAATTGTTAATGATAAATGATTAATTGAAAGGAAGTAAGGCTCCTTACAATTTACAATTTATAATTAACAACTACTTAATCCTTATTCCGTTGAATATTAAATTGATCACATTATCTCTGCGCTTGATCCTGCGTTGGATGGTGTCCCCCATCATCCCCCGGATATAAGGTACTTCGAGCCCTTTGAGGCTATGGTGAAGCACTAACGCCGTTACATCCGTATCAGGCATTTGGAATACTCCTTCTCTAACACCGTCATCCAAAATCCCTTTAATAATATCTATCTCACGCAGATCAAAACTCTTACGTACTTTTTCTACACGCCATATATCACGGAAAAAGGTTGCACGAAGCGTACCATTTCGGAAAACCAATGACTTAATCGTGTCTAATCGAGTATATATAAAGTTAATTAGTTTCTCATCAGCCGGAAGTTCTTTACCTGCCACATCGAGTAGCATCATGTAGAGTTTGTTTAGTTCAGACTCAACGACCGCCAGGTAAATTTCATTCTTACTTTTGAAATAGGTATAGAGGGTACGCCTCCCCTTACGAGACGCTTGTGCAATATCGTTCATGGTCGTATTGTCCACTCCCATTCGGGCAAACAATTGTCGGGCCACATCTACCAACATATCACGCGTTTTAGATACTGTCATAGGGCTAAATTGCACATTTTATTCAAATATGTGCGCAAAAGTATGCAAACCCACCCGAATAACCAAGCATAATAAAAAAAAGTTGGCATTATTTTGTTTTATAAGAAAAGATCACTACCTTTGCACTCGCAATCAATAAAAGATCGCAACTATATCGCGGAGTGGAGCAGTGGTAGCTCGTTGGGCTCATAACCCAAAGGTCGTAAGTTCGAGTCTTGCCTCCGCAACTAAATCAAAAGAATCGCTTTTTAGCGATTCTTTTTTTGTTTCTGCTCTTTTATTAAGTACTGATTTAAGAGATATCCTACAATATAAATTCATATAGAGCGTTTTACAGATAAAGTATTAACATCTTAATAGCAACTACTATGAAAACGGATTCATTAAAAAAAGTAACAAAATTCTGGCAGGAAATTACCTTTGTCGTTTTAATAGGCATATTATTAGTTGAAATAGTCTACTGGACAAACCTTGGACATGCAATGGATATGTGGGATATTTTTCTCGTTTGCTTCTTTCTTCCTTTATTGACCTGTCTAATCGGACAGCTTTTTTGGAAAAATAAGGTCTTAGGAACCATCTTATCAATACTACTTGGGCTAAGTTCTTTCATTTTTATTTTAATGTCTTTGTATTTTATTGCCACAACAAGCACGAAGATGGTACAAGCAATTACCATGTTTCTTTTAGGACTAATCATGTCTACTTCTGCTATTACAATGCTTATAAAGTATTTAGCAGAACAGAAAGATCACCTGATAAATAAATAGATATGAAGATCTGATAATTATACAAAGAAAGCCACCCCATTAAGAGGTGGCTTTCTTCATATTTCAAGATTCAAAAGATTTCTGAGAAGTTTTCTTTATTGCTTAGGCTTTCTGTCAAAGAAAGGATTCTTACTGGTAGCACTTATGGGAATAGCCATTACACACTTACTATCACCCAGCATTCCGAGGCGTTGAGCAGCAAGCCCCGCACTGAACATAACGCGCGTATCTACCCGCATATCGGAAGCCATAGAACAGGCGGAACCTAGAGCGATACCTACATCTACCGTATTTATAGTACATGGCACAATATCCGGTTTAGCCGCACAGGTTTCATATCCGCAGTGAGCACAATTCAAACCATGCGTCTTCATAGCAGTCCCAACGATAAGGACGGCATCTGCACTTTCCAGATTATCTGCATCCCGTAGGAGAAATTTCATACCTGTTTCCGCGGATATTTGTCTCATTTCAACGGACAAGCGTGCAATATCGCTATCAGTAACCAAGGCAGCCTCAATTATATCGAATCCTTTTCCTTTAGGTGCGGTACGGGCAGCCGTCAGCATACGATGGGCTGCTTCCATTACAAGATCTTTTCTTATATCACGTTCGTTCAGAATCATTTTATCAATTATATTTAAGTAAGCATATAAAAATCTTTGCAAAGATAACCGATAACCAATAACTATATCTGCAAATTCGTCATTTCTTTCGTTATTGTGAAGGGGTAATCCGGATATTCGTATATACTGAATCGCGGTTCTGTTTTTCCTTCGCAGTAATTCCAGATAGAACGGTATTCTGCCGGATCTTCACCCATTTCTTTCAATTGTCGCAGATAAGCGGCAACGGATTTATTTTCTACGATATAGACTTGTCCCATCTGATTGATAATCGGGCTGTGCACGCGGCTGGCGTCATGGTCAAAGCGCAGAATACGCTTTCCTTCTTCTGTAATGCCTATTGTTTGGAATGTCATACTCTTTCCAATACCCGGGAGATTTAAAACATTACGATCGGTACCTGCAAAGAGAAGATTATTATCTTTAAGGAATCGTAATAGGTATTTTCCCAACGGACGTTTGTAGCGTATCAGCTGATCCAATTCACCTCGCTTATCTTTCGGTACAAGACCAAATATCTTTTCCTCATATTCCTCCTGAAGTGAGCGGCTATTAGGTGCAAACACGGCATAGTTTTCATGAAATCCTTTTACAGAAAAAGTATAATAGCAAACTACTCCCAAAGTGTTCAACGTCTGCCGTAGCTTCGCCGTATGGCCACGACGAGAAGCAGCAACCGTAAACACCAACTGATTAGTTATCGTCCATCCGGCGTCCAATATGGCTTCAATAGCACGTCTGGCTTCCGGTGTTACCTCTAACGGTGTTTGAAAATGGGTCTGAATGTAAAACTGGGTTACACCTATCTCTGAAGCTTTATCTTTGAATTCTTTCAATATACTCACCAATTCATCAGTAACCCGCATCGGCAGATATGCCAAAAGCCGCGAACCTAACCGAACCCGTTGTAATTCGGCATATTTCTCTCCATCCGGCCGGCTCTCATTTGCTCTGCGTTTACGTACAGCCATTTTATAAACCGCATCCAAAATCTTACGTAAAGTAGCATTCTGGCTCATCAATGCGTCCCCTCCTGTGATAAGTATATCCCGTAACTGAGAATCTTCCTCAAAATAATTCATCAGGCGGCGCAGCTTCTTATCCCAGGTTTCTTTGGGTTTAAGTGCATCGAAATCAAAATTCAGCCGTTCACTCTGGAAATCATACATACGCTGACAGGATGCACAAAGCCCTCCGCAGGCCCTTCCCATGGAATCAGGAATAAGAATAGCCACTTCCGGATAACGCCGATGAATATTATGGCTTCCCGGCAGTAACCATCCGGCAGCATTTGGCTCTCCGGCCACTACTATATCTTCTCTTTCCCAGGCACGAATATTTCCATACGTATCCACCAACTCTTCCGAATAAAGTATATAGGAACGAATAGAAGCATCATCATAGCCGGTATGGCTGGCATTCAGCAATGAAAGATAGTAAGGCGTCACAAAGAAAGGCATACCCTTCTTCTTAGCCTGCATAAGCAATTGCATAGTTTCCGGGGAGAGAGCATTGCCCAGGAATGAATTAAGCTCTGTAGGGCTCTTTATAGCCATAGAAAGATGAAAACGACTGGTATTCCACCACTCTTCTATCTTTTGGTATTTATCTTCATAAGTCATTTCTTCCGTAAACTGATACCGTGAAAAGGAAGAATGCCTGCGTTCGATCTTCCGGATAAGCCCGCGGATTATCCGGTCTTTATTGGCTCGCCTGATCGCCAATACTTCTTCATCCAGCCCACTGGGCCAACGATTCATTTGGCGTTTCACCCGTGAACGGTCAGGAGTATAATCCTGCTCCATCTGCAAATAAGAGAACTGATGAAACAAATCGATAAACAAATCAATGGAAACTTTTTCATCCAGGTTATCATTCATAAATTTCCATAGATAAGTAATAGTTTTCACAGGAAGCCGCTCTCCGGTCGAAAGTTCGTCTACAACTGTATTATCAAAATCAATGAGATAAAGTATCCGCCTGACAATATTTTCTTTTCCTTCCAATGATATTAAATATGAACGTAATGCCTGCTTAAACTCTTCAGCGTTAGCACTTTCATGCGTCAAGGTGAATAGCCAAGGATATTGTTGGATAAATTCTTTTCTTAAATTAGACAGACGGGGGGATAAGTAATCTCTTTTTACCATACACGAATTATAATATTGTTGATTAACCTTTCTTTGCGGAGGAATATCCACAAATATAACAAAATAAATCGAAAAAAAGAAAAGCGAAAAGGTTAAAAAATGATGATTAGCAATGGGTTTACGGTTACTTAGTGATGTAGAGATGGTATGAAAAATGGTCTAAAATCAAGGAAATATTGAAGAATGCAGACTTAAATTCCCCAACGCCCTTAATGCCTGGAACTGTCTTAAAAGTAGCATCAAATTTCTCCTCCTTAGCAAAGGAGGAGTACCCGAACGAAGAGAGGGGGAGAAATTTGTCGCTATTAAATTAGGTAGTTTTTTTAGTCGCCTCCAATGACTTTGCAGGCAAGATGAGCATAGCATCTCAACTTTGTAAGCATATACCCTCATTCACCTGAGCATAGCACCTCAGCTTTATGAGCATAGCACCTCACGAATATATCACAAATGGCTATGTATTATCTCACCACTGAATATTAGGGCAATGCGCGCTGAGCGTTTCTTTTAATATCTTAATATTAATCGGTTTAGTGATAAAATCAGTTGCACCTGCCTGGCGTGCTTCCTCCATATCTGAATCAAATACATAAGCAGACTGCATAATAATAGGAATAGTGGTCGAAATCTTACGGATCTCTTTTAGCGCCTGGATTCCGGTCATTTCAGGCATTTTTATATCCAACATGATCAGGTCTACGGTATTATTTTCCTGGAATTTCTCCAACGCTTCTTTGCCTGTTTTAGCCCGAATCAGATTGCAATGCTTCTGCAAGATCGTTTTTAACAATAAATAGTTGCTCTCTTCGTCTTCTGCAATAAGAAGAGTAGGTTTGTCATTCAGAGTAGCATCCTCAGTTGCTGTATTCATGTTATATAATTTATAAATATTACTTTGCGTAAATATATTCTTTTCTTCTGTCAAAGAGGTTGCTTTCCGATAAGGAATTGTAACTGTAAAACGGCTACCCTCTCCCACTTTAGAAGTGACATTTATTGTTCCTTCAAAACGGTCTACTATCATTTTACAGATAGATAAACCTAATCCGGCCCCTTGCTTAAAATCATCTTTTTTGAAAAATCGCTCAAAAATATGAATTAAATCTGTTTCCGGCATCCCTTTTCCCGTATCTTCTACAAAGAAATGAAGAAATTCTTCATTATCCATTGAATATCCTACGGTAACAGAACCTTTTTCCGTAAATTTAACGGCATTATTTATTAAATTTGTGATAACTTGATTCAAACGTAACTTGTCTGTAATAATATAAACGGTCTCCTCGGGTATCTTCCGGATTATACTCAAATGCTCCGGAATAATGACTCTTTGCGTTATTACTATTTGACTGATAAACTCATTGACGTCACAAACCTCTTCCTTGAAAAGCATGTTTCCGGTTTCAATTTGCGCCATGTCCAGTACATCACTGATCAAAGCTAGTAATAAATTACAATTATTGCGTATTGTTTCTATAAATATTTGACGTTCTTCCGGTTCAAAGTCCTCACCCGATGTCAAAACATTCGAGAAACCCACTATAGCATTCAAAGGAGTGCGTATCTCATGGCTCATATTAGCCAGAAAAGCGCTTTTAAGCCTATCAGACAGTTGCGCCTTGTCACGGGCTTGTTCGATATCGGAGAGGGTTTGTTTGAAGTCCTGTACGTTCCGTACCAATCCAAAAATAAAAGGCTTTCCTCCTTCTGAATAGGGGTGCAGGCAGGTATAACGCAACTCCCACCACTGGTATCCTTTCCCGTTTACATCCACACGTATTTCAAGCATCAATGTATTGACTTCACCAGCTATAAGCTGATGATTAACGTACATCCATTGTTGCCTGTCATCCGGGTGTACGTATGTCATTAATGTGTCTAAAGAGATAGAATGGGTGTCATTATCTTCTATTCCATAAAGGGTAAAAAAGGTTTGATCGAAAATAATGGTTTTGCTCATATAATCGAATCGCCATACACATACATCACCCGCATCTAATGTCAACGCCAGAAATTCTTTTTGGGCCAACTCTTCAGATACATCATTGAAAATAATAACTGCTCCATACAGGTTCCCTTGTTGTTGGATGGAAGATATAGCCCCCGATATGGGAATACTGTATTTGTTTATTTTGGAATGAATATGTGCCGATTCAAATGGAATAGAACAATTATCAGTGTACACAGCTTTTAAGAGCCGGCTAAACTGTATATGCTTTTGCTGCTGGGTTATATCGATAACAGATAATATGTTTTTACCGATATAATCCGTATCGTCTCCCGGCAATTTAAGCCATTGCAAAGCGGCAGGATTAATAGTAAATATATTCATATTCCTATCGATCGAAATAACCCCTTCACGGATGGAAGACATTACGATCTTTAACCGCGAACGATGCCCTGACAACCTGAACTGGGCTTTTTTCTTTTTCTCTCTCGCTTGTTTGTATAAGTAAATGATTCCTGCTGTAAAGCCAACGATACAAAGGAGCCCAATCACAATCAATCCAACGAACAGCTTTCCATGTTTTTCGAAATAAGATTGATTAACGATTATACTTCCTTCCGGCAACTGGCTTTCTTTGATTCCACTCTTTTTCATTTGATTCCAATCAAAGATTAACTCTTTGGGAGCAGCCGTAATAGCAATTTCATCAATAGGTTTACCCTGCAGAATTTGTATACCGATGGATGCCATACCGTAAGCCTGATCATAAGATTTCGACATATATCCTCCAAGGAATCCCTGGCCAAGCCCTTTATTATTTACACAAAAAAACGGCACTTCTGTGTCCCGAGCCCTGCTGCCATAGAAACTACTCCAAACGGGCATAATATGCGGGTATTGATTTACGAAAGTCGCACTCCACATTGAACTACTTCCCAGGCTTTGGTCCAGATTATGAATCTGAATATGAATCGAATCAGGTATATCTATATCCTTTATTTGCCGTTTAAACTCTTCTACTGCTAACTGAGAAAGGGGATTATCATCAATATCCAACACAATTCCCTGCATCTGAGGATAAATAGATTGAATCAATTCAAATGTTTTCTTATAATCAGGTGCTGTTGTTATTCCCGTAACATTTTTCCTATTATCCAACCAGTTGCTATTGTAATAATCAACACCATAAAAAACAATTGGAACAGTATATGTTGCAGAATGAGCAGATGTTAACAGCGAATGGGTAGCCTGATCACCATAAACCAATATCAGATCAGGCAAACGGTATTCATCTAAAAAGGCATTTATAGCGTCCTGTTGTTCTTCTTTATTGGTGATTTCACTATCCAGATGAATGGTAGTGAATCCTGCCTCTATCTTATGATCACTGAAGCTCTTTTTAATCCCTTTTTCAATGTTCTCCGTCCAAAACAAATCACTACGGTAAGATTCTATGATTAAAACTTTGTAAACATCCTCTTTAGTCTTTTTCGTATCCGCACAGGAGAGCCACAGGCAGTTTATTGCTATACAAATAACGCATAACAAGCTCCTACAGATATTTTTAAGACTATTACTCATATTTATTCTAAATTACCGGATTCCTGATCCATACTTTCAATCGGAAGATAAACATAGAAAGCCGTACCTTCATTCACTTCAGATTCCACACGTATTCTTCCCTGCATGCGTTTCACTATTTCTTTTACAATAGGAAGCCCTAATCCTCCACCCTGAATAAAATCATCGGATTTATAGAAACGTTTGAATATCTTCGAGATTTCTTCTTTTGATATACCTACTCCCGTATCTTTAACAAACAGAACAACTTCCTTCTTTTCATCATCTACCTGGTAACCCAGAGATATGTGGCCCTTTTGTGTGAACTTGAAAGCATTATCTACCAGATTTATTAATATCTGCCGTAAACGAAAAGAATCATTGATCAATTCTACCGGCTCATCCGGTACATCCAGGATTAACCCTACCTCCTCATATTTATCTATAGGATACTGATCGATAATTTCTTCTATTAACCGGGTCAGGTCACATGGCTCCTTTCTGAAGGTAATACCGCTTTCAATACGCGATATATCCAGTATCTCATTAATCAGCTTAAGCAACAAACGGCAATTCTCATTTACAATCCCGATAAACTCGTTCCGGCTTTCATCGGTTAACTTCTCATCATCTATCAAAAGACTTGAGAAACCTACAATAGAATTCAAAGGAGTCCGTACCTCATGGCTCATATTTGCCAGAAACAATCCCTTCTCATAATCCGATTTCTCGGCTTCATCACGTAATCGGATCAACTCCTCTTCTGTCTGCTTGAACTTTTCAATATTAATACAGATACCAACCAGGTTGTACCGGGATTCCCGTGTTGATTTCGGCAATGCCGACATACGGTATTCCCACCACTGGTAATTAGCATCTTCATTGAATTTTAACCGCAAACGTAAAGTTGTTTTCCCCTTTTTCTCTATAAAGATATCCCGGATAGCCCTGTTCCATTCATCCATATCATCCGGATGAATAATCTTCCTGAATTGGGAATAATGAATAGTATGCGCACCATTATCGGGCACTTGAAATGCTTGCAAGAAAGACTCATCAAAATAGAGAGATTTAGTTGTCTGGTCGAAACGCCAGGCAAATATATCCCCTGATATCATGCTTAAAGCCAAGTACTCTTTTTGCGTATATTCATTAGTAGTATCATGAAATGAAATAACAGAACCATAAGAGTGTCCCTGATGGTGCAGGCTGCTTATACTTCCGGCTACAGAGAAAGCCTTTTTATCGGCAGTAATAATATAGGCCGTATCACTTAGTTTATGGCTTCCTAATGTTTGAGAAAGTATGCTTAATTCGTTCTTCAGATAGTAAAGGTTGTCTTTTTCATATATATTGAACAATGACCAGACAGACTGCCCGGTATAATCCTCCGCAGGGTTTAGCCCCAGCCATTTAATCGCCGCACTATTGATTGAAAGCAGAACCCCTTTGGCATCCATTGAGACCAGGCCTTCTTTAAGAGACTCTATTGTAATATCTAATTCCTTCTGCTCTTTTTTCAGGCGTTGATCGACGAGTAACTTATTATATGCCTCCCGTCTATACAGACGTAACATTAAAACAATAAATAACCCCAGAAAGAAAAAGAAAAGAAGAGAACCTGTAACGATCAAAAAATGATACTTCTCCCTGAAAGGCATATTCACGATAATACTATCCTTCGGTATCCGATTCATATCTATATTCCTAAAAACCAGCTGCTCCCAGTCTAATACCAGATATTGCTCACTGGCAACTATAGGAAACGTCTCCACCTTTTTTCCTTTCAGGATCTCAATGCCTACCTTCATTGCTTCGTATGTCTGGTTATAACTCGGAGTCATATACCCACCGATCTGCCCATTACCGAAGCCTTCATTATTGACCATAAGAAAAGGAGCTGTTCCCATGTGTGGAAGTGAAGTGTAATAAGAATGCCAATAAGGAAGCACACAAAAACTCTGAGGTTTATGATACAATATACTTTTCAGATGAGAACCCGGAAGCATATCGATACGTTCGATCCGTAATTGAAAAGGATTTACCACCCCACGTGGTGAGCGAAGCGTATCCGTCTCGCTGTATGACCAGTATGACTCATATACCTGCGTTAGATTACTAAAGCCCATAAGCTGATCCCTGGCAGTCGATATGGAGGATTTACCCAACCAGGAATCTTCTGCAATAAGTACGATATCGTCTATTCTATCAAACAATTGACGAGCCAACAGATAACATTTCTGATAGTCAGGTTTAGTGGTAAAACCTGTAATATTGGAACGGTTACTTAAGAGGTCATAAGGCACATAATCCACTCCGCAAAACACAACCGGCAAGTCGTATGTTAATGGATGATTCGTATTTAAAAGAGACATAAACGCTTCATCATCACACACCAAAATAAGATCCGGAGATGTATGGGTATAAGCATTCAAGATAGCATCCAATCGGGCTGTTTCTTCATTAATATCCATTTCTTCATCGTCAAGATAAATAGTCTCGACAGTTGCCGATACCCCTTTTCTTTGAAGACAATCATGGATACCTTTATTTAAAGTGGCAACCCAGTCATTGGTTTCACTGTAGGAATGAACCACCAGGATATGTTTTTTGTCTTTCCATTGGCATCCATAGAAGAGACCCATTAATAGAATGAATCCTACTACGGTTATAAAAGAACGGATTTTTTCGCGCTTAGTATTCTTTTCTTTATGCCACACAGTTATGCCACAGATTGTTCCGAACAGCAAAACTACTACTTTTTTTGCTATATGTATTAATACCCATGTTTTTTCAAACAATTGTTTTTATTCGCAGCCATTATTTTCATACATTTGCATTGAATGACGAATACACATAATCTATGAAGAGTAAAAGTTTAGTTTCTATCGATCAATGCTCCAAAGAAGACATTTATCGCATCCTGGATAATGCGAAAAGTTTTGAAGAAAACCCTAACAGGAAAATATTAGATGGAATGGTTGCTGCCACTTTATTTTTTGAACCTTCCACACGTACCCGTCTAAGTTTTGAAACAGCATTCAACAGGCTGGGAGGAAAAGTAGTCGGTTTCACAGATGCTTCCACTACAAGTTCCTCTAAAGGCGAAACATTGAAAGATACCATTAAAATGGTGAGCAATTATGCCGACCTGATTATCATGCGGCATTATCTGGAAGGAGCAGCCCGTTACGCCTCAGAGGTCACAGATGTACCGATTATAAATGCCGGTGACGGAGCAAATCAACACCCTTCTCAAACTCTACTCGACTTATACTCTATCCGCAAAACACAAGGAACTTTGAACGATCTGACCATTACAATGGTAGGCGACCTGAAATACGGACGTACCGTGCATTCGCTTATAGTAGGCATGTCTCACTTTAACCCGACCTTCCATTTCATAGCGCCCGATGAACTCCGTATGCCAGATGAACAAAAGAACTTCTGCGATAAGCTAGGCATTAAATATACGGAACACGCAGACTTTACCGAAAAGATTATCAATGAAACGGATATCCTCTACATGACACGTGTACAAAAAGAGCGTTTCACAGACCTTGTAGAATACGAACGGGTAAAGAATGTATATATCCTTCGGAACGATATGCTGAAAGGAAGCCGTGACAACCTGCGTGTCCTGCATCCCTTACCCAGGGTCAATGAAATTGCCTACGATGTCGATGACAACCCAAAGGCATATTATATCCAACAGGCCCACAACGGCCTTTTCACCCGGGAAGCGATTATCTGTGATGTTTTAGGTATTGATTTATAAAACTGGAAAGCTATGTCAGAAAAAAAGAAAAGAGAATTACAGGTTGCAGCCTTAGAAAACGGAACAGCAATCGATCATATACCCCCCAGCCAACTGTTTAAAGTTGCCTCTCTGCTCGGACTGGAAAAGATGGATAACACCATCACTATCGGAAATAATTTCCACAGCAAGAAAATGGGATGTAAAGGAGTCATCAAGATTGCCGATAAATTCTTCGAAGAAGACGAAATCAATCGTATAGCTATGATCGCACCTAACGTGATCCTGAATATTATCCGCGATTTTGAAGTAGTGGAAAAGAAGACAATCACCCTACCCGACGAACTTGTTGGATTGGTGAAATGCAATAATCCCAAATGTATTACAAACAATGAACCTATGCTATCACGTTTCGAAGTGATCAATAAAGACAAAGGAACCATTCGTTGCCGTTATTGCGAGCGTAAGATCAATAAAGAAGATATCGTAATCAAATGAAACGAGCCATTAAAACTGTTTCGCCAAAAGCGATGACATTAGTGCGAGTTCCATACGACCGAAATATAATAATAAATAATGACGTATGAAAAAAGACTGGAAACCGGGAACGTTAATCTACCCTTTACCGGCCGTATTGGTTAGTTGCGGAAAAGACCCTTCGGAATATAATCTTATAACCGTCTCCTGGACGGGAACAATTTGTACGAACCCACCAATGTGCTATATTTCGGTACGCCCCGAACGTCATTCCTATAATCTTCTGAAACAGAATATGGAGTTTGTCATTAACCTCACCACCGTAGATATGGCCTATGCCACCGACTGGTGCGGAGTTAACTCAGGCAAGGACTATCATAAGTTTGAAGAAATGAAACTGACACCGGGCAAAGCATCTGTTGTCAGTGCACCTATACTGGAAGAATCTCCACTGTGCATAGAATGCCGGGTAAAGGAAGTTATGGCCTTAGGAAGCCATGACATGTTTATTGCAGAAGTTGTCAACGTACAGGCAGATGATAAATACATCGATCCTGTAACGGGAGCCTTCGATATGAAACGTGCTAATCTTTTGGTATATGTGCACGGCAAATACTACGAGCTCGGTTCTCTGATCGGTAAGTTTGGTTGGTCGGTTCAAAAGAAAAAGTGAAATGAATAAGTGCCTCCTGTTAATAGCTGTGCTGTCATGCTTCCTTTCGTCTTACGCGCAGGATATTCCTCTAGAGGAAAATCCTATACAGGGAGATTTTAAAACGGAGAAATCCAAACCGGAAGGCATAGTTTTTAATCTGGGAGCTTCAGCAGGATTCAATGCTATTCAACCCGTTATCAATTCCCTTTCTGTGGATGATGTAATATTAGAAGATGTTAACCTCCACTACAAGGTCGGCTATATGGCATCCTTCTTCATCCGGATGAATATGGATCGTTTCTTTATTCAGCCCAGCGTCTCCTGGGTTCGTTCCGAAGGAGATATATTATATTCTTTCCCTCCTACTACACCCGAAGATCAAACTTTTACTACAGAAACATCCGCAAAGAAAGCCCGGTTAACGATGAAAAAGAGCTCTATCCAGATACCTGTCATGATTGGATATAACATCGTAGGAGAAGGGCCTTACGGACTGAGCCTTATGGCAGGCCCAAGCATAAATTACAACCACAAAGTCTCCTATACATCTGTCTATCCCGATGTACATGAGTTTCTCAATGAGAATACCCCCTGGGAAGTCGGTATAACAGCAGGTGTCGCAGTGAAGGTATGGCAATTATTCTTTGACTTCAGTTACCAGTTCGGCTTAAATAAAGTAGAATCCGACTTCAAAACCAAAGACCCCCAAACAACAACCATCAACAACAGCCTCCGCATCGACAAACGTACCAATATGATGAGCTTCACATTGGGGATTGTGTTTTAAACGATTAATGATTAACGATTAATGGTGACCGTTCCGGTCATCCGGTATGGTCTGTATAATATCACTTTATGATCGCTTGCGACCACCATTAATCGTTAATCGTTAATCATTAATCGTTAAAATACCCCTACAAATGGGATATTGAATTATCAGCAATAAAGATATCTTTGTAGGCATAAAGTCACACACCATGAAAAAAGCACAATTCATCTACCTGATATTACTACTATGCGTATACTTCACAGGTAAAGCCCAGAATGTAGATTCCCTGATAAATATACTAAGAACACAAGAACTAACCCCTCAGCAACAATTAGTCCTCTACAATGATATATGCGTCGATTATACCTACACCGATATCGAACAAATGCTCCTATATGCAAAAGAAGGCCTGGCGCTCGCCCAAAAAGAAAACAATAAAGACATGCTTTCGAAGCTAACCGAACATGCCGGGCTAGCCTATCTCTGGCAACTCAAAATGGATTCATCTTTTATTTATCTCGAAGAAGCTCTCGATTATGCATTAAAAACAAAAAATCCCGACAGAGAATCATGCGTCTATTGCAGCCTGGGGAGTTATTATGAGTACAAAAGCCAATATGATTTAGCTTTGGAATATTATATGAAAGCATTACCACTCACCGAAAAGGCAGGTAATAAAAAAAGGCAAGTCGCAGCCCTGGCAAATATCGGAGGCGTCCACCGGGTATTAATGAATAACGATCGTGCAATTTATTACTTGGAGCAGGCAAAAACAATAGTAGATGAGATTAATTATCCTCCCGGAGAAATCAAGATATGCTATGATTTAGGAGGGGTTTATTTTTATAAGGATGATTACGAGAAAGCCCAGGAATATTTTTTGAGAGCATTGGAGCTAAGCCGCACATATAACAATACGTATTATGAAATAGGAAGCATAGAAGGCCTGGCATTCTGTTATATGTATGGCCTTATGGATTATGAGAAAGCCGAAGAATACGTTCTTCAATCATTAAAGCTAGCAGAGGACTTTGGAGAACCCAATTCAGTATCTTCCGCCTGGAATATGTTATCCAATATATACCGTGACCAGGAACGTTATGAAGAGTGTGAGTATGCATCATCACAAGCCTGGGCTGCCGACTCTACAAATACTAATTTAGGCCGTAATATTACATCCAACATCGTCCTTGCCAACATATATTTAGGTAATAAGGAAAGGGCACACGATTTTCTTGTAAAGAACAATGAGATCAACATGCAGTATAATGATAAAAGCCTGCATGAAAGTCTAGCAGAGATGGAAGTCAAATACGAAACTGAAAAAAAAGAAATACGTATAGCACTGCTAGAGCAAGAGAGAGGATTAACAATATGGCTTTCGATTGCCGGCGGTGCCCTTCTGCTGGCATTCATCGGAATATTGTTTTATCGCAATCAGTTGAAAAAACAACGAATAAAACGCCTTGAACAAGAAGCACAGTTAATTGCCACTCAAGCGGTCCTCGACGGAGAAACCGCCGAACGGTCACGTCTTGCCCGCGACCTGCATGATGGCCTTGGGGGTATGCTGTCCGTTGTGAAACTAAACCTGAAGGACATACAGACATTCTCCGTTATGGACGGACAGGACATGACCCGGTTCGATAGAGCTACAGCCATGTTGGACGAATCCATCGGAGAACTCCGCCGCGTAGCCCATCACATGATGCCCGAATCGCTTATACGTTATGGATTAAAACTATCGCTGGAAGACTTCAGTAGAGCCATACCGATAGCCCGTTTTCATTATCTGGGTGAGGACACCCGCCTGGATAGCCGGCTCGAAGTTATGATCTACCGCTGTACTTTTGAATTGGTAAACAACGCAGTCAAGTATGCAAACGCCTCGATCATCAATATCCAACTATTGGTCGATAAGAATGTGATTGCTCTCACTGTACAGGACGATGGTATAGGTTTCGACCCAAATGAGATCAATTTGGGAACCGGACTGGAAAATATCCGTACCCGTGTTTCTGCCTATAACGGCAAAATGATTATTCATTCAGCGCCCGGTAAAGGAACAGAAGTCAGTATAGAGATAGAAGTTATTTCCCACAAATCGACTTGAACTGACAGTACACGCAAGCCTTTCCGGTAGGTGTCTGAATAAAAGGAGCATCCGTTCCGAATATTTCATCCAGGCAACCACGCATAGCCATTTCAAATGACTCGGCATATTCATTGAAGTCCTCCACCGGAACACCTTTCCCCCTATCCTCTTTTTGAGACACCTGCGAGTCAAATGTAGGCTGAAAAAGCGAGCGCATATAGTAAATAGCCGGTTGAATCTTTCGCCCCGCATTGCCCTCCGACCGGCCATACATCCACGCATACATAAATACCTGCATTACTGCTTTGGGCCGCTCTTTCTCTTCTTTATCAAAAAGGCTTTCTATCTGCTTAAAGTTAGATATACCACTCCCACTCTTATAATCGACAATACGAACCGTGCCTTTCACCTCGTCGATACGATCGATAAAACCCTTCAACTGTATCCGTGAGCCATCGGAAAGCACAAACATATCACTCATACGCTTTTCAGACTGTATATATTGGAAAGGCGTTAATTTACCGTCACGCTCCAGTACCTTTTCCACATATTTACGGATCATCTCACCAATCAGATAATTCTGTCCAGTCAATGGACGTATAACCTCCGATTTAAAGAATTCACCGGCAAAAGCCTTGGCAATCGTATTATTAATCAGTTTTTTATCCTTACGTATCAGCTTCAATAGGTCAGCAGTTACCATCTTCCCTGTAAAAGGCTTATAAAGATATTCCAGCGTCTTGTGCAGAATACTACCGAACATACTGCTCTCTATCGACTCCGTAACTTCATCCTCTTCCTGTACATTCTCCACAACAGAGAAATAGAACTTCAACGGACAATCCAGGTACGTATTAATAGCGCTGGCAGAAATTGCCTTTTCGCCCCCTTCCCGGAAAGGGCGTAAACGTTCCATCACCTCTTCACTTTTCTTCACTTCAAGCTGAGGTGTTTTCGAAGAAGAAATATTATATACAACCAGTTTCTGCCCGATCGGCTCTTCATAATGATAACGCAATTGATGCACAAACCTACTCACCTCCCCCGTTTGCATACCGCTGGTACGCGTATCGTAGATAAGGCTCACCTGTTTAGCCCTATGTATTAACCGATAGAAATGATATGCCCATACACTATCCTGATGCTCGTATGTAGGCAACCCGAAGCCACGCCTCAGGTTATAAGGAATAAAAGAATTGGAAGCCTTACGTTGCGGAAAAATGCCATCATTCATCGACAATATAATCAAACGGTCAAAGTCCAGCGCACGTGTTTCCAGAACCCCCATCACTTGCAATCCCGACAATGGCTCCCCACGGAAAGGTATGGTGATTGTCTCTGTAGCACGTTTGAGCAGTCGTGAATAGGTTTCCGGCTTCATATCAATCCCGGCTTCGTGCATCACTTCTTTGAGCCGGTTTATGGTAGTAAAATAATGAAATATAAACTCACTGTCAAATTGACGGTTTGAAGTGGGTTTTGGCTTATCCGAATCCTCCTCGTCAATGTCTCTTTTATCCGTATCCAGTTCCTTATTCAATAGTTCCAATGCCCGGATCAGATAATCCGACAAAGCCTCAGTTTCCATGATCGGAGTAAACACAAGGTCAAGCAAAGCTGTCTTTCCCAGCTCAACATGTTTGATATATATCCGGTTATTTTGTACGATCTCCCTCACCAGAGAGTTGATTATATCCGGTGCAGTTGATACTACATACCGATGATTCAGGATCGGCAATACATCCCGGAAATAGAACAAAGGCTGTCCATCCGTATACCGTATATTTTTCTGAAGAGAAAGTATAGCATCCACCAGCGACGCTACAGGAGTTCCCCGTAAAGGATACCCCATAGTCACATTGATCGAAGTAATCTGTTCGGGAATGGAGTTTAGTACAGGTATCAACAACTGTTCATCCGGAAGCACAATAGCCGTCCTTAGCGCATTCTCCTCCTCCATCTCCCCTTTTTCCAGATAGTCCTGCAAAAGGGTATATACTTGTTTAGCCTGTCCGATACCAGAAGGAATGCCGATAACATCGATCTGTGTGCTCTCCTTCTTTTCTTCCACAGGAAGTGTATGAAGAGATGGAAACAGTTGTCGGTTACGATCCACAAAATAGGAAGCCCTGTTATCCGGATCGACCACTTTCTCTGAATAATAATCCCAATAAAAATCAGCCAACCCAATTTGCTGCAATTGCTTCAGCAATCTCTCTTCCACCACCGACAAAGCATTCAACCCAACAAATACAATCTGATCATACCCCAGTTTGGCACATTTCTTTTCGTCGAACGTCTCCACGACCTCCCGGAAGATCATACCCTCATATCCTCTCCCTTCAGCCGCCAGCTCCTCCCGAAGGCTCTCGTACAATGCGTAAAGAATTTTCCAGATAGCAAGAAACTCCTGCTGGTTAGCCGAGTCACCTTTCGGATGAAAAGAAGACCAGAACGTACGTATGGCAGCAATCTGCTTCTCATTCAGAAAGCTAAAGTCATTTTCAATCTCCCGCAGATCGGTCACATTGGTGAAGAGCATACGCGCATTCGCCAGGTACTTATCTACATCGTCAAAATCATTCAGCAACATCTCCCCCCAGAAGAGGAACTCATCAAACGTTTCTGTCGAACGGCTTATCCGGATATAGTGCGTATAGAGAGAAAACAACATCCGTATACGATCAGCCTCCTGTTTCCCGCTTAACTGAATAAAAAGATCATTAATCGTCAGTATCGTAGGAGAAAAAATAGGCCCGACGGCTATTTCAGAAAGATACTTCTTAAAGAACAACCCTGCACGCTGATTCGGGAACACAAAAGCCAACCGGCTTATATCCGCCCCATGCTCTTTATAAAAAAGCGATGCTACCTGATGCAGGAATGGTTCCATTTAATGTTTATGTTTATATATAATTATAGTAAGTCATATTGTAAAATTTGAAGATAAATTTTCAACACGGAGACACAGAGAACACAGAGTTGTTTTATTTGATTTTAATATATTAATCTCCGTGTGCTCCGTGTCTCTGTGTTGAAAAAAATATTCAAATATTCCTCGATTTGAATCAAATCCTTAGCTCACATTAAGTTAATACTACTTTAATACCCCTTCTATCAATTCCAACTCCTCAGAAGAAAACTCCATATTACCCAGCGCCTTCAAGTTATCCATCAACTGATCCACCGAACTCGCTCCGATAATCACACTCGTCACCCTCTTATCTCTTAATATCCAGGCCAACGCCATCTCGGCCAGCGTTTGCCCCCGTTGAAGGGCTATATCATTCAGCTTTCTTACCTTCTCTATACTTTCAGGTGTAATACTGGATGCCTGTAAATACCCCGTAGACTTCGCCGCACGCGAATTCTCAGGTATCCCATGCAGATACTTATCCGTAAGCAACCCCTGAGCCAACGGAGAAAAAGCAATCATACCAACCCCTTCTTTATCCAGTAACGGAAGCAACTCAGGCTCCGTCCAACGATCAAACATAGAATAACGAGCCTGATGAATCAGGCAAGGCACACGCTCTTCCTTCAAAGCAGCCAGCGCTTTAGCAGTCTGTTCCGCATTATAATTGGAGATACCTACATATAAAGCCTTCCCCTGCCGCACAATATCCGCCAATGCACCCATCGTCTCTTCAATGGGCGTTTCCGGATCCGGACGATGCGAATAAAAGATATCCACATACTCCAGCCCCATCCTCTTCAGGCTTTGATCCAGGCTTGCCATCAGATACTTCCGGCTTCCCCAGTTCCCATAAGGCCCGGGCCACATATCATATCCCGCTTTGGAAGAAATAATCATCTCATCCCTGTAAGCCCCCAATCCCTTTTTTAGAATCCGTCCGAAGTTCTCTTCCGCAGAACCATACACAGGCCCGTAATTATTAGCCAGGTCGAAATGAGTCACCCCCTGATCGAAAGCGGCATGAGCAATTTTTATAAAATTCTCAAACACATCCACACTCCCGAAATTATGCCATAACCCTAAAGAAACAGGAGGCAATAACACCCCACTCCGTCCACAACGTCGAAACGCCGCATCCGCATAGCGGTTCTCATTTGCTTTATAGTATTCCATCGTTAATCATTAATCGTTAAATTACTTCCCCGTATACTTATCCGCCTTTTCTTTCATCCTTTTTGATCTTTTCTCACTATCGGGATGGGTAGAGAACATCTTTTGTACCGCTGACGACTGAGCGCCTCCATATAACTCTACCAACTTACTAAGCGATTTAGACATTGCATACGGATCGATACCATTCGCAATACAAAACTCGAAAGCATAGTCATCCGCAGCATTCTCCTGTTTTTGTGAGAACTGAGCACCTGCCAGCGCTTCCGCCAACGAACCAAGCTCTGAATCAGTCAGTTTCTTAACCACGCCGTCTGTTGCACTCATAGCATTTTTAGCAGCCGATCTCAGATAAGCACTCTTCATAGCATCTTTCACATCCGTATTCACCACGTGTCCTATCTCATGTCCTATAACGGCCAAGACTTCCGCATCGTCCATCACCTCCATCAATCCTCCACATACTCGAATACTTCCATCGCCACAGGCAAAGGCATTCACATCTACCACATGATAAACCTTAAAATTCAGATTCAGCCCGTTGATCCGGATACCATCAGTCAGGCGAGCCAGACGATCTCCCATTTCCGTACCCGGCCCGGCTACTTCATTATGTTCATCCATCCACTGGATATACTCCCGGCTCATTGCTGCAATATCGGCATCCGATAATGTGACAGCAGTAGCCACATCAGAAGCAGCATTTAGCACTTTCTTTGTGTCGATTTTCTTGCCTCCAATTTTCAATTGTGCATTTGCACTAAAACATATACCGGCTAAAACGGCAACGGTTAAAAGAATGATTCTCATCTTTAGTAGTATTATTATTTTGTTATTACTATGACAGGTATTTACACCCGGCACAAAGATAATCTTTCCCGAGAAAATAAATAATAGTTGGTGGTATTATATATCATTAAGGAAATACCAAATAGACATTCCCAGCTCCTCTTCTTGGATAAGAAGAGGAGCCTAGTTACTTATATCGTATACATTATCACTCCATACTATCCCGCGGGTGTGTCAAAAGTCATCTATGAATAGAAATCAAAGGATAAACACAGAGGTACGGAGACACAGAGTCTTGATTTTCAAATAATAAAAAATTCTGTGCCTCCGTGGCTCTGTGTTTAAATTAAGATTTCAGGCTTTTGATACACCTTCCTACCTTTATATTACCCCAAAATGTCTAAGTGCCTTATAAACCCCATCATTATCCACCGAATCCGTCACATAATCCGCAGCCTCTTTTACATCATCAGCAGCATTGCCCATAGCAACACCTATAGCAACATGTTGTAGCATCTGAATATCATTACCTCCATCACCAAAAGCCATCGTATCTTCCAGGGAAATGCCATAATATTCCAGAATTTTGTCAATACCTACACTTTTACTGCTTCCCTTAGGTACAACATCCGTAAAGAGAGGATTCCAGCGGGTAGCATCACAATGAGGCATGATCGACATAATCTCTTCCTCCTGTTCCTTGTTGAAGAAAGCTATCAACTGCAGCGTAGGATTCCCGGCAGCTTCCCGAAGAGTTGCCACCGGCGGTTTAGGGAAATTCAACATATCGAAAACTTCCTTCACATGCTCATTTTCATAATTCATAAAGATAGAATCCTCCTGAGCCATCGCACAGGGAAACTCCTCTACAGTCTCCTGATAGTGGATCATAGCCTCGATATCTTCCTTCGGAATACAATGTCGGTAAATAACCTTATCTGTTCCGACAAGGCAAAGCCCGCCATTCACGGTTATATACCCGTCGAAAACCAAATCGCCTACATTATCGATCCCCTTCATCCGGCGGCCTGTAGCGATAAACACTTTAATACCTTTCTCCCGTAATAACCGGATACTCTTCCTGGCTGATGCCGGGACTTTATGTGTTTTGAAACTGACCAGCGTACCGTCAATATCAAAAAATACTGCTTTTATCATGAGATGTTATTTCTTTTGCCTTTTCAGCGTCAAAGATAAGGTTTTAAATTAAGACGGCTACCTCCTTCGCTCACCCCTCCATTTTCAACTCTTCTCTTCGTCCAACTGTTCTAAAAAAAACATACCTTGCGCCTGTGCTATGTATGGTAGCATGTAATTAACCAGTATATATTTTAATTTATAATTAATTAATAATTGAAGAAATGGCCTCAATTGAATTCCATCTCCGCCCCTCGTCTAAAGTAAGACGCAGTGCAGGCAGCGTATTTATACGCGTTATCCACCGTCGCCGGTCAAGTAGTGTAACCACCCCATGGAAGCTCTATCCGGAAGAATGGGATCCACAGGAAAGAAGAGTTGTCCTTGGAATAAGTAATATCAAACGCTACCACTACCTCAAAGAGGTGGATACCGAAACGAATAAAACCTATGAACTGATAAATTCCGGCTTTCCGTGAAACTACCTGATTGGATGGATTTGCAATACACGGGTAACTGGGAAGAAGCTATTCGTTTGAAACATGATTCGGGCAAAGAATTCCCAGCTGTAGCCGGAAGCGGAAAGCTGGAAGCAGGCGTCTATTCATTGTTATTCTCATCTGCCGCTATAAGTTACAGCCAGATAGCAGAGTATTCTCTGTATGTTGATTATAAAGCAACTGAAGGCTTAGCAATAGGTGAAGAAAGCCGGAAAGGACAGATAACCTATTGGATCGACTACTCCTTTAATGGACAGGAGCTGAGAAATGTATCCCGCGTACACCAAACGGTCACTCTGATCCCGGAAACAGGTATCCGGTTGGATGATTTCAGTTTCCAACGTATCACCAAAGAGCTGAAGGATAATAATGAGGATCATATTCCGGATGATGGCACACTGGCAGAAGATGGGAAAATCAATTCTTATCTGTATATATCCGGAGATAAAGGAGAAATGCATTGGAAAGCAACCATTCTGGATGCGGATTACGAATATCTCTATCTGCCTGTCAAGGTTGCTAATGGTACGATTGGAGTTGGTACCGGATACAATGTGAATTTGTTGAAAGATCAACTTTCCCTTACGATTGGAGGAGTTTCTGTTCCCAACGAAAAAGTGACTGTCCACACTGAAGGTAGCGATTACGCATATCTGGTATTGGAAGATAAAGCGAAACAATATCTGAAGAGTGGTAAACTGGTGAACCTGTTTTTACCTTTTGAAGATTGTTTAATGGATAGTTCAAAATCCTTAGTTTTCAATGCGGAATGCTTTGTTAGCCACAATCCGGTCAGTGATGTAAAGGGAAGTTTCGAAAATTCGGATCGAAAAGGAAGGGATAAAATCCAAAGAAATGTGAGATTTGTTCATTTAGCACCTCTACTCTATTGGCCAGCCGGCTCACAAACACAAACCTTTGCTAAGGAAGGTATATTGACGATAAATGCCGGTATTCAGGCTGTATTATATTCAAACTTACCTTCCCCCTATTTCGTAAATGAAGTGCGTCGGCATGCTTATCCCTATCAAATGATATGGGAGTTGCCTGAAGGGTATGAATTCGACGAAATGAGTGTAACCGTGGCTCACTAGATGGCGAGGGACCCAGTTCTCAGATTGTTCCGTTCAAACGGGAAGGGAATACTCACACATTTAATTTCGAAAGTCTGTATGACTTAGAATATGATGGTTCCGGAACGCTTAAAATGACAAATGGATGTTGCCTGACGACAGGTGGTCTCAGAATATTACCGTAAAGATTAACGCAACCAAAGCTGCGCCAGCATCCGGGCTTTCAAAAAGAACACTTATATTAAAAAAACCGGGGACTGAAATAGAATACACAACTTCTTGGGATGTAACGTTCAACTATCTTGGTGCCACCATCACAATCGAGCCAAGTATCAACTCTATCAAAGCTTACAGCACACGTGTAACGATCCCGAATATCGCCGTAGGCAACAACAGCACCGACGCTACGCTCTACAATATGTGGTTGTATGTTGAAGGAAGTGTAAAGAACATTAGTTTGAAAGGCTCCGGTAAAACAATCCAAGGCGAAGGCTTTCAAGACCGTTGGATTCCATTAGGCGATGTAGCCGGAAACACCTCCACTGACTACTCGCTTGATTTCGACTTTACCGGCACCAGCGAAGATATCCGTATCTATTCGGTAAGCGGTTATAATGATAACACCTGGATTGCCCCGACAGAAGCCGAACTATCTACCCAGGCGCTTGGCAATTACCTGGGAGGTAACACCACGATCCGTGTGACGATGGCCAATCCACGCCTTGCCGGATCGATCCGCATATCCGATCCGATGATCGAACATGAGGAACCCTATACACTCACACTCACTATCGACGGAACCCAGAGTGAAGGGCTGATCCGCAACCCGAAAACCACCTTAGTGGTACCACGCGGACAATACTATCAGCCAAATACGGCATTTTTGACTTACAATGGAAAAACAGTCTCTCTCAACGACCTGTTTAATGCCGAAAATGACCCGGTAGCACCCGAGGAACATACCGTTACGATCGACCTTAAAACAGTGTTGGGAGAAAGCGAGATCCTCTTCCCAGGATTCCTTAGCGGCGACCCGGATAGCAAACGCAAAGCCGTTATCACCGCCGATTTCGCGCCGCTATGTAATTCCGACTTGAAAGGAATGCGCTATACCGGCCTGATAACCGGCCTGAATGCGGGTGGAAATAACGCACCTTCTCATAACCTGAATTCACCCTCCCTACTACCTGAAAACGCGGGAGATTATGCCTTCAGTGTCAACACACAAATGTACCGCGCAGCCTTCAACCAGTGGCAGCCGACAGGTGAGTGGCAAGTAACAATCCGTAAGATCACCGGTCCCGATGCAGATCTTGCCGTGGAGGATTACCTGCTGCTGGAACTTCCCGATGCTATGGATATCGACGGTACGATCCGGATGAACAGCAGTGATATTGCAGGACTTCCGGCAACAACCAACCATGAAGATGTGTCAATAGCCGAATCAGGCAAACGCACCATCAAAGTAACGCTGCCCATAGAAAAGATCAATGACAGCGGAAACAAAGGACAAGGCAAGGATATCACCTTTACAATCCCTATGAAGCTCACAGGTGCAGCAAACGTTCCGCTTCATCTGCTGACAGCCACTATGGTGTCGATGACTAAATTTGGGGATTGCCCCGCATGGGAGGGAAGCGTCGGCTCAGGAGCAACATCTGTCGCTATCCTGCCAGTCGGAGCAACCGACTATCAGGTATCGGTAGGCGAGAAAATCGATCTGACGGTAGCAGCCAACGGCCTGTCCGGCAGCTGGTATGCCGATGAGGCGCTGACTACTGAGATAGAAGATACAGAAGGCGAAACAACCTATGTATACACCCCTCAAGCAGATGATTTCCAAGGCAAAGACCTGACGAATGGAGAGGAAGTGACCTTCTGGGTAGCAGCACTCTTCCCCAATAGTGATGAACCCACTCTAAATGATGACTACGGCAAAGTGCCCGTAAAAGTAACCGTCTACCCCGCTCTTACATTCGAGATCAGAACTCTGTCGGTTATCTGCGGATCAAAAAACTTCAATCTGGCTGATCTGATACGAACCAGCACGATAGCTGAAGGAGTAACCGTTACGCTTTATGCCGACGAAGAATGTACCTCTGCGATCAGCTTCCCGTATAAGGTGGAAAATTCTCATTCCGTATGGGCGCGTGCGGCCAATAATATCTTTAAAGGTAAGCCGCAAGAGATCGAGTTCATTGTTAATGAACCGGTGATGATTACCGATGACCTGAAAGAAGAAACGCTCTATCTGGACTTTGGAGGAAAAACAACGCTCAGAGTAGCGGCCAGTGGTGATAATGTAGAGTATACATGGTTCAGCGGTGATGTGGGCGGCACTGACTATACGCCAATAAGCGGAGCCGAATCAGCCTCATTGGAAGTTAGTACATCCGGTGAATACTATGTTATCATAGATGGTTGCAATCAGAAACAAAGCAAAACGACAACAGTTATCATCTGCCCGAAACTCGAACTGACAATAGATAGTGATATGCCGACAGCCTATTGCACAACCAGCGAGGATTTACAGGACGGAATCCGTCTGGCTGACTATCTGAAAAACACGAACACGGAATTCACCTATTGGTATAAAACCGAAGGTGGTTCTTACGAGGAAATAACAAATGATATCTACCTGCCAAAAGAAGCCGGAGAAACCAAGTATTCCATTGTGGCACGTAATAAAGCAGGATCAGAGACCGCAGCGAAAGAGCTGGCCATCAAGGTTGAATTACCGCTTGCAATCACTGAACACCCTCAGGACAAAACGATACTTATAGGTGAAACCGCTTCGCTTACTGTCGTGGCAGAAGGATCAAATCTGGGTTACCAGTGGCAAAAGAAAAACGCCGGAGGTGATTTCGAAGACCTGTCAGGCGCTACAGAGGCAACCTATAATACCACCGAAGCAGGTGACTACCGTGTATTAGTGACCGGCAGCACAACAGGCTGCGGAACGGAAACGCTCGAGAGTGATCCGGCTACCGTTACTGTAAGAATACCGGTTCAACCTGAAGAAGAACTTCGCCTTGTTACCTGGGAAGCCAACTGGAGCGGAGTCGTTGAACTGTCTATTTACAACAATTCAAGTGCAACAGTCAACTCAGGTGATTATGTCGATCGGGGTACACGTCTGGTCGTACAGGCACATCCGGGAATGGCCGGGCTTACACTTGTAAAACTGGCCGTCAATGGTGAGGAAATTGTGGACGGTGGAATGATCACCATCAACGAAAACACCCATATCGTAGCCACCTTCGAACTGGGTGATATCGATCCAAACCCTGATCCGGTAGGTAACACATCTATCAACAATGACCTGAAACTATGGTCGGCCGGCGGACAGCTCTATATCGAAACATCCACCCCGATAGAAGCAGTGATCTACACCGTTACCGGCCAACTGACCGCCAAACGTCAGGTAACCACTTCCGACAGCTTCCATCTCCCTTCAGGCCCCTATGTGGTCAAAGCAGGAGACAGGATATATAAGGTAGTGGTAAGGTAATTTGCAGAGTCAGAGGAGTTAAAGAAGTTAAAGGAGTCAAAGGAGTCAAAGGAGTAAAGGAGCGAAACAACTGATAACTCCTTTAACTTCTCTGACTCCTCTGACTCCTTGACTCCTTTGACTCCTCTGACTCCTTTAACTCCTTTGACTCCTCTGACTCCTTTAACTCCTTTCTGCAATTTCCTACTATTTCTTCTGTTTCATCAACATAATCACCGGATTGTCTTCTTCATCCAACTGCGAGGCTATTTCTTTCAATCTGCCATCTTTCAGTTGACCCTTCTCATAAATCTCAATAAGCCGGAATGCATCTAAAGTTGTTGCGTTTTCGATTTTGCTATTAATCGGATTTGCTGTCATAGCTACCGTTCTTTTTTCTGCATAGTCACCATTGTACACGGTAAATTGATACAGGGTATTTTCTTCCTTGTCGTACACCAGTTCATCCGAAGGGAATCCACGGCCCTTTTCGAAGTCAAATATATTTTTCTTGGCCTCCATAAAATAATAACGGTCGGTATGAATGCCCATATAAAGAAAAATTTCCGGATCCATGTCGTGTGCGGAAGGAGTTCTGGCAATAAAAGGAATTAATGTGCCATCCGGTGCATAGTTATACAATGTGTCGGATGATGTTTCATTAAGTGTCCATTTGCCGTGGCTAGGGCGTATGTGGTAAGTAAAAGCTACCACAAATCCATTATCATCATTCACAACCGGTGTGTTAATCGTTTTAAAAGGAATGAATATTTCCCGGGTTATACTTCCATCCTGTTTGGATATGATAATATGGTATGATTTGTTTCTGTCCTGTCCTTTATTATTATATTCCGACATGTCATAACCAATCAAATTATCTTTGTCATAATCTAAAACAGATGCAACTTCCTGATTAAGATTCAGGCACCGTTTGAAATTTCCGTAAAGATCGTAAACCGGGATTTTATTGCCCGGTGAATTCACGAATATTTCACCATTGGTTTCATCCAGAATAACTCCATAAACTCTTACATATTCTTCCGCCCCTTCACCCTTGCGGTTTATCTTCCTTATTCCTTTACCGGTTTTTCTGTCAAAAATAAATATATCCCCGTCACTAACCCGGTTCGTCACCACTAAGTATTGCTCCCCTACATCTCGTACCAAACCTTGTGTGAGAAATTCGTCAGTAGTTTCCAGCACAATATATTCCACATCCATAATATCCTGAAGAATCAGTTCTTTGTTAGGATAACTCTTCGAAAGGTCAACGGTGATTAAACCATCGTTCGATTGTTTGTTTCCTCCACACCCTGCTAATCCCATCAACAGAATGACTACTAAAATTGTATTTGTCCTTTTCATAAGTATGTACCATTTGGAACAAAAATAGTGAATTAACGTACAAACCAACCGGTGAAATCAAATAAATTATGCCCGACAGCCGGAATGTAGCCAAACAGGATTGATTTTTTTATATAACCCTTATACCCATTATTAATTATTATCTTTGTACCATTTAATATTCAAACGCTAATAAAAAAACCACAAACATTATTCCCGGGGGAGTAATACTTTATTATTGAATAAGGAGATAGATATAAAAGATTATTTCCCTGCTTACGATCGGTTCACGAAAGCAGTAGGACAATCTGTAGTGTCTGATGAAACATTTAATCAGTGGACTACTTTCGTCACCCCCTACCTGGAAGACGGCACCTATCAGGAACAATTATTCGTACGCCAATTCCTTATCCGCTATCGCGACCGCTTCCCCCGTCCTCCCGGGTGTAGCGTGATAATCTTCGACTTTGAACGGCCCGTAGTGCTCCATCCCAAAGCATTTCTAGTGATTTCCCATCTGCTCTATCGCCTGGAAATTATCAGCGGCGGATCACTCAAACTGGCACGTATCGCCTGCTGGGGCTTCAAAACTTCTTATAAAACAGAATCGTTCGCCGCCTTGCTACGCAAAGGTGTATATATAGAAGATGTATACCTGCGCTATTTTAAGAAGTTCAAAATTACAACACCACCACGTAAATAAAGGCTTCTCCTGCCTATATGCCCTGTCAATAAATGGCATATCCTTAGATTTTCAACCCATTTCATTCTGTAATAAACCGTATTTACCCACTCCCTATCTTTGCCGCATACAAGTGAAACAAAGTGTGTTGTGTACATTATTTATAACTTTTAAAAACAGATCAAAATGAAAGTAACATGCTTTGTTAGTTTCTCCCGCAATGAGGGAGACATCCCCGTAGAGGAATTCCTTTGCGGGATACGCGACGGCCGCAGTGCCGCCAAAGTGAATGCCATCCGCGAAGCAATGACGGCAGGAGATTCTCAAAAAGCTGAAAAGCTCAAGAAATCCCTGCCCGGCTACACGCTCTCGGCAACCTTCACCGGCACACGCCGGATGGAGAATCTATCCGTCTACAACCGGTTGATCATCCTCGACATCGATAAGCTCGAAGCCGACCAGGTCGACCCCATCGTATGGAAAGCATCCGACTACCCGCTTACCGCCTTTTGCTTCCGCAGCTGTTCTGGGCATGGCGTAAAGATCGGAGTCTGTCCGGCCACCACCCATCCACTCACGGTAGACAACCACCGCACCACCTTCGGGCAAATGCTTGAGACGTATGAGAAACTACTGGGTGTACGTATCGACCCATCAGGCAAAGACCCCGGGCGCCTCTGCTTCGACTCCTACGATCCGGAGATGTACGTCTCTCCGCGCATGGCGGAGATGATCCGGGAAATGGAACAACGGGAAGAGCAGAAGATTGCTGAAATGGGACAACCTGAGGAGGAGGAGAAGGAGAAGGAGATAGCTGATACGCAAAAGGAACGCCATAAAATCGGTTGTAGGTTATCCGCTGCACGCCGGGTAACCAACCGGGTAGCTAACTACGAAACGGGTAACCGCAACAACTACATCTACCTGTTCAGCCATTACTGCCGGCGCAGGGAACTGCCACAGGAAGAAGTAATCGCCTATTGCTACAAGCATTTCATCGATCTGGGAGAAGCGGAGATCACCCAGGTGGTTCAGAGCGCCTATAATGTTCCGGAGGAACAGCCGAAAGAGAAAGCCGGAAAAGAAAAAGAAGAAAAGAATCCACCTCTGCAAGAGTTGGAGAACTACCTGAGCACAAATTTCAGGCTGCGTCATAATGTAATTACACAACGCATAGAGATCAAGCGCAAAAAGAACAAAAAAGACTTTCAATTAGTTGATGAAACAATGTTGCACACACTCTGGTGCGAAGTGATTAAAGCCGGTATACGCTGTCAGTTTGCTACCTTCCGCATACTCATCTATTCCCATTTCGTTCCCCCATACAACCCTTTTGAAGCATATTTCTACGGCCTGCCGAAGTGGGATGGCACCACCGACCATATCGCCCGGGTAGCCGCAACGGTTACCACAACCCGTCCCGACCTGTGGATAGAATGCTTCCGTCGATGGATTGTAGCAATGGTAGCCTGTGCACTTATTCCCGAAATAATCAATCACACAGTACTGGTGTTTTGTGGCCCGCAAGGTGTAGGCAAAACATCCTGGTGCATGAACCTGATACCCCCTGAATTGAAAAACTACATTCATTCCGGGCCTGCTGATCCCCGGTCGAAAGATATCCGTTTGGCACTGGCCGCCTGTATATTAATTAATCTGGATGAACTCGGAGCATTAGGTGAGCGTGAGCTTAACCAGCTCAAAGAAATGATAACCACCCCGATTATCCGTGAACGACGAGCCTATGGACGAGATACCGAGACATATCCCCGTTGTTGCTCATTCACTGCCTCAGCAAACACCATCCAGGTGTTGAGCGACCTGACCGGCGCCCGTCGCTTCCTCTGTTTCGAAACAACCGGAATCGACTATCTCTCGCCCATCGACTATGCCGGGCTCTACGCACAGGCACTTGCACTTTTTAGGGGCTGTTATAAATACTGGTTCGACGGCATAGAAATCGAAAACCTACATCTCAACAACGAGACTTTCCGCATCCAGAGCCCGGAGGAGGAACTTCTCTTCACCTATTTCCGCCTACCCGAACCAACGGACACCAACATCCTTCTACTCTCTACCACGCAAATTTTGCAGCATTTAGCCTACAAAGCCCCTATACACATCACCCGCCAGGCAGCAAATAACCTGTCGATGATACTCCGAAAACACGGTTTTGAGCAGGTTAGACATCATAAATTACGTGTTTTTCGGGTAGTAAAAATCGACGAGGAAGAAGTCGAACGCCGCCGGAAAGGATTCGGCAATGAAGAAGACAAAGGGGATTAAGTCAATGATAATCAACCCAATATCCCTTTTGATTGATTGAATCTTATCTTATAGATATTATCTATGATACCAGGCATACCAGGCAATATCCCAACTTTTGTACACATAACAACAAAGTGCAGCATCCTTTTTTGCTTCCCAATGCTACACTTTTCTACCTCTATACATTCAAAAGTTTGTGTTTTTGCCTGGTATGCCTGGTATCGCTCCGGGGAAATTTTATGATAATACTTTTACTTATTTGAACATATACCCTCAAATGCGTGAGCGTATAGGCTCACTTATACCGAACATATATGCTTAGGGCGGTGAAGGTATATGCTCACGCATCCAATAAAAATCTAAAAATTATGAATAATATATATTCAAATAATCGATTAAATAAAACAATATGAAAGCAATTAAGAATTAAACATTAAAAAAGGCCTATATTTAATAGGCCCTTCAAAAATAATTTAAATATTGGGGGCCGTACAACCGTTCCTTCCACAATAAGTCGCACAATACACATGGGATGTATCTATGCCAATGGAGTGAAACTGGAAGAGTATACCGGGGAACTCCGTAGTTCAATGTATATCTTCGAACTATTCATAAAAGGCCCCGTTATTATTGAAGCCCGCGGAGTAGACCCGCCGGTAGGCAACTACGCGATAGAGGGTGAAATACTCCTCTACACAAATAATCGTATATTGTACATTGAGAATGCACCGGCAGGAGCATCCGCGAGAATATATAACCCTACCGGACAGCTCATAACACAGCGTACGCTGAACGATAGCCGGACAGCCATTCCACTATCTCCGGGAGTCTATATCGTTACAGTTGGAAACAAAACTTACAAGATTATGATGAGTGGTGAGTGATGAGTGATTTTACACATCACCTTCCACCTCTGGAAAGAGGATGATGGGCATCGCTAAGATCACAGGCCGTATTCGGGTTGAAAGATATTTGAAGGTATTTATCTTGTAGGGGCGGCCCTATGTGGCCGCCCGAATTTGTTGATGTGGTGGGTATCGGGCAGCCACATCGGGCTGCCCCTACAGGTTGATATTACCATCAAAACACATTCATACCACCATATTACATATTTTTCTCAATTCATTTGCTCATGTTCATAATTATTTGAATATTTACATCCTGATACAAATAGCGAACAATTACGTGATAAACAAAAGAATATGAAAACAATACTATTTTATGTAAGCCTCCTTTTAATGGTTGGCATTTCCACAGCAGCAAAGGCAGATACGGAAACAGCGACTCTTGATCCATCATCTCCTGCATTAGGATTAAATTTTCACTCCCTGGATAATTTTTTCGCTGCTCTCGGTACAAATCCAACATTAAATGCAGCCGATGAGGTTGTTCTCGAAATCATCGTGACAAGTGATGGAATCTATACTCTAGATGAAGGTATACAAACAATAGATAAAAATTTGACTATAAAAATCATTAGCCATACAGAAAGCTCTCTCTCTCTGAATAATATCCAAATAGCGATGAATACCGGAAAGAAACTGAATGTTGAATCCTCTGACGATGTCACTCTGTATTTTGTGGGAGGAACAATTGAGTTAAGCGAGAGTAATGATTTTACAGTACAGGCAAACACAACTTTTGCGGATATCAATATTGTCAGTGATAAAGGGAGTAGGTTAAACGCTGCTTCACCTGTTTACTTTTCTAATAGTGAAATAACCTTTAAGGAAAGTAGTACATTTGTCGCCTCAAATCCAGTTACCTTTACCGACGGTGAGATTTCCCTTGAAAAAGACAGTCAGCTTACCTTTACCAGTACAGCAACCTTTGATGGTGGGGTTATAGTAAATTTAAGTGAAGGATCCATTCTCGCTTCAGACTTAACAACAACCATAAATGAAGCTCAAATAAATATCAATAATAGCACTCTCTTTAGAAGTAGTGATCAGGTAATTTTAGGTAACGATGCAGAGATTAACCTCGCAGGTACATGGCAGATGGCAGATGGAAATAACTTGCAGATGACGGATAATACCGTTTTCAATATTTCGGGAGAGGGCCAACTGGAGATCAACACTACTTTCCCCGGGAAACTGACTTTTTATAATTACCGTTTTATTTTTTCTAACCCCACGACCGAGGCTAAAAAGATAAAAATAGAAGATCGTAACTCTGTGTATTTTAACGATATAAACGAGTGGATCCCGGGAAAATATGAGGTATTTAAGGGGGAAATCGTTGAAGGAGATTATAACAATATTGCGGTGTGGATAAATGTCACAACAAAAGTAGACCCTTCCAAATACAGTTTTGAATATGATAACACAACACCTGGTGCAGAAACATTGTATTTGGTGATCAAAGAGGAACCGGCAAAAGACACCTATACAGTCACCCTCGAGATAGCTCCGGGTATTGATCTTCAAAACCAGAGACCCGGCGATCTGACCGTAGAAGAAGGTGGTAAATTAACCCTTCTGTTCAGGCCGGAAGACCGCACGGAAACTGCAAACGAAGTGCTCTTGCTTGTCGATGGCGTAGAAACGGATTTTAAAGACCTGGGAGGTGATTATTATCATAGTTATACGCTGACAGTCGATAAGGATCATTCTATTCTTATTGCCATGAAAGAATATCCGGTAACCCTGCCTGCCACCTTTAGCTCTGTTAGCGGCAGCCCGTACGGGGAATATGGCAAACCGTTTGTTTTCCGTACATGGGCCATAAACGACGATGATGTAGAGGTTTTCATCAACGGAACGAAACTTATCCCCTACTATGAAAACCCGCTGGGCATCAATCAGCAATCGCAGTTACGCAGCGATACGGAGGAAGAAGCAGAAATACCGGAAGAAGGTGAGTATGAGGAAGTCGATCCCAACTATGAACCCGATCCCGAAGTATGTCCTATCGACCTATTCTATCTGATCGAAAAAATAACCGGCCCGGTGACAGTGACGGCTATCCGTAAAGACCCAACGGGCAATACTGAAATTGCCGGAGGCAATTTCAGTATTGCAATTGACAATGGACAATTGACAATGGACAATTATTCAGGCAAAGCGGTGGATGTCGTAGTTTATAACTTCAGCGGACAAATCGTAGCTACCCGCAAGGTATCGGGAACGACAACAATCGCCCTATCGCCAGGCATCTACATCGTGCGTGCTGCCGGTGAAACGTATAAAGTAGTTGTTCCGTAACCTAACCATATCTTCCGAATCGAGGAAGATTTGAAGGTATGTGCGACAATGCTAGTATCAAATTTCTCCTCCTGTAACAGACTCTCCTCGTTTTGTTGTTGTTTGGCTCGGTAGTAGTATTGGTAACTCACCTTTTTTTAAAACCCCATTTGTGGGGTATGCCCGTAATTTTATGCTTGTTATTTTTGTCGGTTAAGTAATAACCAATTTAATTCTATTGACATGAGAAAACAACTACTACGATGTATGATGACAACTGTCCTCACTTTTGTGGCATTTATAGCCGCAGCTGATGAAATCAAAGGGTTCGACCTGGCTCAATACGAGAATAAAAGCCAGTATGATGAAAATACTATTTTCACCATCTATTCCTACGATGGATTGATAAACCTGGCGAAGATAGTGAACGAAGGGGTTAGCCTGACTTTCGAGGGGAAAAAGGTTTGTCTGATGAATGATATCGATATGCCCGACAGCCACGACTGGATACCCATTGGCAGTGGTGGCTTCTTCCCTTTCAAGGGGCTTTTTGACGGGCAAAACCATGCTATTCGTAACCTGACAATCACCTCGGATAACAGCATAGGAATGAGAGGATTGTTCGGTGAGATTGAAGGGGGCACTGTACAAAACCTGACACTGGAAAATGTCAATATCGAAGGCCATCGGGAATTAGAAGACGGAGGGTTGGGATTTGAAACGGGGACGATTGCAGGAAAAGCCTTTTCCTCTTCGATAATCAACTGCCACGTAACCGGCCGGGTGCAAGGTTCTGATTCATTTCGTTGTGCATCTTCTACCGGCAGCCTCATCGGCGCCATGGATGGAGGAGAACTGAGTGATTGCAGCAATAGCGCCGAAGTGATTGGTGCAGATAACGACAGCGCTTCGGATACCGGTGGATTGGTGGGCAGTATGGTTGCATTCGAAACTGATATATACGTCCGTAATTGCTTCAACGAGGGAACGGTTACACGGGGTAAAAGCGACTTCTGGTCGAATACCGGAGGGCTTATTGGACAATATACCGGACAAGAGTATGATTTGCTGCTGACCGATTGTTACAATACCGGTTCCGTTCGGGAAAATTCATCGAGTTCCCGTAATGAGGATGAGAATACGGGTGGATTGATTGGCGGTGCCATGACGCAAGGAACCCACATTGTGATCCGCAACTCTTTCTCGTATGCAGAGATAGAAAGTGGCAGCAGTTGGACAGGAGGCCTTATCGGGCTTTTGATGAACCAGAATATAGAAGAAGATGAAGAAGAACAGATACCGGCCAGAGATGGGTCGTGCACGCTTGAAAACAGCCTGGCTGTGCTCTCATCTTCTGAAGGTATAAACGGCTTGGTTGTAGGTGGGCGTACCGCTGATTGTGTACTTTCAAATAACTATGCATACGCAGCAGATGGCGGTACCTATGGAGAAGCCGACGGTAAAAACGGGGCGCGTTGGAACGGACGAACCGATGCTCCGCCTTTTGTCAACAGCGATTCGGCAAACGACTGGGATACGGGCCTCTGGAATTTTGATTCTTCCCATCAGACGATGCCGGTATTGCAGGGTGACTTTCCGGCTCCCCCGGCAGAGATACATAATCCGGCATGGAGCGCACCATCTTTTAGCTATTCGATCACGCTTGAGGTTGCTCCAGGCATCGACCTGAGCGGCATTAAGCCCGGTGAATTGACCGTTGAAGAAGGAGATGGCCTGCTTCTGACATTCCGCCCGGAAAACCGTGAATTGGGAGCTGCTGACGTATTGTTGCTGGTGGATGGCAATGAGACGTCGTTTAAAGACCTTGGAGGCAATCTTTATTTCACTTATAGGTTGGAGGGCATCGAAGCAGATCATTCAATCGTGGTGGCTCTCAGGGAATATACAGTGACGTTGCCGGAAGTGAAAGGCTGTGCTATCTATCCGTCGGCAGGTATCCATAAAGTTGCTTACGGCGAACCGTTCCGCTTCGGCATGTTGCTTCCTCCCTATAAAAACCCGGCTGATATCACACTCTATGCCGACGGCGTGGAAATGACACCGGAGCAAGCGGAATCATTTCATGATAGTGATAACCCACTGCGTAACGATGAATCATCCGACCCTCTCCCTGAAACAGAGCCCATAGTGCTGATCTATACCCTTGAAAAAGTTACCGGGCCGTTTGTTATCACAGTGGAAGACCGCAATCCGACGGATAATCTTCACATCGGCGTTGCCGATTTGAAGATTACAATTGACAATGGACAATTGACAATTGACTTAGGCCGATCTTCGATTGACAATTATTCAGGGAAAGCTGTGGATGTTGCAGTTTATAATCTGAGGGGGCAGGTTGTGGCACAACGTAAGGTGTCAGGGACTGATACTATCGCATTGTCAACGGGAATCTACATTGTGCGGGTTGGCGGAGAAACTTATAAAGTGATTGTTCCGTAGTTGTACTCAATCGAAAATATTGGAAGATGGGGCTGACTAAAAAGTCAACCCCATCTTCCAATCTACCCCTCCTGAATGCGGTCTTTTATCAAAAAGCCTATCCCGGAAAGCCGTTTTCAATAAGCATTTTTTATCTTTGCGAACATCAACGTATTCCAATGATAAAATCAATCATTTTTGCGCTGGACACGACGGCTGCTACAATCTGTATTATTTCTGCACTTTTGCTCCTATTAAGGAAAAAAAAGATGCGGGCACAGCTTATTCTGGGGTGGACAATGGCTTTCTGGGGACTTGCTTATATACTCGGGCTTTTTGTGATCGCCAGTTTCGATGCAACACCATCACGGGGCTTTCTTCCATTACCCGGATTGATAGGTGGCACTTTAATGGTGATTATCACGTTGTATTACATTATCGAGATTATTCGTTCGGGGTGGCTGACATTCCGGCGGGCGTTCTTTATTATGCTACCTTTTCTTGTTATTTTAGCGGTATACGCGACGGGACTGTTGATAACGGGTGAGACGCCGGAGAAAATCGAAGAAAAGGAAGTGTTTATTGCCTCGCTGGGACATTTCAATATCTGGTTTCGTTTGGTATTTATTCTTTTTTCCGCTATATACCTATTGGTCGAGCTGTGGTTCTTCGTCTCGTTTGCCCCGCGCTATAAACGGTGGGTGGAAGATCATTATTCCACCATCGGCCGGATGGATCTTTCCTGGATAAGCTATTACCTGCTGGGACTAACGCTGATGACGCTTGTTTATTACTGGGCCATGTTCGACGGTTCAGGCCTTCCGGCACTTATCCATTATCTGGTGATAATCCCTTTCTTTTCCTATATCAATTTCAAATCTATTTTCCATGAAAGCCCTTATCCGGAAGGTTTTTTCCGCAAAACGCTTGATGATGATGAAGCAGAGGAGGAGGCTTTTCCCGAACCTGCTATCCTCGCCGAACAGGTGAAAACACCTAAGGAAATGGAAGAACAGATGATCCGTTTCGATACATGGATGCGCACTGAAAAGCCTTATCTGCAGCCTACCTTCCAACGTTCAGATGCCGCTCAATATATGCAGATAAACCGTACCTATCTTTCCCGCCTTTTCAATGAAGGCTTTGGCCAGAACTTTAACCACCTTGTACGTAGCTATCGTATAGAAGAGGCTTGCCGCCTCCTTCACGAACAACCCCGGCTGACCGCCCGGGAAGTATCCATCCTTTCAGGCTTTGCCTCCGAAGCCGTTTTCTTCCGCGCCTTCCAACAAGTCACCGGCATGACTCCGAAGCAGTATAAGGAAGCGATGAATGATTGATTGACAAACTATCATATAAAATTGCCAAACTATCATATTTGCTGATAGTATTACCCATCGTGGCTAAACAGAGAAAACCGTTACTTTGATGATGTAAATAACTTGCCAATCGGGAGATTTTGCCAATAAGATCAAGAGTGGATAATATAACCTTATTAATAAATATAATGGGAAGAAAATTACTTTGTGCAGCATTACTTGTTGGATTGTTTACATGTGGTTTACACGCTATAGAACCTTTCAATTTAAAAGAGTATCAGCAGGAGTCGGACTATACGGAAAATCAATTGTTTTGTATTTCCGATCGTACAGGACTGGAGAAATTGGCCGATCTTGTCAATAGTGAGGCCTTGTTTTCATTTGAGGGAAAGACAATTTATCTGACGGATGATATCACGCTTGATTACACGTATTTGAAGACTATAGGCAATGATAGTAATCCATTTTCCGGAACATTTGACGGGCAGGGCCGGTCAATAAAGGAGATGAAAATGGGGACGACAGGCCTTTTAGGGCTATTCGGATTCATACGTAATGCTTCTATCTACAATCTATCTATTAGCGACGGAGAAGTGGATAATAATGATTCCGGATACGCCGGAATATTAGTTGCCAGAGCAGAGGCTACAAAAGGTACGAGCCGGATTATGAATTGCCATGTGCAGGGGGCTTTCTTAAAAGGGTTAAAGGGCGGATGCCTGGTAGGAGGATTAGAAGTGAAAGATGGATCGTCGTTTATTATTTCCGGATGTTCCGCTGAAATCGATGAGATTGACGTTTTTTATACATCAGGAGGATTGATCGGTGAATTAAATGTGGTTAACTCTTCTTTTTATCTTATTAATAGCTATTCGGCATCATCTTCCCTGATAAGCCATAATACCGGACCTGGAGGACTAATTGGTTCCATACAAGGAACAGGTGATACCTATATAGAAACGATCCGGATCATGCTGATGATTTTGTCTTCCATAAACAACGGTATGAAAGTGATACTCCTCCCCTTCCGGTATATACAGTTTTACTGGAAGTAGCAACGGGGATCGGCCTCTATAACCTGACTGCAGGTAATCTGACAGTTGAAGAAGGAGAAAGCCTGGCCATCCAATTCCGGCCTATAGACCCAGAGGCTACTGCAGCCGATGTACTTTTGCTTGTGGATGGTGTTGAAACGCCGTTTAAAGATCTTGGCGGCTCTTATTATTTCAGCTATACTCTGAACAATATTGAAGCCGATCATACCGTCCTGGTCGCTATGCGCGATTACACTATAACCCTTCCCTATATAGAAGGAGCCACTATCGACGTAGGCCCGGGAGAACATGCAGTGGCTTATGGTGGCTCCTTCACTTTTACATTGACACCTGTTGATAATGTCGATCCTGAAAATATACATGTTTATGCAAATGATCTAGTAATAGAACCGGAACGATTGGAGGGTAATATCCTCCGTTATACGATCGATAAAATAACAGAAGCTATAACAATCGGGATAAAGGGGACGAATCCGACAAGCAATCGTGATATTGCCGATGACAGTATCACGATTACGGCCCGTAATGGGAAATTGAGGATTGACAATTATTCGGGGAAGACGGTGAATGTAACAGTTTATAATCTGAGGGGACAGATGATAGCACAATGCGAGGTTACAGGAACAGATACTATTGCATTGTCAACGGGAATCTACATTGTGCAGGCTGGCGGAGAAACATATAAAGTGATCGTTCCGTAGTAGTACTCAATAGTTGAAGTTGACAGCAACGGCGGTAGAGCCGTTGCCAGCCCACAGGGGTTCATGCGGTGTGATTATTTTCTTTATCTTTGATTGTATGATTGCATCTATTCTCTATATTCTGGATGCCGCAGCAATAACGGTTTGTCTTTTCAGTGCTTTTCTGCTCTTTGTCCGGGCGGAAGGAATACGGGCGCGCAAGGTACTGGGCGGCACTCTGTTGGCGTGGGGTGTGATCTATCTTATTGGCCTTATTCGGATCGGAGAGATCGGGGTAATATCGGAACGGGGATTTATCCCGGTTTTCGGAGTGATAAGCGGAACGATGGGCGGATGTTCACTGATGTTTTATATGGTGGAAGTGATGCGTTCGGGATGGTTGTCATGGAAACGGATATTGTTCATATTATCGCCTTATTTCCTCTCTATCCTGGGCTTTGCCGGAGTACAGGCATTGAGCAGCCTTCCTCTGAGGCATCTGGAAGGAGTGGCTGATTTTATGGATCATATAGAGGAATTCAATGTGTGGTACCGGCTTGTATTCCTTTTTATAACTATCTGGTATATGATAGCTATGTTTACTATCTATGCCCGTTATGCACCTCGTTACCGGAAGTGGATCGAGGAAAACTGTTCTTCGACCGAACGGATGGATAATGGCCACTCGTCTGCAACAACAAACGGCAAAGATGGCTGTGCTATGAAAATAGACAGTGGTAGAGACAAGGCTTTCCTTCCAAATCATTTACACTCACTCACGCTCAACCGCGCTCTTCCACGTACTTCTCCCTCCTACCATGTTGTAACTTTACATCGTAATTAATCATTAACCCCTAATCATTATTAATCATGGCAGTAAAGTACAAATTAGTTCAACGCAAGGACATGACAAAAGATGCACCCGAAGGTGCCAAACGATACTACGCTCAAAGCTTTTCAAGTGGTTTGTGTGATACAACCGAATTGTGTGAAACCATTGCTGACCGTTCCACAGCTACGGCTGGTGACGTGAAACTGGTGATTGACGGATTGATCCATGTAATGGCGAAACGTATCGCTGCCGGACAAACTGTACAGTTAGGCGAACTGGGTTATTTCCAGGGTGTTTTGGGCAGTTCGGGTGTTACCGATAAAAAAGACTTCAACGCCGACCTGATCAAAACCCGCCGTATACGTTTCACTCCGGGCAAGATACTCACCACCGTACAACGTACTCTGAAAACAGATCGTACGGATCCGGAGCCGAAGGACACGTTTTAAAGCGATGAGTGGTGAGCGATGAGTGGTGAGTAGGGAATAAAAGGATTGTTTTTTACTCATCTCTCATCACTAACCGCTTACCACTAACTAATCAGTAAAACTGATTAGTTATGGTTCTCCTAAATGCTCTACAATGCAGCGGACTTGCCGGGGAGTAAGCATTTTGCTTCCCGGCGTCCAATCACAGGCGGAGAGACGGGATTGTAAGACGGTGCTATGGAGAATCCAACGTCTTAATTGATTGGTGGCACTTCCAGGTTTGATATGCGGAAAGTAGCGTATGGCTAACTCCTGGTATCCCCAGACACGGTTAGTGTTGATTGATGAAAAGGGAATGCTTTTTTCTTCCATAGTTTTTCATTTATGCCTTTAATAATTAGAGTCTTAAAGGTATAAAATTATCCGCTGATATCCAAACAATTAATTACAATAAAACCATGAAACAAGTAGATTTTATTACTCGTTTTTATCCCGATGCCGAAGTCGCCGGACAAACCTTTGGAATCAATCCTGTTGTGATTCTGGCACAGGCTATTTTGGAATCAGGATGGGGAGAGAGCGTTCTTTCGAAGGTTCATAACAATTTCTTCGGTATCACTGCTTATGGAACTCCGAATGAGTATTGGCACGGTTGCAGGGTGTCGTTGCAAGATGACAAGATGAAATTCCGTAAATACAGTGATGCCCGGAATAGCTTTCTGGATTATGCCCGGCTGATCCGGCAGGTTTATCCCCGTGCTGCTGAAATGAGCTATTCTCCGGAAAGCTTTGCAAAAGAAATCGCTTACAGCCGGTATATCTCAGAAATCAACGGTGACAACCGGGAAGAATACCGCCGGGCGCTTTGCAAGCTTTGCCGACAGATTAACACTAAAATAACAACCCTATGAATATAGTAAAAATGATCCTTGACTTTATCCTCTCAATGAGCCGCATGTTTTTTCGGGAGAAAAAGAGTGAGAGGCAGTTTTGTAAGAAATGCGGTGCCCTGGTTGGGAATGACGGCCATTGTCGCTGTTGTAACGAAACAGACAGAGATAGCCCTGGCAGCAGTGGGAGCGATCATGGCGGGGGCTCCGACACAGAAGAGGCGACTCTCCCACCCCAAGACTTCAAAACAGACAAATACGAAGATCCCGAGAACGAATACCCTTACCCCGAAGAAATAACCAACCGCCTGATCGGATGGGCATTGATTGGGGTGGCGTTCTGGCGGATTGTTGCATAAAGAAGTAGGAATATTCTTACACCTGACTTAAGTCGGGTATCAATTGCCGTCTGCTTTAGCTGACGGTTTAAAGGATATATAATGAAAGGGCTTTAGCCAAAAGATATTGTTTATTGGGCTAAAGCCCTTTATCTCTGAATATCATTGACCGTCAGCTAAAGCAGACGGCAATTGATAATAGGCTAAAGCCTATTTCTTAAGATATTACTCGATATAATTGATATAATCATAAAGAAAAAATATTTATAACAAAAGAGGCGGAACCTTTTGGACCCGCCTCTATATTCATTTTCAACTTTCAATTTTCAACTTTCCACTGGTTCCGCTCCCCAGCTCAGGCTCAACATGCGTTTGTAGCTGTTGTAACGCCATTTGGCGTTGTCTTCGGCTGCTTTGAAGAGTTCGGCTGCTTCGTCGGGGTATTGTTTAGCAACGGATGCGAAACGTACCTCGCCTTTGAGGAAGTCCTGGAATTTATCCCACTCGGGTTCTTTGCTATCCAGGGTGAATGGATTCTTACCTTCAGCTTCCAACGCTGGGTTGTAGCGCCATAGGTGCCAGTAACCGCATTTTACTGCGTCGGCTTCTTCCTGTTGGCTCTTACCCATACCTTTACGGATACCGTGGTTGATACATGGTGCATAAGCAATGATCAATGATGGCCCGTCGTAGGCTTCTGCTTCGCGGATAGCTTTGAGGGTTTGTCCCTGGTCGGCTCCCATGGCGATTTGGGCTACGTATACATAACCGTAAGTGGTTGCAATCATACCGAGGTCTTTCTTGCGAACACGTTTACCGGCTGCTGCAAACTTAGCGATAGCTCCTACAGGAGTTGCTTTGGATGATTGTCCACCTGTGTTGGAGTATACTTCAGTATCGAGTACAAGGATGTTTACGTTCTTACCGGATGCAATCACGTGGTCGAGACCACCGTAACCGATATCATAAGAAGCACCGTCGCCACCAATAATCCACTGTGAGCGTTTCACAAAGAAGTGGCTCAATTCCAGCAGTTCTTTGCATAAGGTACATGCCGGACACGAACAGGTAGTCGCGCCTTGCGCTTTGCTGGCTTTTACCTCCTCTAATTTCTCTGCATATTCCGGACCTGCTTTTTCAAGGAATTCCATGACCTCATCGATCGACATGATACCCCATTCAAGAGCAGCTTTATATTCATCCGCTGCTTTCCTTCCGGCTTCGCCACTGTCGTTCTTATTATCGAGCCATGCCTGTGCGGCATCTTTTACTCTTTGGTCGGTCCATTCTATCGCCAACAACGCTTTTGTCTTCTCAACAACCCGTTCGCGCATCTTTTCGTTGGCCAGTTCCATACCCATACCGAATTCGCAGAAGTCTTCGAACAAGGAGTTTGCCCATGCAGGACCTTGTCCTTTTTCGTTCTTTGTATATGGAGTTGAAGGTACTGATCCTGAATAGATAGAGGTACATCCGGTTGCATTGGCTATCATCTGACGATCGCCGAACAACTGAGTTACTAATTTCACATACGGTGTTTCTCCACATCCTGAACATGCTCCGGAGAACTCAAACAATGGGGTTGCAAACTGTGAATTCTTCACATTCATCTGGATATCGATCAGATGCTGTTTAGTCTTCACGTTTTTAGTCATATATTCCCAGTTTGGAGCTTGTTCAAGCTGAGATTCCAAAGTGGCCATTTCCAATGCTTTCGCTCCGCGGAAGCCCGGACAGATATCGGCACAGTTACCGCAACCCAGACAGTCGAGAACGTCAACCTGAATACGGAATTTCATACCTTTCAGAGGAGCCGGTGCTTTTACTTCCAGATAGTCTACCTGAGGTGCAGTGGCTGATTCTGCTTCATCGAGTACGAACGGACGGATAGAAGCGTGAGGACATACATAAGCACATTGGTTACATTGGATACAGTTTGCAGAATTCCATACAGGAACAAATGCAGCTACTCCACGTTTTTCATATTGTGCAGTTCCTTGCATCCAGGTACCGTCTTCGATTCCTTTGAAAGCGGATACAGGCAGTAAGTCACCGTCTTGTGCGTTAATCGGACGAACTACTTCATTGATGAATGCAGGATCGTTGTTTGGAGTTGCTTCATCATCTGCCAGATTTGCCCATGAAGGGTCAATAGTCAGTTGCTTGAATTCACCTCCACGGTCTACTGCTGCGTAGTTCATGTTTATAATGCTTTCTCCCTTGTTTCCGTAAGACTTCACGATGAATTTCTTCATTTGCTCGATAGCCAGGTCTACAGGAATTACTTTGGTGATACGGAAGAATGCCGATTGCAGGATGGTGTTGGTACGGTTACCTAAACCGATTTCCTGGGCAATCTGTGTTGCGTTGATATAATATACGGAGATATTGTTTTTAGCAAAGTAGCGTTTCACCTTATTGGGTAAGTGTTTTACCAATGTATCACCTTCCCACACTGTGTTCAACAGGAATGTACCGTTTTCACGCAAGCCTTTTGTTACATCATACATACGCAGATAAGCCTGAACGTGGCATGCCACAAAGTTAGGCGTATTTACGAGATAGGTTGAACGGATAGGATTGTCTCCGAAACGGAGGTGTGAGCAGGTGAATCCTCCTGACTTCTTAGAGTCGTAAGAGAAATAGGCCTGGCTGTATTTATCAGTATTATCACCGATGATCTTGATTGAGTTCTTGTTGGCACCTACGGTTCCGTCAGCTCCTAAACCATAGAACTTAGCTTCGTACATACCTTCACCACCCATTGCGATTTCAGGCAATTGAGGAAGAGAAGTGAATGTTACGTCATCAACGATACCAATTGTAAAGTGGTTCTTCGGCAACGACATATTCAGGTTTTCATATACCGCCAGGATCTGTGCCGGTGTAGTATCTTTTGAAGAAAGACCATAGCGTCCGCCAACGATCATAGGGGCATTTTCCTGTCCGTAGAAGCAGTCTTTTACATCCAGGTATAATGGCTCGCCATTTGCTCCCGGTTCTTTTGTACGGTCGAGAACAGCTATACGTTTCGCAGTCTTAGGAACAGCTGCAAGGAAGTGTTTCGCTGAGAAAGGACGATAGAGGTGTACGGCTACCAAGCCTACTTTCTCTCCTTTTTCTCTTAAATAGTCGATAGCTTCGCGAGCAGCTTCGGTTACAGAGCCCATAGCGATGATTACGCGTTCTGCATCTTCTGCTCCGTAGTAGTCGAATAAACCGTACTTACGGCCTGTAATAGCCGACAGTTCATTCATATATTCTTCTACGATTGCAGGAACTGCTTCGTAGTAGGAGTTGCTTGATTCGCGGTGTTGGAAGAATGCATCAGGGTTCTCTGCCATACCACGGGCTACCGGATTCTCCGGTGTCAATGCACGTGAACGGAATTCTGCCAGTGCTTTCTGATCGATCAGGTGGGCTACGTCTTCATTTGCCAATGCTTCGATCTTCTGAATTTCATGAGAAGTACGGAAACCATCGAAGAAGTTAATGAACGGTACACGTGATTTGATCGTTGACAAATGGGCTACAGCAGAAAGGTCCATTACTTCCTGTACGGAACCTTCGGCTAACATAGCAAAACCTGTCTGGCGGCAAGCCATCACGTCCTGATGATCGCCAAAGATAGATAAGGCATGAGATGCCAATGTACGGGCAGACACGTGGAATACGCAAGGAAGCAATTCTCCGGCGATCTTGTACATGTTAGGGATCATCAATAACAGCCCTTGAGAAGCTGTGTAAGTAGTAGTAAGCGCACCTGCCTGCAATGAACCGTGAAGAGCTCCTGCTGCTCCACCTTCCGATTGCATTTCCTGCACCAATACCGTTTCGCCGAAGATGTTCTTACGTCCGGCGGCTGCCCACTCATCTACATATTCTGCCATAGTAGACGATGGTGTGATAGGATAAATCGCAGCTACTTCACTGAACATATACGAGATATGTGCAGCAGCCTGGTTACCATCACAGGTTAAAAATTTCTTTTGCTTTGTCATAAACCAACTAACTATTAGTAATTAATATCTGTTTTTTTAATGATTAACGATTAGCGATTAACGATTAACGTTTAGCGACTATCTTTTATTAATCGTTAAACGTTAATCGTTAACCGTTAATATAAGAATCCAAAGAGCCACAACGGAATCACATTCCCTTCTCCTATCTCCGTTTTGTCGACAGCGTAGAAGTAGTCAGGGTTGTTCTTTATTTTTGTGTTCTCTTCTATCCGGAAATTGTATTTCTCATTTACCAGAAAATGGGCATTCTTTGGTGCTTCATTCAACTGGCTATCCTTCATCAACTGATTAAAGAAGAATGTTTCACGTACTGATTGCGCGTTGACTTCTTCCGGACGGATCGGGTACATCAGATTTGAGCTGTATAAATATACTTTAGACGGTTTTTTAGGATAGGTCTCCCCAAGCGGATAAAGTATACTTATCAGGCGTGCATCTGTCAGGTACTTTATGTAATTCATCACCGTGGCACGGGATGTTTCAATTTCTTTGCTCAACTGGCTGACATTGGGTGTACAAGGAGCGCTGGTTGCTATCAGATAAAGCAGCTTGCGCAACTTGGGCAGGTAAGTCTGTTCAATCTGTTTGATATACAATACGTCCACTTCCAGTATCATATTCATCGTCTTCAGGAGGTTCTCGGAAAAATTCCGTTTCTCAAGAAAGAAAGGGTAGAAACCATGATGCAGATAATCCTGGAAATAAGCCATAGGCTTTACTACAGAGCAGATGCGTTTCGCAATCTCCTGGTGGTTACTCATAACCTCTTCCAGCGTGTACATCGGGAAATTATTGCCCGACATCAGATTGAGGAATTCCCTAAAGGAGAACCCACGTAAATGATATGAAACTACTTTGCCGGATAGATCAGGGTTTTCTTCCTTCAAACGCATTACCGTAGATCCTGTAAAGACAATCTTCAGATCGGTAAAGTTATCATAACAATAACGCAATTCTTTCGACCAGTCAGGATATTTGAACACCTGATCCAGCAAAAGCACTTTACCTCCCTTTGCTCTGAATTCAGAAGCAAAATCGATCAAGCTACGTTCCGTGAAATAGAAATGATTGAGATTGATATAAAGGCATTCCTTATTATCGGCACCAAAATGTTCACGGGCGAAGTTAAGAAGAAAGGTTGTTTTCCCTACTCCACGAGAACCTTTTATCCCTATCAGGCGGTCGTTCCAGTCGATTTCATCCATCAACCCCCGACGAACCGGTGAGTATAAGTGTTCTACCAGGTATTTATGTGTTTTAAAGAATGATTCCACGTGTTTCGTCTTACATTATTATAATATTATAAGGCGGTACAAAGATAGAAAACATTCCCATATTGCAATGCGGAGATTGCAAAAAAAGTTTCTTATTATAAAGTTAGAGCTATCAACTTATTCCAATATGAAGAACTTCCAGCCTCAATTATAACATTTATTAGCACAATTAAGAACACAAATAGGCTGTTCGGCATGTTTATTGTATATAGTAAAAAAGAATGCCCTTAAGGCCTTTAAAGGCATTAAAGGCCTTAAGGGCAAAAGGCTTTGCAAACATAAACACATTGAGTAAAATGGCTTACATAGACTATTACAAAGTTTTAGGGGTAAAGAAAGATGCATCGCAGGATGACATCAAGAAAGCCTATAAAAAGCTGGCACGAAAGCATCATCCGGATCTTAATCCGGATAATCCGGAAGCACACAAGAAGTTTCAGGAGCTAAATGAGGCAAATGAAGTGCTAAGTGATCCGGAGAAACGGAAGAAATATGATCAATATGGAGAGCAATGGAAACATGCCGATGAATTTGAGAAACAGAAACAACAATATGGACAATATGGCGGAAGTGGCGGATACAGTGGTAGCGGTAACTTCGGCGGTTTTGGTGGTTTCTCGGATGGAGGTTCTTATAGCTCTTTTTCAGGTGACGGAGATTTTTCGGACTTCTTTGAATCGATGTTCGGCTCCCGGAGAAGTAGTGGCAGCAGAAGCAGCCAGGGCTTCCGTGGACAAGACTACACAGCTGAATTACATCTATCTCTAACGGATGCTACCACGACACATAAACAGGTTATTACAGTAAATGGTAAGAATCTGAGAATTACTGTACCTGCAGGTGTAGCCGATGGGCAAACTATCAAGCTAAAAGGACAAGGGAGCGCCGGAGCAAATGGAGGGCCTGCCGGTGATCTTTATATCACTTTCCGAATTAGTGAAGACCCACGTTTCAAAAGAGTAGGCAATGATATTTATATTAATGCTTCAATTGACCTGTATACAGCTATATTAGGAGGCGAACAGGTTATAGAAACGATGGACGGTAAGGTTAAACTGAAAGTTCCTGCAGGCACACAGAATAATACTAAAGTACGCTTGAAAGGGAAAGGCTTCCCTGTTTACAAAAAGGAAGGACAGTACGGAGACCTGATTGTCACGTATACTGTGGATATACCGACTACCCTGACAGATAAACAGAAAGAGCTGCTACGTGAAATTCAGAAGTTGAACCATTAAAGAAGTATAGTATGCAAACCGAATTAATTATAGTAAAAGAGTATTGTCAAAAGAGCAATCTCGATCCTACTTTCCTTGGCTTATTGGAAGAGGTGGGATTAATTGACTTTGATATAGTTGAAGGGGAACGGTATATCTATGCTTCTCAATTGCCGCGATTGGAACAATATACACGGATGTATTACGATCTTTCAATTAATATTGAAGGGATTGATGCTATTCAGCATTTACTGGAAAGGATTCAGCGGATGCAGGATGATATTAGCCAACTGCAGAGCAGGTTGAGGCTGTATGAATAATTAAAAAAGATATTGACAGTGGTAGAGACAGGGCTTGCCCTGTCTCATGTTTATAAGCATTAGCTTTCTTCTATTTTGTATTGAGACAGGGCAAGCCATGTCTCTACCCTAGTCGCAGAATATCAGTATTTTAGTTATTTCCCAACGTGATAATTCTTTAATACTTAGAAGGGGAAACCCCAAATTGATTCGTAAAATGCTTGCGGAATGTATTGATATCATTATATCCCACCATCTCGCACACTTCCTGAATAGAATACTTCTTTTGCATAATCAGCGAAGCAGACTTACTGATACGGATACTACGGATAACCTCTATGATTGACTGTCCGGTATATAATTTTATCTTTCGATAAAGAGTTGGCTGGCTTAGATTTAGTTTCTCCGCCAGTATCTTAGCGCTGAAATCCGGATTAGTCAGATTTACCTCTACAAGATGAACAACCTTTTGCATAAAATTATCTTTTTCTTCTTCTCCCGGTTCAGCGTCTCCATTCTGTTGCAGTAGAAGTGTTTTAGTATATATACGCTTCAACTGCTCCCGGCTACGTATCATGCTTTCTACTTTCGTCTTCAACACTTCCGGATTAAAAGGCTTCATCAGATAGTCATCAACACCCAATCTCAAACTTTTTAAAACATCTGCATCCTCTGCTTTTGCCGTAAGGACAATAATGGGTATATGTGCAGTCTGTATTTGCTTTTTGAGCAGAGAACTGGCTTCAAACCCATCCATGATCGGCATCATTATATCCGAGATGATCAGATCCGGTTGCTTATCATTTGCCATCCTAACCCCTTCTTCTCCATTCTCAGCCTCCAATATGTGATAATCTTTGGTAAAGAGACTACGTATATAAGCACGCATCTCTCCGTTATCCTCAATCAATAGTAAAGTATGTCGCTGTTGCCGGGTAAAGACTTCGGTTGTATGAGATGATAAATCCGAATAACCTTCATTTTCCGGTTGAGACAAATACTCAGCCAACTCATATTCTTCATCCCGGAAATGTTCTTTACCCATCGGGATATATAAAGTAAAAGCAGAACCTTTTCCGGGTGTACTATCAAGTACTACTTTACCATGATGCAGGTCCATTGTATGTTTTACTATTCTCAGCCCAATACCTACTTTCGTCGAGAAAGAAGGACTTGATGGGCCGGTAATAAATGATTCAAATACTTTTTCCTGCATTTCCTTTGTGATTCCCTGGCCTGTATCACTGACCGATACCAGACAAAAAGATTTCTCATCAATCAATTGTGTATCTATTCTTACTGTTATCTGTTGATTATTGGGTGTATATTTAAGTGCATTAGACAGAAGATTTGTTACAGCTGATTCTATCTTACCGGCGTCCATCCATAGACATAACTCTTCCACATTAAACTCACAACTAAAGTCTATATCCTTTATCCGAATAAGAGGCTGAAATGAAGCTATCACCTTTTTAACAAGAGGAACTATATCTGTTTGCGATAAATGCAGCTCCACCATACCCGCTTCTATCTTCTGTACATACAATAACTGATTCATCAATGTCGAAAGCGATTGAGCATTTCCATACATCATCTCCAGTTTTCTTTGTATCTCCGGAACCATCTGTCCCGTTTGTAATAGCTCCTGTAAAGGAGAAATAATAAGCGTCAGAGGAGTACGCAATTCATGAGATACATTCGTAAAAAAGTTCTCTCTTTCCTGGTATATCTGCTTTTCCTTCTCTCTTTCAACATTCGTCAATTCCAATTCATGCCGTAAACGTTCTTCCTTTGCCCGGCGTTCCTGTTTCTTCTTCGCCCAACTTATAATCCATATTATCAAAGAGGCGAAAATTAAAAAGGAGAATATACGTGCTAATGTTGTCTCATACCAATGCGGCAATACTTTCACATGCAAAAAAGTACTCTCTCCAAATGTTCCATCCGGGAATATACTTCTGACTTCAAATTGATAATCTCCTTTTAAAAGATTAGTAAAACTAACCTTCTCTCCCTCATCCACAATCACCCATTCCGGCTGAAACGGGATAAGGCGGTAACTATATTTCTGTAATTCCTTTGAGAAGGTAAGATTACTAAAAGAGAGTGATAAATTATTATTCTGCGGTTTTAATACCAACTGAGAGGTATAAGCTGTCCCTTCCGTGAGAATAATCTGATTATTAATCTCATCCCCAATTTCTACCGGCTTATTATCAACCTCTATTTGAGTAATCCTCACATGGTCGGTTGCCGGCAGATGATGCTTTACATTATCGGGATTAAAATAGGTCAGATTCATATTATTACCCCAGAAAAGAAAGTCATCATGCAATAGAGCAGAGCTATTATTCCCTGAAATATAATAATTATAGAAAAGCCTTTGATGCCGGCTATAACGGGAAACGCCTGAATTACTTCCCAACCAGATGTTTCCTTTAGCATCCTCCATTATGCATCCGATATTATTACTGCAAAGGCCATCACGTGTAGTATAGAATGATTGAATAGAATCGGTAACCAAATCCATGATACCGAATCCTCCCGAATAACCTATATAGAGTTTATCTTCAGAGGAAAGCCGTAAAGAACGGACTTCTTTCACTTCAATATCCTTCTCCCTCTCATATTCTCTTTCCTCAAATGTATTAGTTGAGATGGAATAGTATTTCAATCCGGAGTTTGTCCCTATCCATAAATCCTTATTTGAATTTTCTGCCAAATCTGTAATCAGGCCTTTAAAACCTTCAATAGAAATAAATAGCCCCGCCTCCTTATCAAATAACAATAATCCTTGAGAAGTACCTACCCAAAGCCTGCCTGAACTATCATTCAGCAATACATTAACATGCCATCGCTCTATTTGCTGGCCTCCCAGACGTATAGGATAAGCCGTAAAACGCTTTTCCTTATAAGAGTATTTCATGAATAATCCGCTTTGTCCTCCCAGCCAGATATCGCCATTATTATCCATAATTATCGCTGAAAATACACTCCCTTTCTCTCTATATACAGTAGAGAATGAAAGTCTTTCCTGCGGCTCAAAAGGTTTATCACTCCGCATCACTCCATTATGATAAGTAGCCAACCAGATATAGCCCTCCCTATCTCTTGTAATACCTCTTATTTCATTATGCGTATCCTGATGAAAACGTTGATAGAACTGAAGGCGTAAGTCGGAAACAATCACTCCCCCACCTGATGTTCCTATCCACAAAACACCTGTCCTGTCATAATAAGCAGATATCATTCGATTCTCTATATTCCTATGCACAAGGGAAGCCGTATTATTGTATATCTCCGAGACATATTGCATAGGTTGTCCTTTATCAGGTGTTAACAGAGTATATCCATTCCATGTTGTAGAAAGATATCGTCCGTCGTAAAGAGGAATTGTCTCATAAACATCCGTATGTGATACTGAAGATGCAGGAGTATCAGGCGCATAACCGTATTGTTTGAATATATCCGAGACCGGATTGTACAATACCACTCCTTGTCCATTAGTAGAAATCCATACCATACCATCATTAAACAGAATGCGGTTGATACCGACTCTCACACGGAAAGGCTTTCCTTTATGTGTTAATTCCCTCTTATCCGTATCCCATACAAAAATCTGACACTGAGAAGTAGTGAGATAAATATCCCCTTCCTCGGAGAGACAAAAGCCCGAAAAGGGCGGTTCTTCCTGCGATAAAGTTGACAATGTTTCCTCTTTCGCCAGGCTGATAGATACTAAACCTCCTCTTTTATCTTTATCATAGCTTATACTATAAACAGAGAAAGAGCGTGCAGAAAATATCCAGGCCGATCCGTTCGCAAAAAGAATATCTGCTACAGGTTCATTCACCACTACCGGGACAAAATGCTCCAGACGCCTGTCAAAACATTTTAGTCCGTCCGAAGTAATAAGCCATAAAAGATCATTATCCGTTTCCCGGATACGGGTCACTTTCAGATAGCGGTCTGCAAATCCAAAGTTTCGGATATTCCTTCCGTCATACCGGCTTAGGCCGTTATCCGTACCAAACCACATAAAGCCATCATTATCTTTATGGATGCACGAAACGGTATTATCCGCCAATCCGTTTTGCATAGTAAGCGAAAGCATATCTTTTTCAAAGAATGCCCAACCGGAAGGAAGTATCAGTAAAAAATACAATACGGTTATAAATAGTTTCTTCATATACACACTTTATTTTCATTCGGTGAAGGTGTATCAAAAGCCTGAAATCTTAATTTAAACACAGAGTCACGGAGGCACAGAATTTTTTATTATTTGAAAATCAAGACTCTGTGTCTCCGTTCCTCTGTGTTTATCCTTTGATTTCTATTCATAGATGACTTTTGACACACCCTCACGCATATACCCTCAGGATACCGAACATATAGGCCCACTTTACTGAAGGTATATGCTCACCTTGTGCTATCGGATTGTAAATATAACTATAAGCCTATCTGCAAAGAAAAAGAAACTGTTAAATCTCAGTCCTTGTGAAAGGATTGAATAAAACACATTGGTTTCCTGAATGAAACACCTACTACGGTTCCCGGGAACATGAAGATTGATGAATTCCCCCATTATTAATGAACAAAAGGCTTGGCATCGCTCCGTCGTCAATCATCTACTTTTGACTACAAATAAAATCACATAGCCTATATTATTTATGAATAAAGAATTTACCACGGAGACACTGAGAACACAGTGTAAGAAGTACACAGAGTGTACGCAACCAGCGCGCACCTCCGTGCCCTCTTAACTCAGTATTCTCAGTACCTCTGTGTTGAATTCTTATCATTTATAAAAAATAAAGGATAAATTATTTACAACCTTAAAACAAAAAAGGATGAAGAAAAAAATCACATTACTCATTGTTTGGTTGATTGCTGCTATACCTTATATATATGCACAGCAACTAACCATTACCGGGACAGTCACCGATAATGCATTGAACGAACCGATTATCGGCGCATCTGTTGTAGTAGAAGGAACCACAAACGGAATGGTTACCGACCTCGACGGACATTTTTCTCTGGAAGTTTCACCGGGAAATGTCCTGAATATCTCTTATATAGGCTATAAACCGCAATCCATCCGGATAGATGGCCGCCAACTTTTTTTCCAGATAGCATTAATGGAAGATTCGCAAACATTGGATGAAGTTGTAGTTGTCGGTTACGGTACACAAAAGAAAGTAAACCTCACCGGATCGGTTGAAACCGTTAAAGGGGATATACTGGAAAACAGGCCTGTACGAAGTGTAACCGATGCGTTGCAGGGAACCGTTGCCGGGCTAACAGTTCAATCTGCCGACGGAACTCCGGGAAATGCTTCCACTTTCCAGATTCGGGGAGCTACATCTATTAACTCATCCGGTGCACTTGTTATCATTGACGGTATGCCGGGCGAAATAAACAGGATTAACCCGCAGGATATAGAATCGATCTCTATCCTAAAAGATGCTGCCTCAGCAGCCATCTATGGTGCCCGTGCCGCAGAAGGAGTTGTACTTATTACTACCAAAAAGGGAAGTACCGATAAAGTAAAAATCGAATACTCCGGAAATGTATCCCACAATACTCCCACCCGTATTCCGAAAAGCACCAATTCGCTGCAACATGCATTGCTTTCTAACACTGCTTTCGAGAATGCCGGATTAGCCGTTCTTTTCCCGCAGAATGCGATCGAGGCTATAAAAGACCCAAATACGATTGCTATTCCTAACGGAAATGACTGGATTTATACGGATGATGTCGACTGGATAGGAATGATGTTTGATAATCAGTTCCAGCAAACCCATAACCTGACTATCTCCCGGGCTGCTGAAAAAGTGAACTATCTGATATCGGGTAACTGGCTTGACCAAAATGGTTTCTTTGCCGAATACGGCCCCGATAACTTCGACATGATTAATCTTCGTTCCAATCTGGATGTTGTTCTCATACCGGAAAAGATGAGTCTCGATTCCCGTATTTCATTCAGTAATTCTTCTAAAAAATATCATCCACAGTTCGGAGCCGATGCTAATGGCAATGGCGGCTGGACTATTCCCTATATTACCTTTATACAGGCTGGCCCTAATATGCCTATATACGATCCTAACGGTAATTATTCCCGTTACCGTATGCAGGGCAATCCGATACAGGCACTTCAGGAAGTGGAAAAGGAGAACAAAAAATACAACGCCTTGACGGAGTTTTCACCTTAAGCTACAAACCTATTAAAGGACTTACGTTGAAAGCCGTCGGAGGTGCCACATTCACTACTAATTTAAAGAAAGAGTGGCGGCGCGAATACGGGAAATACGGCCCGAATGGTTTAATATCTATGGCTGCAGGACAATCCGGGCCTAACCGCATCAATCAGACCAATGGAAACACCCGTTATCTGACAGGGCAATTGCTTGCTGATTATAACGTGACAATAAAACAACACGAGATAAGCGCTTTAGGCGGTTGGTCGGCAGAACATCAAACGTATGAAGATTTGCAGGCATCACGTATAAATATCATTGGTAACGAATTGCCTTCCATAAAACTAGGAGCTACCGAAGGATGGACGAATGATGTAAAAGAAGAAGAGTGGGCATTGCTCTCCGGCTTCATGCGCGTCAATTATGCTTATGCATCCAAATACCTGCTCGAGTTCAACTTCCGTGCCGATGGTTCTTCCCGATTCTCCAAAAAGAACAAATGGGGATTCTTCCCTTCTGCATCCGTTGGATGGAGAGTTACGGAAGAAGCCTTTATGCAAAATCAAAAAGTATTCTCTAACCTGAAGCTGCGTGCGTCTTATGGTGAGTTAGGAAATCAAAACGGACTAGGACTTTACGACCATATCCCTCAATATAATGTTGCAGGGTATTACCCGTTCGGGAACGAACTGGCACAATGGGCACGCATGACCAAACTTCCGTCCGAAGCACGTACATGGGAAACAGTGGTTTACACCAATATAGCAGCCGACATGGGATTCATCGATAATAAGTTGAATTTCACCTTTGAGTATTTCATCAAGAAAAACAAAGACATGCTTGTCAATATTGAGATTCCACAGGTTATCGGGATCGATGTACCAACAGGGAATTATGGAGAACTGGAAGTGAAAGGCTGGGATCTGTCACTCTCCTGGCAAGACAGGATAAATAAAGATTTCTCCTATTCTGCACGATTCAATTTATCCGACCAGAAAGATGTGCTGGTTGATTATGGAAATGATTTTGTGAATTTTGTAGCAGGTGTCAATCAAAAAACACAGGGATATTCACTGGGAGCTATTTTCGGGTATGAAACCGATGGTTATTTTACATCCGAAGAAGAAGTGGCTAATTCGGCTGTTATTAATCGCTCCGTCGTGAGTGTGGGTGATATTAAATATATAGATCAGGATGGAGATGGAAAGATCTCTGCTCCGAATGACCTTAAATATCTGGGAACCACTTCTCCTCGTTTTGTATTCGGGTTAAATCTCGGAATGACTTGGAAAGACTTTGATTTGTCCGTTTTAATCCAGGGAGTAGGAAAGCGTAATTATTACCTCAGCCGTTATGTTACGGCTCCTTTTCATGATACATGGGGCAACTATTCGTTCACTTTCCATGAAGACTACTGGACGCCCGAAAACCCTAATGCTCTTCTGCCACGCCATTATGCAGGAAACGGACATAACTATCACACTTCCGACCATTGGATACAGAACGGCGCTTATGTGCGTTTGAAAAACCTTCAAATCGGTTATACCTTGCCTAAGAGCATAACCAACAAGATTCTTCTGGACCGTATCAGGGTATATGTCAGTGGAGACAATCTATGCGAATACAGTAAGATGCTGAAAGATTTCGATCCCGAATTAAAGGATATCAATGGGTATATGTATCCTATGACACGTAAGTATTCTTTTGGTATAAATGTAACTTTCTAAATCGTAATTGTTATGAACAAAAATAATATAATCTATATAGGACTACTTGTCCTCGTGGTATTCATCAACGGATGCAGCGGCTTCCTCGAAAAGGAACCTCTTACCAGCCTGTCACCCGGTTCTTTCTGGAAAACCGAAAAAGACTTACGCATGGCTCTCAACTTTTGCTACAATAAAATGAATCGTCCCTGGAATCTGGATAACCAGTCGGCAGATACCTTTGCCAATGTGGGTAACAATGTCAGTTCGGGAACATTAACTCCGTCTAATAGCGACGACAACTGGAAAGATCCTTATATTGTGATTCGTATCGTAAATGATTTTCTGAATAATTATGAGAAAGCAGAAGTCAGCGATGCTATAAAAAACCGGTATGCCGGTGAGGCACGTTTCTTCCGGGCGTACTTTTATTTCAATCTGATTAAACGCTTTGGTGATGTACCTTATATTTCTGAGACTCTCGACCTCAACGCTCCTGAGCTCTATGGCCCCCGTGAAAGTAAAGACAAGATACTGGAAAAGATAATAGAAGATCTTGACTTTGCAGCAACCCATGTTCCTGTGAAAAGCAGTATCTCCAACGATGTGGGACGTATCACTAAAGGAGCCGTACAGGCATTTACGGCAAGAGTATGCCTTTATTACGGAACTTATTATAAGTTTCACTCACAAGGGAATTCCAACCTCTATCTGCAAAAAGCTAAAGAGTCGGCCCGTAGCGTTATCGACTCGAAAGAATATGGACTATATGAAGATTACCGTAATCTCTTTCTTATGCCGGGTGAAGATTCTAAAGAACATATTCTGTCTTATCGGTATGCAGAAGAATCGAACACCTATAATCCACGTATACGCAGCGTGATTATCGACTTCCTTCAGGAACCGACAAAATATCTTGCCGATGCCTTCCTTTGTAAAGACGGATTACCAATTGAAAAATCATCCTATAAAGTGGAATACCTTCCGGTGGGAACTGAATTCGCTAATCGTGACCCACGTATGGCATTAACCATGTGGAAACCGGGCGACCCGTTTATGGGAGAATCTTTCCTTCCGAACCTGGCCAACCAGACCCGTACGGGATATATGTTCAAAAAATACGGAGATGAAGATTCCTATACCAACCTGCAATCGCGTATCGATGAAATACTCATCCGCTATGCGGAAGTACTGCTTATTTATGCTGAAGCATCCTTTGAGCTGGAAGATAAAATTTCCGATGAAGACCTGGATATCTCAATTAATACATTGCGTAATCGTTTTGCCTCTCATCCAGATAAATTGCCTTCGCTCACCAATGCGTTTGTGACCACTCACGGACTTAATATGCGTGAGGAGATCCGCAGGGAAAGAAGAGTGGAAATGGCAAGTGAATCCCTTCGTTACGACGACCTGATTCGCTGGAAAACAGCAGAGACAGAATTGCCCCGCGAGATATTAGGAGCTATGTTCGACAGGGAAGCCTATTCTCATGTTGTTCCCGGTAAAGACATCAACCTGAATGATGAAGGATATATTATTGTGCAGTCAGGAACTTCACGAAGCTTTGATGTAAACAAGAACTACCTGTTCCCTCTGCCGCTTCGCGAGATATCCCTCAATCCGGAGTTAACACAGAATCCGGGGTGGCAATAAAAGTAATTGACAAAGCCCTTAATGCCCTTAGAGCCCTTAAAGGCATTAAGGGCTTTAAAAGCTTTAAAGATACTAAAGCTCTATTCCTTCAAATTAGATCCTATGTTTGAAATTGGAAAAGACGGTTAAGTAGCATAATCAAAAAAGCT
>DAMANX010000024.1:0-83807 GCA_032073245.1 Tannerellaceae bacterium
GGTTATTCACATAAAACGTCTTTGACGTTCTTGTATGTATCTTCAAATATTTTTCTATTAATCCCAGTTATTAGATCTACCAAACTGTTCTCGGTAGTAGCAACAATTAAGTGTTAATGGATGATATCAATTAAATATTAAAAGAAAGGAAAGCAATAAGTGGTAAATAATCTTTTAATTCTTTTTTGAGGATTTCTATTACCTGGCTTTTATAGCGTTTAGCTGTACGAACAGATATATTTAGAGTTTCAGCTATTTCTTCATAGTTTTTACCTTCCATGCGGTTCATTTCAAATATTATGCGATAGGTATCCGGCAATTTAGCTAGGGCTTTATCTAATAATTCATGTAATTCAGTCAAGAGATATACATCTTCTTCCTCTAAATCAGAAACACTTCTCTTTTCTGAAATGAAATCTTCATATTGTCTTGATAGTCCTTCTTTTCGTAAATGATTCAGACAATGATTACGTACAGATACAATCAAATAATTTCGAACAGAGGAAGTGATGGCGAGTTTTTTCCGGTCTTCCCATAATATGGCGAATACATCCTGAACTATATCTTCACGAATAGCACGTTCTTCAATAAATCTTTTTGCATACATAGAAAGTGCAGGATAAAAAAGATTGAATAATTTTTCAAAGGCCTTTTCATCATCATTAACGGCTGTTTTCCAGAGAAGTAAATCAGGTTCATCCATGCACGATATCACACTTATGTTCACAAATATAGGTATTGATACGAAAAAAAGGCAAAATATGTGGCACTATTTTTTTTCATAATTGTCCTATTAGTGTATACCATGATAAATTCAGGATGAGAGAAGATATAAATTTAGATAAAGAAGTTTTATTTTTTCGCTATTGTAATGGAACTGCCACATCTGCAGAACAAGAGCAAGTAGAGAAAATGGCTGCTGAATCCGCTGAAATAGCAGAGGAATTGGAAGCTGTTAAAAGAGCCCTTGTTCTAAAAAATAAGATAATTGAGGCAGAGTCTTATGATATTCCTGTTGGATATCGGAATATGCAGCAGAAAATTAAAGCCAAAAGTAAACGGATAAACTTTATAACTGTCCTTTCCCGCATAGCAGCAATCCTTGTTCTTCCTTTATTAATTTCCACTTTGGTGTTTGCTTATATGGCATTTAATAGTACAGAGGTTACGGAGCATATTGCTTATGCGGAAGTCACTTCTGCCCCTGGTCTGATTTCTTGTTTTGAACTGCCTGATAGATCGAAAGTATGGCTCAACTCCGGAGCAACTCTACGTTATCCTACAACATTTATGGGTGCAGCAAGAGAGGTCGAATTAAATGGTGAAGGTTATTTTGAGGTAGAAGCTGATAAAGAACATCCTTTTTATGTAGCAACCAAGTCCGGCATAAAGGTGATGGCTCACGGAACACAATTCAACGTAAAAGCAACGGAAAAAAGTATTGAAACCGTATTGGCAGAAGGAAAAGTAGACATTCTTCTTTGGGATAAGATATTACAGGCTTTAAATCCGAGTGAAGAGGCTGCATTTGATATGGATACACGCCAGTTATCTATCCAGGAGGTAAATGTATATGAGAAAATTGCATGGAAAGATGGAAAGATCATTTTCCGTAATGCTCCGTTAGATGAGGTATTCGATCGATTAAGCAGTCGATATAATGTAGATATAGTCTTGCATGACGATTATAAATTATCGGATAGATATCGTTCACGTGTAACATTTACAGACGAAACAATTCAACAAATATTCTCTTATCTATCGGTTGCAGCTCCTATTGAATGGAAGATAAGCTCACCTGTACAAAAGAATGACTCTACTCTTACAAAACAACGTATAGAAGTGTGGTTAAAGAAAAAAAGATAGTAACACAATTTAAAAATATGCCTATGATAAAATCTTAGATCTAATACAAAAACAAGAGCAAGCGGCAACTTACTCTTGTCTAGCGAACTTAACTTCTTTGGAACAGTTGGCTCCAAAGAAACACTTAATAATTAAATTCAATACAAACTTATGAAAATCCAGAAATTATTCGGGGTTATTCACTCCTTTTATTTCTTAAAAATTAATAGAAAAATGAGAATAGGCGTCTTTTTATTGCTGGTGGCTCTTTTTCAACTCAGTGCAGGTAATACTTATTCGCAGGAAAATTCTCTATCGCTTTCATTGAAAAATGCACCTATAGAGGAAATTCTAGATCAAATAGAGCAAAACACTGATTACACTTTTCTGATTTTAGACAAAGAACTTGATATCAACAAACAAGCTACCGTACAGGCTAATAATCAATCTATTGAGAGTGTTTTGACAGATTTGTTTAAAAACACCAATATTCAATACAGAGTGATGGATCATCAAATTGTGTTGATGAACAAAGCTGCCGTTTCACAAACAGTACAACAAACCACAAAAAGTGTACAGGGAAAAGTGATCGATGAAATTGGAGAACCTGTCATCGGAGCTAATATCATGGAGAAGGGAACTACCAATGGTGTAATTTCCAATATAGACGGAGAGTTTAGTATTCAGGTATCACCGAATGCAACATTAATAATTTCTTATATTGGATATAATACTCAGGAAGTTGTTGTTGGAAACCAAACACAGATACAGGTTGTTTTAGCCGAAGATTCACAAACTCTGAATGAGATAGTTGTAATCGGGTTTGGTACACAAAAGAAAGCAAACCTGACAGGAGCTGTATCTGCAGTATCCGGTGAAGATCTATCTAAACGTCCGGTAGCCAATACGGCAACTATGCTACAAGCTCAAATTCCCGGATTAAGAGTAACTCAGGCAAAAGGACAACCGGGAAATGAAAGTACACAATTCCGTATTCGTGGACAGGGAACCTATTCGGCAGCAGGTTCTGACCCTCTTATTTTGATTAATGGTGTTGAAGGTGATATTTCCACACTCGACCCTAATATTATAGAGAGTGTATCTGTATTGAAAGATGCTGCATCTGCATCGATTTACGGTTCTCGTGCAGCAAATGGTGTTATCCTTGTTACTACCAAAACAGGAACAGGTGTTAAAGACAATGTGCGGGTAAGCTATAATGGGAATTTTGCCATATACCAACCTATATCTGTATTAGATCTTATCTGGGATTCAGCAGAATATATGAAATACTTCAATATGGCAAAAAGAAATAGTGGAGCGGCTGTTTCTACAATGTATACGGATGAAATGATTGCTGCTTACAGTGATCCTAACAGAGATAAAACTCTTTATCCAAGTTTCGACTGGGTAGATTATATGTTCCAGAATCCATTTGTTCAGACACATAATATCAATGCCAGTGGTTCATCTTCCGGAGGTAAAACTGCTTATAACATTTCATTAAGCTATGTAGACCAACCGGGTACGATGCGGGGATCGGAATATAATAGAATAAATGCTGCTATTGATATAACATCACAGGTTAATAGCTGGATTCGGACAGGTGCTTATTTCTCAGGAAGCCGTGGAAATACAAAACAAACAGCACAAGGAGATGAAGATGCTTATTTATCTACTATTTCCCAGGCTCCTACTTATATGCCATGGTTACCCGATGATGGGAGCGGTACTACCCGTTGGACACATAAAGCCTATGAGCATGAAGGTAATAATAAAAATATGCCGGCCATTATCGCCTCAAATACCTTTAAGAAAAATACGAAAACAGATGTGAACCTCCAGTATTGGTTGGAATTTTCTCCTTTAAAAGGATTAACCTGGTTTAATAAAGCTGCAACCCGTATTCGCTTCGATCGGGAGAAATTAAACTATGCAAATCCAATACCTCAGTATTATTACCATACTGGTAACCAATCTCGTTTATTGGATACACGTGGCCCTGGATTGACAAGTAAAATGGACGAAACACTTTATTTCAATTTTTATTCTACACTGAAGTATGATTTCGCAACATACAATGATTTTCACAAATTCTCTGTAATGGGTGGTTTCAGTTTAGAAATGAATGATCTGAATAAATTGGAAGGATATCGTAAAGACTTTATCTTCCCATTAGAGGAATTGGATGCAGGAACATCAGCTATCCAAACTAATAAAGGTAACCTGGAAGAATGGAGATTGCTTTCCTGGTTCGGACGTCTTAACTACAGCTTTAAAGATCGTTATTTATTGGAGGCCAATATCCGTTATGATGGAACGTCCCGTATTGCATCTGAAAACCGTTGGGGGGTATTTCCTTCTTTCTCTGCCGGATGGCGTCTTACAGAAGAAGAATGGATGAGGAATCTTTCTCTTAACTGGTTAAACAACGTGAAGTTTAGAGGTTCTTGGGGGAAATTAGGAAATCAAAACATCAGTTTATATTCTTATAATGCAGTTGTTTCACCTGATATATCATATCCCTATGATAATAATGTGGTTTCAACAGGGGTTGCCCAAAAGGCTTTCAGTAACCGTAACCTAATTTGGGAGACAACTACCATTACAGACGTTGGTGTGGATATGACTCTTTTCCAGGGTTTGAATATCACATTTGATTGGTACAATAAAACAACTTCGGATATTCTTCGTAAAGCACAGGCAACTAATCTTTTAGGATTAGATGCTCCTTTTATTAATGATGGGGAAATGACGAATAAAGGGATTGAGCTTAGTCTACAATACTCTAACCGTATAAGTAAAGGTATTTTTGAAGGTATGCATTACAGTGTGGGCGCGTACATAGATAAAACAACGAATGAATTAACTAAATTCGGGGCAGACGAAATAAGCAGTGGTCAACTTAAAAGTGAAGGCCATCCCTATGATTCATTCTATTTATATGATGCAATAGGTATTTTCAAAGATCAGAATGAAGTGGATAACTCTCCGAAACAATTTACAGATAATACACAACCGGGTGATATTAAATACCGCGATATAAGTGGCCCGAATGGTGTGCCTGATGGGATTATCAATGAACTTGACCGTGAGGTAATCAAAGGCCGTTTCCCTGATTTTGAATATGGTATAAATGCTAGTTTAGGCTGGAAAGGATTTGACCTTTCTCTTCTGGGACAAGGGGTGCAAGGTGTTAAGCATTATGCAAAAGACTGGGGTGTACAACCATTCAGACAGGGTTCGCCTCCATCCAAAGATTATATCAAAAACATGTGGACAGAAGAGAATCCGAACGGAAAATATCCTCGATTGTATTACGACAATATGGGTGGTACAAAAAATACACGTGAAAGCACTTATTATTTGCATGATGGTTCTTTCTTCCGTTTAAAGAATCTCACTTTTGGTTATACATTGCCTAAATCGATTACCGGAAATATGATTCAAAGCCTTCGCGTTTATTTCTCCGGTGATAACTTATTTACCATTACGAAATTCCCACAAGGAGGAGACCCTGACCGTAAAAATGATTCGAAAAGTAATACGCGTTTAGTGTTCTATCCTCAAAACAGGATTTATTCGCTTGGTATTAATATTAATTTTTAAAAGACTGACGATGAAAAAGATTTTAATATACAGCATATTCCTGAGCTTTATTGTATCTATCAGTAGTTGTTCTGATTTTTTGGAGGTTGCACCTCCTGATAAACCATCAGAAACAACTTTCTGGAAAACCAAATCGGATTTTGATTTTGCACTTACCGGCTGTTATGGAGGATTGCAGAAAGATCGTTTAGCGGCCTTGTTAATCAGCTATGATTGTATGACAGATAATGCTCACCGTGGAGTAGGTTCAATGGATTATCAAAATGAGTTGTATGTAACCGGTTTGCTAAATCCATCAGCTGCCGGCCATGTGCCCGAAATCTATAAGCAATCTTATGAAGCAATTGCCCGTATCAATAATTTCCTGTATCAATTGCATAATGCACAGGGAACAGGCATTACGGATGACGAAAAAAAGAATATGATTGCCGAAGCTCATTTCCTTCGCGGTTATTGCTATTGGATGCTTTATCAGTTCTATGGGGAGGTTCCAATTGTTACTGAACCACTAACCATTGAAAACCAGATTCAGCCAAAGAATACATTGGCAGAAGTGAAAGCACATGTATTAAGCGAATTCCAAACAGCTATTGATAATTTCACAAAGGATCAGACTTATAAAGCATCCGGAGGTAGAGCAACCAAAGGAGCTGCCCGTGGAATGAAAGCACGTGTAATTATGTTTACAGCTTATGATGCACAAGGGAATCCGATCCAGGCAGAACTGGAAAAAGCGTACAACGAATTAAGCCAGATATCAGGCTATTCACTGAATCCTGAGTATGCTTATAATTTCTATCCGGATCAACAGGAAAATTCTCCGGAAATCATGTTTTCTATAAAGTATCTGGCACCCAGTTCTTCTCATAAGGCAGATACTTATTTCGGCCAGGATAATGGTACGTATCCGACAACAGATTTATACAATGCTTACTATCCCGGGGATACACGTAAGTTAAAAACATTTGCAAATGAACAAACTTATACCTGGATTGGACGTCCTACCATTACGTTTTCAAAGTCAACAACTAATTATGGTTATCGCCGTCCTATTAAAGGAGTTTCTCCTCTACCACTGGCTTCGGGAGCAACTGAGTGGGGTAAAGAAAATATGGCTGATTATGATCCCGTTGTTTTACGTTGGGGAGAATTGATGCTGCTTAAAGCAGAAATAGCTGTTGAATTGGATAAGTTTGATGAGGCAAGACAGGCGGTAAATGAAATTCGCGACCGTCAAACAACTTTGGCACATTTGCCAGAGGGATTGACTAAGATACAAATGCGCGACTCGGTTCGTCATGAACGCCGGGTTGAAACTGCTTACGAAAGTGCTTTACGCTACTATGACTTAAAACGTTGGGGCATTATGGAACAAAGACTGAAAGAGGCCTTTAACAATGATCCTGACTTTAACAACCTGAATCCGACATGGACCGCTGAAAAAAACTATTTCTTGCCGTTACCGCAAAATGAAATAGAAAAATCACGGGGCGTATTGATTCAAAACCCTGCATATTCTACTTTATAATCAGAATTCGTTTTATGTAATCCAATCCGGGCAGAATCATTCACTGCCCGGATTTATCTCTGATTGGATTTGAAGGTTACATTTCTTATATTTGCTAGATTTAAAATATTATCACAATGAAACATCCATTTATCTTATCTTTCCTTCTATCTCTTTCTGTAATTGCTTCGGCTCAGAAGAAGCAAGCTGCACCAGACAATTGGATAGATGCTTCTGTTAAGAAGAAATCAGAACTGAGGACACAATTGGCAAAGGCGGGTATGCCTATAGAATCGGCATTTCTTAAGCATAAAAATAAGGCCCAACCTATCACGGCTAATATTGCGGGACAAGAAACATTGGTATTGCTTACAACAGCGGGTCCGGATGGCAACAATAAAGATTGGGCTATTTGGGGAAATCCTAAACTGATTAAGGCTGATGGAAGTTTTGTGTGGTTAGACGAATTAAATCCGGTATTTTCCAAAGTCGGTTCTGCAAGTCTAAGTAAGAACAAGGATCACAATGGTCGTGCAATTACTATTGCAGGCAAAGGATATGATCATGCCTATTTTTGTCATGCAAATGGTGTGATGGTATTTGATTTAGGAAAAGAATTTGTTCGTTTTGAAGCAGAGGTAGGAATTGCCGATGCTGCCAATGGAGGTAGTTGTTATTTCCGGGTATTAAATACATATCCCAAAGATGATATAAACCGTCTGGTTGCTGATTATACAAAAGAGATGGCGGTATTTAGTGCAAATGTTAATGGGTTAGACAATTGGCTGACAACGATGGATGCTTCCTTAGAAAAAGAAGTTGTAGCCAAGCAAATAGCACTTTTAAAAGATGGTTCTTACTTTACGAAATCAATGGGTAACATTGAAAAGGAATCAAATGTGGATGAACAGATACGTCAATACTTGCATTTACTGGATAATGTATTAAAAGTGCTGGAAATGCAACGTGAGCTGGAATGGCTTAATAAAGAAGCTATTCATCTTGCCTTTGATGATATGAAGAAAATGAAAGGTTTCGATGCAGCTCCATATCAACCTCTTTTAGATGAATTAGATAAATTAGTCGGCAATGGATTTGCCGGAATATATAGCCTGGATGAGACAGCTTTTGCCAATGCAGAAAAAGCTATCTCAAATAAGCGTAAAATTTTATTAGCCAATCCTTTCCTTAATGAAGATAAAGTAATAACTGTGCGTTATAAACTTGGAGCAGGGGCACGGTCTGCTATGGCTCCGGCTTTAGGAACGCAATCCAATAACTGGACTAATCAGGAATCTGCAAGACGTTCAGGTTTTGATGCTGAGATTGTAGAATTAACCAACCTTCGGGATGATATCCAAATGCGGACAGTATTTAAACCGGATAATACATCTTCTATAGCTGATTTAAAATTGCATTGGAATGGTGATAAAGTAATGTTTACCACTCTCATGCCTGATAAACGTTGGAATCTTTTTGAGGCCACATTGGATGGAAAATCGTCCAAACCTATGATGAAGATGTTAGAACCTGATTTAGAGTTCTATGATGGCACATGGTTACCTGACGGACGTATTATTGCCAATTCAAATATTGGCTATCAGGGAGTTCCTTGTGTAAATGGAAAAGACCCGGTAGGAAATATGGTTTTATATGATCCGAAGGAAGAAAGCCTTCGTCGTTTGACGTTCGACCAGGATGCAAACTGGAATCCAGTAATTATGCACAACGGACGTGTAATGTATACCCGTTGGGAATATACCGACCTGACTCACTATTATTCTCGTATTGTGATGCACATGAACCCAGATGGAACTGAAAATAAAGCTCTATGGGGAAGTGGAAATATGTTCCCGAACTCTACATTTGATATACAACCTTTACCTGGTCATTCTTCTGCTTTTTCTGGCATCATATCCGGGCATCACGGAGTTGCGCGTTCTGGCCGTTTTATTCTTTTCGATCCAATCAAGGCACGTAAAGGTGCTGAAGGTATGATTCAGGAAATACCTTACCGGAATCGTCCGATTGTAGAGTTGGTAAAAGACCGTTTAGTGGATGATGTATGGCCTCAATTTATTAAACCTACCCCATTAAATGACAAATATTTCTTAGTCTCTGCGAAATTAGACAAACAAGATCTATGGGGTATATACCTGGTGGATGTTTATGATAATGTGACTTGCCTGCAAAAAGTGGAAGGAGAAGGCTATATAAGCCCTATTGCTGTGCGTAAAACAACAATGCCTCCGGCAATCCCTGATCGTGTGAAACTGGGTGAAAAAGAAGCAACTGTATTTATTCAGGATATCTATGAAGGTGAAGGCTTAAGAGATGTGCCACGTGGTACAGTGAAAGAACTTCGTTTACATGCTTATGAGTATGCATATCTCAAAACCAAATCCGACCACAACTGGCAAGGTATTCAAAGTGGATGGGATATCAAACGTATTCTTGGTACTGTTCCGGTAGAGGAAGATGGTTCGGTTATCTTTAAGATCCCGGCTAATACGCCTGTCTCAATCCAACCGGTAGATGAAAATGGTGCCGCTATTCAATGGATGCGTAGCTGGTTTACCGGCCAACCGGGAGAAATTGTTTCCTGTATTGGTTGTCACGAAGACCAGAACCAAATACCTATTCCTAAACGGACTATTGCTTCACAAAAGAGTCCGGTAGCTTTGACATTGCCTGAAGGCGGTATTCGTTCTTTTACTTTTGATTTGGAAATGCAACCCATATTGGATCGTGCTTGTATTGCCTGCCATACAGGAGAAGGGAAAGCTTTTGATTTGAGAGGAGGGAAAAAGGATAAGAATGGTTATGGTACTTCTTATCTGAATATTCATCCTTATGTCCATCGTCAAGGACCTGAAGCAGATATTGTTGTTCTTCAGCCTTACGAATATCATGCCAATACAAGTGAACTTGTACGTATATTAAAGAAAGGGCATTATAATGTTGAATTAACAGATAACGAATGGAGAAGCCTATATAACTGGATTGATTATAATGCACCCGATAAAGGTTATTTCAATGCAGATACAATAACAGTATTTCCATATAAAGGTTTCCCGCAAATTGATCGACGCAAAGAGTTGACCGATAAATATGCAGGAGGCATGGGTGCTGATTGGAGAAAGGAAATAGCAGATTATGCTGCATACCTGAAGAGTAAAGGAGATATCACTCCGGTTCGTCCGAAACCTTTGGAACAAGTAAAAGAAAAAGAGATAAAGGTGAAAGGTTGGCCATTTGATGTGGCTGCTGCAAAAGCAATGTTGGCCAATGAAAAAGAAATACGGAAAGAAATCGAACTGGCTCCGGGCATAAAGATGACTTTCGTACGTATTCCAGCCGGACAATTTGTAATGGGTAGTTATAAGGGAGAATCAGATACATATCCAACTTCCAAAGTAAAAATAGACAAAGCATTCTGGATGGCAGAAGTGGAAGTAACTAATGATCAGTATAAAGTGATCAATCCTAAACATGATAGCCGTTATGTCGATCAGTTGTGGAAAGACCATGTCGATCCTGGTTATCCGGCATTCCTGCCCGAACAGCCGGTTATTCGAGTAAGTTATCAGGATGCTATGGATTATTGTAAAAAACTAAGCGAACAAACTGGTTTAAATATAACACTTCCGACAGAGGCACAATGGGAGTGGGCATGCCGTGCCGGCAGCGATTCTGATTTCTGGTTTGGAAACCTGAATGCGGACTTTGGTAAAATGGAAAATTTGGCGGATGCAACCACAACGAACTTTGCAGTAAGCGGTGTCGATCCCCAGCCAATGGCGAAAACTGCTGCCTGGTATCCATATTATAGCTATCTGCCTAAAGCAGAAAATGTGAATGATGGATATATGATCCAGACTGATTCTAAAAAGTTTGAGGTCAATCCGTTTGGTTTATATAGCATGCATGGAAATATTGCAGAGTGGACACGTTCAGACTATTTGCCTTATCCATATACAGAGAAAGCAAAAGCTACTTCTGAATTTAAAGTAGCCCGTGGCGGTTCTTATATTGAACGGCCCAAGTTCTCTACAGCTTATGCCCGCAAAGCATATTATCCTTGGCAAAGAGTACATAATGTAGGATTTAGGGTTATTATAGAAGATTGATTTAGTTCCTTTTAGTTTTTATCTGATTTTTAAAATGACCCGGGGTTCTGTCAAGAATCCCGGGTTATTTATTAAAGGTCACAGGATTTATGTAGTGACGGTGGTAGAGACTGGGCTTGCCCTGTCTCCGTATAATAAACACAAATCAAAGAGACAGGGCAAGCCCAGTCTCTACAAATGCAATTATTTCTCATAATAATATTATCTGTAGTTCACAATGATGCAGAAAATTGTATAGTTTTGCTTTATAAATGAAAATACTATGATAATAAACATGAGAAACTTAGCTTTATGCAGCCTTATAGTTGCATCTGCCTTGGGCAGTGATTTGTATGCTTCACAACTTTGCCTTCCTAAAGATAATACAACAGTAATAGCGCCCGTTCAGGAAAAAACAGTTTATACCAGTAAGCGTCCTCCGCTGAATAACCGTCTTTTTAAATCTCCCGCTGTAGAAGAAGAAATTATACGGGTAAAAAAGATGCTTACTAATCAGAAGTTAGGTTGGATGTTTGAGAATTGTTTTCCGAATACTCTTGAGACAACAGTTCATTTTCGTATGACTGATGGGCGGCCTGATACATTTGTATACACCGGCGATATCCATGCGATGTGGTTACGTGATTCGGGAGCACAAGTATGGCCTTATGTTCAATTAGCAAATAGAGATCCTGAATTACAACAAATGCTGGCAGGTGTGATCAATCGTCAGTTTAAATGTATAATCTTCGATCCGTATGCCAATGCGTTTAATGATGGCCCTGTGGGTGGGGAATGGATGAGCGATATTACAGATATGAAACCCGAACTGCATGAACGCAAATGGGAGATAGATTCGTTGTGTTATCCTTTGCGTTTAGCTTATCATTACTGGAAAACTACAGGTGATACAAGTGTTTTTGAAGAGGATTGGATTCAGGCTATTCAACTTATAGTACAAACATTCCGGGAGCAACAACGTAAAGATGGCGTAGGTCCTTATACATTTCTCAGAAAAACAGATCGTGCATTGGATACTCTTAATAATGGAGGGAATGGTGCTCCCGTAAAACCTGTAGGATTAATTGTTTCTTCATTTCGTCCATCAGATGATGCCACAACTTTACAGTTTCTTGTTCCCTCTAATTTCTTTGCTGTTACTTCTCTGCGAAAAGCGGCTGAAATATTGAATGCAGTCAATAAAAGAAGTGATATTGCAGAATCTTGTTTAGAACTGGCTCAGGAAGTTGAAACAGCCTTGAAGCAATATGCGACATATCAGCATCCCACTTTTGGTACTATCTATGCTTTTGAAGTGGATGGCTTTGGTAATCATTTATTGATGGATGATGCGAATGTACCGAGCCTTTTGGCTATGGCTTATCTTGGGGATATCGATGTGAATGACCCTGTTTATCAAAATACACGCCGGTTTGTTTGGAGTGAGAACAATCCTTATTTTTTCCGTGGTAAGGCAGGTGAAGGTATTGGTGGGCCTCATATTGGATACGATATGATCTGGCCTATGAGTATTATGATGAAAGCATTTACAAGCCAATCGGATGAAGAAATAAGGACCTGTATTAAAATGCTGATGGATACCGACGCAGGAACCGGATTTATGCATGAGTCTTTCCATAAAGATGACCCTGCAAAATTTACCCGTGCCTGGTTTGCCTGGCAGAATACTTTATTTGGTGAGTTAATTCTGAAATTAGTGAATGAAGGGAAAGTTGACTTATTGAATAGTATTCAATAATTATGGGGGATATATCTTAGATCATACGGAAATTAAATAACAAGAAAATATATATGATGAAAAAAACTCTATATTCAGTTGCAGCCTGTCTTCCTTTTTTAAGTATTTCTGCGCAGGAAAATATGGAACAAAAACCCAATATCGTTTTATTCCTTGTAGACGATATGGGAATAATGGATACACAAGTCCCTTTTCTAACCGATGGAAAGGGTAATCCAGTACGTTACCCATTAAATGATTGGTACCGTACTCCCAATATGGATCGTATGGCCCGGCAGGGAGTCAGGTTTTCTACTTTTTATGCACAAAGTGTAAGCTCGCCCAGTCGTGCTTCTATTATGACGGGACAAAACGCTACGCGTCATCATACTACTAACTGGATCAATGCAGAAGATAACAATAAAACACCTTATGGGCCAACAGACTGGAACTGGCAAGGGATCAGAAAGAATGATATTACGCTGCCCAAAATGTTACAACAAAATGGATATCGTACGATACATGTAGGTAAAGCTCATTTTGGTTGTTTGAAAAGTGAAGGAGAAGATCCACGGAATATAGGTTTCGATGTAAATATTGCCGGTTCATCTATCGGACAACCGGGAAGTTATTACGGAGAACATGGTTACGGCCATCTTAAAGGACAAAAGAAAAGAGCCGTACCCGGCCTGGAGAAATATCATGGCACAGACATTTTCCTTTCTGATGCTTTAACAATTGAAGCAAATGCACAGATATCGAAAGCCGTTGAAGAAAAGAAACCATTTTTCCTTTATATGGCACATTATGCTGTTCATTCGCCTTTTGAAGCAGATAAGCGTTTCCTTAACAATTATACCGATCCTGATAAGTCTGATAAAGCAAAAGCATTCGCTACTCTGATTGAAGGGATGGATAAATCGCTAGGTGATATTATGGATAAACTGGAAGAGTTAGGCATTGCGGAAAACACATTGATCCTCTTTCTGGGAGATAACGGATCGGATGCACCATTGGGAGATTTGAAAGGACATTTCTCTTCTTCTCCTTTACGTGGTAAAAAGGGAACTGAATATGAAGGAGGAACCCGTGCTCCTTTTATTGTGAGTTGGGGAAAGCCTGATGCAGATAATAAATTTCAGAAACAACTTCCTGTCGGGCAAGGTGTGATTCAGGAACAGCTGGCTACTGTAATGGATATTTATCCGACTGTTCTTTCTCTGACTGGCATACAAAATCCAGCGGATCATGCAATCGATGGCTTTAACCTGCAAACTCAATTGACGGGTAAAGTTAATGAAAGCCGACCCAACCGTTTTCTGATGCATTTTCCACATGCCCATAATGGAAGTTATTTCACTTCTTTCCGGGATGGTGATTGGAAACTGATCTATTGGTATAATCCCGAAACTCCTAATAAACCGTCTTACGAGCTTTATAACCTGGCTACTGATCAATTTGAAAACAATAACCTGTCTTCTGATCGAAAAGATATTGCCAAAGATATGATCCGTAAAATGGCTAATCAATTGGAAAATGAAGAAGCTCTATATGCGGAAGATATGGATAGCAATATTTTGAAACCGATAATTCCATAATCACATAAGACAATTACTCCTTTCTCCCTGAAAGATATCTTGTTTTATTCATATATTTTTATATCTTTGTTAATATACTTTTGATCTCTCCACCCAGGTGGAAAGATCTCTTCACCCGGCTGGAAAGATTGTTTCACCTAGGTGGAAAGACCTTTCCACCTGGGTGGAGAGATTAAAAGTTAATGATGAAAACAAGAAATAACAACAAAAAAAGAACTAAAACCATGTCAACGCAGTATGATTTTTATCAAAATCCTCCTTCAGGAAAGAAGAAACCAAGACTTCACGCAAGAGTAGTAACATCAGCCACAGTAGGTACCGATGAAATGGCAAAGCGCATTCATAGCCGGTGCACAGTAACACCTGCCGACGTTAAAGCTGTGCTTTCCGCACTTTCTGATATCGCAGTGGATTGTTTTCGCAATGGAGAACGTATCCATATTGAAGGATTCGGTTATTTTCAAATCACATTATCTTGTCCTCCGGTATGCACAGAGAAAGAGATTCGCTCGGAATCTATCAGGCTGGATTCTGTTGTTTTTCGCCCTGAAAAAGCATTGAAGGATCGACTGGAGACCATTCGTTTCGAACGGGCTCCTCGCAAGAGACATTCCAAATTACTAACGGAAGAAGAAATGGAAGCCCGGCTACAGAGCCATTTTTCCACTCATCCTCATATCTCCCGCCAGGATTTCCAATCCCTTATGGCATGTACTCAGACAACTGCCAACCGCCGGTTGAAACAACTCGTAGACTCAGGAAAACTCCAACGTACAGGCTTATTCCATTTTCCGGTATACGAACCGGTAGAAGGACATTATGGGAAATAAACTCCCATTTGTGGGGTATCACATTAATTTAATAGTATTTACATTTGAAGAAAATATTACCTTTAAGATATTACAGGAATTAGCAGGGATAAAGGGGATTAAAGAATAGAGAGCCATGAAGAAGAATATATTCATCTGCCTGTTTATAATGTTGTTTTCTCCAACAACATTTGCAGATCATTCGGAACATACGGACTCTGTTAAAAGGATTCTATATGGACCCGATCTTCCTGTTGAAGAAAAACTAAGGATTTATGAGGAACTATCTGCCAACTATTGTGCAAGCAATATAGATTCCACTTTTTATTACTCCCGGAAAGGATTGGATTTGGCATTAGAAGCAAATGATTATCAAAAAGAAGGTTCTTTTTATCGCTACATAGGAGGAGGTTATGATGTTATAGGAGGTTTTGACAGTGCTATTTATTATTATAAAAAATCCTATGATCTGGCTTTGCGCATAAATGATAATCAAATGGAAGGGCAGGCTTATGGAATGTATGCCTTTTCTTATTTCAGGCAAGGGAAGTACCTGTTGGCACTGCAATGGTCGAGGAAAGTGTTGGAGCATTATCATGATTCAGATTATATGTTGCCTAAAATAGGCATGATGGGATATATCGGAGAGATTTATCAGATATTGGGGAATCACGAAATGGCATTTTTTTATATCGAGAAAGCATTGAAAATGGCCGAAGATTTAAACAATGTATTCTTTACAATGCAACTTTATAACCGGATGGGAGCCATATATATCGATTTAAAAGAATACGACAAGGCATTGGAATATCTGGAATTAGGTTTAAAGGCAGGTACACAGATCAATCACCAGTTGAATATATGTATCAGTCATCGCAAAATGGCCCAGGTTCATTTAGAACGCAAGAACTACGAAAAAGCGTTTGAAGAAGCTGAAGAAGCCGTTACTATTGCCCGGAAAGTAAGTGATCCTACCATTTTAGCCGGCTCACTAAGTATCTTATCGGATATCTACCGGGAACAGCAAAAATACACGGAATGTGAGGCCGCCGCTTTCGATGCCTGGCAAACCGACTCTATCAATATGGAGTTGGCACCAAATCTGGCCTATAATCTTGCCATATCGAACATTCACCTTAAAAACGAAGAAAAGGCTCTTTACTTCATCCAAAAGACAGGAGAACTGAATAAAGACAGGGTTGGAAAAGAAATCCATCAAGCATTACTGGATATGGAAGTAAAGAATGAAAGTGAGAAAAATGAATTTCGTATCTCCGCTTTAGAGAAAGAAAAGAATCTGAATCGGAAACTCAACATCGCTTCGGGAATCATTCTTTTATTATTGTCGGGAATGTTTATTTTCATCCTCCGGTTCCTTTCACAAAAGAGAAAAATTGCTGAACAGCAAATCCAGCATCTTGAACAGGAAAAACAATTGATCACCGCACAGGCTCTTCTGGAAGGTGAAACGAATGAACGTAAACGATTGGCCCGTGATCTGCATGATGGCCTTGGAGGTATACTCTCGGTCGCCAAACTTCATTTGAAAGACCTGGAAAGCCTTTGCATTGAAGAAAACGCCACTTCATCCCGATTTACTCATACCTTTCATGCCCTTGATACAGGGATGAGAGAATTACGGTGCATTGCCCATCACATGATGCCGGAATCATTGATGCGTGCCGGTTTGAAAACCTCGATCGATGATTTTTGCAAAGCTATCCCCGGAGCCCATTTCGATTATATCGGTAATGAAAAACGGCTGGATACACACCTCGAGATATTGATCTACCGTTGTGTTTACGAACTCGTAAACAACGCCTTGAAATATGCCGAAGCCAGCCATATAAAAGTCCAGATGATTGCCGAAGACAACTTTGTTTCTCTCACTGTGCATGACGATGGAATTGGTTTTAATCCGAAAAACATTACACCTGGTGCCGGATTGGAGAACATTCGGAACCGTGTCGCTGCCTATAACGGCATTATGACTATATATACTTCTCCCGGGAAAGGTACAGAAGTAACAATAGAAATCGAGTTGAGAAGGAGAAATAATTTAAAAGTCTAAATAACCAGAAAACTCACCATGGAGTTTACATTACTATAAGAGATATTGCTTTTCAAAATACTTTTGAAGAGAACTCAATGAAAAACAGTTGCCGGAATAGTCCGGCAACCGTTTTGTTATAAGTATATCCAAAGTTTTATGGATTCTGTGTCAAAGGTCCTGGATAAGCATTGATCTCATCCTGAGGAATATATTGAATTACTCGTGGATCTTGTGCCGTAACTTTCTTCATTTGGTCATGTATACCGGGATACTCTCTACTTAAAGTATAGCCTAAACGGTAAATATCAGGGGTACGGTGGGCTTCGAAAGCCAATTCCAGACGTCTTTCCTTATCAACACGTTCTTTTGCATTTTGTGCATCAAGAGAAGCATAACCTCCTCCTACGATAGAACGTTCACGTATGGTATTCAAAGCTGTAAGGGCATTGGCATAATCTCCTTTCTTTACATAAGCTTCTGCCTTATTCAAATACATTTCCGCCAATCTTACTATTGTAGGTGAATGCAACTGTGTTATTCCATCCTGCAATGAACATTTAATGATAAAGAATTGTGGGTAACCGTTATTAAGTACAAGTTCCTGGCCGCGATAACCGGTATATGTTTCTCCTTTATAATTTATCGAATAACTCCTATTATCCTGATCAACCAAAGTTAATGGATAGCTCTCGCCTTGTATTGTAACAACTAATGCATTTTCACTACCCGAAGTTTGTCCTTGATAATAAGTATATCCGGTATGCACATTATTGGCATTATATGTCTTAGCAACAAACCGGAAAGCATCTTTATCCGATAGATAGTTAGGTTTGATAAATGCCCATCTTGCATCATTAAAACCTTTGGCTTCGTATAAAATATCGATCAAATCCGCACTTGCATAAACTTCTCCCCAACCCACTTCATCAATTGTAGAATACATACTTCCGATAGTATCTAAGAAATCGTCCGGAGAATATTCTGAAGCTACTTTTTTAATTGCAAAGATTGTCTCTGTCTGAGAACTAGCGTCAGGAGCCATTTCATTAAATTTCATAAAATTAGCACGATCGAGTAATTGGTAATTACCAGAGCTTATTACCAGATCAGCATACTGAATAGCCAGATCAGCGTATTCCTGATTTGGGTTTTCATACGTTCCGCTCATATATAAATAAGCTCTTGAAAGTAATGCCTGTGCAGCACCTTTAGTTGCATAAGCTGATCTGCGTTCTGCTTTCATAAGAGATTCTGCTTTTTTCAAATCTCCGATAATTTGCTCATAGGTTTCTTTTACAGTTGACCGGTCAGGCAATACAAGATTATCCATATCTTCAGGAAGTCCATTTACAAGAGGAAGTCCTAAGTTCGTTTCCGGACTTTGAGAGTAAGGCCGTGCAAAAGTACGACACAGGTAAAAATAGACCATTCCACGAAGGAAATAGGCTTCACCTATCTTTTGATCGGTATCAGTTGATTCTCCTTCTGCAAATGATTTGATAAGATCACTCGATTGGGATATAATCTTATAACCATCCACCCAAAGATTTTTCATACGGCCATTGGTCGGAGTATGCATATAAGAAATGAACTGAAACCAGCTATCTGAAGAAACGGCTTGTTTCATTACATTATCTCCTCCAAATTCTCCTACATAGTGCATGTGGTCAGACCAGGGTTTTAAACGGGCATAACAACCGTTTAACATAATATCAAGATCTTCCTTTACCTGTTGGTCAGTATAATTGCTATATGGATTTCTATCTATATCGCAAGCTGTAAACAATGTTGCAGCTAAGGCAAATATTATAAATTTCTTCATCTCTACTAATTATTAAAGTGTAATATTTAATCCAAACATAAATTTACGTGTTTGCGGATATATACTAGTCGCAACACCTGAAATAACTGATGTTCCTGCAGCTCTGTTTGTAATTGTTGCAGGTAATTCAGGATCAATTCCTGAAAAATCAGAAACAGTAAACAGATTTTCACCAGAAACGAACACTCTTAAATTGGAAATATGCCAATCAGGTAATGGAAGATTATATCCGATTGTCAGGTTTTTCAACTTCAGATAAGTGGCACTCTCCAGGTGACGTGTTGAACCCGAATTTGATGCTGTATTGTTACCGTATGCAGGTTGGGGATGAGTCGCTTTATCACCCGGTTTTTCCCAACGATTCCAACCATCATGAAGATTCATCTGGTTACGATCGGTATAAGCTCCATCGGAATCATACTCTATACGGTTATAATTGTATATCTTTCCTCCGACCGAGTAGCTAAACATGGCTGACAAGTCAAAATCCTTATACCGGAGATCTGTTGAAAAACCTCCAAAGAAATCAGGGGTATAAGAATCTTTCGCAATTTTATGTTTGGATGCATCACTATAACTGAATGTTTTAACCCGCTCACCATTTTCATTGGTTGTAAACCATTGAGCTTGCCCTGTTTCGGGATCTACTCCTGCCCATTCTGTTAAATACCAGGTATCGGCATCCATTCCCGGACGCAGAATCTTATTTCCATAATCCTGAACACCTGAACCGGTAGCTATAATAATTTCTTTCTGATCTCTGTAAAGCTCTTCAACTTTATTCCGGTTCAAACCGATATTAACATCTACATTCCAGGCCCAATCCTTATTTTCAATAATATTCACACCCACATTTGCTTCGAAACCATCATTTTTCAATGAACCAACATTTCTCCAGGCTTGACTCACCCCGGTTACGGCAGGTAATGGCACCTGATATAATAAGTTAGAAGTGTTCTTATGATAATAATCCAAGGTAATATTCAAGCGTTGAAACAATGAGATATCAAGTCCTACACCTGTGGTATACGTTTTTTCCCATGTCAAGTCTTTATTTTCGATCTGAGATATAATTCCTCCGGGTATTTCATTGTACTTATCTGTAGTGTACAATGCCAAATGGGGATAAAGTGAGTCAGGACGTTTACCTACCGAACCATAACTGACACGAAGTTTTAACTGATCTACATAATCTAACTTAAAGAAATTTTCTTTATGAATGTTCCATCCGGCACTTATAGAGAAGAAGTTACCATATTTAGCATCTTCACCAAAATTGGATGCACCATCACGACGGAATGATGCTTGAGCCAGATATTTATTATCATACGAATAATTTGCGTTGAACAACATGGATTGTACTGCCCATTCATTCTGGCTACCTACTACTGCCTGAGGTACTGCTGCTGCATCACCTACTGTAAACCCGGGAGCAAAACCACTTTTTTCAGATTCATTAACTGTACCTGTGTATGTGTTCCATTCATAAGCTGCTACTCCATTGATTGAGTGAAGGCCAAATGATTTGTTAAAACGTAACAATTGATTGCTATAAACACGATAAGATTGTACGATTCTATCTTTCAGGTTACCGTTTACTGATAGCCCGTCGGAAGAACGAGGGTCATAATATTCTTTCCGAGTTGAATTTAAGTAACGATAGTTATTTACTGAGGCAAAGGTTAACCAATCCGTTATCTTTACATCGAAATCAAGATTACCCATAAATTCATAACCTGTTACTTTCTTAAAATTCCATTGAAGATCATACATGTAGTTACTTCCTGAAGTATTTACCCAGGTTGGATTCGGTGAATTACCCAACAAATTGCCTTCCGCATCATAAGGGCTATCCCATGGCATATTACCATATAATGCCTCCATACTTGCTTGTTGATCCATAATGTCATAACGGGCGCCGCTGATCTGAGGTTTGATTTTCAGCCACGGAGCAAAATCATAATCTACATTAAAACGGAAGTTATAACGTGTAAATTCATAATCTTTTACCGCACCTTCTTCATTATAATAACCTACGGATAAATAAGTTTTCAGATTCTCAGATCCTCCGCTGGAAGAAACATTATAATCTTGTGTAAATCCTAATTGCGTTCCTTCTTTGAACCAATCATAATTAGAGTTTCTTAAAGCTTCTTTATCCTGCCAACGAGTGAAATTTATCTTTTCCTGATTAGAAAATGACGAATAATAATCAAACAACTCAGCTCCGTCCATTAAATCAAGGTTACCTCTATTAAGTTGGCTGATACCTAATTTAGCAGATACATTCAACGTCGATTTTCCTGTTTTACCCTTTTTGGTAGTTACCAGAATAACCCCGTTTGCTCCTTGTGAACCATAAATAGCTGTAGATGCTGCATCCTTTAATACTGACATAGATTCTATATCAGCAGGATTCAGAGAGCCGGCTGCGCTACCAATAATTACCCCATCAACCACCCAAAGCGGGTCAGTGCTTCCATTGATTGTTGATTTACCACGGATAACTATTTTTCCAGCCTGTCCGGGTTGGCCTTCACCAGGACTTACGTATACACCGGGAGCTTTACCGGAAAGCATATTCTCAACAGAAGGGGATGTTGTTCCCTGCAATTTCTGATTGCTAATCACTTGCATTGCACCAGTCAAGCTTTCTTTTCTTTGAACACCATAGCCGACAACAACTATTTCGTCCAAAGTCTGGCTGTCTTCCTTTAACCTGATTGTCATCGGCTGATTTGTGGCTGCAACTTCCACATTCAGATAACCAATATAAGAAACTACCAGAGTTGCCCCTGGTGAAGTAATTAAAGAAAAATTTCCATCATAGTCGGTGCTGGCGCCATTTAAAGTCCCTTTTTCCAATACATTTGCACCAATAACTGTTTCCCCTGTTGTAGCATCTACAACTGTACCTTTTACGGTGATTTTATCCTGCTGTAGTTTTTCTGTACGTGAACCGGATGCCCATAGCATACCAGGTAAACACAACAAATTAGTCCACAGGAAGACACTAACAATCCATTTGCTTTTTTTTAGACAATTCATTTCGATTGATTTTAGATTTTGTTAATTTATACGTAAATTAAACCGATATTAAGAATACCTCATAGAGGTGTTAGGCTTTGCATTAATTGTTAACAATCATAGTCATTTTGGGATTAGTTCATTCATACTGAGCTGATTCGTTTTGATTAAAATGTAACAAAAAATGTAATCATGACTTGGACGTTTTCTTTTTTTAACTACCCGAGCAGCGGCAAAGATACGAGAAGCAGTTTGAAAAACGATCTTATTTTAATCTTATTTTTAAATTATTAGCTTAATTCTTATTCGACTAAATCATGTAAGCATTGATTATCAACAGATTTATATTAATAGATGAAATAAGAAGTCTTTAATTAATAATAAATTGTCATTTTATAATTAAAGTAAGCAAAAACGTCAGACTGGTATATTTACCAATCTGACGTTTTTAATGTTCTTTTAAATAATAAACCCTTATTTATTTATGAATCATTTATTTACAACTCCTGATAAAATTACTTCTCCAGCTTCAATATTCTGATCCTGATTGAACATGGGAGAGTAATAACCTTCCGGCAGGTCTCTCAAAACATAATTATTACAACGACGGGCAGCAACAATTTTGTCTGTTAAAGCTGTATTAATAGCTGAAGCAGCCAGATCTACAAGCATACCTAATACTCCAAGACTATTACCGGAGTTGAGGCTGGTATCGATTGACAAAGTTCCTTTCCGGTCAAATAATATTTCATTCGATTGAGTTGATTTCATCATATATTCGACTTCCACTGTTATAGTGTTTCCAATAACGGATTTTTCCCATCGGTTAATAGTAGTAAAGAAGGCTACATCCGCACCAAAAACATTATTAAAAGGAGACAAATTGCCTTCAATAAACATTTCACTATCGTAAGCACTTTCACTTCGTAACATATCCATAGCCAAAAAAGGAGAAATCACATAATATCCCTTTTCGCTTAAAGGTTGTGCTAAAGAAGTATAGAAAAACTCTTTTGCTTCCACATGCACCGTTTTATTTACCGGGGGCATAATTAATACTACTATAGGTTTTTCCTCATATACTTTAGGATAATTTATCCCTCGTGTAAGTGGGCTCGAAGTCGTACAGGAAACCAGTAAGCAAGTGAGTACAGCAATATATAGTAGATTTTTCATTCGGAGAATTGTTTAATAAGGCGATCCATAAATATTGCTGATTGGGGATAAAGTTCTTTTTCCTTTTGAAACATAGCTAGTCCTTCGTCTTTTTTATTATTCTGAAGCAGCAGGTAGCCATATTCGGCATGAATACCCGGAGGAGCTACCTTACGTGATCCTTTAGGGTTATTGATCATTGCCTGATAGGTCTTCATCAATTTCTCTGAAGATTCCGGTGTTTGATCTTTATAGTAACTATAAGAAGCATTTTCATAATCATTCCAACTGTAAAGGCTTTTAGGTGTATTAGTACAAGAAGCACATAATAAAGCTAAAACAGTTAGCAAATATAAATGTCTCATGGTAGTAAAATCTCTTTAGTTTCCTGAGTGGATAAAAATATATTACGGTCATACAAAGTTTTTCCGTTGGATGTAACCACAATACTACGTGTTCCTGTGGCAACACTATATGTATCTCCTTTTATATTCCATTTCCCATCTTTAAATACTTTCGCATTGAATGTTGTAGAGCCATCTAAGGCAACCTGAACAGGTTTATTATACTTCGTATTGGAGATAAATACAAGGTAAGCCTGATCAGACAATCCTTGCGTTGAGGCAACCTTTCCTACAGAACACCCTGAAAATAAAAAGCATAGGCTAAATATCAGGCCCAAAAATATCTTTGATTTCATTATTTAATCTCCTCTATATAATAGTTTGCTAAATCATCAGGATTGATCTCTCCTTCCTTGAATACAACCAATGAATATTCTGTTTCAGGTGTATCTCCCCCCACAGCAATTACTTGTACTTCACCCACTTGTTTCCCCGGTAATTCCATGTTAATACCTGTTTGTGGATTTTTTACAGTTTTTCCTTTCTTCATTACATGAAAAGAATTTCCCACCTCAATGCCTTGGCTGGTTCCTCCGGAAACAAAAATGGCATCATTATCATAGGCAAGAAAGAAAGCACGCCAAGGTTTATTGGTACATTTATTGATAATGTTTTCCACCAATTGAGAAATAGCAGCTGAAATAGCTTTATCACTCAACGTAGCATCGTAATCAGCGCGTCCGCCTACACCAAAAGTGGACTTGGTTTTTAATTCCGCTTCTCCTTTCCCTTCATCAGAATAGATAATAAGGCCCGTAGCAACATCTACCAGACGAATACTAACTGCGGCCTCGACAATTTGAGTTTTAGAAGATGAAAAGATTTTTACATCTCCAACGTTCTTACGTCCAAATTGGGTAATTGAGCCAATTATTAGATAATCAGCACCTATATTCTGGAAACCTTCTCCAGAAGAGTTCGCTTCATCCATCAATTGATCGAGATCATGCCGCTCTAATAAAAGAAATTTATTGGATGCTGCCAGTTTAGAAGATAAGATATCAAGCGCCTGTTTCCCCATTGGATCATTTTCTTTGTCATAAAATAAACCCTTCGCATATTGTGTTTCATTTGAAAAACGGCCAATTGCAACTTTGCGTTTCAACTCTTTGGAAGTATCAGTGACTACAGTTGATGGAGCTTCTACCTCCACAACTTTTCGTTGAGCATATAGGCCCGTGCTAACATACACTAGGGCTATCAATAAAAGCGACTTTTTCTTCATGGCAATTCCCAGATATAATAATGTATTCTATGAACAAAGTAAATAAATAGAAGTAACCTATCCTACTTTTACAGATGGTTTTTATCATATTTAAAAGCAAAAAATACATAAATCTCATTGACCTTTTTAATTTCAATATTTACCAAAATATTTTTCTTTATGGAAATATAAATATTTTTTATGAACGTATGTGCAAAGGTATCCAGAATGCTGAGAAGATAAGGGTACCGTGAGAAGTTCAAAGCAGAAGTGAATCAGAAAAACTACTAATCCTCGAATCCGGATTAGCAAAGTTTAATACCCGTAAGGAACAAGGAACGCCTATAGCTGATTTCCTGAATAATAGCAAATTATTACTTAATGAATTAAGTAAATAAACAAAAGATGAGAAGTACTTTCTGATAAAAATAACCTCACTTCTAATAAAAACTATAAACTTTTAATGTTCTGAAAATATTTTTTCTAACCTGACATGAACTTTAGTAATGTTATTGTTACAATAGTAATCTTCTTCCAACACTAATTCCTGTGGTTTCAAATCAATTATTTTTTTTGTCTCATAGCCGTTTTCATAATCTTTTTTGATCTGTATTATTTTATCCTCTGGACTATAAGAATATTTTCGTTCATTGAATACCCCATCAATGAGTAAGCCCGGATAATGAAAAAAGTTTTTCTTATCAAACTTATAATACTCACCTTCATCAATTTTAAGAGCTTGACCATATTGATCATTTATAATTTCATGCCTTTCTTTTACATGCCATTGGCCTATCAATAAATTGGCTTCGGGGTTATCCTCTTTATCGCATGAGATTAAAAATAATGATCCCCAAAAGCACAAACACAAAATAGTCTTCAGATAATTTACGGTTTTCATAATCAAAAGATTAACAAGTTATTATTATAATATGAAACATTAATTAATTTATATATTCGGTTTCGTGTATAGTTTCAATGACTCATTCCACGGAATCATTTCTCCTTTGCCCCACCAAAAGAAAGAATCCAGGTCGCAGAAGTCATTATTCTTTTTCATTTCTTCTTTCAATATTCGGTGATAGGAAAAAACCTTAAAGGCATATGCCGGTTCATTTGCAAGGTTTATCATTTCCCAAGGATCATTTTTAAGATCGAAAAGTTGTTCAGTACGGGTTCCACCGACATTATACACAATATATTTCCAGTTATCTTTTACTAATGCACGTTGGATACTATTATATGCAAGAAATATATGATCCCGGTGTTTCTCTGCTCCATTTAAAACAGGAACTAATGATTGCCCTGTAACAGATGGGGCAGGAGCAATACCAACCAATTCACAAAGAGTGGGATAAATATCATATAAATAACAATTGACATCCCGCTTCGTCCCTTTTTCCAGGCCGGGAGCCGAAATTACAAGTGGAACACCTATACTGTGCTCATAAAGGTTTTGCTTACCCAGCAGTCCGTGTTGGCCGACAGCCAGTCCATTGTCAGAGGCAAATACGAGAATGGTATTATCTAATTCTCCATTATCTCTTAATGCCTGCAATATTCTTCCAATTTGTACATCCAATTCACTTATCATACCGTAATACCCTGCCAGATCCTGTTTAATAGCTGTCTCCGTTCTGGGGAAAGGTAGTAGCACTTCGTCTCGCACTTTCATATCACCATTATCAAAAGGGTGCTGAGGCAGGAAATTAACAGGCAAATCAATCATTTCGGGATCATACTTATGCCCATAGGACGGATGTTGCATGCGCGGATCATGTGGGGAGGTAAAAGCAACATACATAAAATAAGGGCTGTTTTTTCTCTTTTGTGATTTTAGGAAATCTATTGCTGCATCGGCAAACATCTCCGAAGAGAATTTATCACCTATAAAAGGCTTCTCGTCATAGGATCCTGTTGGATCATAATGACGTAACCGGGGTTGTATATGTCCATCTGTATCATAGGAATGCATTCCTCCAAAAAATATATTCTCACCTCCCGCAAAAGACCGGTTGAATGATTTATGATCAGAATGCCATTTTCCTGTTGCAAACGTAGTATATCCATTTTCTCGTAATTGTTCCGGTAAAGTAATATGCTCTTCGGGAATTCGTTGTCCATCATGTATCACCTGGTAAACACCTCTACCGGTCATGATCTTAGCACGGCTGGGCATTGATAAAGCACCACCCAGCGATCCGTTGGTATATGTACGAGTCATCGAAACACCATTCGACACAATATGATCTATATTAGGTGATTTCACCTGTGTATTTCCATAAGCATGGATACAGCTCCGTTGCAGATCATCCGCTAGAATAAAGACAATATTAGGAGATTTCTTTTTTTGAGCAAAACCTGGAGATACAATAAACAAAGCACAAACCGGAATTAATATTTTTCTCATAATTACATAACGTATTAAAAATTAGGATGCGTAAAGATAACTAGGATTTTGGGAACTCCTAAAATTAATATTTATAATCTGCAGGAGTTAATACATATAACTTTACATTTGAATATAATTACGAAGTAAGAAAATAAAAACGATACTACAGATGCAGATAAAGTAAGAAATAATCTATCTTTGTCTGCATTACATTTTTTCCGGAATGAAAATCTGAAAGGCTTTATAGATTTTCATTCTATTTATAAACTATTACTCAATGCAATTAAAGATATCAGCTTTAATCAAGGATTTCTTATACCCGTTAACCCTTCGGCACAAAACTACTCTGCTGCCGAATTCCAATATGTTTGACCTTATAATAAAATAATATGAAACAATTATTCTTACTCGCAGCAATCTTTTTTTGTTCCGGCAGTATATCTGCTCAAAAATTTACGGAATGGAAAGATCCTTCTGTAAACAGTATCAACAGGGCACAGATGCATGCATCCTATTTTGCTTATGAGAACAGAGAAAAAGCTGAAACAGGCGACAGGCTTACTTCTGGAAATTTTCTTTCTTTAAACGGTATGTGGCGCTTTCAATGGGTTCGCCATCTCACCGAGCGCCCGAAAGACTTCTTCCAAACTACCTACGTTGATAAAGGTTGGGATTTTATCGAAGTTCCCGGTATGTGGGAAATGAATGGATATGGAGATCCTTTGTATGTCAATCAACGGTATGAATGGGATTATCTGATGAAACCCGAACCTCCCATTACTCCCGAGGAAAATAATCATGTGGGTTCTTATCGCCGCGAGATTGAAATACCTAATAACTGGGATGGGAAAGAAGTGTTTCTACATTTTGGAGCTGTTGCGTCCAATGTATATGTATGGGTGAACGGACGGTTTGTTGGATACGGTGAAGACAGTAAGCTGGAATCTGAATTTAATGTGACTTCTTATCTGAAAAAAGGTAAGAATCTGATTGCATTCCAGGTATTTCGTTGGTCAGATGGACGCTATGTGGAATGTCAGGATTTCTGGCGGTTTTCAGGTGTTTCCCGTGATGTATATATGTATGCTCGTAATAAGGAATATATTGCCGATTACAAGATTGTAGCTTCACTAACGGATAATTATCAGGACGGACAATTAACAATTGATACAGACCTATCCTTTGCTGGAAAAGGCTATGAAGTGTCATTTGAATTAATCAATCCGGAAGGAGAAACTATCTGGAAAGATAAAAGTAAAGCACAAAGGAAAATAACCGTTCAATCTCAATTCTCTAAAGTAAAGCCCTGGACAGCAGAGACACCCAGCCTTTATCAGTTGTATATTTCACTTTATAACGGAAAAGGTGAATTGATCGAATGCATTCCTCAACGTGTAGGATTCAAAAAAGTTGAAGTTCGTAATAGCCAGCTACTGGTTAACGGAAAACCAATCCTGATAAAAGGGGTGAACCGTCATGAAGTTGATCCTGACGGAGGTTTTTATGTAAGCCGTGAACGTATGAAACAGGATATCCGTATAATGAAAGAGTATAACATCAATTCAGTCCGTACATCACATTATCCGGTTGATCCTTATCTGTACGAATTATGTGATATCTATGGTATCTATGTACTCGACGAAGCCAATGTAGAAGCACATGGCTATGAAAATATTGCCGATATGAAAGATTGGATGATAACACATGTGGAACGTACTACCCGCATGGTTGAGCGTGACAAAAACGTTCCTTCTATTATTATCTGGTCAATGGGAAATGAATCGGGTGACGGAATAAACTTTGTAGAAAGCTATAAACAAATGAAAGCAATCGACCCAACACGTCCTATTCAATATCAACGTGCGGGAAAGAAAGATCATACGGATATCTTCTGCCCTTTCTATGTAGATTATGACTACCTGAAACAATATGGCGAAAGGGATGAAGCAATGCCACTGATCCAATGTGAATATGCACATGCCATGGGTAATTCAATGGGTGGCTTCAAAGAGTACTGGGATCTGTATCGTAAATACGATAATCTACAAGGAGGCTATATCTGGGATTTTGTAGACCAGGGTATTCGTGACTATCGAAACGGGAAGATGATTTATGCATACGGGGGTGACTTTGGTAAAGACCTTCCGTCCGACAACAACTTTAATTGTAACGGCTTATTGAGCCCCGACCGTATACCCAATCCACACATGGATGAAGTACGAACTATTCATCAATCCATTTGGACTAGTCCGGTTGATATTCAGAATGGGAAAATCAGTATTTTCAATGAGAACTTTTTTATCGATCTTAATAATATCTATCTGGAATGGCAACTGAAAGAAGAAGGCTCCGTATTGAAACAAGGCATCATTTCTGATCTGATAATTGCTCCACAAGGGAAAAAGGAAATCACTCTTCCTTACGAAGCAGTAGCGAATGGCAAAGAACAATTCCTTGAAGTATCATACAAGCTTAAAAATAAGGAATCATTATTACCTGCCGGTTACACTGTAGCCCGTCAACAACTGGAAATAAATCCGTATGACTGGAAAAGTACATCTGAAACAAAATCATCTGATGAATTAAATCTTACTGAAACCCGATATGCAGTTGAAATAGAATCTCCGTTTTTCCAGATTCGCTTCCAAAAAGAAAATGGCTTATTAAGTGATTATATTTATAAGGGACAAAACTTCCTGGCAGATGGAGAATATATGCAACCTAATTTCTGGCGTGCCCCAACTGATAACGATTACGGCGCACGTTTCCAACAAAAACTAAATGTCTGGAAAGAACCGGCAATGAAGCTTACGTCATTTGATGCAAAACAACAGAATAACCAGATTGAAATAATAGCAAAATACACACTAACAGAGCTGGAAGCAGAATTATCATTGATTTATAATATCCATAATTCAGGAGAGATTTTTATTACGCAGACATTAAATGTTGAAGGAAATGGAGCAGAAAAACCTATACTTCCTCGTTTCGGTATGCAGATGACAACACCAAAAGGTTTTGAACATATCACTTATTATGGCAGAGGTCCTATTGAAAACTATGCCGACCGAAAGTTTAGTACCTTTATTGATGTTTATAATCAAACTGTCGAACAGCAATATTATCCTTATATCCGCCCACAGGAAACAGGTAATAAAACGGATATCCGCTGGTATCGTCTACATCATCAGAATGGCAAAGGGATTGAGATTATCTCGCAAAATCCTTTGAATGCAACTGCTTTGCATTTTAAAACCGAAGATCTGGATGACGGAATAAAGAAAGACCAACGTCACGGACTGGAATTGGATCCTCGCCCAACTACGACCCTTTCTATCGATCTGGCTCAAATGGGATTGGGATGTATTGATACGTGGGGGGCTATTCCTATGGAACAGTCTTTACTGCCTTATCAGAATTATGAGTTCAAATTTACAATCAGACCAATAGATTTTTGAATAAGTTATAATTTGTAAGTAGGTAAGCACAAAGGGCTTTAATGTGAATAACTCCCGGGTTATTCACATTAAAGCCCTTTCCAGGGCAATTGCTTATTTTCACCTCTACTCTAATATCCTACTCACTAATCAACTCGATCTTTGCTCCACGTACTCCCGGCGCTGTAGCTTCCAATACGATAACTCCCGGCTGTTCATTTGTTTGAACAATTGCTGTCATCTGCCCACTGAATAGTTTCATCTGTGGAAGATGGAAAGGTTCTAGGCTGATACTATTCCCATTTGCTCCTGCACGGTAAGTTCCTGCACCACGTACATTAAATTTAATCAGGTGTGTCGCGTCCGGACAAAGGTTGCCTTTACGATCTACTACTCTTACATTGATAAAGGATAAGTCTTTTCCGTCTGCAGTCAGGTGGGTACGGTCGGCACTTAATTCCAGATGATGTGGTTTACCTGCGGTATGAATTTCTTCTTCAGCAACTGCATTTCCATCTTTATCATAAGCTACAACTTTTACTGTTCCGGGTTCATATACCGTATCCATCCACATCAAACGGTATCGTTTCTGGCGGTCAAAGGAGGCTTGTGCTTCTTTATTCTCTGTAGCATCCAATTCGATGCTTGTATCTTTTGTTCTTTTTCCCTGGCTCTTTCCATTAATAAAAAGTTCTGCCGATGGATGATTGGTATAGACAAAGACAGGGGTCACCTCTCCTTCCCTACCTGGCCATGTCCAATGAGGTAGTACATGGAGTGTGTTTTCAGTTTTATTCCAATGGCTACGATATAGATAGTAACGGTCTTTAGGAATACCCGCAAGGTCAATTATACCGAAAAGTGAACTATGGCTTGGCCAATCGGTATAATAAGGGGTTGGTTCTCCTATATAATCAAAACCTGTCCATACAAACTCACCAATGCAATAAGGCAGATCTTCTTGATAAATAAAATCATCATCCGGCAGGTTTGACCAACCACAATGTTCTACATCATAACTGCTACTCTGATGATCATCGTATTTTGCCATGGATCTACGTTCAACAGGAAATTTATATACTCCGCGTGAGCTTACAGTCGAAACTGTTTCACTTCCAAGGATGATCTGTTGTGGCAACTTTTTATATCCTTCCTGGTAAACGGGTAGGCGATAGTTGAATCCAACTATGTCCATCGTTGCTGCAAAGTTATTATTAATCACAGCCAAACCATGATCAAGTCCGTTTGTCACCATACGCGTCGGATCTTCCCGATGGCAAATATCCTGTAGGTAACGGGCAATCTTAGCCCCTCCTTCTACACTTTGATCGGGAACTTCGTTACCTATACACCACATCACGACACTGGGATTGTTACGGAACTGATGGATCAGATTCACCAGATCCTTCTCCGCCCATTCATTAAAGAAAAGATTATACCCATTCTTCATCTTGGGTGTTTTCCACTCATCAAATGTTTCAGGCATTACCATAAAACCCATTTCATCACAGGCACGTATCAATTCAGGTGCAGGCATATTATGGGATGTACGGATCGCATTACAACCCATATCTTTCAGAATACGTAACTGACGACGAATAGCCGCATCATTTACAGCAGCACCTAATGGGCCCAAATCATGATGATTACATACACCCTTAAACATCACCTTTTCCCCATTCAGGAAAAAACCTTTATCAGGAATGATTTCAATCGTACGAATTCCGAAAGTTGTTGTATATTCATCTTTCAATTTATCACCCTCATATAACCGGGATACAGCCCGATAAATTTCCGGTTTTTGGAGAGACCAAAGACGCGGTGTTTGTATAATAACTTCCTGCATAAAGCAGTCACCATCAAAAGGAGTTAATTGTGCTTTTGTTTCCAGTAAACGCGTTCCATAAGGATTCCATATTTCTGTTACCAGATTATAATGGCTCACCTCTGTTCCTTCCGGACGATTAATACGTGTCTTCAGATTGACCCGGGCAAATTCCTCATTTACTTGTGGTGTTGTTATTTGTGTTCCCCATACCGGAATATGAATATCTTCCGTAACAATCACGTGTACATTCCGATAAAGTCCTGCCCCGGGATACCAACGCGATGATTGCGGCAGGTTTTCCAAACGTACCGCCAGCATATTCTTCCCTTCTGCATTCAGAAAATCGGTTACATCAAAATGAAAAGAATTATACCCATAAGGCCAATAACCAACCTTTTTCCCATTTACAAATACGTTAGCCTGGCTCATTGCTCCATCAAATAACAACGTAACCCGTTTCCCTTTTGTAAACTGAGGAATATTCAACTCCGTACGATACCATCCTACCCCAACAAATGGTAATCCACCTGTCCGTCCTGAATGCGGTAAAGCTGCCTCCTGCCCATCCTGAACAATAGCCACTTCCTGTAAATCATTATAAGCATCAAAAGGCCCATATATAGCCCAATCATGTGGAACAGTAACAGTCTGCCACTTCGTATCATTATAGGTCGGATCACTAAAATCAGTCTGATCTTCCCGGGTAAATTTCCAGTTCTTTTCTAATAAAAATTCACTTCGTACCTGGGCTGTGATAAAATGAGGTAATAGTATTAAGGCTACAAGTAATAAAGGCAAACAAGTTTTTTTCATATATCGTCATTTATTGATTCATGGAAGTACAAAGCTAATGAATTTCACTGTAATAGTCAAAAAGGTAAATCCATTTAAAGCTCCCTTTTAAATGGGAACAATGTACTTGGTGTATGCGCCTGATCCATCAATTGCTCCATTTTTACTGCTTTATCTGGATATTGGCTAACGGCATTCATCTGCTCGGAAGGATCGGAAGAAATATTATAGAGTTCCAGACGTGTCTTCTCCGGTTGATTGACAAAAAGACGGATCAATTTCCAGTTATCTTTCAGAATAGCCTGTTTTCCTCCCTCTTCATGAAATTCCCAATAGAGATAACTGTGTCGTTTTTGTTCTCCTTTTCCTGTAAGCTCAGGAAGGTAAGAAATACCATCTACTGTTACCGGCACCTCTTCTTTTACTATATCACACACCGTCGGCAGGAAATCCCAGAAAGCAGAAGCATGATAGCTAACTGTTCCCGGTTTAATCTGTTTTGGCCAATGCACAATAAAAGGAGTACGGATACCACCTTCATAGAGATCACGTTTAATACCCCGGAAAGCACCGTTACTATTGAAATAATCCGGATTATGCCCTCCTTCAGCATGAACACCATTATCTGAAGTAAAAACTATTATTGTATTCTCTAGTAATCCCTTTTCTTCCAGAAAAGCAGTAATACGTTCTACATCCTTATCAATACGGCTCACCATAGCCGCATAAGTAGCCCGTGGTTTGGGTTGATTGGCGTAATGATGATGTGTAAAAGGCGTTTCAAAGAAACTGTCGGCATAAGGTGCTACTTCCTCTTCCGGCGCTAATAAATCGGCATGGGGAAGAGTCGGTGTAAGGTAGATAAAGAAAGGTTTATCCTTATTTTCTTCAATAAATCCCAAAGTCTTTTCCAACAATAAATAAGGACTATATACCTCCTCATTCAGATTTATCTTGGTTTCATTTTCCCAAAGAAAACGAGGATAATAACGATGCGCATTCAATTGCCCCAGATAACCGAAAAAATAATCAAATCCCTGTTTATTCGGATGTCCTTCCGATTCGGGACCACCCATACCCCATTTACCGATACAAGCTGTAACATAATCCTGTCGCTTAAGAATTTCCGCTACAGTAACTTCACTATCTTTCAACGGATAATCATATTGTTCTCCATCAGGTCCTTTTGTCCCTTTATTTCCACGAATATAAGCATGTCCAATATGTTTTCCCGTCATAAGAGCACATCGGGAAGGAGCACTTACAGTAGAACCAGAATAATGCTGTGCAAAACGTACTCCATTAGCTGCCAGCTTATCAATTGCCGGTGTTTTTATCTGTTTTTGTCCATAACACCCTAAATCCCCTATACCAAGATCATCAACCATTATATAGACGATATTAGGATGAGTTTTTTCCACGTTTTGCTGTGCCTGTGCATATGCCACCGGATATCCGCAGGCAGTGGCCATCAATATTATTTTTTCAATATGTTTCATTATGGGATATTTTAAAAGGGTGTACCCTTTTTATGCGGTACACCCTGTTGAGTTTAATTCAATAGCATATTATGATGATTCTTATTCTGCATTTGTTGCCGGATAACCATCGTTTTGTTTCAGATTTGTATTCAACAATAATTCATCTATAGGCAACGGATGTAAATAATAATGATTTAACCACCCTTTACCTTGTGATACCGGATTTGCAAAAAAGACTACGCGCCCCTCATTACCTTCACGGTCCAGGGTGAGTTTGAAATTATTAATATCAGCACCTTCTCCAACATGACGCTCATCTTCCAGATCGGACTTATTCATGAAGATACCCAATTGTTGTTTATTCATATATTCCGCTTTCTTCCAACGACGAAGGTCATCATTGCGATACCCTTCAAACATCAATTCAACCCTTCTTTCACGACGTATTTCCCATAGAATTGCATCAACAGTCTGATCGCGTTTCGGATCAAAGCCATCGTTTATTTCGGACACTTTCATAGGTTCCACATTCGCGCGGACACGTAATTTATTAATCGTTGCATCTGCAATCGTCTGATCAAACTTTCCAAGTTCCCAGGCAGCTTCTGCATGATTGACCATTACTTCTCCCATACGGAATAATGCATAATCAGTAGAATTATCCCCATTTGCCGTAAAAGCAGGTGTATGGCTATTATAGTATTTCCATGTATAATAACCACCATAAGAAGCCATATAACCCTGTCCCATATTATATTTATTATCCCGGAAATGAGGCATTTCACGAAGGATCTGCCCTGCCCACTGCAAAGCAGGAAGAGTTTTGGTGGAACCCGCAGTTCCCGAAATACGGTCCATCAAATCTATAAACTCCCTGTCCTCCGGATTATCAGTGTAGGTAACTGTAGACAAATCCATCGAAGTAGGTGTAGGAGTATTTACCTTGTAAGGAGGACAAACATTATAATAAAGACGATAGTCACGATTACGGAATTCCGTATAAATATCCGCATCTCCAGTATTTTTATCTCCACCGAATAATTCACTTATATAAATAGGTTTACCATCCTGGCATAAATAAGCAGCAACAGCTTCCGAACTTATTTCAGGGTAATGGGAAGAAGTACGTACATAACGGGACATATTATGGCCTTTCCCGTCAGATAGGAAATTCTTGTATAATAACACACCTTTTACTCCCCTTAAATCTTCCGAATTAAATAGCTCGTCATAATGGGAATGAACTTCAGGATGCTTTTGTAACAATTCCGTAGAAGCAGTATAACTTGCATTCAGATATGTCATACCATCAGATAATCCATGGTATTTCTGCCATGTACCTTCAAAAAGACCAAAGCGTGAAATCATAGCACACACCACATCCCGTGTAATCGTATTTTCACCATCTCCATCCGGATTAATATTCTCTTTGGCATAAGAAAGCATTTCCAATACTTTAGCGGCTAAATCCAACCGCGGCATACGGCTGCCATACAAAATTTCCTCGTCAGTCTCATTGATCGCATTTTCAACCCAGATCGCACTTCCGAAGAAAGATATCAACCGGTAATATTCATTTGCTTTAAAGAAATAAGCAACACTACGCCAATGCCGTTGATCTGCTTCATTCATTTCAGAAGTCTCAATATTTCCCAAAAGGATATTTATTGCCCGGATACGTTTATAAGGATCAGACCATTCAGTTGTTGTGGATGGAACCGTTACAGTTTGCCATACCCATTTATTTTCGTTATTAGAATTACCATAAAACGCATTATCCGACTGCGTATCAAATACACCTTTTCCCGTTGGCCCACTCTCAAAAGAAGTAGGTCCTGCATGCGCTCCTATATAAGTATAGAACTGCCAGGCGTATGTACGGAAGTTCTCATAGGTAGTGAATACCGTTTCTTCTGTTTGTTTGTCCAAAGGTTTCCTTTCCAGGAAATCATCATTCAGACAGGATTGTAGTCCTAAACCTGCGATTAATGTGCAAATTATATATATCTTTTTCATATCTGATGCTTTTAGAATGTTAGGTTGATACCAAATGAATACTGTCTCATCAGAGGATATGACCATCCTCTTGCTCCTGAATCCCCAGATAATTCAGCGTTTATTACTGTCCGGCCCGGATTTGAATTATAGGCATCCGGATTATATCCGGTAGGTAGATGATGAAGTGTGAACAAGTTCTCACCACTGACAAACACCCGCAACCGTTGAATGGAAAACTTTTCACAAAGATGCTTAGGCAGATTATATCCCAGCGTTACATTCTTTAAACGAATATATGACCCATCCTTTAAGTATTTTGATTGCCGTTTATGATTATTGCTATTGTTACCACCTTCTCCATAGATACGTGGATAATATGAATCCTGATTATCTTCTTTCCAATAATCCGTTTGATAATCAAAAACAGAAGTCTGGAACTGCCCGTTAGGAGCCCATATCTCATTTATCCATAAATCCCGTTTACCAACACCTGAGAAGAAGAAGGAAAGATCAAAATCCTTGTATCCGACGCCACCATTCACACCAAATTGGAAACGAGGCGTACTATTACCTATCACTTTCTGATCACCCGGATTTGATTCGGTATTATCTCCTGGATTTATTTCGCCGTCGCCATCCAGATCCTTATACAGGATATCACCCGGATTCAGGTTATTACGGTTTACACCCTGGAAGCTAGGAATACCCTCTTTAAGTGTTCCGTTTTCGAAATCATCTTCCGTATAAAAACGGTCCGTTTCATATCCCCATATTTCTCCGAATTTCATACCTTCACGGAAATAGAGATTATCCTGGCTATTTTTAACGTAAGTTAAAAGCCCTGTTTCATTACTATATTTTGTTATAGTAGTCTGTGCATCATAAAGATTGAATCCGATATTATACCGGAAATTTTTCCCTATTTTATCATTCCATCCCACAGATATTTCCCATCCGCGTGAACGTAAATCCGCAGCATTTACCTTTGGAGCATCCGTACCTAAAATAATGGGTAAAGGCTTTGCCGCCGTCAACATATCTTTGGTATCCCGCTGATACCAGTCGAAAACGAGACTTAAACGATTAAACAAATTCAAATCCAGACCTATATCAAGCGTATTTACGGTTTCCCATGTAAAAGAAGAACTAACTAATCCCGGGACACTCAATGTAGTAACATACTTATCCTCACCCGGAAGAATCCATTTCACATCATTTTTAGCATCCATTGTTGGGATGTAATCATAGTAACCTACATTTTGGTTACCGATACTACCCCATGAAGCTCTTAATTTCAGGTTATTTAACCAACTGGAAGTGTTTTCCATAAAACCTTCCTCCGATACACGCCAGGCCCCTGAAAAAGAAGGAAAGAAACCAAAACGATCATTTTTAGGGAAACGTGATGAACCATCATAACGCCCATTAGTCTCAAGCAAATATCTCCCTTTATAAGAATAAGTTAAACGATAGAATAAACTACGTAAAGCATATTCTTTAAATTCATCTTCTGTCCGGATAGTTCCAGTCGACTGTGAAAGTGAAGGTAAATTCTGATTGATAGCATCTTCCCTTTCCGACTTTAATCTCTCATAATACCATGCTTCTTGATTGTAACCACCCATTACAGAAAATGAATGATCATCAATATCTTTAGAATAAGTTGCGTAAATATTAATTGCGTTTGTTGTCTCAAACCGTTGATCCATCGTATATTTTGAAATATTATAAGATGGTTTCTTTTCCCCGGTAACAGGGGCTATAAAAGTAAAGGTTTTATTAAAACTACTTTCTGTCCAGTTAAACCTGTTAAAACTGTATTCACCGATAATTTCAAGTCCCTTTAATGGCTTTAAAATAGCCCTTCCTAATATACGTGTGTTATTCGTGCGGTTTATTTTCGGGGTATTCAGTTTGATCAGATTAGCCGGAGTACCGTAAGGTAGCAATTCTGTATCTGTTTCAGTTGCATATCCATATCCGGTAGGTGACATACTGGGTAGATCCGCAGCAAAAGCCCACATAGCCTGTGCTCCATGTTCAGCCGTTCCACCCATAGCTGTTGAAGTTTTTGCATCGGAATAACGTACGTCGGCCTGGAAAGACAACCAGTCCGTAGCATCCATATTTACAAAAGAAGAAGCATTATAACGGCGGTAAGAATCCTTATCTGTTATCAATATACCATCCTGATCTACCATCCCGAAAGAGATACGGTACGAGGTCTTTGCCGAACCTCCTGATACCGACAAATTATGTTGTTGCTGGAATCCAAACGAAGACATCATTTCTTCATACACATTACTCGAAGCTAACCCATAACGAATACCATCATCATATAAATAACCATCCTGATGCTGTCCTTGATTATATTCCTGAATAAATCCGAGCCACTTTTCCGAATCCTGGCCGCCATAGTAACGATATAAACCCAGATCCAGGTAAGTCTGTACAGTCTGTAGCGGATCCACCTTCTTAGGCAAAGTTGACGCTTTAGAGAACGAAAAATTATTATTATAAGTAACCCGTACCGGAGAATCCTTCTTACCCTGCTTTGTAGTAATAAGAATCACACCGAATGCAGCACGTGCTCCGTAAATAGCCGAAGCAGCCGCATCCTTCAATGTCGTAACAGTTTCAATATCATTAGGATCAAGCATATCGATATCCATTGGCACATTATCAACTAATACGAGAGGTTTTCCATCATTATTATCATTAATACTCGTTACTCCACGGACATTCATATTCATAGAAGAACCCGGTTTCCCGTTATTCTGTGTAATCTGTAATCCGGGTATCGCACCTTCCAGGGCCTGTAATGTATTACCCACCGGACGGTCGCCTAATACATCATCCATTTTGACTGTAGTAATAGCACCTGTCAGGTTTACTTTCTTCTGAACACCATATCCCACTACGACTACTTCATCGAGTTTTTGTGTATCGTCAACTAATTGAATATTAACAGCATTCTGACTACCAACAGATATTTCCTGAGTGAGATAACCAATATAAGAAACCTGTAGTATAGCGTTATTGTCTTTCACTACAATATAAAAGTTACCATCAATATCGGTAACTGTACCGTTCAATGTCCCTTTTTCAACAACATTTGCTCCGATAACAGTTTCTCCATAGGAATCGGTAATAACTCCGGATACACGTTTCCCATTCTGCTGGGTTATAGACGGAACAATTTCTTCAGTCAAAACATGTTTCTTCGACAATACAATGTAATTGTTCTCAAACTGATAACCTATATCCGAACCGGCAAAAGCACTATTTAGATAGGTGGATACTTCAGCTGATTTATCACGGATAATCACCTGTTCGTCGGTATTAACTTCACGGTTGCGGAATACGACAAGATAATCGGTTTGCTGTTCAATCTCTTTGATTAGTTGTCCTACAGAGATAACATCAGCATTGATTTTTATAACAGCATTTTGGGCTTCCGAATGGTTTGCCATTAACTGGAATGCACACACAAATAAAAGGAATATGGATATTCTCATAATTCTAAAAAGGTCCTTTATGTGTTTATTATAGACAATAAAGTGTGATAACAAAGTTTTTAATTTCATATCTTTGTTCAATGTTAAGTGAATACTAAAATTTTATAAGACACGGTGTTTACTTTTCTCAACGACAGATGTAGCAGCATCTGTCGTTGTTCTTTATGGCTCTCATATCATAGGCATATTTTTCTTTTAAAGGTTTAACATTATTCTCAGCTTAATATAATCGTATTATTTTCTTCATCTTTTTCTACTTTAAATTTATGTATCTTCTGGATAATATGTAGAATACCATCGATCCCGTCCCGTTGACGGAATTTACCCGTATACTCCCAGGTGTAAATAGTTGGATCTTTCACTAAAAACTTCACATCATAATAAAGTTCCAATTTCTGAAGAATATAGAAAAGCGGCTCATTATGGAAACTATATACCCCTTCTGTCCACTGGAAATAAGATAAATCAACAATTGTATCTACATTCATTCCATCATTACTAATAGTTACTTCCTGATTTGGATACAATAAAATTCCTTTTGCTTCTTCTTTTTCTCTATAAATCTTTAAACTTCCTTCCAAAAGACTGGTACGTATATATTCAGCATCCGAATAACCATATAGATTAAAACATGTTCCCAATACTTTCATATCCACTCCATGCGAAGAAACAATAAAAGGTTTCTTTTCATCCTTTGCTACCTCAAACAAAGCTTCTCCATCTATAGAAACACGACGCTCTTTGTCTTTGAAATGAGTGGGATAAGTCATTGTCGTTTTTGCATTTAGCCATACTTTTGTACCATCCTGAAGAGTCATCTGCAACCGTTGTCCGGCAGGAACATGCAATGAAAGCATTTCAGCAGGTCGATCCCTATTTACCTGAGAAAGAGTGAACCAATAGGTCGACCCAATAATTAATAGTATAGTAGCGGCATATCCAACAATTCGCTTTGTATAAAAAGTAAAAGATTTCGTCCTGTATTTAAGTTTAAACCGGTTATAGCTTTTCATGTTTTCAGCTATATCACTTGTATTTTCTGTTAGCATCGACAAAGCATACAGGTTTTTTATTTCAATAAATAGCTTCTTCTTTACAGGGTCAGCCTCCACTTCCTGTAAAAGAGCTAAACGTTCCCCTTCCTCTAAATTCCCTTGAAAATATCTATATAGTAACTCTTCCATTCGCTTGCATTTATATAGTTAACGAATGAAATAAAAGAATCCGCTAAAAGAAACAGAAAAAATTAAGGATTTAATTTAGCTATATGGGAATTCAATTCAAAAACAACAATAATAAAGGATACAAATCCTTCAAACTATCTTTCAGTTTTTTATAGGCAATACCCATTTGGGTTTCTACGGTATTAATAGTGATATTCAGTTCTTCTGCTATTTGTTTTTGCTTTTTACCCTCTATTTTATTCATCATAAAAATTTCACGACATTTAGCAGGCAAAGAGTTTATTGCCTGATTTACTTTGCATTCTATATCGTCTTTATAAAAGAGATGTTCATCAATCGCCGTTAATGAATCCAGATTCATTTTTATAGTGAGCGCATACTCTTCCTGTATATAATTACTTATATCCTGCTCGAGCATTTTACGACGCAAAAAATCAATACAGCGATTACGAATTGCCGTATATAAAAAAGCAACCGGATTTTCATGTATAAGAATTAAATCACGCTTCTCCCATAAAGACATAAAAACATCCTGCAAAATATTCTCCGCATCTGCTTCCGATACTACATATTCATGCGCAAAACGTTTCATCCTGGAAAAATACAGGAGATAAATTTCTTTAAACTTCTTATCTTGTGATCTTAATTCCACTATAATGGTTAACTATCGCTCAACAAACATACAAAAAATAGCTTTCTACCTCTTCATTTTTAATGATTACTTATTATTACCGGCCTCTATCCCCTTAATTATACTCTAAAAGCTTATACTTGTGAAGTATGTTATATCAATAAATAGCAAGGTATGCTATCTTGATGAATATATGGATTATTATCAAGATAACATACCTTTAACATGCAGGAAATTTTAAAACGAATAAATAACGCGACCTAAAATGCTAAGTCCGGATTCTTTACATTCTTGATAACTGCAATTAGAAATCCTTTTCTGATAAGCAATACCTCATCTACATCCGGGCCAGTCAACGGTACAACAAAATTTTGATCGGCAGGAGAATCAAAAAGTAATCCTATAGGTTTATTTTCACCATCATAAGCAATTCCTTTTACAGGAAAATGCAAGTCAGGTGATTCACTATTAAATATCCCATACGCATTTGTTACATTATCTGCTAAATGCTCCATAAATAGCTCAGGATCAGAATCGAGGATCTGCATAACCTTATTCTCTTCTACAAGAATTTGAGAAGAAGCATTCATTATATAAACCCTTGTAGGCATTAATTGAAGATAAGAAGTAGAACAATCCTTTTCGCCAAGAACAATACCGGATAAGATAAACTCTTCTCTTGACGCATTTTCAGGAAGGTCTGAAATAGTTTCTAATCCGGGAATAGTATCCTTATTGACTATAAATTCATTCGGATTAGTCAATAAGTTTATATCTTCTGAAGTAAGTGTTTTCCGGAAAGTTTTAATCATTTCAAAAAAAGATCCGACCAATTGATAAGAAATACATACAGGTATTATTACTGTATCACCTGCTTCAAAAGATCGTGAAAGATAAATACTACCCTCGATACAATTCTGATTATCCCAATTCAGTTTATTAGTTACAATTGTCGATCCTTTACTTATCATCAATCTGCCTGTAAATAAAGAACTGGCAAGTACACTACAGAGATTTGTAAAAGAAGGTAATTCCGGATTATAATTCGAAACCCTTTCATAATAACGAATATACTCATTATTAGATTGAATGAAATTATTTCTTCTTGAACCCAATTTAGTTTTTTCAAAACATTCATTAATAACAGCTCCCAATGATTTACCCAAACGAGCCGCCTCTTTAAATCCATTACGATGGTTAACCTGCTTTCTGGTTTTACTATTGTTTGCTGTAATACGTTCGGAAGCAATAGTTCTTCCCCTGACTTTTCGGTAAGTAACATTTCCTAATGATTTACTACCTGAACCAATACCCATGCTTTTAATAATTGCCATAGCTAATTCTTTTTAGTTATTAATTATAATTACTTATCCGTTTTAATAATAGTATTAAATTAGATTTACCACAAACATAAACGATATTTTCATAAACACAAATAGCTACATTTTTTTGCAAAAAAGCATGAATTTATCATTTAGAAACATAGTATTCGATCATTTACTTTCAAAATTACAATTATTGAATATCATATTGGACAGAGATGAATCCTATGAACTTTTTTGATTTTCATAAACATTACATAGTATCTATCCTATATATAGAATGAAATACAATTATATATTTGTTAGTACAGGTCAGAGAAAAGATATCATTCTGTAGAGAGAGAATAAATTGAGTTTTAGCATTCTTTAACAAAACGCGAGAATGGCTTGTAAATCAAATACTATAAAGTAAAAAACTAATAAATGATTTATCTATTATCTTTAACTATAGAAAAATAAGCATTTGAATGTTCCTTCTCATGAGTTACAATAGCAGTCATAACTGCACCTACAAGAGAAGCATCCGGATATAATTCGTTGTTAATGCAGAGCCCGGGGATTGTTTCTGCACTTAATATAAATCGATTTTGGTCTATCAGATTTTTATCATCATTCATATCAGGCATAAATGAAAAAAGTTTCAGGAAACCAACCTTCTCTTTTCCAAAATCATAAATTGTTATTAAACCTACATGTACCCAATCTCCCATTTGAAAAGGACGAGCCAAAAAAATAGAACCATTTAAATGACCCTTGATATCCATTTCTAAAGAACTTATTGAAGGTATAATTCCACTTGCTGATAAAATGTTTCCAATAAAGTTTGGATCTTGAATAGCATCATACAATTGAACTAAAGGAAATTCATTAGCACTTGTTGTATTCATAGACCAATAGTTACGTAAATCGTTATTTTGCTTTACAAAATTATTACGACGTGTACCATGTTTTACTTTATCAAAACCGAATTCAATCAGGGAATCCAAAGCACTGGCTAATTGAACAGTTCGCCCAAAACTATTCCGGCTTGATATCTGTTTAGGGCTCTTACTCTTATTTTCTGTTATTCGATTGCAGACGATTATGCGATCTCCAACTTTCCGATAAGTTACTTTTTGAGTTGATCCTTGTAAACTGTTTTTAGATTGATTCTTAATTATAGCCATAGTTATGATTTGTTAATGATTTATTTCTGATGATTCTACTAAAATCGTACAGGTTTTCTACAAATATAATTCTTCTTAAAGTAGGAGATACCTAGGAGATACCTAGGAGATACCTAGTAGCTACCTAGTAGAAATATCAAATACACATCCTATGTATGACATAAATGTAGCATAAGAAAAGAAGAATCCATAGATATATGAATAAAATGGAACCCGGTAGTCAGATAATGGCTTTCTTTTTAACAGTATGTGAAAAATATATAAATCTTTTAAGACACTATAGATGAGATAATTTTAAGGTGCTATATTCATAAAATAATTCTAATGAGAATGCAGGTTATCTGAATATCAGTGTTTATTCGAAATATGAAATTAAAACATGGGGGCCTACTGTTAGGATAATAAAATTTCTCTAACTTACCTAAATAGTAAAAGCATGAAATATAAGAATTATTTTAAGTGTAACTCTTTTATAAAATGTAAAAAATACTCTACTATTTTTTGTATTATTGCATTTTAAACAGATAAATCCTTATTTTATAAGAAATCGTTATACATGAAAAATAAAAATCAAGTTAAAGTCTTCTTTGGTGTTTTATTATTTGCTATATTATTTATGGTTGTTTTACCCAATGGGAACTATGATTTTTATAAAACAAGTAAAGAATTTAACACATTACATCCACTGAATAGACATATTGATTGGAATTATTATGATGAATTAAACTTACCATCTCCTCCTTTACAGGCGATAGATCTAAATTACGGGAATCGTCGTATTAAAACAGAGGAATGGATTTTAGGAGTTAGAGGTAAGAATATAAAGTATGAAACTATTGAGACTACAAGAACAGAATTACGTAAATTCAATATACATTATGGAGATGTTTTTTACATTACAAAAGATACTAAAGGAAACCGTAAATTTAATAAATTGAAGCTTGAATTTGAGACTTGGCAAAAGTATAATCCTCGGTAATTTTATTAATTTAATAGTTAGATAATTATGAATAATAATATGAGATACTCTATAATTGCAATTGTATTAACGTTATCATTTATGTATATATCATGTGCTCAAGAGAGTAGAATTTTAATAGCTGAACATAGTGATGGCTATTCCACTTATAAATATGTAAAAGGTAAAGAGATTCTATATAGATTAGAAGGTGAAGAATTTCGCTCTTCTGTTCTTTTTAATGATGAAGAAAGTGTTATAAGAGAGGAGGGTTATAATATTCTTGTATTTTACCAACTTGGTGATGGATTGAAAAGTGTGTCTACAGGTGCATATATTCCTTCTCGAAAAGATCCTATTTTTTCAATAACGGAAAATTTTACAGCTATTTATACTTTCCCGGAATATGATTTGATTATTGCAAGCAGAAAAGATGGGACAGATAGTTATGCTGAATATAGAACAACAACAGGAAATAAATTGCATTTCAAGTTTTTTAAGAAAGCTCCGTACTATGATCATTCAAATAATCCTCCTATTAAACTCAGAAAAGGAGAAATAATTAGTGGTATGGGTACTTCTCGTATTTTTGAAATTGAGAGGTTTTTTCAGGATGGAGGTTTTTCGGAGGTTAAAAATGGAATTATTTACGTACCACATGAATATGTAAGTAAATATGCCTTTGGGAGAAAATTTTAATCATACATTTATAATGAATTATTCTGTTAATCGGTTCAATTCATTACTTTTGTTGTATTATATTACAATTTCTTTATAATTTAAAAGATATATGCTTCCTGCTTCACAACTTGCAGGAACAGGTTATAGTTTATGCTTGACTTAAATTCAAAGAATTGACAGGGTTGTTATTCAGGAAGATATTTCAAAAGGAGAAAGAATTTTATCCTACACCCTTCAGGGATTTACTGTCTCAGATAAATGGGATGATATTTCTACCAGAACATGTATCGGGCATAAACAGATTGAAACATTCCCGGCAGGTGAATATAAACAAATAAGACTCACTGTAAATGAAGCTAAAGCGGAACCGATACTGAAGAACGTTGCAGTGTATAGCAATTAAAATAGTTTCTTTCGTTAACTTTTCAATACTATAAGCTCATGTATAAAAGAATTCTAATCACAGGTCTATTGTTTTTTCTTTTATTTTCCGTGGGATTTGCACAGTTCTCATTTGAGTTGCGTTATTATACTTCGGATGTGAGAGCTAATGGTGAAACTGATTTTACCGGAGAGACTGCTATTTTGACGACAGAACAACGGGTGGATTTTCTGAAGAAATATGCAAGCGTTGCTTCTCATTTCTTTCATGATTCATTATACAATACAGTAGTAGTACCGGATAAAGAGATTCAAGAAACAATTGCAGGGTTAAAACCTTTGCCTCAACCGGAAATCCGGAAAAAGCGAATTCTTTCGGATTGGAAATATATGGGATATAAACCAGATTCCCATACCTATAAAACTGGATAATATATATGGACTGGGATATGTATTAACCGGACGAACGAATTATCCTTATGTTCCACATACTTTCCTTGATGAGAACTTTGATGAAAAGCCGGATATTTCCGATTGGACAGAATTATCATATAATGATAGCAAATGGCAGGAAGGATGATACGTTGACTCCGGTAATTATACATTGGGGTAAAAAAGAAAAAACATCTTTATCTGTAGAGGTTAAAACTGTTGAAGGCGTGCTTATTGATAAAAAAGATTATATGAAGATTGAGTTGCCGGAAGGAAGGGAAGCAATTAGTTTACCGGGCTTCAGACCTGACTGGAAAGAAGAGGGTTTCTATATTATTGAATACAACTTTAAATAATTAAATAAATCAAATAATGGGGGCTTCTTTTCTATGCATCACGCACAGAAAAGAAGACAAAATAATTATATCAATCTTAAATCTATATATTCCCCATTTAGTTATATCTGTTCAGATAGAAAAACTTCTATCAATTATTTGTGTTGTCTTTTCATATCCCTCCTTTAAAACCGCCTTTACATCCATAGTCTCCCAATAAACCTTATTAAATAGTTCAAGGGATAGGCTGCCGTGGAAATCTGTTTCATGGAGCAGTGGTAATACTTTGTTGAAGGGGCAGGAACCGGTGCCGGGAAATACCCGGTCGGCATCGGTTAAGGTGGTACGGCCGGGGGAGCCAGGGTAGTCGTTGATATGGAAGACGGGGAGGGTGGCTCCATTGATTTGGCGGAGGGAGTCGAATGAGTTTCCGCCGCGATAGAGGTGATAGAAGTCGAGGAGCATGGTGGCTTTTGGATGGCCGGTACCGATGGTGATGGCGGCGGTATCAGATAGCTGGTTGAGTGCTCCGGCACCCCATAGTTCGAGGATGGGGGTGACGGTTGTCTGGTCGCCTATCTGTAGGATTTCGTGATAGCGATCAGCGTATTCCGGTAGTTTATTGCGGTCGATTGTCTGGATTCCCTGTACAGGTGCTGCTATGTATTTTCCTCCCAGGCGTGCAGTGAGTTCCATGTCCTGACGGATTTTGCGGATTCCTTCTTCACGGCGTATGGGGTCATCGGCAATCCAGGTGGAAAAGGCTATCATGTTTTCGAGTATGAGGCCGTGTTTTTTTATTTGTGTGGCGAGTGTTTCGGGTGTTCCGCCTTGTTTGATATAGGCTTCTACATCAGACACCCATAATTCAACTCCTTCGTATCCGGCTTCGGCGCAGAGGTCGATTTGTTGTTCTACGGGTAGTTTGTATCCCCGGATGGTAGAAGTGTTGAGGCTTACGCGGAAGGGGCGTTTTCCTTTTGTTTCTATTTTATTACGGGGAGATTCTTTTGTATTGTTGCATGCAATCATGCCGGTAAGTCCGGTGGCAGCTAGTGCCAGGCCGGAGTTACGGAGCATTTGACGGCGTGTTATTTTTTTATCGGACATATCTTTTTATTTAACTGTTTTGTAAGCTTTTCCGGGCTTCTCTGTCTGGGTCGTTACGCACGACTGATTCGTTGTTTAATATCATTACTTCTCCTTTTTCTTGTGTGTATTGTGGCCAATTGGGGAGATTGTTTGTGTTGGGGTCTGATTTTCTCATAAAATTGAGGAGTGCGTCTGACATTCTATCGGACAGTTGGCGTGGTATGCGTCCTCCTCCTGTGTGTGTTATCATGCGGTCTGTGTTGCGAAACCAGAAGCAGATGTCGAGGCAGTGGAATGCGCGCATGCGGTTGTTGAATAATGGGGGCTCCCAACCAAACCATGCCATGTATACAGGTTGGTTTTGCTGAAGTTTTGCATTGGCTGTACGCACGACAGATTCACGTGTGGAGAGAGTCATTGCCCAGATTTCAACAGGACGCATCTGGGGGAAGTTTGCAGCATAGGCTTCAACTATGTTCTTTGCTTTGTCGCCATAGCGGTCGCGGAGTTTGGCGGTAACGTCGTCGAATGTCATTTTTTCGAGTGATGCGTCTCCGCGGTTGGGGTTCCATTCATGGAATGTGGTACAGAGGAGCATGGGTATCTGTGGTGTTGTAGAAGCAGTTTCCGCAGAGTAGAATGTTCCTTTGGGTATGTGTACACCGTCGGCTACGGGGCCGAATGTGCGGCGTGTAGTGGTGTTTAGTTCTTTGAGGCATTTTTGTGCAGCCCGGTTTGCGAGTTCGAGGTATTCGGGCCAGGGAATGTCTTGTAGTTTGTCGGTTTGTGACGATGTGAGCCCGGCTTCTTTAAGGATATATTCTCCTATTTTCCGTGTGATTTGCTGGTCGGATGCATCGATGGTAGAGCCGCTTAGCGGAACGGCTTTGTGTACGAGGTTTTTTGCTCCCGGCATGGCGGCAACTGTGCATACTTTGGAACCTCCGCCTGATTGTCCCATAATGGTGACGTTTGCGGCATCACCTCCGAAGTTGGCTATGTTGTCACGCACCCATTCGAGGGCGAAGATAATGTCGAGCATTCCTACATTGCCTGAGTCTTTGTATTTTTCTCCTCCGACGGCTGAAAGGTCTGAAAAGCCGATAGGCCCGAGGCGGTGGTTGATAGAGACGAAGACTATGTCGCCGTAACGGCTGATGTTTTCTCCATGGTATCCATCTTGTTCAATGGCGCTTCCGTTGGTGAATCCTCCACCGTGGAGCCATACGAGTACGGGACGTTTTTTACCGTCGTTTATGTTGGGCGTCCATATATTGAGGCAGAGGCAGTCTTCGCTAACGTCCCAGTAGTTCCAGTGGTCGGCAAAGGTGCCGTAATTGTTTGGCCAACGGTTTTCCATGCGTTGTGGTGCGGTATTTCCATAGAATACAGTGGGTCTTATGTCATCCCATGGCTCGGGTTTGCGTGGCGGCATGAAGCGGTTTTTCCCTCCTGTGTTTGCGCCGTAGGGAACGCCTAGGAAAGTGTATACGTTATTGAGGATATAGCCTTGTATTTTTCCATAAGCTGTTTGCGCTATGGCGATGTCATCTCCGATAAAAAGGGATTGTTCGTCGTTATCAGCTGGGGCTGTTCCTGTGGTTGGTGCTTGGGTGCAGGATGCGGCAGTGGAGAGTCCGCCTATGGTTAGAGTAGCGGTTCCGAGGCCGAGTTTTTTTACGAATTGTCGTCTGGTTGTCATAATTTGTTTTATTAGGGTTGATACTCTGGTTTGTTTACTTTTTATTGTGATATCAAGTCAGCTATCTTGGCTCCTCGCCCGTTCAGGTGAGGAGCATATCTTCACTAACCCCACTGCTTCTTACATCTCCAGAATCAGAACCTCTTTTGCTTTGAGTTTGAGTTGGTCGGAGAGAGGGATGGAGCGGTTGGTGATAATGTCTTTTCCGGTGGTTTTGCCACGGAGTATTTCTGCATAGCGCGCAAGTGGAAGGTCAACTTCCTGGTTGGCTCCGTTGAGAATGACTATTACACTTTGATTACCTGTGCGTCGCTCGTAGACATAGACTCCTGCCTGTGGCTGGAAGTGGGTCATGGTACCTTCGGATATTGCTTTAGTGCCTTTACGCCATTTGAGAATGGTTTGGAGGTAATCCCATGCTTCGTTTTGCAGTGGAGAACGTCCTTCACGTGTGAACCAGTTTTCAGCATCGCCCTGCCATCCTCCGGGCACGTCAAGGCGTATGTTTCCATCTCCCCCGGGTTGGCTTTTCGTTCCGTGCATCAATAGTTCCTGACCATAGTATAATTGCGGTGTACCGGGTATTGTGAGCAGCAATGCCAAACCTTGTTTATAAGCATCGAGGTCAACGGGCTTTTCACGCAAGAAGCGGTCGGTGTCATGGTTTTCAAGGAAGCGCAGCACGTTGCTTATATCAGGGTATACAAAGTCGTAGCAGAGGTGTTCGTATATTTTCTGCAAACGTCCGTTGGGTGCTGTTTTATTGTTAAAGATATCGCTTGCCATACCCATGAGCGTAAAGTCCATGACTGATTTCAGTTCGGTATCTTTTCCGAAGTTAAGTTTGCTTCCTTTCTGCCACCATGCGGTTCCGATGGTATATTCAGTCCATATTTCGCCCACAATATTGAATTGCGGGTATTCGTTCATTACTTCAATATTCCAGCGGCGCATCATGTCGTAGTCGGCATAGGGATAGGTGTCTTGCCGGATAGCGTCGATGCGAGAGTATTCAATCCACCAGATTGAGTTTTGTATCAGGTAGGTTGCTACATGTGGGTTTGCCTGGTTAACATCGATGCCGAACCCGGCGTATTTCATCACATCGGAATCGTATTTCGAAGCATAATTGTCGAAAAAGATTTCTTTCGCGTGGTTGCCTCTCCGGCTTGGGCTTTCGTTAAACCAGTCTTTTGCGGGCGGGTCGAGTGCCCACGGGTGGTTTCCACCGATATGATTGAATATCATATCCATCACCACACGCATTCCTTTTTTGTGTGTTTTGTCAATGAGGCGCAGGTAATCTTCATTTGTACCCAGACGGCGGTCTACGTGGTACATATCAGTAGCGAAATAGCCGTGATATGAACCGCCTCTGGCATCGTTTTCGAGAACGGGATTGAGCCATATTGCCGTCACTCCGAGGTCTTGCAGGTAGTCGAGATTGTTTTCTATTCCCAACAAGTCACCGCCATGGCGTCCTCCGGGGCGGGTTCTGTCTACGACGTATTCTTCTTTCATTGGCGGCTGGTCATTCGACGGGTCGCCATTGGCAAAACGGTCGGGCATAATAAGGTAGAGCACGTCTGAGGCATCATATCCCTGTATATCATCCGTACTGCTTTTCCGTTGTTTCAGTTCGTAGGGATAGGTCAGTTTTTTCTTGTCACGTGTGAAAGTAATATCGAATTTGCCCGGTTGTGCCTTTGATACGTCTAGATAGATAACCAGGTAGTTAGGACTCTCAAAACCTACATAACTTTTAATGTCTACGCCGGGATAATCGATTGTCGGGTGATAGCCTGAGATATTCTGCCCGTAGACCATCAGTTGCAGTTCGGGGTTTTTCATGCCGCTCCACCAGAACAGCGGTTCGATACGCTCTATTTGCCGGGCTTCCATTGAAGCCCAGGCAAACAGCATAACAAACATAGATAACATAAGTTTATTTTTCATCCTACATTGGTATTAATTCATGGTTACATCGGGATTTCCACTTTGTTCGATATCCGGTATCTGGAACATTACTTTACGGGAATCCCATGCATCATTGCGTACATTCTGCCGCATACGTTTGAGTTCAAACAGGCGTTCGCCGTGTAAGGCTATTTCGAGGCGGCGTTCTTTGCGTGTGGCGTCGATAATGCCTGTTTTGTCGGCTTGTGTTGTTTTAGCCTGCCCGTAAGCGCGTTGTTCAATCTGGTTCAGTGCAGCAAGTGCCTCGGTCAGGTCACCACCCGACTCTGCCAATGCCTCTGCATAGATAAGCAGTAATTCGTTATATCCCATCACTATCGCGTCCATATACTGATAGTCAAACCGTGTTGTATACCAGCTTCCGTTTATTTCTTTGTAGAAAGTGCTGAAACGGCGGTCGTTTTCTTTATCATGCGCATTCAGTAGCGATTCAGACGGGTGATAGATGGGTAAAGTTAAATCATTAGTGCGGAATGCGCGCAAGCCGCCCCATGAATCTTCGGTGATTGACACGGAAGGAATCATAAAAATAACTTCCCTGGTGGTTGTTCCCATTTCCGCACGTGCATATTTTGCTGTCATATCGGTATCGAGCCCGTATTTACCGCTGTTCACCACTTCGCCTGCCCATTGTGCCGCTTTGGCATAGTCCTGTTTGTAGAAATACACTTTGGCAAGCATTGCTTTAGCAATATCCTGCGTGGCACGTCCGGAGTTCCATGTATTAGCTGCCGGAAGATTAGCTGCCGCAAACTCAAGGTCGGCAATCACCTGGTTATAAACTTCTTCCACTGTAGAGCGTTGTACAATTTCAAAGGCTGTCTCACGGTCCATCACTCCGTGCAGCCGGATAGGAACTCCCATTTCTGCCGTGTTTTTATGTTCGTCAGAATAGGGAAGCCCAAAAGCTCTCACAAGGTGGAAATGACCGAATGCCCGTATAAAGGAGGCTTCCGCTTTGAAGCGGTTGGCAAGGTCGCCTCCTGCCGCTGCCAGGATTTCTTCCGCAACGGTACTAAAAGCTACCTGGTTAACGCGGTTGATTGCGCGGTAGGTATGCTGCCACTGGTCGCGCCCTACAGGATTTACGAGGTTCATTTCATGATTGGTCATTTGTACCCATTGGAAAGTAGCGGTGTTGGCAATTGCGTCATCGGCAATGACACTGAATCCGCGCAGAGTAACACCTCCCCAGAATCCGTCCGACCGTATGTCATGATAAGCTCCCAAAAGAATCTTTTCAAGGTCATCTGCGGTTTTCACCGCATCGTCTGTCAGAATCAGGTTATCCGGTTTGATTTGCAGGAAACTCATATCGTCACATGCTGTAAATCCCAGCACGGCACTGATTGATACGATAAATATATTTTTAAGTCTCATAATAGCGCTCTTTAAAAGTTGATATTTAATCCGATAGTATAGGTACGTGCCTGTGGCGGTGTCAGGTAAGTAACGTTAAGGCTCAGGTTACGTGCCTGGGCACTTGCCACGTCGCGCATGATTTCCGGTTCTCCGCTGTACTTGCTGTAATACTCATTGAAGAGCGTTAGCAGATTGGTCGCCTGCGCATAGATACGCGCATCGCGGATATGCAGTTTACGAAGGAAACCTCCATTAAAGGTATATCCCACATTCACATTTTTTAGTCTCAGGAATCCGGCATCATGCAAATATTCCGTCGTGTTTCGTGCCTGGTTGATACCACTATTACCCAATGTAATACGTGGCACGTCGGTCACGTCGCCCGGTTTCTGCCAGCGGTCGAGAACCGCTTCCTTCAGGTTCCATGTTCCCATATTATTCATCTGGAATTTTTCGCCGTCGTCATAAATACTTCCGCCAATCTGGAATGTAAACATAAAGCCTAAATCCCAGTTTTTCCATGTGAAACGGTTGTTGAGTCCGCCCACGAAATCAGAGTAAGGGTGTCCCACCGGTTGACGGTCGCGTTCCGCGTTGTATTCCTTTGTTTGTCCTACCGGATTCTTGTTTTCATCGAGCATTTCATAGATGGGCGCACCATCCTGCGGGTCCACTCCGAGCGTTTTCACCAGATAGTTCACACCTATTGGCTGTCCTACCAACACGCGGGTATCACCTTCGCCACCCAATGCATCAGGTCCTGCAGTACCTACATCCAATACCTTGTTCTTGTTGTAACTGATATTAAAGTCAGTTGTCCAGCTGAAATCACGCCCGTTGAAATTAACCGACTTGATATTGAACTCAACTCCGCGGTTCCTTACCTTACCGATATTGCCCAGAAACTCCGTATAGCCACCCGAAGCAGGTACGCGTACATTGAGGAACAAATCTTTTGAATTCTTATTATAGTAACCAATCTCACCCGAAATACGATTTTTCAGGAATCCGAATTCCAACCCGATATCAAACGTGTTGGTCGTTTCCCATTTCAGATTCGGATTCTTCAGCGTGTTGATATACCAGTAAAGCTGTTCGGCGTAAAGCTGTGTTTCGTTCACACTCACCGCACCCCATTGTGCATAGTTTGGAATCTCGGCATTACCCGTAATTCCATACCCGGTCTTAAGTTTCAACAAGCTCAGCACATCATTGTCCTTCAGGAAATCCTCTTCCGTAATCAGCCAGCCGACCGAAGCCGCCGGGAAATCACCGAACTTATTGTTTGCCCCGAAGCGTGAAGAACCGTCACGGCGATAAGTTACAGTGGCCATATAACGGTCCATCAACGTATAGTTCACACGTCCGAAGAAAGAAATAAACGAATACTCCTGATTGGGGTACACCGTCGAAGTCTCTTTCGATTTATCATACGCAGGATTATTATAAAGCCAGTCTTCCGAACCCATTTCGAATACCACATTCCGGTAGTTCGATGTCCGTTTCGATTTCATCGCCTCCGTACCCAACAGGAAATGGAAACGATGATTCTCGCCCACATTAAGCACATAATTCAGCAATGCCTTAGCATTCCAGTTCGTGTCATACCGGTTGGTCATATTACTGTTAGGAGCAGAAGAAAGCTCCTTTGTACGCAGATAATTCGATTCACTGTCGCGGTAATCGATATTACCCTCCACACGGAACGATAGGTCTTTGATAATAGTCCAGTCTGCATACAAATTAGCCATCGTGCGGTTCGTATAAATTTCCCGCAGCTTTTCGTAAATCTCCGTCACCGGATTGTTTGACATTGGGAACTTATAATAACTCCCGTCCGCATTGTAGGCAGGAAAATAGGGTAACGCGTTACTGATTGCGCGTCCGTAACCACCATCCCAGCTTACGGGTACGTATTTATTAAAAGTGCTTGAAAATGAAAAATTACCACCCACTTTCAGGAATGAAAACGGCGTGTAGTCGATATTCAAACGTCCGCTTGTGCGACGGAAGTGATTATCCTCCACATACGAATTTTCGGCCACATGCGACAGCCCGATATAAGCCCGCACTTTCTCATTCCCCAGCGAAATAGACAAGTCGTTGTAGGTAGAGACACCCGTGCGCGTCACCAAATCCTGCCAGTCCGTATTATTAGCCAGTGCCTGTTCTTCTGTGTAACCACCCGGATAGGTTGTCACCGTTGCCGGGTCGGGCGCACCCGTTGGATTAAACGTGTAATCATTCTGTAAACCTTCCCGGTAAAGTTTGAGGTAATCAGCCGTTTCAAGCATTTTCACCTTAACGTTAGGAGTCGAGAAAGCAACGCGCGAGCTGAAATTAATCTGCGGTTTACCCGATTTCCCCCGTTTCGTAGTAATCAATACAACCCCGTTGGCACCTCGTGAACCATAAATAGCCGTAGCCGAAGCATCTTTCAAAATATCGATGCTCTGGATATCATTCGTATTCAGCGAAGCCAGCGGATTGTCCTGTGCACCCCCTGTGCGGTCGCCCGCATCCTGTTGAATAGGAATACCGTCAATCACAATCAGCGGGTCACCTCCTGCTGTGATGGAAGCAATACCACGCACGCGGATAGCCGCACCTGCCCCGGCCATACCCGAAGTCTGCGTCACCTGTACCCCGGCGGCACGCCCCTGCAAAGCAGTGTCGAACGAACTTGCCGGATTGCTCATCAGGTCTTCACCGTCTACTTTGGCGATAGAACCTGTCACATCGCGCTTGTTCTGAACACCGTATCCAACCACGACAACCTCGTCCAATATCTCAACATCTTCCTGTAAGGAAACATTGATACGTGTCTGATTACCTACGGTTACTTCCACTTTTTTATAACCGATATAAGAATAAACGAGAACACTGTTTACACCGGGTACTTCAATGGTATACTTTCCATCCATATCTGTAGTGGTTCCTTGAGTAGTTCCTTTTACCTGAATTGTGATAAAAGGCAGGCTTTCACCGGTTGTAGCATCGGAAGCGACACCGGTTACGCGAATCTGTGCAAATGACATAACCGTAACCAGCAACATAATAACGGAAAGGATGGCCCTGTTCCGGTGGCGTTTAGTACTCACGCTGTTCACGGTAGAATAAAAGGTTTTTTGTCTGTTCATAAGATTAACAAATTATTAGAGTATCAAAATAAATCTAACACATACACACTTCTTGCCGGAAGTGTCACACTTTCAGTCACCGGTAATGTTTGCCCGGTCACCACATCTCTCCCTGTCCGGAATTTTCCGGTCACATCACTGAATCTTTCCATTGTCAAAGCTTGCTCGTTATCCGTACCGTTCATCATAACCAGCACTGTCTGGCCATCTTTTACACGTGCATACACATAACAACCCGTACGGTCAGGTGTGTAGTGAACCAGCCTGCCTGTGGTCACGGCTTTACTGGTTTTGCGCCATTTCAACAACTTCTGCATATAATCCCATGCCTCGTTCTGCAACGGTGTGCGTCCGCTACGCGTAAAAGCATCCACCGTATCACCTGGCCAACCACCCGGAAAATCCTTCCGGATATTGCCGTCGCCCTCTCGTTTTTCGCCCGACATCAAAATCTCCGTGCCGTAATAAATCTGTGGAATACCCCGTGTGGTAAGCAAAAAAGCCAATGCCTGTTTGTAACGCCGCAAATCACTCTCATCCTTTTTCATAAAGCGTCCGAGGTCATGGTTGTCGAGGAACGTCAGGATATTATCAGGATCGGCAAACAAATAATCCTGTGCAATCACCTCATACAACTTGAATAGCCCTGCTTCAGAACCTTCGCGCGATGAGGATTCATCCGTGAAAGCTTTCTCTGCCGTAAAAGTCAGGTCAAAATCCATTACCGTTTTCAAGTTACTGTTCACACCGTTATTACGTGAATCCCGTTGCCACCATGCCGAAGCCGAAATGCGCGGATACCATGCCTCGCCCACAATATTGAAGTCAGGATATTCATCCTCCACCTCCTTACACCAGCGAGCCATGAAATCATAATCCGCATACGGATGCGTGTCCTGGCGAATACCGTCGATACGCGCATATTCAATCCACCAGATACTATTCTGAATCAGGTAAGTACCCAAATGACGGTTGCGCTGGTTCAGGTCCGGCATACCTCGTCCGAACCAACCGTTCACCAGAATATCCTTTTCCGATTCCGGTGCATGAATATCCATCAAGGTCCACTTATAATGTGTTGTCTGTACAAATTCCTCCTGATTGTTCAGCCAGTCCTTCGTAGGCATATCCTTCAACCACCAGTGCGCACTGCCGCAGTGATTAAAAATCATATCCATCACCACCTTCATGCCCTTGCCGTGCGCCTTGTCTATCAACTCACAATACTCTTCATTCGTTCCAAAACGAGGGTCTACATTATAAAAATCCGTAATCGCATATCCATGATAAGACCCTCCCGGCATACGGTTCTCCAACACCGGGTTCAGCCAGATAGTCGTAAAACCCAGGTCATCGATATAATCCAGCTTATTAATAATCCCACGTATATCCCCACCATGACGCGAATTGGCACGCTCACGGTTCACCTTCACTGTGTCAAGATTATCATTCTCCGGTACCGCATTCGCAAAACGATCCGGCGTAATCAGATACATCACATCCGAATTATCAAATCCCATTGCCCCGGGACGAGTCTCCCGTGCCCTCAATTCAAAAGGCTTACGAATAGACTTCCGCCCTTCCGTAAACACAATATCCATCGTCCCCGGTTTCACCCCGTCTAATAACTCAAGGTAAAGAAAGAGATAGTTAGGATTCTCCACCTGAACCACCTCTTTCAACCTTACCCCCTCATAGGCAACAGAAACCTTCGATTTCGCAATATCCTTCCCATAAACCATCACCTGCAATTCCGGATTCTTCATACCCGTCCACCAGAACGCAGGCTCCATCCGCGAAATCTCAACCGCTGTCACCACATATATACATAAAAAACACAACGCTGAAACTATGGCAAGCTTTCTCATATAGTCGTATAATTGTTTAAGATTAATAGTAATGTAAGTTTAACTCTTTATTCTCATTCTTGTATACATTCGTATACTTATTCTTGTACATAAGAAAATATCAAGTGGACTATCTTTGGCTCCTCGCCTGACTACGCGAGGAGCCAAGATACTACAGTCGTATTAAATACTCGGAAACTTCCATTCTCCCCGATAAACAGGCTTCAAATACTTATCCGCTTCCTTATTATCCACAAACTTCCTACTCACCGGGTCATAAACCACCTTCGTCCCTGTCCGGAAAGAGATATTTGCTGCATGAGCAAGTATAGTCGCAAACGCCCCCTTTTCAATAGGACTATTCGTTGCAATATTCTTATTTCTGATACATTCACCCCAATTCGTAGCATGATCAATCACGCCCCGGTATTCAAAAGGCCCCTTCATCTGATAATCCTGCGCCAGCAACTCACCCTCACGGCTCTTCACCGGAATCAACTCATACCCATCACGGTTACAAACCAACGTCCCCTTACTGCCAATCCACGCAACTCCCTGGCTACGATTATAAAGATGAGCCACCTGCTGCGACCACTCAATATGAAAATTCTCATATTCAAAAATACTGGTCTGTACACTCGGCGTCTCATTAAACGATTCGGGATGCTTATAGGCAGAAGAAAAAACCGCCTTCGGATAAGTACGCCCGTTCAGCCCCAACGCTTCCAGGCCATCGAAAGCCGAATCAATCCAGTGCACACCCCAATCCGTTTGCTGTCCGCCACCATAATCCCAGAAACCGCGCCAACCCCTGACACGTCCCGGATTATAAGCACGCTGAGGAGCTGGCCCTAGCCACCGCTCATAATCCAACGTAGCCGGAACAGGTGCATCCTCCATCGCCGCACGCGGATTAGAAGACTGACAAAGAAACACATGTACCTTAAAGACATCACCTAAAACACCTGTTTTCAATATCTCATTAGCCCCAAGAAAATAACGCTGGCTCGTCTGCCATAACCCGGTAGTAACAATTCCCTTATACTTCTTTTGGAAATCCATCATCACATTACACTCCGCAATCGAATTAGCCACAGGCTTCTCCACATAAATAGCCTTACCGGCCTTCAAAGCCTCACAAAAAATATATGTATGCCAATGGTCAGGAGTCGCAATAATCACCCCGTCCACATCTTTATTATTCAATACCTCCCGGAAATCCCGGTACAACTTCATATTTCCCGTCTGGTTTGGATACCTCTTTCTGAAATCAGCCGCCTGAGTCTCGAGCCGTTCCTGATTCACATCACACATAGCAATGCAATGAGCCCAGCTATTCTGTAAAATACCATTCAGGTCAGCACATCCCATACCAACCCCAATAACAGCGACATTCACCCGGTCGCTTGGAGCGCTATTATTTATAGAAGCCATCACACCCGGCGATAAAACCGAGGACACCCCCAGCCCGGCTGCCAATGCTCCCGTACTCTTCAAAAATCCTCTTCGTGTTGTCATTTCCTATTAGATTTATTTAGTTATCAAATTATTTCAACCCCGTAGAGACTGGGCTTGCCCTGTCTCTCTTTATATAAACAATACCCTTATTTAATGAGAATATTTACCCATCCAAACAGGGCAAGCCCTGTCTCTACAATATATCACAAATTCCGAATCCAGATATTCCTATAAGCCACCTCAGTTCCATGGTCTTGCAATGTAAGCGGCATGCGCCCATGAGGAGTATAGCTCGGAAGTCCGGTATACGGCGTGCTACCTTTCAATACATAATTATTCTGTACCACAATCCCGTTAAGGACAACAGTCACAATAGCCGGACTCTCCAGCTCACCACCCGTTCCGAAACGAGGCCCTCTCCAATAAATATCATAAACCTGCCACTCGCCATTACGCGTATACGCATTCGCTAACGGAGCATTCTGTTTATAAACACTCCCCACCATACCATTCACATACGTAGGATTATTATCCCCATCAAGTACTTGTATTTCATAACGACTTTGCAACATTATACCACTATTCCCCCGGTTCTGCCCATCATGCTCACCCGGAGCAGGAGACTTAAACTCGATATGCAACTGACAATCCCCGAAATAATCTTTCGTACGAATCGTTCCTTTACCCGGAGTCACAACCAGTTCACCATTACGCACATTCCATTCCGCCGGGCCACCCGGATTATTACGGTTAGCCGACTCCCATTTCGACAAATCTTTCCCGTCAAAAAGCACGATAGCATCCGAAGGCGGTTTCGTACCCTGTCCCGGCGTCACCTTTGCAGGCACCGGATAATGCCACTCCGTACTACGAGGGTCCCACTGTGCCGGACGAGCCTGCCCAGCCTGTTGCGGTTGATTCTGTTGTTGCTGTGTTGGCTGTTGCGCCCAAAGAGAAGATAAACTGCATACAAATGCAATCATCAGGCATGTTACCTTTTTCATGATATTAGTATTAAAATATTTATAAGTGAATCTGTTCCTAAGTGTTGCTACAAATGTATGCCCGTTTCCTCCCTTTCTCTGATAACTATTCTATCAATTTATTGTCATATTATCTCATATATACATTTCCTTCCATGTTCTGAAATGATTTTACACAAGTGAGACAAGAGTGCATAAAGCTTATTCTATTTATACCGGGCTTTTAGTTCTTTCCTTAGGAATGTTTAATCTTTTTATGCAATAGAATTAATCTGCTCACAGCCGTGCAATATATATTGCACGGCTGTGAAATTATTATTCCCCAGTTGTGCAATATATATTGCACAGCTGTGAGCAAATAAAAACAATAGCGAAAAAAAGTTAGATATTGCCGTATAAAACATTAATTAGTAGGCATATAACAGTTAAGTTGTTCAGGTATCGGAAATAGTCTCATTTAACACATTTACTTAAACGGTTGCAATTTGTATTCTTATTGATACAATCTGAACAACGATGATACAAAAGTGCAACATAATTAAAAAGAAATTACCGTATCTTTCGGGCACTTATGAAAGCCATAAATACACTACGACATATTATTGTAACAGGACTTTGTTTGACACTGGCCTTTGTTCTGCATGCGGAACCTTATTATTTCAGGCAATACCAGGTACAAGACGGATTGAGTAATAATACTATCCGCTGCTGTATACAGGACGAACAAGGTTATATGTGGTTTGGCAGCCGTGACGGATTGAACCGCTTCGACGGATATTCCTTCCATACATTCCGCAATGATTCGGAAGAACCTAATTCCATCGGAGATAATCATATCAATGCCTTAGCTATCGATACGAAAGGAACAATGTGGATAGGTACCAACATGGGAGTCTACAGCTACAATCCCGAAAAGGAAGACTTTACTCTGCTTTCGATCACCCAAAATATGCGCATCACAAAAGTCGTCAGCGGCCGTGCCAATGATATCTGGATCATAGCAGAGGGCAAACTTATCAATTATAATATCACACTGGAACATGCAAATACGTATACATTACCCGATAACAGTTCGCCTACCCATATCAGTATCACTCCGTTAGGACAGATATGGGTTTCGAGCCAGAACGGTATAATCTATGAACTACTGGAATCAACGGGAACATTCTCTGCCTATGATGTTTTCTCACATTCTACAGATATAAAATCGCGAAGTATCAATTGCCTGGCTCCTACAGCCTCTGGTGATAAATTATTGATAGGCACACGTACACACGGAGTGAAACTGTTTGATATCAACAAAGGTGAGTATATAGATTGCTTTCGCTACGACCCGAATCATCTGGGCCTTATGGTACAGGATTTCCTGCAGGTAGACAATCATACGGTTTGGGTGGCTACAGAGAGCGGATTGTATTTTTATGATTTACAGACAAATAAACATTCCTTTATCAAGAGACGTCCTTACGACCCCTATTCCATCACTACCAATATTATCTATTCTCTCTATCAGGACAACGAACAAGGAATATGGCTCTCCACCTATGCCGGAGGAGTCAACTATTACTCCCCCTATCAGCCTTTCCGGAAATATTATACGTATCCCGGCGAAAATGTATTACAGGGAGATCTGATTCATGATATCTGTACCGATAAATACGATAACCTATGGATTGCTACGGAAGATGCGGGCATCAATAAATATAACCCTTCAACAGATACCTACATCAACTACCAACCACAATCCGGAGGAAAAGGATTGTCGCACATCAACATACACGGACTTGTGGCTGACGGCGACTACCTCTGGATAGCCAATATAGCAGCAACAATAGACGTAATGCATATTCCCACCGGACAAATCGTAAAACAGTACCATATCGGAAGGGTAGGCTCACCTTCACAAACGCTGTCTATTGTCAATATGAAACAATTAAAAGATGGCACATTAGTGGTATCGACATCCTCAGGCATGTTCCGCTACAACAAAGACAATGACAGTTTCGAGTTTATGCCCGAATTTCCATCTTTCCGCATACAAAGCATCTATGAAGACCATGAAGGAGTGATATGGACAGGAGCCGTATACTACGGAGTCAACTACTACGACCCTACATCAGGTAAATACGGTAAATTCGAACACGACACCATACCTAACACAAGCAGCAACACCGTGAACGATATCTGCGAAGACAAACAAAACAATCTATGGTTTGCAACCAGCGAAGGTATTAAGAAATATGACAGGCAATCGAAAGAAATTTCACGGTTTACTATAAAAAACGGATTGCCAGGGAATGTCTGTTACCGTATTATTCCCGATAATAACGGGATATTATGGATAACCACTACCAATGGCCTGGTAAGTTTAAACCCCGAAACGGAAGAAATAACCATATACAGGCAGGAACATGGATTGATTACGAATCAATTCAATTATAACTCAGGATGGAAAGACACCCGTGGATATCTCTACTTCGGAGGAGTAACAGGCCTTATCAGCTTCAACCCCGAAGAAATCAAGCCTATGGAAAATAAGCTGACAACTCAGCTAACGGCCTTGACTACGCTGGAAGCAAATCAGCAAACCCATTATTCACTCCAACCCGCCAACCTTATCCGCCTTTCAAACGAGCAGTCAACATTGGAAATCAATTTCTCAGCTATGAGCTATTTAGCCCCGGAAATCATACAGTATGCTTACTGCATGGAAGGTTTTGACCAAAACTGGATAAATCCTAAACATACCCATACGGCATATTATACCAAACTTCCTCCCGGGCAATATACATTCAAAGTAAAAGCCGCCAATATATCAGGACTGTGGAATGACGAACCGACCACAATGCAAATCATTGTGATGCCTCCGTGGTGGATGTCTACAATAGCTAAAATTATTTATGCGGTTATACTCACAGGCCTTTGTTTCTTAGTTTTCAGTGTCTTCGCTCAAAAAGGCCGTAAGAAGGTAGCACGCAGCATCAAAATACTCGAAGATGAAAAAGAAAAAGAACTATACCAGGCAAAAATAAACTTCTTCATCAATATTGCACACGAAATACGAACACCGCTTACGCTCATTAAAAGCCCGTTGACCAAGGTGATGGAGAACAAAAACATACCACAGGAAGCAACACCCTATCTATCTGTAGTAAATAAAAATACGGATCGTCTGCTCTCTCTTGTCAACCAACTCCTCGACTTCCGTAAAACAGAAATAAAAGGATACAGCCTGAATTTTGTAAAAACCGATATACATGAACTAATCGGGGATATTTGCGACCGCTTTAAAAGTACAGCAGAAGAGAACGGCATTTCACTCGAAGTACGTATAGAAACCTTCGAGAAATACGCCTATATCGACAAAGAAGCATGTACGAAAATCATCAGTAACCTACTCACAAACGCCATAAAATACGCACGAAGTTTTCTGCTGATTACTCTTTCATTTCCGGAGAATGAAGATACATTTATTATCGATGTCTGCAATGATGGAGAATCAATTGCTTCAGAAATAAAACACCGCATATTCGAACCTTTCTTTCGTGGTGAAGGCTCGGAACACAAACCCGGAACCGGGCTGGGACTACCATTAGCCAAATCTCTGGCAGAAATGCACAGAGGGACATTAGAAATTGTCGATTCAGCAGAACTAAGCACCACTTTCCGGCTAACTATCCCCGTGAACCAACCAAACTCCATCCGCTTCAGCGAAGAAGAAAGAATCGTATCCCCAACAGTCCAATCGGAATACACCATGGACCTTTCCCGTCCAACCATCCTTGTGGTAGAAGATAATGTGGAAATGAAAAATTATGTAGGGACCGAACTCAATGTACATTACAATGTAATCACAGCCGGCCATGGAAAAGAAGCGTTGGATATGCTTGCCCAATATAGTATTCAAGTGATTGTAAGCGACGTGATGATGCCTGTAATGGATGGATTCACCTTTTTGAAAACAATTAAAACCAATCTCGAGTACAGCCATATCCCTGTTATTCTGCTCACTGCCCGGAATACAATCCAATCTCAACTGGAAGGATTAGAGTTGGGTGCAGATGCCTACATAGAAAAACCATTTTCAATGGATATTCTCCTGGCACAAATAGCTAACCTACTTACCAACCGCGAGAATATCCGCAACTCCTATTCTCAATCCCCGGTGGCACATCTAAAATCAATGGCCTATACAAAAGCCGATGAAAACTTTCTTGAAAAACTTAACGATATTATCAACGAACACATGTCCGATATCAACCTCGACGTTGACATGATAGCCGACCACATGCATATAAGTCGCCCCACTCTCTATCGCAAAATCAGCGCCCTCTCCAACCTTACCCCCAACGACCTTATCCGTATCGCCCGCCTCAAAAAAGCGGCCGAACTCATTAGCGAAGGCACTCTAAAAATCTATGAAATCTCCGAATTAGTCGGATTCAACTCACAATCCTACTTCAGCCGTACGTTTATGAAACAATTCGGGATGTCACCTACGGAGTATGCAAAGAAGAATTAAGAATACTTTCAACTATGTTCCGTTTTCGCAAAATTCTTAATTCCAACACATAATTCTTTATTTTTCTTAATTTATCCGTTGTTTATTCTAAAAATAAATTACATTTGTTTTCTTATTTCAAAATGAATATAGGCGTTAATAATCATATCATGAAGAAGATTTATTTATTTTTTATTTTAGTATTGGGATTGTTGTGTTCAAGTGTAAGTAATGCAGAAAATCCTTTCGCTGGTGGTAAAGGGACTGCGTCAGAACCATTCCTAGTAAAAACGGCCGAACAACTTGATGCGGTGAGGAATTATCTGAAAAATGAGAACGATGAGAATGAAGAGGGCTATTATTTCAAACAGATTGATGATATTGATCTCGCTACATGGCTTACAATAAATGGGGGTAGTGAAGGTTGGATGCCAATAGGGGGAGATTATTTAAAGCCCTTTAAAGGACATTTCGACGGTGATATTTATTCAATCAACGGACTCTGGATTAATAATACAGGGCTTCGTAATGCTAGTCTTTTCGCACAAACTTCGGAAGATGCTACTTTGACGAATATCGATGTGAAAATTGTTTCGCCGGGGATAATAGGAAATGCAAAAGTTGCAGGTTTAGTGGGAGATAATGAAGGCAAAATTAGTAAATGCACAGTAAGTATTGCTGAGGATGCTGTAATAGAAGGAGCAGACGAGGATGTCGCAGGTCTTGTTGGTTGCAACTATTCAACTGGTATCATTACTGACTGCTCTGTTGATGGCCAGATAGTAGGCGATAATGATGATCCGTGGGCGATGGGTCTAACTATAGGTGGTTTAGTTGGCACAAATAGGGGCTTAATCGACGATTGCTCTACATCATGTCATATTAATGTTACAGCTGAATGGGCTAAAATAGGCGGTTTGGTAGGCGATAATGGTAACTACATGGAAGATCTTACTATTAATAACTCTACTGCAGATGTAGATTTTATTGTGATAGGAAACAGCAATTGCATCGGTGGCCTAGCAGGTATTAACTCCGGATTAATCTCCAATAGTTTTACCGAAGGGGAGAAGATAATTACGATTGAAGGTGACTATATCTCTGTCGGTGGTTTAGTAGGGCAAAATCAAAATTCAATTAATACCTGCTTTTCCAATTGGTCAGTTACAGTGGAAGGAAAAGGTTGTAATGTTGGTGGTTTAGTAGGTTCAGTTCAAGAAGGAACTTTGATAACAAAAAGTTATGCTTCCGGAGAGGTAATAGGAAAAGGAGATAATGTTAAAGTCGGTGGTTTAGTAGGCTCGGGTATAGGATCGATAATATATAGCTTTGCTTGTGGATCAGTAATAGGGAATGGATATCAAGCCTGTGTTGGCGGGCTTGTGGGTAGTTCAGAAGTAGGATGGGAAACAGAAGAAATTTCTTACAGTTATGCTAGCGGATCAGTTACAGCTGATGGAGATAAAGCTAAAGTAGGTGGTTTGGCGGGTTATTGTGAAAGTACTATAAATACCTGTTATTCTATCGGAGTAGTAAAAGGAACTGGAAATAATGCGATTGTGGGTGGATTAGTAGGTTCTGTTGAGGATCGTCTAGAAACAATCTTAACTTCTTCTTTTTTTCTACAAAATAAAGAAACAACCAATATAGGTTTATTTGGGGTTGGGGGGGATGATCTCCCATTTATAAATGAAGCCACTTATCGGTTTGGAACGTTAGACTATCCAAAGAATGTTCTTCCTCGTAAAGCTGCAGAATTAAAGAAAGAGAATACATTTTCCAATATTGCTACCGTTCCTGTTCCCTGGGATTTTCTTGAAAATCCAGGTGATTATGATGTAAATCATCCTACTGTCGTATGGCTAATAGATGAAGAAGTGGCAGACGATGAAAAAACTTCTCCTTATCTTTGGTGGCAATCAGAGAATAAGCCGAAACCTAAAGAAGAGCCTGCTCCAGTAAAATATAAGATCACATTGGTTGAAGGCGAAGGTTATACCATCGTTAATGAATTTGGCAATTCTTTTACAACAGATGGCCTAACCGTTATTGAATCTTCTGATTTTAAATTCAAGGTTAATCTTAAACCTGGTTATGAACAAAGTAAAAGTAATATGAAGGTATACACTAATTTGTCTCCTGATGCAATAGATCTGGAGAATGGCCTTTATTCAATTACCGTAACTGATAATATAACCATACGGGTAGAGGGTGTTACCAAGAATCCACATAAAATAACATTCGAGCCAGGAACCGGTTATACCTTCGTTAATGAACATGGCGATGATTTTACACCGGCCAATCTAAGCGTAATTGACGCTTCTGTATTTAAATTCAGGATCAAACTCGAATCAGGCTACAATCAAATTAATTCGAAGGTGTACACAGATGTGTCTCTTGATCCGATAATGCCAACAGATGATCTTTATTCAATTACCGTAAATAGCGATATAACTATACGGGCAGAGGGTATTACTCAGAATCCGGCATCCAATAGTGACTATAATAATTTCACATTGGGAATAGCTTCGGGAATAAAGGTTCGATATTTTTCATCTGGCGACCATTCTGTAGAAGTAGGCAATTATCTTTATATGTATTTCAGCCTGGAAGATCCGGAAGCTACTGCAGAGAATGTACTTCTTCTTGTAGACGGCGTGGAAACTCCTTTCACACAAACAACAGATAGTGAATATCCTTACTATTGCAGAGTTCTTTCTGATGCTGACCATACGATCGTGATCGCGATGAGAACATATATAGTCACTCTGCCCGAAACAGTAGGCGCTACTATTGATCATGGGCCGGGGGATCACTCTGTGGCTTATGGTGATTCCTTCTGTTTTTGCCTGACTCCTGAAGAAGGAAACAGCTGTGCAGGAGCACGGGTTTTTGCTAATGGAGAAGAATTGCTACACGACGGATTACGTAGTGACGGATCTTTATACTATACCCTCGATAAGGTATCGTGTCATGTTAAAGTTACTATAGAAGGGCTTAATCCTACAGGTAACCTGAATATAGATGATAATAGCCTTGTAAAGATTACAACAGGTAATGGAAAGTTGATGATTGATAATGAAGGAGAAAAGAATCTGGAGCTGTCAATCTATACATTAGGTGGGCAGTTGTATACCAACCGCAGTTTACCTCTGGGTACTACTACCGTAATATTGCCACAAGGTATATATATTGTGCAGGCAGGAGATATAACCAGAAAGGTAAGTATCAAATAAAAATACACAGTAGCCCGGAGCATTAAAATAAAAAGTAATGAATTGTTAGAATCAATATAACAATTCATTACTTTTGTTGTATTGTACGTAAGCATTCGGCCTACTATGTATCCCTCTTGCTTAGTAGTCAAAGGAGTCAAGTAGTTATCAGTCGCTTCGCTCCTTTGTAGTCAAGTAGAAACAATGTTCGCTTAGCGGAGCATAAAACAAATACTGCATTGTGGCTACTTAACTCCTTGACTTCTCTGACTACTTTGACTACCACATGAGGCATACTACGCCGAATGTCTACTATTGTATTACTATTTCCTTTTAATTTAAAATACTATGACTCAAATTTGTAACCGCCTTATGGCAGTAGGGCTTCTTTCCTGCCTTCTCTTATTTTGTTCCTGTAATCAAAATAGTTTATCATTTGAAACAGATAGTTTCCTGATAGAATTGGATGCTACGGGAAAGGTAACTAATCTGAAAAATAAAGCGGATAATATCAATTATCTTCCTTCAGGTGAAACATCCCCACTTGTAGCTATCCGGATTAATGGGAATTATGAGAATCCATCTTCTCTTGCATGGGATGAAAGTAAAGAGATACTGACTTTCTCTTATCCGGTGAGTAAATCGACGCTTTCCTTACAGGTTGGGCAAAAGGGTAAATATATCACCTTTGAAATTACGGATGTAAAATCCGAAAAGAATATTGAATTAGCTGTTTGGGGACCTTATGCAACTTCTATCTCACAAATTGTAGGTGAATGTGTAGGTGTTGTGCGGGATAATGAATATGCGATTGGTATTCAAGCCCTAAATCCTAAAACAATCGGAGGTTATCCCACCACAGAGGATGATGTCGACCCATCGTATGATATATTTGCGACGACTTCTTTGGTGGATGTCGCTGATTCATTAAAAATATTGTATCGGGGGCAAACTGCTAAACATACAGAATTTGGAAGTGTGATCCAGGCTTATTGCAGGAATCGTGATAAAGAAAGAGTTATTCCTATGTGGGGACATGACTATTACACTGTGCCTGCTTATGCCGATGGAGGAATTATTGGCAGCAAAATAGCATTATTTGGTTGTCCTGCCACACAAGCGCTTGATTATATAGAAACGATTGAAGCAGGAGAAAACCTTCCACATCCGGAAATAGACGGGGTATGGATGAAACGTGCTCCTGAAGCTGCACAGGCTTATATTATCTATCCATTCAATGAAAGTAATATTGATGAAGCTATTGCTTTTACGAAACAGACCGGATTAAAATATCTTTATCATGGAGGCCCTTTTGAAACATGGGGTAAGTTTAAACTTAATCCGAAGGAATTTCCAACAGGAATAGACGGGTTAAAGAATTGTGTAAATAAGGCTGCTCAATCGGGAATAAAAATAGGAATACATACGCTTTCCAACTTTATAACAACCAATGATGGTTATGTATCTCCTGTTCCTGATAAAGGATTAGCGAAAGTAGGTAGTTCTGTTTTAATCCGAAGTTATTATAAAAGCAATCCGGGAATGGGAAAAAGCCCGTTTATCAGGATTCAACCCCTATCTGGGTTGCTATAAATTATTTTGTCATCTGCCCCGGATTGCACCTGGGATTATTCACATTCAAGCCCTTTTGGGCTTTTTAATGCCCTGAGCTTACACTAAATCCTACTTTACTTTTTCAAAATAAGGAAGGCGATTAATAGGCACCTCTATACCGATCTTGCGAGGGCCTTTAAAGCGTTTCCCTTGATCGTCTACCCATGTACCTTTTGGTAGAATAACCTGCCGTGTATTTCCTGGATTAACCATTGGAGCAACAAGATATTTATCGCCCAACATAAATTGGTCTTTGCAGTCTGTAAAGCCTTGATGTGGGAATGCATATTCCAGATGACGGACAATCGGTTCGCCTGTTTTTGCTGCATGCTGTGCTAACTCAAGAATATAATCACCCATTCTCTCGTGTAGTTTTGCATATTCACGGCAAATAGCCAGGTTTTCAACATTTAATATGCGCCAGGGAGCTACTGAAAATTGCATCATAGGCATCATGGCATGTACCTGACAAGAACGAACAATTAATTCCTGATCCAGTTTTGTTTGGTCTACTCCTAAGAAGGAACCGAATTGCCCTCCACCGATCATATCAGGACATGTATATGCATAGCCTAACAATCCGGCAGACAACATATCCGGAATAAGCAAACGCAATGCATCCCATGAATAATTTTTATCACCTAAACGTTGCACTAATGCTTCTCCACCCATTTTCCAACCAGCCCGGTATTCATTGAAAGGAAAATCTAATCCTATTTTAGCCCAGTATTCACACATATCCACGGAAGTAGCATTCTTATCATAAAATTCCAGGTCAGGACTTGTATAATGAGAAATATCTCCCGCATCGAATTTGAATCCATCAATTCCATATTCGCTTTGTGCTTTTCTCAATAGATTTTTAAAATACTCTGCAGCTTCCGGGTTGCTCAGGTCATAACAGGCGCTTTGCCCATTCCACCAATTAATAATTGCCGGTTGCGTTGTACCTTTCTTTTTGATAAGAAAACCTTTCTTTTGTAGCTCCCGGTATTCAGGGCTATCAGCGCTAACGAAAGGACAAACCCATACCATGATGCGAAAACCTTTTGCATGTAATTGCTCAATCATTCCTTTTGCATCCGGGAAACGGCCCGGTTTAAATTCGAAATTACCATAATGATTCTGCCAGTTATCATCAACCATGAAAACACCTATTGGAAAGTCATTTTTGATAATATTATCGGCATAAGCAAGAATGTCAGCCTGATTTTGATTATACATCAATTCAATCCATGTATTGTATTGTGGCATAGAGAAGAAAAGAGGATCGGGAAGAACACCCGAAGGAGGAAAGTGTGCTGCTGTTGCAGACAGGAAAGCTTCTTTTAAGGTATTTCCTGCTTTCAGAGGACTTAATTCACCTTTTTTCGAATATAAAAATAATTCTCCATCTTTTACCTGAAAAGCAAAAGGGGTATCACTCCATATATAGCGTCCGGCAGAAGAAACCATAAAAGGTACATTCTGATTGTTCATATTCTCTGTGGACAGATCGAATAAGCGTGTATTCCCTTCAAAGGGCATACCGGAACCGAGGCCGACCATTCCACCCCACCATTTTTCGCCCGGTAGAGAAACTATTTTAGATTCTATAGGTTGCTGTGCAGAACTGATTGCTGGTAAGAACCAAAGCAAACATAGGCCTATAGTGATAATAGTGAGAGATTTCTTCAGTGTTTTCATGTGCTATTTATATTATTATTAGAAATTTAAGGAATCTCATGAATTTAAGAGGGCAATCCCTTAAATATTAGTTTATCCGTTTTGCAAGATATCATCTTTTTCCGGAGCCGCAGGTTCTGGACGTGCATCCGGATTGAATGGGTTGAAGTAATAAATATTCAATCCGTCCAGATAACGCAGGAAGACCGGTAGTTTTTTCATAAAGAGAGAACATTCTTTAGACTTTGCCGGTGTCCATGCGGCTTCGGCTACAGCTGCTAAGCGGGGAAATGTCATATAATCCAATCGTTTAGGATCTGAAATACGTTCAGTCCACATTGATTGCTGTAATCCCATAATCTGATCTTCGTAGTTTCTTGTCAGATGGATAATAGGTTCCGGAAAATTGTAAATATTCTCAATCGGATTGTACCCGTTCCATAAGCGGCCTACTTCATGCCCACCATATTGAACAAAGTCGCCATATAAAGGACGACGTGGGGTCATTATCACTCGAAATCCTTGCTCCAGTGCTTTTACCAGCTGATATTGACGATCATGACGCCACCACATCACAACTGCTTTGGAAGGTGACACTCCTGCATCAACAATTTCATCCCAGCCGATCATGGTTTTTCCTTTGGACGCCACCATATCCGTAACGCGACGAATGAAATAATGTTCCAGTCCCAACTCATTAACCAGATTTTTCTCTTTGATAAATTCCTGGAATTCGGGATCGGTAAACCAGCTTTGATTACCATAATGCACTTCGTCTCCACCGATATGGATATAAGGAGAGGGGAAGAGGGTTATAATTTCATCCAATACATCACTTATAAACTGATAAGTTACTTCCCTGCAAGGATGAAATGTGAAATGTTCCCAACGGCCTTCACCACCTCCTGATACTTCGGGATAAGCACGGCAAACAGCAGTTGCATGGCCCGGCATATCGAATTCGGGAACAATCATAATATGGCGTTCGGCAGCGTAGGCTACGAGTTCTTTGATGTCTTCCTGGGTATAAAAAGCAGCGGGAGCATTGGGATTATGCCAGTTACCCACCGCACCGATCGTTGTCAGCTTTGGATATTTTTTGATTTCAATACGCCAGCCTGGTTCATCGGTCAGGTGCCAATGAAAAACATTCATACGAAGCGAAGCCATAATATCCAGATATTGTTTTACTTTTTCCTTTCCAAAGAAATGACGGCTTTCATCTAACATAAAACCACGCCATTCATAACGGGGATGATCTTCTATACGGCACACCGGAACTGTTCCATTGCCTGCACGGACTAGCTGGATGAGTGCTTCCTTAGCATAAAACAATCCGGATTCTGATGATGCTTCCAAACGAATGCCTGTCGGCGTAATGTGAAGTATATAACCGTCTTTTTCAAGTCCGGTGTTAGTGTCCATTATGAATGTTATGGATGCTTTTTCTGCGTTCTGTGACGTATATAAACCATTTAATTCAGCAGGTAATTTATTCGCTAGCTGTTTAGCGTATTCACCCTGGCTTTCGATAGAAATGTTTTTACTAATTACAATATTACCTTTTCCGTTAGAGACTTTAGCCGGAGTGGGAAATAATGGCAATTGAGACCATGATTGGCTTGCCACTATCAGCAAGCAGATAAGTAGGACCAGTTTCTTTTTCATCGTATTTGTATAGATCATTATTTTGGCAAATATAAGCATCTTCTCTTAAAAATCCAGTTGAATCGTTAGCCTTTATTCCTATCGCTATTTTCCAAGGTAATATGTTTGTAATAATCTTGATGAAACTACTATTCTCTTTTTTGTGTTATATAGGAAATGATTAAATATGTATAATATGAAAACAAAGATTTTGTATCTTGCTATGGTTACCTTATTAACCGTAATAGCTATCACAAGTTGCACTAATAAAAAGAATTCCCGGAGTGACGAGACAATGGCGACCACTACTGATACTCATAATTCCCGAAATTCATTGGATTATGAGGGTACTTATACAGGTACCTTTCCTTGCGCCGATTGTTCAGGGATTTATACGGAAATAACCTTATCCGGTGACAATTACAAAATGACCCAGGTTTATCAAGGAGTAGAAGAGGGGGATAATTCCTTTGAAGAGTCAGGAACATATACGTGGAACAACAATGGAAGCATAATTACTCTTGGTGGAGATAAAACAGAACAATATCAGGTGGGCGAAAATATGCTTTTAGCTTTGGATGAGAATGGTAAAAGAATTGCAGGTGACTTGGCTGATTTGTATATATTAAGAAAGAGATAGTAATCTTTAATGCGGCTTTCTAGTGTCCGACGACTGTCAGACAGGTGACTGACAGTTGTCAAACAGCTGTCTGACAATTGTCGAACAGCTGACCGACAGCTGTCGAACGCATATTAAATAAGCACTTCGGTGTAATAGCTTGCTTGCAGGGTATACTTTGCCTTATATTGTCACAACTGAGATATTATATCGATAAAATGTAAGCATAAGCAATTCCAATCACATTATTTCCAAACGTTCGTTGGTAATATTGCTCTCTCATATAATAAATGCTTATCTGGTTACGGGGGTGGGCAATGTAGTTCAAACCCACTCCATACCGGTTTTTATGGTGTAGGATATCCGCATCCTTGAAACGATAATATAATTCAACATAAGTAAAAGGTTCAAAATGTTGTATCGGATATTTAATCCGTATACGATCGCGAAAACCGAATGCAGGATCTTTCATTTTCTCAAAATCATCCAGTAAAGAGAGACGGTTGTCGATCTTTAGTTTTTCAATGCGAAAAGAAGATTCATTCTGAAGCATTAAACGGTGTTCAATAATATTGCCTCGAGTGGCTGTATTGGTGAGAAATATCTCATAACCAGCACTGACCTTAAAAAGATTTGAAAAAGTATACCGGCAATACAAGCCCATGGATACCAGATCCATTTTATGCATATTCTCTTTCGAGCGATATTCTATACTGCCGGTATAATCCCACCGGTTATGATTTAACACAATATCAGTAGTAAGCCACCCGGAAAGGTCGGTTGTTTTTTGGGAATGAATAGTAGGAATTATTCCGACTAATAAGAGTAATAGTAACACACTTCGTTTTCTCATGGTATTCTTTAGATCGCTGCAAAACTACAAATTATGCTCTATCAGGATGCACAATTAAGGATTTATTAGAATATCTTATATCTTTGTAGTGAATGAAGCAAAGTAAATATATAGTTCCGGTTGTATTTGGTGTGTTATTTATCGGATTTATCTGTTTCTATTTTATTTCTCCGGGAAAAGACATTTCCACAGAGGAAATAATAGAGGAGGAGATCGTTGTTGTTCCTGATACCTTACGGCTCATTTTCATTGGGGATGTGATGGTACACTCCACACAATACAACGCCGCATGGTATGAAGGAGGAGATACGACTTATAATTTTGTTCCTACTTTTCAATATGTCAAAGATTATATCTCTTCAACTGATTTGAGTATGGCAAATCTGGAAGTTCCTTTTGGTGGAAAGCCTTATTCCGGATATCCAATGTTTTCTTCACCTACTGAGATCGCTGATGCGCTAAAGGATACCGGTTTTGATCTCATGTTCACAGCAAATAACCATGTGGCGGATAAAGGATCTAAAGGAATAGAAGGAACTCTTGATTATTTAGAGAAGTTAGGCCTATTATATACAGGCTCTTTTAAAGATTCAGCCTCTAAAGCTGCTAATTACCCCCTGATTGTTGAAATCAATAATATTAGGTTATCCCTTTTGAATTATACCTATGATACGAATGGCATGCCGGTTCGTAAACCTAATATGGTAAATCTCATTGATACTCTACAAATACGTGCAGACCTGGAGAAAGCAAAAAATCAAAACACAGACTATATTATTACCTGTATGCACTGGGGTTACGAATATCACCGTACGGAGCACGCCGAGCAACGTGAACTGGCTCATTTCCTCGCAGAAAACGGATCAGACCTGATTCTAGGAGCACATCCGCATGTCGTTCAACCTTATGACGAAATTATTACATACCGTGGAGATACGGTACCTGTGATATATTCTGTGGGGAATTTTGTCTCTAACCAACAATGGCGTTATGCAGATGGGGGAATTGCATTTGAAATAAAGTTAGTTAAAGAAAACGATAAGACAACCCGTATTTCAACAGGTTATGAACCCTTATGGGTGAATAGGTTTAACGACCATATTCGTTCTATCTATCGGGTTATCCCGGTTAATGATTATTGTAGAGATTCAGCTAAATATGATCTGAACAATGAACAGATCCGCAAGATGACTCTCTTTTATGAAGACACTAAGGCTACGCTTAAGAACTTACCTTTTACCGGATATTACGACGGTACGGCAAAATAGGATGAATCATGAAGAGACTTTCAGTTGTTGAAATATCGGATCTCGCAAAAGAGACTATATCATTCAATTCTTATAAGAATGTACTAGGAATCGGAGAGTTGGGGAGTGGTGGAATTTCTATTGAAGAGAATGAACATAGCAGCCTAACCTCTCCAATGCGCCTTAATGCGGTGTTAATCATTTTGATTACACGTGGAATAGCAAAAGTTTCCCTTGATAATGTAAGTTATGAATTAGGCCCCGATAGTTTGCTTTTCATTATGCCTTCTCATATAACACAGATCACTTATACCAGTGCAGACCTTCGTGGAAAGCTTTTACTTGCCGACCTTAGTTTTATTGAAGGTTGTAAACCGGATCGTATCAATCCTTCTTTAGTAAATTATATACGTTTACGTAAAAATCCGCATATAAAACTAAACCAGGATAAAACAGCATTTTTGGATAAGTATTTCAATTTATTACGTGTCAAAATCATGGAGGAAAATCATTATTTCCACGATGATATTGTACATGTTTCGTTTATGGCTTTTCTTTTGGAATTGGTGAATGTAGTGATAAATAAGAAAGACTATATCATTATGCCCAAAATGTCGCGTAAAGAAGAGATTGTTAATAAGTTTTTAAAATTATTGTTGACTCATTACAAGGAACAACATACAATTGCTTTCTATGCCGATAAGCTTTGCATAACGCCGCAATATCTATCATCTGTATTAAAAACACATACCGATAAAACAGGTAGTGAATGGATAGAAGAAGCAGTTCTTGCCGAAGCGCGTGCCTTATTAAAATCACCGAAGACGACTGTTCAGGAAGTTTCTATTCAGTTGAATTTTGCGGATCAGTCCACTTTTGGCAAATTCTTTAAGAAACATACAGGGATGTCGCCTTCACAATACCGAAAGATGTTTTAAATATAGTAGAAATGAAACAGATCATTGATTTTGATTCCTGGGAACGAAAAGATAACTTTAATTTCTTTAAAGGCTTTATCAATCCGTGTATTACCATTACTTCAGAAGTAGATTGTACTCATGCAAAGACAAAGGCCAAAGCAAATGGGCATTCTTTTTTTCTGTATTATCTCTATGCTATTTTGCGGGCAGCGAATGAAGTGAAGGCTTTGAGGTTCAGGCTTACGGAGAAAGATGGAATTGTATGTTATGATACTGTGAATGTTCTTTGCCCTATACGGGTAGAAGGAAAAGAAAACTTTTTCACTGTCAGAATACCCTGGAAAGAGAGTTTCGAAGAGTTTTACTCTACTGCACACACTATTATTAAAAATATACCAAAGGATGGTGATCCGTATGGTGCCGAAAACAACGCCTCAGAAGATGATCGCTATAATGTAATTCTTGTGAGTGCTACTCCGGATCTTTATTTCACATCCATCACACATACGCAAGAGCATGCCAATGGTTCTAATTACCCCTTACTGAATGCCGGCAAAGCTATAATGCGTGAAGGAAAGCTGGTGATGCCTATTGCTATATATGTACATCATGGATTTGTAGATGGTATCCATTTGGCCGACTTTTATGCGAAAGTAGAACGTTTTCTTGGGCTAATGTAATACTTGAAGATTTGCTCTTATAAACGCCGATAGGCGTTAAATGTGAATAACCCCGGGTAAAACCCGGGGCAGGTGCTAACTTCTCTTACAATGAACCCCGAAGTGGGTTCAACCCTATTCAGGGTTGTTGTGGGGGATTATTATACCCCGGGTTTTACCCGGGGTTATTCACATTGAATCCCTTTGGGATTCCAATTGATTAAAAAAAAGAATTATATTTGTGCCCAGAAAAAGATTTATGACATCTAAAGTTAAGAAGATATTGGTGAAGTAAATAACCTTTGAAACGCTTTGTTTTATTGGTTATCCCTCCGTTGAATACTTTGGTAGATCCCTGCCAGAGTCATTTTCATTTTTTTATTTATACAATATTCTCTTTTGGACTTAGAAATAAGTTCGGGAGACAACAAATTAATATTTAGAGTCATGGACAATAAAGAACATTCAGTTATACACGAATTTGATTTTACATTAATAGGAGATTTTTTCAAAGGTTTAGAACGCCAAGGCCCGGGAAGTGAAGAAATCACTAAACTAGCTTTACAGTTTGCAGGAGCATTAAACCAGGAAGTACATATGGCTGATATTGGCTGTGGTACGGGTGGGCAGACATTTTTGCTTGCAAAACATACAAAGGGAACAATAGAAGCTATAGATATCATGCCTGATTTTATCCGGTCAATGAAAAAGAATGTATCAGCATCTGAATATGCCGATCGCATTACTGTTACCGAAGGATCAATGTTTGAACTACCTTATAAGGAAGGAGAATTTGATCTTATCTGGGCGGAGGGTTCCATTTATCATATAGGATTTCAAAAAGGATTACAGGAATTCAGAAAGTATCTAAAACCGGGTGGTATAATTGCTGTGTCGGAAGCCTCTTGGTTTACAAAAGAACAACCAAAAGAGATATTTAATTTTTGGAATGATAATTATCCTGAAATCGATATTATTGGAAATAAAGTCAAACAAATGGAAGATGCAGGTTATAAGGCTATAGCACATTTTGTTGAACCGGAAGAATGTTGGTGGAACTATTTCAATCCTATTCTGGAACATATAGAAGATTTCCTTAAAGAATATCCGGGAAATGAACACGCTAAAGGACTTACCGAACAATTTAAAGGTGAGATAGATTTATATAGAAGATACAAGGAATACTATGGATATGTGTTTTATATCGGACAAAAGGTGAATTAAAAATGTAGTTGGATAAAAACTATTAAAGATTAAGACAATGAAAATTATATCAATACGGGAAAATCCTGAATATAAAGAGAAAGCAATTCAATATTTCAGTAGTAAATGGTCTGTTCCGGAGACTGTCTATAGGGATTCTATTGAGCATTGCCTTACAACATCCAATCCATTACCTCAATGGTATTTATTGGAAAAAGATGATGAGATTATAGGTTGTGCAGGATTGATTACCAATGATTTTATCAGTCGTATGGATCTTTATCCTTGGGCATGTGGTGTGTTTATCGAAGAGAAACACCGGGGAAATGCTTATGCTTCAGTTCTTCTGGAAAGAGCCAGGCGTGATGCACGTAAAGGTGGGTTTGAAAATATGTATTTAAGCACAGATCATATAGGCTTTTATGAGAAATACGGATATAGTTATGTAGGGCAAGGCTATCATCCCTGGGGAGAGGAATCTCGTATTTATGAGATTTCAACTTTACAGGATACCGGATTTCGTATTCGTCGGGAGCAGGAGAAAGATTATGATGAGATATATAAGTTGATAAAAACGGCTTTTCGTACTGCAAACGTAAAAGATGGAGATGAACAGGACTTTGCCGTAAATCTACGGAATGGAGAAAATTATATTCCGGAACTAGCTTTAGTGGCTGAGCAGGGAGATAAACTTATCGGGCATATTATGTTGACAAAAACTTTTGTGACAAAGGCTGATGGTTCAGTTTTTAATGCTCTCTTGTTGGCTCCTGTATCAGTTATGCTTGAATATCGTGACATAGGAGTAGGTAAAAAATTGATTGAAGAGAGTTGTCGCTTGGCCGGGGAGTTGGGCTATACTGCTGTTTTTCTGGTTGGAGATCCGAACTATTACAGCCGTTTCGGCTTTGTCCGGACCAGTAATCATGGTATTTATTCCAAAGATAATATTCCGGAGCAGTATGTACAAGTAAAAGAATTGGTTCCCAATGCTCTGAAAGACATACAGGGTGTTGTGAATTGTTGCTAACATATTTCTCATAATCCGACTCATAAGGAGTATGAATAAAAAAAGCCATCCGAATATTCGGATGGCTTTGATATTTATAATGTATGTTTTACTTTTTCCGGTACTATTAAATTTACCGGTAAAGGTCTATCAACGAATGGTAACTTTTATCATGTCTGATACCTTAGGTATCGGGAAAGTATTGTCAACCGGAGTAATAACTCTGTCTTCTACTTCATTTGTGCCACCAAAGCCAGCCTGGTGATTACCGGCACCCGGATACTGATTAACTGCCGTACCATTATCATATAATGTTACTTTATCTGTAATATCGCCAACAGTACTTGCATCTATAGGGGTATTGTTTGCGAAGAACCAGTCATTAGAAGCGCCAAACATTGTAGCAAAGGCAATACGTTCATTTTGTGATGCATCGAATTGTATATCCATTTTTTGCCCTGGAGCAATCGGCTGTGTACCTACTACATATACTCTTCTTACAAGACGTTCTCTCTCAAGAAACTCTTTTATACGGGTTGTACTTCCTGTCTGAGCAAGTTCTTTTAGTCCATTACCACCGTCTTTTTGATTCACAGTAAATAAAGGATTTGTATCACCTGTATAGATTACAACTATTGCCGGTGAAAGTCCTGTTACAATACCTGTTTTTTCTTCTATCATATCCGCTAAAGGTTGTACATTTCCACTTTCAGCCAAAGCACTCAATTGACTTGTGGCTTTCTGTCCTGATGTAAAGAAAGGGGTTTCATTAGCTAACTTTCCACCTGAAATATTAGATACAGCCCATACTCCTGGTGAGAAAGGGGTTGCATTTGCTTTACCACCGGAAATATTAGTGATAGTCATTGTAAATTCAGAATGTGACTGGTTATAGGCCAATTCCAATCTCATAAGGTCAGAAGCAGCAGGATAAGTATGGCCTTGTGCATCTGTACCCGAAATCATTGTTACATTACCGTTATCCGCAGTTCCCGGATGGGTAACTCCTGATCCCGGAGCCTGGTTAATGCGGGTACCGTTATCCCATAATTTCACTTGTGAAGAAACGTCGCCTGTAACCGGTGCTCCATTTGCCGTAAATAAAGCAATACCCGGATTTTCAGGAGCAAAGAACATGTCGTTTGAATATCCGTACATTGAAGCAAACATTAATGCCTGCCCTTTACCTGCGTTAAATTTGAAACTAAGAGATTCCCCAGGTAGAATAACCGGTTGTGCTGTGCCTTCCATACGGAAAGTACCACTTTGCACAAAGTCTTTTTCTTTTCCTACATTCTCAAAAGTGATGGTTGAATCGAAATCCCATGAATCTTTGTCGTCATCATCATCATCACAAGATGTAAGGACTGCTCCTGTACATGCAAAAGCTGTTATTACAGCAAAAGATAAAAATTTCTTTTTCATTTTTTTAGTTGTTTATGGTTTTGATATTTTATAATATAAAACTTCTATTGCTTATGAAACAATGTCTTCATAAGAATAGTTGTTTTGGGTTTAAAATTCATTGACTTTTTGCTATAGAGAATCGAAGTTCTTTATGTTTTTTAATGAAAATAGCAGAAATATTATTGATTATATTCTGTTTCACTTATAACTGTAAGCATATTCTTATCATTCATCTTATAAAACTGTCTTTGCAAATCTTTTTTATAAAGCCCTCCGTTATTATGATGATCCCAAATAAAAGACTCCACCATATAGCGTTTGTTGTCGGGACTCTCAAAAGCGATAGCGGGTGTCTTACCATCTCTTATTTCAAAAAAACACTTATGTTCGTCAACCGTATAATAAAGTTGTTCTATAACTTCGTCCCCCAGTGATTTACGTACCATTATTTTATAGTCTTCAGGGATTTCGAATTCTTGCTGAATGATAGCATTGTTATCTAAAACCTCTATAGAAGATATTTGTAAACGATCGATTACTTTCATCGAATCGGATAGAGTATAGATATTCATTCGTTGATTTCCGTTATCATCCTCATAAAGAATTAATAAGGGTTTAATATCTCCTTTCTCTGCAAGTTTTGCTATCCGTGTATTCGTATTAAATGAATCAAAATTATGGAATAATGAAAACATATTTTCAGGTAATTTGATGAAACCCGGCGCATTTGCCATAAAATTGCGGTTATAAATAAAAGGTAAAGGAATTTCATCCATTTGTTCGTATAATTGCTGCATCTGGGGACCATTTGACTCTACAAGTAGATTTCCGTGTTGTCCGGTGGGTTGCTCAATTGATGGTATACTTTCTTTATCAGAAACCTTATTTTTTCTTTTATTATCGCAACTGTAAAGAGTAATTGCAACAATCACTACTAGTAAAAATGATAAACCCGTTTTCATTGGAATTGTTTTACTTGATGTTTACTCTTTATACAACATCGTCGATGAAAGGATTGTTTATGGAATTTTACTACGGGATTATCCGATTTTAAATTATTATATTTGTCCAATAAACAAGGCTCGATGCATTTTACAATAAGAACACTTACTCCGGCAGAGTATCCTATACTTGAAGATATGCTTTATGAAGCTATTTATCAACCGGATGAAAATAATCTCATTCCACGGGATGTAATAAATATACCCGAAGTTAGGGTTTACATAGAGAACTTTGGAGAGCAGAAAGATGATTATTGTCTGGTAGGGGATATGGACGGAAAAATTGTTGGAGCTGTATGGGTGCGTATCTTAGCCGGAGATATAAAAGGATATGGTAATATTGATGATAAAACACCTGAGTTTGCAATCTCATTATTTAAAGAATATCGAAATAAAGGTATAGGTACACAGTTAATGCAGAATATGATTGAATATCTTAAGAGTGCCGGATATGCCCAAACATCCCTGAATGTGAAAAAGGAGAATTATGCAGTTAAAATGTATTGTAAAATGGGCTTTAAAATTGTGTGTGAAGATAAAGAGGATTATCTAATGATTTTAAAGTTGTCAGATAAATAATTACCCCGTAATCCACTCAATTACTCTATAACCATAATTTACATACATCACTGTCCAGAAAGTAAAGCGTGTAATGCATGCTACGAATAACAGAAGCATGGTAAGACCGGGTTTAACTTTATAAAATCCAAGAGCAATCAATCCGATAATGCCTACAACCGGAATCCAGGTAAATAAGGCGATCCATACTCCATATTTCTCAATGACGGTTTTTTGTTTGTGAAGTTGTTCCCGGCTGACTTTACCGTATTTTTCCAGCCATTCCCATTTCCCAATCCATCCCAGCCCATAAGTGGAAAGTAATCCTAACCAATTCGCTGTTGTGGTGATGCCCATAGATATCCAGGGACTCATTCCAATGGCCAAAGCACCGTTCAAAAGGATATCCGAACTTAACGGAAATACCGTTCCAGCCAGGAATGCTCCCAGGAATAATCCCCAATATCCAAAACTCATCAACCAATCCATATAAATCCTCTGCTTATAGCCTTATGGTAAGTATCTTTCCTATTAAAACAATTAAATAGGGGTATAGTTCTTGGCTACTTTTTCTTTCCATAATAAAAACCGGACGCAAATATACGCGAATTAATGAATGACTACTTTGAAAGTGATAGAAACTCTTTTGAAAAAGTATTAACCTGTATTATTCCTAAACTCAAAAAAGCGCTGTAAAAAGTACCTTCATTCT